>CALGAR010000121.1 GCA_937959285.1 uncultured Bryobacterales bacterium
CCCAACGGGAGGGGGCACGCGAAGGCAGCCGCGATCAGCGGGGCGGGCGTCCGGAGGGACCGCCCGAGATCGACCTGGATAAGCTGATCGCCGATCCTCTCTATCTTGATAATCAGGCGCACGGCATCGTCAGCCGTATGCGGGATATGGACTCAGGGACGCGCAGTCAGTTGCGCCGCTTTTACAACGCCGTGCGCCGGGCCTGCAGAGCCCCGGAGTCGGAGCGGCAGCATGAGTTCGTGATGCTGAGAGCGCGTCTGGCGTATACGATCGCGCGCCACTCTCTGCGCAGCCTCGACACGCTCGAAAAGCTGCTGCTGCAGGTGACCCGCAAGAATGATCCCCGCGGCTACGAGCGGTTCCGGGATCTGTTTGAAGCTATCGTCGCTTATAACGAATAACGAGGACGCATGAGTTCGCACACCGCCCAGACAGCACTGAAACTAATCGGCAAATTGATTCTGGAAGGAGAACTGGTCTGCGAAACCGGGCTTCATATCGGAGCTGGCAAAGGTTCGCTCGAGATTGGCGGCGCCGATAATCCAGTCGTCAAGGATGCGTTCGGTCGCCCGTACGTCCCCGGAAGTTCACTGCGCGGACGCCTCCGGTCTCTCCTTGAGCAGGCCCTGGGGCTCGCTGTCCCCTCCGAACTCGTGTATCTTTCGCGCCGCCGGGGGCAGGAGGTCCGTATCCATCAGAGCGACCGGCCCGACGACGAAATCTGCCTCCTTTTCGGGCGGAATCCCGGACGGATGGAACGTGTTTCCGGCGAGGCGATTGAAACCCGGTCCGCGAGCCCCGCAAGGCTCACTGTCTACGATGCTCCGCTGATTCTGGATAGCATCACCCCGCAGATGCGCGAGAACCTCGACGACGAACTGACCGAGGTCAAGAGCGAAAACGCCGTCGATCGCATTACTTCCCAGGCAAATCCGCGAACACTCGAGCGTGTTCCCGCCGGCGCCCGGTTCCAGGTCCGGATGGTGCTCGATATCCTTTGCGAGGAAGACCGCGAACTGCTACCACGCCTCGTGGAAGGCTTGCGGCTGCTGGAGGACGACAGCCTGGGCGGAGGCGGATCGCGCGGCAGCGGGCGGGTTCGATTCGCCAATCTGAATCTCTCGTGGCGCGGACGCAGTTTCTACTCGAACGGAGGTCCCGAGCAGCAGCTAGCCTCCGGCGTGGACCTGGGTGGACTCCAGGCTGCTATCAGCGCACCGGACTTCCTGGCGCGGCTAACCGAATAGGCCATGCAGGATTCGGCAACACCCGGACTGCTTGTCCGCTTCCGCCCGACAGGCCCCTGGCGCTTTGGACCGGACTCCGGCGCACGGGACCGCGTCGATCTCCTTTACCACAGCGACACGCTCTATTCCGCCTGCTGCTCGGCATTCCGGCAGTTGGGCATGCTCGAGGAATGGCTTGCGGCAACCGCCGGCGCGGGGGAATCCGGCTCTGCGGTACGCTTCAGCTCCTGCTTCCCCTGGCAGGGTCAGGAACTGTTTGCCGTGCCGCCTCGCACGTTGTGGCCTCCGGTCCCGTCGGCAAAGGTGCGCTGGAAGGATGCCCGCTTCGTACCCCTTTCTCTGATTGCCTCGATCCTTGCTGAAAAACCGGTCGAGGAGGACCGCTGGATCCTTGACCCGGTCAGCGGGTGTCTTCTGCCGGCAACGCGAGGGCCCATCTCCGGCCCATTCCGCGTCGCAGTTCGGTCATCCGCGGCCGTCGACCGGCTGGAGCACGGCTGGTGCGAGCCTTACATCACAGCATGCCTCGAGTTTGCCTCGAACGCGGGCATGTGGTGCGCCGTGGCCTTTGCGGGAGAGGAAGCTTACAGCCGCTGGTCTGAGCCGGTTCGAGCTGCCTTCCGTCTGCTGGCCGATAGCGGCCTTGGCGGCGAACGGAGCCGGGGCTGGGGCCGATCCGAAGTCCCTGAGTTTTCAGAGGGCGCTTTACCAGAACTGCTAGTTCCGTCTAACGGCCCGGCGCCGGCGACCGAGTCGAACCAGGAAGGAGCGGAGGCGCCTCCTCCGGCTGGCACCGCCTGGTGGATGTTATCCCTGTTTGCGCCTGCTGCGGCCGATGCCGTTGACTGGCAGCGCGGCAACTATACGCTGCTGACCCGCGGCGGGAGGGTCGAAAGCCAGGCCGGCTGGGGAGAACTGAAAAAATCTCTGCGTATGGTGGCGGAGGGTTCCGTCCTCGTCTCCGAGAAGCCGCTCCGCGGCGAGGCGAAGAACGTAGCTCCGGATCACTTCCCTCACCCCGTCTTCCGCGCCGGTTTCGCGTTTACAATTCCGATTCCTCTGCGGACAACATCATGAGATATCGGGTGACCTGTTTGACACCAACGCTGGTTGGCGACGGACAGAAGCTGTCGCCGATCGACTACATGGTCTGGAAAGACCACGTGAATGTCCTTGATCAGACGCGGATTTTCCGCCTGCTTGCCAAAGGTACCCGCCTCGAAAATTACCTGACCCAGATCCGCAAGGCAGAGAAACTTGACTTTGCCGCGTGGGGAGGTTTCGCTCAAAATTTCGCGGACCGGCGGATTCCGTTCGAACACCCGGCATACACCGCGTACTGGGAGCGGGCCCGTGCAGAAAGCCTTTTCATTCCTACTTTTGCCAGCGGCGTGAAGGGCCCCTACCTTCCTGCCTCGGCGCTAAAGGGTGTGCTCCGGACGGGGCTGGTCCACTCGCGATGGACTGAGGGCACCCTCCGCGACATCGCTAGCAAACTGCAGGCTGACCGGCCCCCCAGAAGACCCAGCGAAGCGGCGGAGCAAGCTGCGCTCGGCAACTCCGGCGCCAGCCGCGTCCGGACGATCATGGCCGGGGACTCGAACCCCGTTCCGGCCTCCTCGATGAAGATTTACCTCCTCCGTGTGGCGACCCTGGTCCAACGCGCCGGGCGGTGTGACCTCGGCTGGAAACAGGCGCCCAAGGGGGCGGTCGATGGAAAACGACCGGAGGATAGCACTCCGCTGTTCGCGGAGATGGCGTCGCCCGGCACCGTCTTCGAAGGGGAATGGAACGAGCGCCTTTTCTTCAGCCAGCCTGAAATTCTCAAGGCGATGCACTGGAAGGAGGCTCCCGATACCTCGCGTGTCCTGAGCGCCGCCAATGAGATCGCCGACGCGCTGCTCACGTCGCAGAAGCAGTACGCCGAGACGGTTGGCCTCACTGCGGTCGTCGAAAGTGTTAATTCCCTGAGGGAAAAGTTGAGTCAGATTCGCTCAGGCAATCGTGGCGCCCTGCTTTCGATTGGATGGGGAACCGGATTTCTGTCGAAGGTAGCCGTTGCGGATACTTCGAACGAAAACTACCGGAAGATTCTGCGGCAAATCCCGCTCTATGCCAAGGCAATTCAGAGCGGGATGCCGTTTCCGAAGACCAGGCGCATCGTCTTCCTCGAAAACAAGCCCGCCGCGTTCCCGGGTTGGATTCTTCTGGAAGTCGCCTGATCGCGGCGTCCTCCCCACCCGCCGGCCAGACCGGCTGGAAGTTTTATCCACTCTCAGGGCATGTTAAGATTCGTGTAGCCCAAACAGCAGGAAGAACCTGGCGGCCGGCCCAGCGGTACGAGTTATGTACAACGCCTTCTTTGGATTCTCAGCAAGCCCGTTCAACCTGAGCCCCGACCCTGCCTTCCTGTACCGCAGCGCGCAGCACGAAGAGGCTCTGGCCAACCTGATCTACGGCGTTCAGGCCCGAAAGGGCTTTATCGTACTTACCGGTGAAGTTGGCACCGGAAAGACGATGATGCTCGAGTGCCTCCGCGATTTCCTCGATGCGCAGCATATCGAATTCGCCTTCATTTTTAACTCGCGAGTAACGCCCGAGCAATTCTTTGAAATGATCGCTTATGATCTCGGCCTTCAGTGTACCCGTACATCTAAAACTGAAGTCCTGTTTGCTCTGAATAGGCTCTTAATTCACCAGGCAAATGAAGGACGGACGACGGCGCTGATCGTCGACGAAGCGCATAACCTGGAATGGGACGTCCTCGAAGAGATCCGTCTTCTCGGGAACCTCGAAAACCCTCGGATTGGAAAACTTTTGCAAATTATTCTCACGGGACAACCCGAACTGGACCGCAGGTTCGACGCTTCTAACCTCCGCCAGCTGAAGCAAAGAATTGCCTTACGGACAAGCCTTCGGCCGCTTACCGAGACGGAGACGATTCAGTATATAAACACGCGGCTGGAAAAAGCCGGGATGCCAGATCAAACTGTATTTCCAGGTCCAGTACTCTCAGAGGTACACCTTCGAACGCAGGGAATTCCGCGCCTGATTAACGGCTTGTGCGATAACCTTCTCCTCACAGCGTTTGCCCTCGAGCAGAAAATTGTCTCCCTTGAAATGGTGGACGAAGTGAGCCGGGATATGCGCCTGGATTGGCCGGGGCGGAGGACTCAAACGCTTTTGCACGATTCGTTTACGACTGCTCCCATCTCGCGCCAGGTCGATTAGATCCAACCGAACTCCCCTCGCAGCTTACCTGAATTCCCGCCTCAAAAGTTACAATCCCGGCGCAAGATCATTTATCGCCTTATTGTTCCATTACGTACCATAAGTACCTAAACTGTAAGTGGAAGAAGGTTACATATTTACAGAAAAATCCTACCGGTGTCTCCCATATTTTCACCGTACTATTAAGCTGTTTCACCTATCATTCATTCGCGGCAGGCCTACCGAAGTGAATGTCACGGTGAAATGTATTTCAGCTTTGAGGTACGGAGCCCTCATGAGAATCGAAACTAAAGTAGTACGAACAGCTATCTACGGTTCGCTTGCCCTGCTGATCGGCGTGAGCAGCCTTGCTGGCGCTGTGCAATCCTCGGGTGTTGTCCTGACGGAAGACTCGATTCAGGAAAGCGCCAGCATCCTGCCGACGCCGCCGCCCAGCCCTTACGGTCCGGGCATCCTGCCGACACCGCCACCCAGCCCGTACGGCCCGAGCATTCTGCCGACGCCGCCACCCAGCCCGTACGGCCCGAGCCTGAATTAACACCTTGGGAAAATTCGTACGTAATGCTGATATCATGGATCCTCAACGCCAGACAGAACTGAGCTTGAGGATCCATGAGCTGGGCAATACAGACAGTCGAAATCTGCGTGTCGGCGCTGATCCAGCTCCTCAATCTCTCCGTTTTGGTTCGCGGACAGTTTCGGCGCTTCCCAATCTTCTCCTCGTATCTGGCGATTCTTTTCGGATTTACGGTAGCGACGGCTTCCCTGCTGTTTGAAACCCCAGCATCGCCCAGCTTCTACGCGAAGGTCTACTGGGTGGGTGACCTTATTCTGAACACCCTCCTGGCTGCCGTGGTCCTCGACCTGATTTATCACGCCATGGAGTCGGATCCGAAGCGCGGGCCGACAATTCGGCTTCTGATCCTGAGCGCCCTCGTTGTGGTCGGAGTCAGCTATTTTTTTAGCGCTTCACCGAACCGCAACTTTACGATGAGCACCTTTACGCGGAGTCTCGGGTTCTGGGCCGCGCTTCTGAACCTGATTCTCTGGATCCGCCTGATCCGGCTGCGTACTTCGCAGACGATTCTGCTGATGCTCAGTACCGGGATTGGCCTTCAGTTCGCCGGCCAGGCCATTGGGCAAAGCATACGCACGCTTGGCCCGGGTTTCGAGACCCTGGGAAATCACGTCCTTTCGGTCAGCCATATCCTGTGCCTGTACGTCTGGTGGCAAGCCTTGAAGCTCGGTGAAGCGCAGCAGAACGCTGCCACGTCCAATGGCAAGCGCCCAGGCTGAGACCGTCTTTGATTTACGACAGGGAGGGGAGTACACTGAGGTTTATAATTTTGGGTCTTCTAAGTAGAGGGGCGCCTCTAAACTCAGCTGTTGGATGAGGTTCAAACGATGTCAGATAGCAATTCCACAAATCGCAGGGATTTTCTCAAGAGCGCTGGCGCTGTAGGCGCAACGCTAGGATTGGCTCAGTCGGCGCTTGGCGCTCGTCCGAGCAAACTGAACCCAGGACGCGTCATTGGCGCCAACGATAGGATCAACGTCGCCGTAATCGGCGCTGGAGGACGCGGCTATTACGTCGCCGGCCGGTTTGCGAAGATTGGAGCCGAGAACAACAGCTGCCAGATCGTTGCCGCTTGCGACGTCTATCAGAAGCGGGTCACAAGAGCCAAAGAAACCTTCAAGTGCTTCGGTACTCTCGACTACCGTGAGGTTCTGGAGCGCAGCGACGTCGACGCAGTCATTGTCGCGACGCCGGATCACTGGCACGCCAAGATCGCGCTCGAGGCCATGGACAAGGGCAAGGACGTGTACCTCGAGAAGCCGATGTGCCATACCGTGGATGAGGCGCGGCGGCTTGTGGAGACCGTGCGCGAGACAAAGCGCGTTCTGCAAGTCGGCTCTCAAACCACTTCCGGCGACCAGTGGCACCAGGCAAAGAAGGTCATCGCCGACGGCATGCTCGGCCAGATGATTCTGAGTCAGGGATCCTATCATCGCAACAGCACCGAGGGCGAGTGGAACTGGCCGATTGATGCGTCCGCCGGACCCGACAAGAAGGGCGACGACTACATCGACTGGAAGATGTTCCTCGGCCCGGCGCCGAGCCGCCCGTACAATCCAGACCGTTTCTTCCGTTTCCGTAAGTATTGGGACTACTCGGGCGGAATCGCTACCGACCTCTTCTACCATGTGATGGCGCCCATGAATATCTGCTGGGGTGAACCGCAGTTCCCCTACAAGGTAACGGCAGGGGGCGGCATCTACGTATTCAAAGACGAGCGCGAGGTCCCCGACACGTTCCATCTGATCGCCGAGTATCCGAAGGGCCATTCCGTCGTTCTGAGCTCGTCGATGGCGAATAGCCAGCACATTCCCGGCCTCATCCGCGGTCACAAGGCGTCCCTCATCATGGTCGAACACGGCCGGTTCGAGGGATATTCGCCCTACATCACGGTTCGTCCGGAAAAGCGTGTAATCGACGAGGAGTACAAGGCAAAGTGGGGCAGCGAGGATATTCGTATTCCGGTCAAGGAAGTGGACACCATGCGTGCGCACATCACCAACTTCCTCGACTGCATGCGCACTCGCCAGAAGCCGACTCTCGATGTCGAGACCGGCGCCCGCGCCCAGGTAGTCATCACGATGGCAGTCCAGAGCTATCGCCAGGGGAAAGTCCTTTACTTTGACGAAAAGAATTGGAAAATCGTCGACAAACCTCCAAAAGCGTAGCTCCGAGTCTATTCCCAGAGGGCGGTAATCCGCCCTCTCCCTCCCGAAAGTTTTCCTGAAACAGCCCTCCTTACGAAGTCGTTCACATAGTGGATGCTAAAGTGGGCTGTCCTGTCTCTCTATCTCGCGATTCACTGTTTCGCCGGCACCCCCGAGATTTATCGGGAGATGGTGCGCAGGTCGCTGGAACTGCGCGAGGAGAACGTTCGGAAGCTAAAGTCGTACAGTCTGGTTCGGAAGAGCCGAAAGATTGAATACGACGCGGATGGCAAGCTCCGCAATAGAGAGAGCTGGACAGTCACCGTCGACTGGATCGACGGAGTTCGGGTCGCCAGAGTTACGCTGCGCAACGGAAAGCCGCTGGAAGGCGACGAACTTCGGCAGGTTGAGGAGGAGGTCCGCAAGGAGATCGCCGAACGCAAGAGCGGCACGAGGCCGCAGAATCAGTTTGAGCAGGATGAAGAATACCTCAAGGAGGTGCCCGATGCGGTGGACTTCCGCCTTGTCGGGACGGAAGTCGTTGGAGGCCGCGAGTGTTGGGTGCTCGCATTTCACCCGAGGCGGGGCTACCAGCCGAAGCAATTGCGGTCGCGCATTCTGCAGAAAGTCCGCGGCCGCGTCTGGATTGATAAGCTTGATGGAAATTTTTCGAAAGTGGACGTCGAGGTGTTCGACACCGTCAACTATGGCTTCGGCATCCTGGCGAAAATTGAAAAAGGCACCAGGGTACAGGTCTACCAAGCCCCCTTGGAGCCCGGGCTGTGGGCTCCAAGGCGGCTCGTCGTCAACTATGAAGTGCGCGTGATGCTGATCAAATCGGTGCGCCACACCATCGAGACCGTGTACACCGATTACCGAAAGCGGGGATTTGCCCCGGACATCAGGGCCGGGCAGTAGCCCGCAAGGCGAGCCCAAGCTCCCGGAGCGGGCGATCACCGACGGGCGACGGCGCGTCGCACATCAGATCGGTTCCCTTTGCCGTTTTTGGGAAGGGGATCACCTCGCGAATGGACGATTCTCCAGCCAGGATCATCACCAGCCGGTCCAGGCCGAGCGCGATACCACCGTGCGGCGGCGCTCCGTACTCAAGACCTTCCAGAAGGAATCCGAACCGGCGCTTCGCCTCCTCCTCAGAGAAGCCCAGAGCTGCGAAAACCTTCGCCTGAATGTCGCGCCGGTGAATACGGATGGATCCCGAACCGAGTTCGACGCCATTCAGCACGAGATCGTAAGACTTCGCACGGCAGCGGGCCGGATTTGTTGTCAGCTTGTCAAGGTCCTCGTCGTGGACACTCGTAAAGGGATGATGGGCCGCCGTCCAGCGGTTCTCTTCATCGTCCCACTCGAACATCGGGAAATCGACCACCCAAAGGAACCGGAAGTTCTTGGGATCCAGAAGTTTGTGCCGGTCGTTGTACTTGTGTGCCGCAAACAGCCGCAACTGGCCGCACGCCTGGAAGACAGTCTCTTCGGGACGGTGCCCCTTCGGTTCCGCCGGCCATCCTGCCAGGATGAGCAGGTCCTCCTCGGTGGCGCCAGTCCGCTGTCTGACATTCGCCATAGGTTCCGGAAAATCCCGCTCCAGGCGCTTGACGTCGTCGTATACGCGAAGCCCTCGTTCGGCTCCGAAAGCTTTCAACTCGTCGCGTTCTTTCCGGCTGAGAGCTCCCGTTTTCGGAATGTGAATCGCAACCAGCGGCAATCCCTCCCGAGTGAGGCCGGCGCCGGGAAACAAATCCTCGACCGTGTAGAAGGGCGGAATACGGAGGTCGGGCTTGTCGATCCCGTACGAGCGCATCGCCTGCTCGTAGGAGATGCGGGGAAAAGGCGTCGGGATGTCGTACCCAGCTACGGCGCACATGCGCTGCACCAGCGGCTCAATGACCTCAAAGATCTGCTCCTGCTGAGGGAAGGACATCTCGAGGTCGATTTGCGTAAACTCCGGCTGCCGGTCTGCCCGAAGGTCCTCATCGCGGAAGCACCGGACGATCTGGAAGTACCGCTCGTAGCCGCTCACCATCAGCAGTTGCTTAAACAACTGCGGCGATTGCGGCAGTGCATAGAACGATCCGGGCTGAAGCCGGCTGGGGACCAGGAAGTCCCGCGCGCCCTCCGGAGTCGAGCGCGTCAGAAAAGGAGTTTCAATCTCCAGGAATCCGTTTGCATAAAGGACTTCTCGCGCGGCGAACGACACCTTCGATCGCAGGATAATGTTCCGCTGCATGTGAGGCCGGCGCAGGTCGACGTAGCGGTACTTCAGCCGCACGTCCTCGCTTACGTCCACATGGTCTTCCATCGGGAAGGGCGGAGTGCGGGATTCGTTCAGAATCCAGATTCGATCCGCCACCAGTTCCACCTCGCCTGTCGCGATATTCGGATTGATGGTCTCCTTGCTGCGGAGCTCCACCCGTCCCTCGACGGCGATTACGAACTCCGATCGAAGCAACTCGGCCTTTTTATGGACACCCGGGTCAACCTCGGCTCGAAACACGATCTGGGTCACGCCTTCCCGGTCGCGGAGGTGCACGAAGATAACGCCGCCCAGATCCCGGCGGCGGTGAACCCAGCCCATGAGAAGAGCGCGGCGGCCCGCATCTTCAGCGCGGAGTTCTCCGCAACTGTGCGTGCGGCGCAGATCGCCGAGGAAATCGAGGGGTATCCCCTGTGGTTGCGTTTCTTCCATATCGTTTTCTGTTTTACCGGTCTTTGTCCGAATTGCGGGTAATGGAATCGAGCAATTGGTTCCGGGTTGCGGATCTTTGTTCGCCGGACGCCATGTCCTTCAGAACATAGGTTCCGGATGCAAGCTCGGTATCCCCGATAAGCAGAGCATAGCGCGCTCCCAGCTTATTCGCCAATTCCATCGCGCGCTTCAGCTTCACGTCAGCGCCCAGCTCGACACACAGGCCCTGGCGTCTCAGATTGCGCGCAACGAGCGCTGCATGGCGCAGCGCGGCGTCGCCGAGCGGTGCGATATACAGGTCAATCTCGTGCCTTCGCTTTTCCGGCTCGCTCTCCTCCACCGTCATCACCAGCCGGTCCTCTCCGATGGAGAATCCGATGCCCGGAGCCGGAACGCGCGATCCGAGAGCTTCAGCCAGGCCGTCATAGCGGCCGCCTCCCAGCAGCGAATTCTGCGCTCCCAGCGCCCCGTGAGTGATTTCAAACGTCGTGCGCGTGTAATAGTCCAAGCCCCGCACCAGCCGCGGCCGGACTTCGTACGCAATCCCCCGATCGTCGAGATAACTGCGAACAGCGTCAAAATGCGTGCGGCACTCCTCGCACAGGTAATCGAGGATCGACGGCAAGGCGTCGATGATCGGCTGGTCCTCCGGGACTTTACAATCGAGCACGCGCAGCGGATTCGTCTCCGAGCGGCGCTGGCAGTCCGCGCACATCCGCTGGACCACGTCCTTCAACTGATCCCGCAACGCGGCTACAAAGCCTGGCCGGCACTTGGGGCAGCCAACCGAGTTCAGCAAGAGCTGCGAATCCTCGATTCCGACGCGCCGCAGGATCTCGATCACCATCTCGATGACCTCGGCGTCGACGGCCGGCGACTCGGATCCGATAGCCTCCGCGCCAATCTGGAAGAACTGGCGGTACCGCCCTTTCTGCGGCCGCTCCCGGCGGAACATCGGCCCGATGTAATAGAGCTTCTGGACGCCCGGGCGCTGATCGAGGCGATGCTCGATGTAGGCGCGCATGACCGACGCCGTCGCCTCCGGACGCAGCACAAGCTCGCTTCCGTCCCGGTCCGTGAACGTATACATCTCCTTGGAGACGATATCCGTTTCCTGGCCGACGCTGCGCGCAAACAACGCCTTCTCCTCAAGGATCGGCGTGCGGATTTCCTCGTAGTTGTAAGCGCGAAAGACTTCCCGCGCTGCCGACTCGACCCCGTTCCAGACAGCGCTCGAGGGAGGAAGAATATCGCGCGTTCCCTTAACGGCTCGAATCAAGAAGGTTCTTCCCTATACGCTTCGCGATATTTGATATAGTTCTGCGCGTTCTTTTGAAAGCGCTCCCGCTCCTCAGGACTGACCTCGCGGCGGACCTTTGCGGGCACTCCCATCACCATGCTGTTCGGCGGAATCTCCATGCCTTCCGGCACGAGGGCTCCCGCGGCAATCACCGATCCCCTGCCGATCCTGGCTCCGTTCAAGATGATCGCCCCAATCCCGATCAGGCAGTCGTCCTCGATGACACAGCCATGGATGACGGCAGAGTGACCGATTGTTACCCGGTCACCTACGACAACTGGCCAGAGATCCAGTTCTCCGTGCATGACAGCGTTGTCCTGCACGTTGCTGTCATCGCCGATGGTGATGGTGTTGACGTCGCCGCGGAGCGTGGTATTGCACCAGACGCTCGAGCGTTCGCCGATGATAACGTCACCGATCACCTGGGCGCTTCGATCAATGTATGCAGAGGCGGCAACTCTCGGATAAATGCCGCGATAGGCGCGAATCATGAGCAGCGATGAATCCTTTATGCTAACACGGACGCCCCTTCAGCCAACTTCCCGCGGCCCGGTCCTGTCTGATACACTGGATAGGTGGTGGTCCCTGCGCAAGCCCGCCCCTTCCTGTTCGGTTCAGACTGACCTTCCCTCCCTGTCAGTTTTCTCCGTTAAGCCCCATCAGCGTTTCTTTTGGAGGAAATTATGAAGACGTCCCCCCCTCTGCCGGCGGAATTCCTACCGCAGGTCGTGACTTCCCTGCCCGGACCGCGCGCTAAAGCGATCATTGAGCGCGATGCAAAAGTGATATCGCCATCCTACACCCGCCAGTATCCTCTTGTAGTCCGGCGGGGGGAAGGCGCGATTGTTGAGGATGTTGACGGGAATCGTTTCCTCGATATGAATGCAGGCATCGCAGTGGTCGCCACGGGACACTGTCACCCGAAAGTTGTCTCCGCGATCCAGCAGCAGGCGGCCCGGCTGATCCACATGTCCGGCACCGATTTCTATTACGAGAACATGGTGGATCTGGCCGAGAAACTCGTGTCGCTCGCCCCGGGAACGTCCCAGCGCCGAGTCTACTTCGGGAACTCCGGCACCGAGGCGATCGAGGCCGCCATGAAAATGGCCCGCTACCATACAGGACGTCAGCGGTTTATCGCCTTCTTCGGGGCATTCCATGGCCGCACGCTCGGCTCGCTTTCGCTGACGGCGAGCAAAGCAGTCCAACGGAAAGGCTTCGCCCCTCTCATTCCCGGCGTCCACCATGTCCCGTATGCCTACTGCTACCGATGCCCGTACAACCAGAGTCCAGACAGCTGTCATGTGGAATGCGTGAAGGCGCTGGAGGATCAGCTCTTCAAGACCGTCGCGCCGCCCGAGGAAGTGGCGGCCATCGTGCTGGAGCCCGTGCAGGGCGAAGGCGGCTACATCGTGCCGCCCCAGAAGTTCATCGATGAGCTGGTGCGCGTAGCGCACAAACACGGCATCCTGATCGTGGCGGACGAAGTACAGAGCGGCATGGGGAGGACCGGCAAAATGTGGGCCTCCGAGCACTTCGGCCTGGATCCGGATATCATGGCGATCGCCAAGGGCATTGCGAGCGGGATGCCTCTCTCGGCGACGGTAGCCCGTGTCGAGCTCATGCAGTGGCCGCCGGGAGCCCATGCCTCGACGTTCGGAGGCAACCCGGTTTCCGTAGCGGCGTCGCTTGCCACCCTCGAACTCTTGGAGCAGGAGCTGATCGACAACGCAGCCCGCATTGGCGCGCATATTCGCGCCAGGATCGACGACTGGCCGCGGCGATTTCCGATGGTCGGCGAGGTCCGCGGACTCGGCCTCATGATCGGAATCGAAATCGTCAAGAGCCAGGAGACCCGGGAGATCGCGCCGGAATGGCGCGACCGGATCGAGATGCTTGCCTTTGAGCGCGGCCTTTTGGTGCTCGGCTGCGGAAAGAGCTCCATCCGGTTATCCCCGCCGCTGGTGCTCACGCAGGAACAGGCCGACTTTGCAGTCGACACGCTGGAGGAGTGCCTGCGGCTTCTCGCAAAGGAGGTTGGACAGTAGCAGCGGCGGCTAAACTGGGAAGATGCCCGAACGGAGGATTCTCGACGTCGGGTGCGGTGTCAACAAATATCCCGGCTCCATCGGGATTGACGTCAACCCCCGCACCCGGGCGGACGTACTGTGCGATCTGAACCATTTTCCCTACCCGTTTCGAGACGGCTCCTTTGACGAGCTGCGCGCAGTGCACGTGATTGAACACGTCTCCGATGTCATCCGCACCATGGAGGAATTCGCACGCCTGGTTCGTCCCGGCGGCCGCATTTTCCTGGTGACCCCGCACTATACCGATTTCAGCTCCTTCTGCGATCCCACCCACCGCTGGCATTTGAACAGTTATTCCTTCCGTTACTTCGGCGATGACAACGCCGGCTTCGGCTACTACTCGAAGACACGTCTTCGAGAGATTTCCGTCCGAGTCAGACTACTCTCCCTATGGCGCATGTTGGGACTGGAGTTCCTTGTGAACCATGTCCCCCGCTTTCGAAAGTTTTGGGAGCACTATCTCTGCTTCATGATCCGCGGCAAGGTGATGGAGTTCGAATTCGAGGTCGTAGGCCGGTGATCCTCCGCGTGCTGCGCGCTTTCGACCGCCTGCGCCAGGCCGCCCGCCGCAGGTCGTGGAAAGCCGGGCACGCGCTTGGGAGGCAGGGTGAGGACTACGCGCACCGCCTGCTTCAGGAGCAAGGGTACGTTGTTGTCGCACGCAATTACCGCCTGCCCGATGGTCGCGGTGAGATTGACCTGGTCGCATGGGAGGGCGACACGCTGGTCTTCGTTGAGGTCAAGTCACGCCAAAGCGACGAGTTCGGCTTACCCGAGCGCGCAATTGGCACGGACAAACGCCTCCATCTGGCCCGCGCCGCCCGGCGCTACGCCCGGAAGGCTGGCATCCCGTGGGAGCGCGTCCGCTTCGATGTCGTCAGCATCATCTTTGACAACCCGCCAAGAGCAGAACTCCAGCGCGATGCCTTTCGTGTACGAATGTAAGTGTCGTAGAATACGAGTTTTCCCGAACACGAGAAGAGGGATCTGACGTTTGCCCGAACTACGAAAAGACCCGGTGACCGGCCGCTGGGTAATCATCTCGACGGACCGAGCAAAGCGGCCGAGCGACTTCACCCGACAAAGCGTTGTAGTCCGCGGCGTCCGCTTCTGCCCCTTCTGTCCAGGCCATGAATCCAAAACGCCGCCCGAAGTCCTCGCGTTTCGCAAGAGCGGGAGTCCCAACGACTCCAACTGGACGCTGCGAGTGATTCCCAACAAATTCCCCGCCCTGCGCATCGAAGGCGAAGTGAATCGTCAGGGCATCGGCATTTACGACAAGATGAACGGCGTGGGAGCGCATGAGGTGATCATCGAATCGCCCAACCACCAGTCCACGCTGGCCGACATGAGCGAGCAGAGCATCGAGGACATCTTTTGGGCTTTCCGCGAGCGCATTCAGGATCTCCGCAGGGACCCGCGCCTCCGCTATATCCTGCTGTTCAAGAACCACGGGGAGCCTGCGGGGGCGTCGCTCGAACACACGCACTCCCAACTGATCGCCCTGCCCGTGGTGCCGAAGCGAGTGCAGGAGGAAATCGACGGCGCGCGTCGTTACTTCGACTACAGGGAGCGCTGCATTTACTGCGACATCCTGGCTCAGGAGAGCGAAAGCAACGACCGGATTGTGATCGAGACCGATCATTTCCTCGTGATTTCACCCTGGGCGCCCCGATTCCCGTTTGAAACGTGGATTGTTCCACGGCGCCATCAGTCGCACTTCGAAAGCGTCGAATCCCATGTCCTTCCGAACCTTGCCCGCGTTCTCCGTCACACCATCCAGAAGATTGACCGGGTGCTGGAGCAGCCGCCATACAATCTTGTGATTCACACGGGTCCGTTGCAGGAAGGCCCGATACAGCACTTCCACTGGCACATCGAGATCATTCCGAAGCTCACAAAGGTGGCGGGCTTTGAGTGGGGGTCGGGATTTTACATCAACCCGACGCCGCCCGAGGAGTCAGCCAAATTCCTTCGCGACGCGGTTCCCTTGTAAGCCGCTTCCATCACAGCGGTGCTCTCATCTTCACTTCCGCCAAAAAGCCGGAGTCAGGACGACGAACGCCGTATAGAACTCGAGCCTGCCGGCAAGCATGCAAACGCTCAGCGTCCACTTTGAGAGCGGGGACAGGTGATTGTAATTGTCCATTGGTCCCACTGAACCCAAACCCGGACCGACGTTAAACATGGTCGCCACCACCGCCGAGATGGCGCTCAGTACGTCAAGCCCGGCAGCCGTCAGGACCATGGAAGCTCCGAAGTGCACAAAGACCGCCAGGCAGAGCGTGCTTAGCGCCGTCTGGACCGCGGCTTCCGGCAGCGGCTGCTCCCCGTACCGCACGGAGAAGACAGCCCTTCGCTCCACCACTTTCTTCAGTTCCCGCGCCAAGGCTCGGGCCACCGTCACGATTCTGGCCACTTTAAGACCTCCTGCGGTGGAGCCCGTACAACCTCCGCAAACCATCAGCGCCAGAATCAGCAGTTGGGGGGCGGGGGCCCACTTCTCGTAATCGTCCGAGACAAAGCCGGTCGTCGTGATCGTGGTCGTCACTACAAACAGCGCCGACCGGAATCCATGAGATACCCCGTATCCGCTCTGGACTACGACGGAGATCCAGACGAGCAGAGTGCTCACCGCTACGAAAAGGGCATAGGCGCGCACTTCAGGGTCCGAGAAAAAGCGGCCCGGCTGGCGCTCTACGTACAGCCGGTATTGCTGCGTAAAGTTGAGCCCCGCCAGGAACATGAATACGACGATGATGTACTCAATCACGGGGCTCTCAAAGCCGCCGACGCTGGCGGCTCTGGTCGAAAATCCTCCCGTTCCCAAAGTTGAGAAGGTGTGACAGATCGACTCGAAGCCATTCATGCCGGCGAGTCGCAATGCAAGATACTCGAGCAGAGTTAATGAGAGGTAGATCTTCCACAGCGAGGAAGCCGTCTCCGCGATTCTCGGCTTCAGCTTCTCCGACCTTGCCCCGGAGAACTCGGCGCGGTAAAGGTGTATTCCGCCTGCGCCGATCAGCGGCAGCACCGCGATCGCGAGCAGAAGGATTCCCATGCCTCCGATCCAGTGCGTCCCGCAGCGCCAGAGCTGGATCGACCGGGGCAGCACCTCGACATCTGTTAACACGGTGGCCCCGGTCGTCGTGAAACCCGAAGTGGATTCAAACACGGCGTCGGCGAAGGTCGGGAAATAGGGAGAGAAGTAGAACGGCAAGGCCCCGAACACGCAAACGCCGACCCAGGCGAGAAGAGACAACAGAAGGCCCTCGCGCAGCGACAATTCGAATGCTCCCGGCCGGGCCGGCAACAGCAGCGCGAGACCCGCCGCCACGGTGATGAGAAGAGATTGAAGAATGGGAGCCGGATCATCACCGGGAGAAAGCAGACTGACTGCAAAAGCCGGCAGCATCGCGGCAGCCAGACCGACGAGGAGCTTTCCGAGCACGCTGGCAAGGACGGCGCCCCGGATCACCGTGGGCGCCCCTGGCCTTCTCTCAGGAAAGCGGCTTCCAGCTTCGGCACGACCTCTTCGAGCGCAAAGAAAATCACCCTGTCGCCCGGCTGAATGACAGCGTCCCCGCGAGGCACAATCACTTCCCCGGAGGTTCGCGCGATTGCGCCGACAAGCACTCCCTCCGGAAACCGCAAATCGCTTAGCTTGACGCCGACGTATTTTGAATCCGCAGGCGCGATGAGCTCGATCGCTTCTGCTTCCTCCTGACGGAACGTGGTCACGGAAAGGACTCCGCCCTTTCGAACAAACCGGAGGGCACGGTCGACCGTCACCAATCGAGGGCTAATCGTCGTGCTGATGCCGAGTCTCTGCGCCATGATCACGTAGTTGAGCCGGTTCAACAGAGCCGCGACTTTTGCATTACCCAGCTTCTTCGCGAGAAGGCACGCGATGATGTTGTCCTCATCGTCGCCCGTTAAGGCCAGAAAAGCGTCAACCCCGGCGACGTTCTCCTCCTCCAGGACGCGCTCATCCGTGCCGTCGGCACAAACGATCACGGTGCGCTTGACGAGGCGCGCAATCTTCTCGCAGCGCTGCGGATCCTGCTCGAACAGCTTGACGTTTTTGTCGCGGCGTTCGAGCTCTTGCGCAAGCCGTATGCTGATCTGCCGTCCCCCGACGATGAAGACCCGGTCCACCTTCTGCCGCACAGTCACGCCCAGGAAGCGCAGCGTCTCATCCCACTGTTTACTTGAAGTTAGGACGTAGATCTGATCGCCGACCTTGACCACATCGCCGCCATGAGGAATCATCACCTGAGGCCCGCGGAAGATCATCGCAACCAAACTGTTCTTCGGGGCGCCGGCCGCCTGTATCTGCTCCATCGTCTTGCCGTCGATCCAGGCTCCGTCCTCAACGTTCAGCCCGAACAGCCTGATCTGTCCGTTCGCGAAATCGAAAATTTCCGAAACTCCAGGCAGCGGAAGGACGCGCAAGATCCGGTCCACGATGTCGGACTCGGCATGAATGATCAGGTCGATCTTTACGCCAGCCTTCTCACAGACTTGCCGCCAGCCGTCGACCTCGTGCGTCCGGATCCGCGCAATCTTGTAGGTCGCCTTCAACTCAACTTGCGCGATCAGGCAGCACAGGAGATTGATCTCGTCGATGTCCGTGATGGCGATCAGGATGTCCAAATCGATGGAGCCCGCCTTCTTCAAAGTGCCGACACTGGCGGCGTTCCCGCAGATGATCCTCGCGTCCAGGACCCCTTCCAGATACTCACAGCGGCGCGGATCGATTTCGACGATCGTGATCTCGTTTCCCTCACGAATGAGCCGCTGCGCGATGAGGAAACCGACATCGCCACCGCCTGCAATCAGAATCCGCATAAGAGATTACTCGTCTCCTATCGCTCGGCTTCGCCCCTGCTTTGCCAGTCAACGGAATGATGACCTGGTTGCGCCGCGCCTTGGGCCCGCAGGGCAGCGCCTCAGCGCTGGAAAGCGTACAATCGTAGTTCGCATGATGACCCGCAAGACGTTCGTCTCTCTTTTCGCCCTCGGTTTCCTCGCTTATCCATCGCTCAATGCCGCACAGCAGGCTGGCGGGAGCAAGCGCTTGATCCTGATCTCCGTTGACGGCCTCAAGTCGCAAACCCTGCACCGGGCGGACCAGATCGGCGTCAACATTCCCAATTTGAAGGAGTTCCGCGACAACGGAGCTTTGGCGCAGGGACTTCGCGGTGTATTTCCAACCGTCACGTACCCCAGCCACACCACGATGGTTACTGGACGCGATCCAGCCGAGCACGGCATCATAGCCAACCAATTGTTCGACCCAGAAAACCGGATGAATGGTGCCTGGTTTTGGTACACCGAGGGGATTCGTGTCCCGACCTTGTGGGATGCCGCGAAGGCCGCCGGGCTGACGACGGCTGCCGTGTCGTGGCCGGTTACTGTTGGAGCTGCGATCGACTATAACTTCCCAGAATACCGTGAGCTGCATACGGAGAATGACGTGATGCTCCAGCGGGCGCTGAACTCCCCGGCGCTCATGGCCGAGTTCGAGAAGGAATACGGTAAGCTCAAAGCCGGGCGCCAGGACGACCGCACACGAACGGCGCAGGCGAAGTTCCTGATTCGGACCAAAAAGCCGCACCTGCTGCTTCTTCATCTCATCGATCTCGACCACGAACAGCATGATTTCGGCCCGGAGAGCAAAGAGGCACTGCACGCGCTCGAAGTCATCGACCAGTGCATCGGGGAGCTCCGTGCGGAAGTGAAGCGGGCAGGACTCGAGCAGGAGACACGCTGGATCATCATCAGCGACCACGGATTCTTTCCCGTTCACCGTGCCTTTCACGGCAAGGCCCTCTTGTCAAGCCTCGGTCTCGCCGCCCCTCCCGACAATCCCTCAGGATGGAAGGTGGCTGCGCACAGCAACGGCGGGTCGATCGCTTTTGTGGCACGGAATCCGAACGATCACGAGTCTCAAGCCCTGGTAGTGGGCGCGCTCAAAACGTTAAGCGGCCAAGCCCAGTGGGGGATCCAGCGCGTGCTGGAGAAAGAAGAACTTGCCAAGTGGAAGGCCTATCCTCACGCCTTTGTGGCGGTCAGCCTTGCCCCGGGATTTACGGCCGGGTCCAACGCCACAGGCCCCTGGGTAACCGACACAAAGACGCGCGGAATGCACGGCTATTTGCCGGGACCCGAAGAGCTTGACGCCACCTTCGTCGCATTCGGACCCGGCGTGCCGCGTCTGCGCCTGCCCCGCGCGGACCTTCGGGACGTGGCACGGACGGCGGCCGCGCTTCTTGGAATCACCATCCCTACCGCTTCCGGCAAGGACCTGATCGCCGCCGGTGCGGCCGCCAGGTAGAATCACGGGGATTGTTGCGGCAGGCAAGGAAGGTTTTGTAAGGCAAGGAGAAAACTCAATGAGCGAGCTCGACAGAAGGCACTTTTTGATGACGGCCGGATTGGCTGCCCATGCGACCTTCGCACAAACGGCCAGCCAGCGTGTCGGCACGGCCGTCATCGGGACCGGCAACCGGGGCTCCTATCTGCTGCAAGGAGTTCTCGAGCATCCCGAAGCCAAGGTCACAGCAGTCTGTGACATTAAGCCAGATCGTTTGGATAAGGCAGCTACGCTGGCGGGAAGGGACAACCCGAAGGCGCTACGCGATTGGAGGGCCGTCCTTGACAGACCCGACGTTGAAGCCGTCTACATCGCCACACCACCTCACCTTCACGCCGAAATGGCGATTGCAGCGCTCAAGGCGGGAAAGCACGTCTATTGCGAGAAGCCGATTGGCATTACGCCTGCATCTGTCCGGGATATCGTGAAGGCCGCCAAGTCCACGAACAAAGTCTTTCAGGCCGGGCAGCAGATGCGGTCGTTCCGACAAATCGGCGAGGCCATCCGGAAGATCCGGGAGGGCGCCATTGGCGACGTCCTGATGGTGAAGGCTCAGCGGCACCAAGGGGCGGATCTCCCGCACGACGGACCTTCGGGCGACTGGTACTTCGATGTGAAGAAGTCCGGCGGCTACCTCATCGAAATGTCCGTCCACAACCTCGACGTCTGCAACTGGGTAATCGGATCCCATCCGGTGAAGGCGTCCGGCTTCGGCGGAATCGCCTTATACAAGAACGACCCTCCGGGCCGCACGATCTTCGACCACGGCAGCATTACATTCGAGTACGCCAACGGGATCAAGATGTCCTTCACCCAGAACGTCTTCCATCCCAGAGGACTACCTGCCGGCGGGCAGTACGTCTACGTCTACGGCAGCAAGGGCGCGGTGGACTTGCTCGGCGGAACCACCTTCTACCCGATCGATTCCAAGGGAGAACCCAAGGAACTCGCTCCGAAGCAGGAGGAGCCGCGGCATGCTCACATCACTGCCTTTTACAACGCCATCCTGAAGGGAACCCCTTCCCCGGCAGATATCACCGTGGGAGCGACTGCCGCGCTTACAGCCATCATGGGGCACGAGGCGATGAGCAAGGGCCGGGTGGTAACGTGGTCTGAGCTTGGTGTCGAGCTCTAGCTGTCTGCCAAGGCTGTGCGTCGCACGGCCTTGGCCCGCGCTCCCTGTTACAGCTTGAAGGGCGGTCCGTGGTAGTCTGCTTCCATGCCGCCTTTTCGAATTACCGCATTCTTTCTGTTCCCTCTCGCGGCGGCGCTAGCCGCTGGTCCGACAGTTGTGGTGCCCAAGAACGCAGCAAAGCCGGTGGGACCGTACAGCCCGGGTTTGCTGGCAGGAGATTTTCTCTACGTTTCCGGTCAGGGAGTGCGGGGAGCCGATGGTGCGATGCCGGACGGCATCGAGGCACAGACCCGCCAGTGCATGGAAAATGTCAAGGCTATCCTCGAGGCTGCGGGGCTGACGATGAACCACGTCGTCTATACCCAGGTCTACGTTGATCGAATCGAGAACCTCCCTGCCGTCGATAAAGTCTACCGTAGCTACTTTCAGGAACCTCTCCCCGCTCGCGCCACGATCGGCGTCGATCGGATGCCAACGGATACTACGGTAGAAATCAATGCGATCGCCGTCCGCGATCCTTCCCGCAGACGCGCATTTGGCAAGGCCGAACATGCCCCCGCACCCGCTGCGATGGCCGTTGGCAGCCGGCTTTTCGTATCGGGGATCTACGGGCGCAATAGAGCCGAAGTCGAGAAGCAACTCGCCTCCGTCCTGAAGGAGGCCGGCTGGAGCTCCGCAGGCGCTCTGCTCGTCAATCGCTACTTTGTGGACGGCGCCGAGGGAAACGTCCCGGTCAAGGCGCTTCCTGCAAACTCGTCCTACGGTCTTACGGGAGTTTGGACGAAGGCGACGCCCAGGAAAGCCGCCAACTGCCGAGCCGACGGAAATACCGTCTTCTGCGAAGTAACCACCGGAGCCGGACCCGACATCGAGGGGCAGGTAGCCACCATCTTCGAGCAAATCGGCGCCGGACTGCAGGCTTTTGGCATGAGCTTTCAGAACATTGCCGCGTCGAATGTGTACCTGGATAATCTCGACGACTTTCAGCGGATGAACAGCAAGTACGGAGGATTCTTCACCGCAGCACCCCCTACCCGCACCACGGTGCAGCCCGCTCCGCGGTCCAGCTCGGGCCGGAAAGCTCCTCTGGTGCGCATTTCAGTCATTGGAGTAAAGTGAATGCTATGCCGAAAGCGAGAAGGACGTTTTTGAAAGCTGCTGCGACCGGTTTGGCTGCGACAGGAGCTGTCAACGCACAAACCGGCCCGACCAAAAAAGTGCACTACCGCAATGGGAAGAAGCCCGACCGGACGCCTCTCTTCTCCTCTGCGGTGTCCTATGGGAACCTGCTATTCATTGCAGGCAAGGGTGCGCACTTTAAGGGCGACATCAAAGCGCACACAAAGCACGTTCTGGATGAGATTGAGAAGGAACTCGAGGCCGCTGGATCCTCGATGAACAAAGTCCTCAAATGCAACGTGTATCTGAATGATCTCAAGGATTACGCCGCGATGAACGAGGTGTTCCGCGGGCGCTTCGGCGATGAGCCGCCCGTGAGGACCACGATCGCCGCGGCCGGAGGCATTCCCGGCGGCTCTCTCGTCGAAATCGATGTAATCGCTTACATCTAACGCTACGCCGCCGACCTCAGAATCTGGCTCAGGCGCCGCGCAACCGTCTGAGCCTCACCCGGCTGCAGCATCCACACCGTCAGCACCAGATGCTCCTTGTTCGTCATGGGACAAGGCTCGATCGAGGGATTCCCTTCCCGAAGCTGTTTCGCCACATCCAGCGGAGTGAGCTTCAACACCTCCTGGTCCCACCGGATCTTCAAGTGGTGCGTGTGATTCGCGATGGGCGGAATCTCCACTTCGTGAGTGACGCTCTTGATGCCGCGAAGCGAATCGGTAATAATCTTGACCCGCTTCTCCCACTCTCTCCACTCGGCTTCATGATCGCGATTTAGATAAGATTCGAGCGCGACGAGCATGCCGAGCATTTCCTCTTTGTTGACCTTCATGCCGCGTGCGATCGTGTCGCTGTAGGGAGACGTATTGAGGCGGGCAGCTTCAATCAGGTCTTTCCGGCCAAAGAGCAGCCCGGCGCTCTGAGGCCCGCAAAGCCCTTTTCCTCCCGAGAAGGTGACGAGGTCGAAGCCCATTTTGACGTACTTCGTCAGATTCGTCACCGGCGGGACATCGGCCGAAGCATCATTGAACGTGGGAATGCGGTGCTTCTTTCCAAGCGCGACGAACTCCTCAGCCTTAATCTTGCCGACCGGTTCGTTCGCGTTGAAGAACAGCATCATCGCCGTGCGCTCGTTGATAGCCGCCTCCAGCTCCGCCGCCGTCTCCACTTCCACCATCCGAATTCCCGTCGCGCGGACGGCATGGTCGTACCCATAGCGGTGAGATTTCTGGATAATCACCTCGCTCTTCATGCCGGTCAGATCGGGAAGGCGTTTGATAAATTCCGGGTTCTTGCCGGTGAGGCACGCAGCCGTCCCGACCGTAAGAGCTCCGGCGGCTCCCGAAGTGACCATGGCCGCTTCGGCGCCGACGAGCTGCGCAATGCGCTTGCCCACCGCGTCCTGCAGGTCATTGAGCGGGACGAAGTATCGTGAGGCATACTGCATCGCCTGCATCACTTCAGGCCGCATCAGCGAAGCGGTCAGCGTCGTATAGGTACCCGCGGCGTTAATAAAAGTCCGGACTCCGAGCTCCCGGAAATAATCCCGCGTTGCCGGCGCAGCCAATGCGGACCGGCCTCCGAGAAGGCTTCCGAGCACCGGTACACCCGAAAGGAGTTGCATAAAAGATCGTCTGTCAGGCATCATCCACCCCATGTCTAGCCCGGTTGTTTACAAGGCCGTTTGACATGAGAGCAGTGTAACGCTTGGCATTCGGGAAGTAAACGCGCTACACTTTGTCCAACTCTTGCAGTCAGGAATCTTTGGGAGGCAATCATGTTCACACTGGGCCGTCGAGAGTTACTGGCGAGCGCTTTGATGGGCGCAGCTAGCAGGATGCGGGCCGCCGAGGATCGGAAGCTCGGAATCCCTGGCCCCTATCCCGGCCGTGTTGTGGCGGTTTCGCATTCGGGCAGCGTAGTAGGCCGCCAATACAACCGGGAGGCCGTGCGCGCCATGCTCCGCAAGGGAATGATGGAGTTGACAGGGGCACCCTCCTGGCAGGATGCGTGGCGGGTTTTCTTTCAAAAGGGTGACGTTGTAGGTCTCAAGCTGAATCCCGTCGGGAGGCCGCACGTGATCTCGTCGCCCGAAGTGGTGCAGGAGATTATTGCGTGCCTGCGGGAGGCAGGCGTCGAAGCACGCGATATCATCGCCTACGACCGCTACAAGCGGGAATTTCTCGACGCCGGCTTCGATAAGTGGCTGCCGCAAGGAGTCCGCTGGATGGCCGCCACGGACCAAACCCATCCGCTTCAACTGGACATGGACGGCTACGATGGCGACCAATACGTCGAGCTCCCGCTGTTGCTGCCTAAGGCGAATCCTTCAGACCGGCACCACCGGCGCAGCTACCTCGCGAAGTTTATCACCAAAGACATCAACAAGATGATCAACTTGTGCCTGCTCAAGCACCACCAATCCGCCGGCATCACCCTGGCGCTCAAGAACATGTCCCATGGATTGGTGAACAACGTGAGCCGCAGCCACGTCTCCGCGTCCAACAACTCCTGCAATACCTTCATCCCTGCCATCGTCGACCATCCGATCATTCGGCAGAAGGTGGTCCTCAATATCACCGACGCAGTCCTTGCCGCCTATCATGGAGGCCCGGGCAGAAAGGTCGAAAAGTATGTCTGGGCGCACAAAACGATGTACTTCTCGACAGATCCGGTGGCGATGGATCGCATTGGATGGAAGGTCCTGGACGAAAAGCGGACAGAAATGGGAATGAAGCCCCTGGCAACCGCCTTGATGGACGACGACAGCCGCTTCATCCGCATGCAGCCTGAGCACGTCGAGATTGCCGGACTCCTCGGGCTCGGGGAGGCTGATATGGCGCGAATTGACTATCGCCCATTCACGCTAGCCTGAAGAGCAGGCGTTTCAAAGTGTTATCCGGGTTGCGGCCCTGCTTTCCGACTGCCGGCCGCAGCCCGTTCCCTCCGTTAGCCGCCCATCTATCCTCTTGTCCCGAAGGGCCTAGCTTGGAATCTGATCTTCCATTTCATAATTCGTACACTGAGAGATCATAAGTTTTTTCTTAGATTGGCCCCATTTGTTCACATGCATCTAATAGAATTGTTCCTTAGGCTGTTTTTCTAACGAAGCAGTTGAACAGCACAGCGGGGAAGCTCTGCAGAACGCGCTAGCTTTGCGTCGTCTGAATTCTTACTTGGTCCCGATTCATCTTAAAGCCGCGGAACCCAATCGTACGTCAGGCATTACGGTGCACCAAACTTTCGTTCGAATTCGCCGGCCGATCAAGGCAGAACGGGTCACGACGTTCCCCGTCGCCCCCGTGGTTTCCATTCCTGCCGACGAACTGGTTCTAATCCTGGGCAGCGTCCAGACCGATGGAACGCGCCTGATCTTTTGGCGGGGCGGGACTTGGGCTGTGTCGGAAAAGTCACTTGTAGCTGCGCTTAAGGACGGAGATGCGCGAAAACAAGATCATTAGGGCGTGTTCACACTACGCGCAAGGCCTCGACGATGAGTGCGAATGAGAGAAAGCCAAGGAAAATAACGTCGAGTTTTTCGAACCGGGAAAAGATACGTCGAAAACCTTTCAGCCTGCGGAACAGTCGTTCGATCTCGTTTCGCTTCTTGTAAACGGCGTGATCGTAGTCCCAGGGATGGAGCCGGTTCGACTTCGGCGGGACGACTGGAATCATGCCCAGGTCGAGCACCAGTTGGCGGGTTTCATCGCCTTCGTAAGCACGATCCATCAGCAGCGGAAGGCCTGCAGGCATGGGGCCTAATTCTTCCAGCAAAGCCCTGCCGTGCGGAGCATCGTGGTCGTTGCCGGGTGAAAGAGCGAAGGTTATGGCCGTGCGGTCATCCGCGGCAACCATATGAATCTTTGTGTTCCACCCGCCACGGGATTTTCCAATGGCCTGCGGTCCGTTTTTTTTAAAGCTCCCGTCCCGTCGGGATGAACCTTCACCGAAGTGGAGTCGATCGAAAATGCTTCGATCCTGATCCGCACGATCTGTTCGAGTTGCAGTTGCTCAAAGACGCGGTCCAATACGCCGTTTTTCGCCCAGCGGCTCATGCGCATGTAGATCGTGTGCCAGCGGCCAAACCGTTTTGGAAGCCCACGCCACTTGCAACCCTGCTCCGCCACATACAGAATCGCGTTCAGCACCTGCAGATTGCTCAGGCTTACGTTGCCCCGCTGCACCGGCAGGCTATCTTTGATGCGCGCATATTGCTCTTCTGTGATCTCCATCCTAAAAACATTTTACTGCACTTCTGTTTTAATAGTGTGAACACGCCCTAGTAACCTTTGGCCTGCCTTCCCTTGTTATCCTACGCTGCGATGATCTTTTCCGATCCACGTGTACACGCTGTTTTCCATACCGACAGTATGGGGAAGTCTTTCCTTGGGCAAGGCCATCATCTCTATGCGGGCTTAAACTCCCTGGAGCCGGGGCAGGAACATGCGGCCCATGTCCACCCGGATCAGGACAAGCTCTACGTCGTGCTTCAGGGCGTCGCCGATGTCACTGTCGGCAATGAGAGCTCCCGAGTAGGGACAGGAGCCGTGGTTCTCGCGACGGCGGGTGTCTCTCACTCCATCAGTAATCCCGGGCCCGACCGTCTCATTGTCCTCGTCGTGTTCAGTCCGCCTCCCCGCAAGCTCTGATGGAATCAGGCCAAAGCCTGTACAATAGCATCCAATGACGGTGCTGGCCAGCCTGATTCTGCTGCTCGGTTTGGCGGCGCCACTACCGGCGGACACCCCGGACGCCAGAGAGCTCGTGCGGCATGCGTTGCAGAGCATGATCGCCCGCAGCGACTGGGTGAACGACTTCATTTACCTGGAGCGCGTCGACAGCAAGGCCTTGAACGACGATGCGTCCGTGAAGTCGATGAAGTCGAAGACTCACGAGTGGCGAATGATTGAGGGCTCTCCCTACCGGAAGCTCGTCGAGGTCGACGGCAAGCCTGTTCCCGAAGACGAACGCCAACGCCAGGAACTCTACCTCAAGGACAACATTGAGCGGCGCAGTAAGGAGTCCCCGAAGGAGCGGTCCAAACGGATCGAGGCGTACGTGAAGCGCCGCGACCGCTATCTGAAGGCCATTAGCGAAATCCCGGACGCCTTCGACTTTCAGATTGCCGGTGAAGAAGCGGTCGGCGGTAGGCCGGCATGGATCATCAAGGCGACCCCTCGTCCCGGCTACGATCCCCAAGACCGCTACTCGGCTCTCTATCCTCATATGTCCGGGCGCATTTGGATCGACAAGGCCGAGAGAAGCTGGACACGAATCGAGGCCGAGCTGACAGAGCCGGCCTCGTTCGGATGGCTCCTCGTTCGCATCGCGCCCGGCGCTCGCGTCGTCTTAGAGCAGCAGCAAATCGAAAAAGACCTGTGGCTTCCAAGGAGGACCTGGTACCGCGCCGACGTTCGAATCGGGCTCATCAAGCGCTACCACATCGAGGAGCAGATCACCATGTGGGGCTTCCGTCGCGTCCCCGCTTCCGAGGCGGCGAAACATCAGTAGACTTTCCACAAGACTTGGCGATATAACCTCAGCAAGTCGTAAAGGGCGTGGCGCGCTCGACGGACGGTTGGAGAGCGCTTAGGACAAGAGGTGAATCACATGAACCGAAGGTCGTTTCTGAAATCTCTGGCTGCTGCTCCAGCGGCGGGTCTTGTCAGGCCCAAACTTGCCGAAGCTGCGCTTCCCAAGGCGAAGATCACGCGCGTACGCATTTACCGGCCTCCGAACCTGAACCCGCTTTTTAACCAGAGCAATATGATGGTGACCGTGGAAACGGACATCGGCATTACGGGCATCGGCGAGGGCGGATCGAAGGACACACTCGAGCAATGCGCCGGAACGCTCATCGGCAAGAATCCATTCCGCATTGAATCCATCTGGCAGGAGATGTACATTGCCTGGTTCTATCCGCCTGGTCGGGAGAAGATTCACGCCCTCGGCGCAATGGACTTGGCCCTGTGGGACATCAAAGGAAAGGCGCTGGGCCTGCCAGTCCATGAACTCCTTGGGGGCACGGTACGAAACTACTGCGAATGCTATGCGACGGGAGGAGTCCGTCCGCCGGGAGGCGAGCGCGAACGCCTGAGCCTCGGAGAACGCGCGAGAGCTACGATCGAGGCCGGCTACCGAGCCTTCCGCATGGGAGCTGGGGACACACCGATCGGCGGAGTCTATAACACCCGGGAGCGCGTTCATAAAATCGCCCGCGACTGCAAGGAAGTGCGGGACGCGATCGGCCCGAATGGAGACTGGTGCATCGATCTCCACCAGCGCTTCGACTATAACGACGCAGTTCGTCTCTGCCGGATGATGGAGGAATATGATCCCTATTTCGTGGAGGATCCGGTGCGCGATGAGCACGCACACCAGGATCTGCCCAGGCTCCGTCAAATGACCACCGTGCCGCTCACCCACGGCGAGGAGTGGGGCCAGCGCTGGGATTTTAACCGCCTCGTGGAGAATCACGACATCGACTACATCCGCGCCACTCTGCCGAATGTCGGAGGAATCACGGAGATGATGAAGATCGCGGCAATCTGCGAGACCCACGCAGTCGGAATTATTCCTCACTTCACCGGGCCAGTTGCGACCGCGGCTTTGGTCAACTGTCTGTCGACATTCCCGGGGCCTGTCCTGATGGAGTACAACTACGGCGGGCGCCCGATTGACTACCTGCCCGAATGCCTGGATTTCAAGAACGGCAAAGCCTACACAAACCAGCGGCCAGGGCTGGGCGTCACACCGGAGATGAAGCTTCTCACGCTGATTGGGGAGATCACCGAGCCCGGAAGGCGCAATCTCTACGTCCGGCCGGATGGTTCTCTTACCCACTGGTAGCGCACGCTGACCGTTGCCTGCTCACGGCGAGACTGGGCGTCGGACTCTAAGAACGCTTCTCGCGCCGGTACGCCGAAGAGAGGTAGCGGTTCGACTCTTTTGCCGCGTCTGAGTTGGGAGCATAGGCAATGGCGGAACGATACGCCGCCTGCGCCTGGCTCCTCTGGCCCTTCAGGTCATACACCTGCCCCAGACGCATCCATGCCAGCACTCCCGTGTTCAGGTCCAGCTCGTCGGCCTTCGCCGTAGCGCACTGCAGGTTCTTGAGAGCACCGTCGAGATCGTTGTACCAGAACAGCAGGTTCCCCCGGGCGTAGCAGATCTTCTCGTACATCACCCGCTGATACCCTGGCGCCGCGGCACGCTTCAGCTCCTCGATTTTGTTCAGCGTTTCGAGCGCGGCTGTCTTCTGCCCGTTATCGGAGTACATCTGGGCGAGCTCAAAGCGCAGCAGATAATTCCGCGGGAAGCGCTGAACCATCCCGGAGACGAGCGGAATCGCGTCAGCCGGCCGCTTCTCCCTTCGGTAGATCACTGAAAGGAGGATTTGGGCATCGATCTTGTTCCTGTTCCCCTCCCGGCTGACAAGCTTGAGGGTTTCAATGCCCGCTTCCCGGTCGCCCCGAAATCCGACAAGGAATCCCAGCATCTTGAAGCTCCAGGGGAGGCTTCCGACAACATAGTCGTGCACGCCCTGCACCAGCCGCGCGTCGATGTACTTCGGGTCAAGCTCAACGACCCGGTTATGCGCCTTCCGGGCCTTCGTGGCGTCGCGCAAAGAGTCCATCCAAGCCTTGCGAACGAGGAAGTTGTAGTTGGCCCGGAGGCCGTAGGCGACGCCCTTCGTGTACAGAGCCTGTACGTCGTCCGGATTCTTTTGAAGCCGTTCTTCCGAAAGCTTGAGCGATGTGTCGATGGCCTGGTTAAAGCGTTGCTCGTCCTGCGGGCTCGGATTCACCTTCTCCCGGCGGAGGAAGGGATTATTTCCCGTCACCAGTTCGCTTTCGAGCGCACCGGCTCGGTACATTGCCCGGTACAGGATGGCTTGAGCAAGATGATTGTGTCTGTTCGCGTCCTTCGGATCGTCGGCCAGAGCCTTGCTGAATTCTGCAATCGCCTCGTCGTACTCGAGGTTGTAGAAATGGTCAAAGCCCTTGGCGATTCTCGGGTCCTCTGCCGCGGTCAAAGGCACGGTCAGAAGCAAAAATGCAAGGAACGCTCCCATCAATTCTATTGTAGTGGCTGCACGGCAGCGCGGCCCTCAATCTGGCGGATCGCCCACCTGGCATGAGCCGCCACTAATTCATCATTGTGCGCAGCAAGTTTCCGCAGCGGTTCCAACATCGCCGGGTCCCCCGAATTTCCCATTGCGACCGCCACATTCCGCAGGAAGCCACGATACTTTGCTCTCCAGACAGGCGTTCTCCGGAACATACCACGGAACTCCTCCTCGGAGATCGCGGCCAGGCGAGCCAAAGGCGGCGCGACCGTGGCAGGAGCAAAGACGGGATCGGATGTGATGGCTGCGCGGCGATTCCACGGGCAGACTTCCTGGCAGATGTCGCATCCAAAAACGTGGTTCCCAACCCGGTCGCGCAGCTCCGCGGGCATCGCACTGCGCAGCTCGATTGTCAGGTACGAGATACAAAGTCTGGAATCGAGGGCCCAGGCGGGACCTTCAGACGTCTCCGTAGGCACGATAGCTTTCGTTGGACAGGCGTCGATGCAGCGCGTGCAAGTTCCGCAACGATCAGGCGGCGGAGCGTCCGGTTCAAGGTCAAGCGACACTAGCAGTTCCCCCAGAAAGAACCACGAGCCCACCTTCTGGTTGATCAGGCATGTATTCTTGCCGATCCAGCCAAGTCCCGCACGCCGCGCCAGAGCCCGCTCAAGCACCGGTGCGGTATCGACACAGATGCGCCACTCGAAATCACACCCGGACTCGCGGCGCATTGCCTCAACCAGACGCATGAGACCGGAGCGCAGAACGTCGTGATAGTCTTCGCCCCAGGCGTACCGGGAAATCCAGGCCAGTTCATTGGAGGAGTAGGATGTGGAGTACGGCTGCGGGCCGTTGTATACTTTGCCGACACAGATGATGGAACGAGCCGACGGCAGCAAGCGCCTCGGATCCGAACGCAGAGCCGCGCGGTGGTCGGTAAGGTACTTCATTTCACCGGCCATTCCCTGCTCTACCCACTTCAGGAAATACGTATGTTCAGGGACTGGTCCGGCTGCCGTAATGCCCGCCAGCTCAAAGCCTGCATTCGCGGCCAGGCTGCGGACTCTCTCAGCCGTCACGCTCTTATGCTACCGGCTCGCGCCGGGATAAGTCGAGCCGCATCGCCGGCAAACTTTTGGACGCAACCGAGTGCAGAAAAACACAGTCTAGGGCTGTAGCGTGTGATTGAAGTTCGATGACGGATGGGGGTCGAATAGATCGATGTCTTCTACCTTGCGGGTTCTGATAGCGTTGCTTGCCGGCTGCCCGGTCGTAGCGCAAAATTCCCTGCTCCAGCTCACACCCGTAGTCACCGGAATCTCGAATCCAACGGACATTCAAAACCCCGAGGACGGGTCGAACAGGCTCTTCGTCGTGCAACAGGACGGAGTGATTCGCGTCGTCCGGGACGGGTCCCTGCTGCCAGCGCCGTTCCTCTCGATTTCGAACCGAGTCCTCTCGGGCGGCGAACGCGGCCTGCTGGGACTCGCCTTCCCGCCTGGGTTCGCTCAAAAGCAATATTTCTACGTGAACTACACTAGGGCGGGTGACGGCGCAACAGTCGTCGCCCGGTATCGTGTGACCTCCAATCCTGACATAGCGGATCCCAACTCCGAGCAAATATTGCTCACCGTGCCGCAGCCTTTCGCCAATCACAACGGCGGACAGTTGCAGTTCGGCCCGGATGGGTTTCTATACATCGGACTCGGGGATGGAGGAAGCGCCAATGACCCTCTTCACTCCGGCCAAAGCCTCTCGACACTGCTTGGCAAGCTGCTTCGAGTCGACGTAGAGTCCGACTTGAACCAGATCACGATTCCTCCCACCAATCCCTTCGTCAACAACGCCTCAGCTCTCCCGGAAATCTGGGCCTTCGGGCTCCGCAATCCGTGGCGCTTCTCGTTCGACCGCGCCACAGGGGATCTCTACATTGCCGACGTAGGCCAGAATCGCCTGGAAGAGATCAATTCCCAGCCCGCAGGAAGCGCGGGCGGCCGGAACTACGGCTGGAACATAATGGAGGGCACGCAGTGCTTCAATCCATCCGCCCCCAGCTCCCCAGCCTCGTGCGATAAGACCTCGCTCGTACTGCCTGTCTTCGAATACAGCCATAACGGCAATTGCTCCATTACCGGAGGCTACGTGTACCGCGGCCAGCTCTCGCCCGGTCTGCGAGGCATGTATCTTTACGGCGACCATTGCAGCGGCCTGATCTGGGGACTGCGCCGCGAAGGGGACCAATGGGTCAACCGGCTCCTTGGACAGGGACCGCTGCGCCTGACAACCTTCGGCCAAGACGCAAACGGCGAGATCTATGTTGGATCCCAAAGCACGGCAGAAATACTGCGGATCTCCTCCGACATGCCCCCGGCGGTGACCCCGCAGTCCGTTGTAAACGCGGCAAGCAACGTTCCCGGCCTGGTGGCGGGGTCGGCCGCGACCGTCTATCTGGCGGGCGCGCTTGCGTCGCCTGGGATCAATTCCGCGAGCTCGGTGCCATTGCCGACGGCCATCGGAGGCTTGTCCGTGATGGTCGGCGGCCAGCCGGCGCCCCTCTATGCGACCGCCTTTGTGAACGGGCTGGAGCAGATCAACTTTCAGGTTCCGTTCGAGGCAGCCGGGACAGAGGTTCCCGTAGTGATCCGCCGTGGCAGCGCGGAAAGCGCGCCGGTGATGGTGCCGTTACTACCGGCTCAGCCGGGCATCTTTGCAAACGGCCAGGACGGCATCCTGGTGTTCAACTCGGATTTTTCGCTCGTTACACCGGCGAACCCGGCGAGCGCCGGCACGGATGTGGTTTTCTATGCAACCGGGCTCGGCCCCGTGACGAACGCGCCTCCGACGGGCGCTCCCGCTCCGCGCGAACCGCTCGCTCAGACGATCGAAACACCCTCCGTTACGCTCGGCGGCGTTCCGTGCGAAGTGCAGTTCGCCGGACTTGCCCCTGATTTCGTAGGCGTGTACCAAGTGAACTTTCGTGTGCCGCAGGGTGTTCCGCCCGGAATGGCGGAGCTCGTGGTAACAAGCGGCGGGGTTGCAAGCCCGCCCGTGAGGGTCGCGATAAAATAGATAATTGCAAACTGGACTTCTTCATACCCGGCGGGAATTTCTGTTCTACTCTGCCTGCTGGTTCCCCTTTTTCTGGAACATTGGAACGGTCAAGCTCGCCGATATTCGCTTTCGGGTCCGCAAGCGCGGAAATTCGGCGAGGCGGTACCTCCTGATCCACGGAGACGAATCGACTGCCCGGCAGGTGCTCAACGAGCACATGAGGACCGCCCACGGCGTCGCTCACCTGGTTACAAACAAGACTCGCTATGTGAAGTTTCAATCGGGGAAGATTGATCCCAACCGCCTGTTTTCAAGGGTTGGCGCCGAGAAGAATCTCCGGACGCTCAACCCGGACTGGAGCGAGGAGCATCTGATGCGGGCGCTCGACCGGCTGGACCGAAACCGCCCCAAGCTGCTCCAAGCCCTGCTTCCGCCCCGGAACGGGCTGCTGGTCGCGCTGCACAACAATGCCCGGGGATACTCGATGCAGGACGAGATTCCGATCAGCGACCGGACTGCATTGAACGCTCCAAATCGGCCGCACGAATTCATGCTTTGCACCAATCCGGCGGACTTTGAGCTGCTTGCCAGAGGGCCGTACAACGTTCTGCTCCAGAATACCGGGCCCAAAGACGACGACGGCTCCCTCTCCCGGCTCGCGGCGCGACAAGGCGTCCGGTACGTGAATATCGAAGCGGGGATCGGCAAGCTTCAGGAGCAGCGCGACATGCTTGCGTTTCTGGAATCGGTCTTGCCGTAGCTCATCGATCGTAAAGCGGCTTCTCCCCGGGCGGGCGCGTCTTCCAGCGGCGATGGATCCACAACCACTGATCCGGATAGCGGCGAATGACGGACTCTATGTGAGCCTGGATGCGTTGCGTGTCGGCGAGAGCATCCCCTGTGATCTCAATGGGAGGATCAAATCGCAGGACGTAGCGCCCTTCCGTCTCCGACCAGAGTGCAAAACCGGGTACAACCGTAGCGCCGGACTTTGCGGCAAGCTTTGCAAATCCGGGATTGGCGCTAGCCTTTAGCCCGAAGAAGTCGATGAAAACACCATCGTCCAGCCCGGCATTCTGGTCCACCAAAATGCCAACCGCGTCGTTGTCGTGCAAAGCGCGCAGGATGCCCCGCAGGAAGTCTTTCTTTTCCACCAGCCGGTTTCCGGACAAGGTTCGGTAGCGCGAGACCAGGCGATCGAGGTAGGGGTTATCGAGGGGCCGCACAACCACATGCATCGGACCGGACAAGATGGCATATGCGAAGGCGCTCAGCTCCCAGTTGCCCAGGTGCGCGGTCGCAAAGAGCACCCCCTTGCCCCGGTTCCGCGCGTTCTCCACGTGCTCGTACCCCTCATAGCGGATCCACTCCCCGATATTGCCTCTGTGAATCTGAGGAAACCGCGCGAAAGCCACCATCAGCCGGGCAATGGACGCGAAAACGCCTTCCACGATCCGGGTGCGTTCGCGGTGGCTCAATTCCGGCATTGCCAGCTCAAGATTTCGCAAAGCGGTCCGACGGAGGCGCGGAACGGCAAGGTCGAGTAGGTCGGTGTAAAAGTCCGCCAGGCGGAGGGAAAGGGACTTCGGACCGGCGGCGAGCGTCCACAGGAGAAGTCGCACCGCTCCGTACTCTAACGCGTTACGAAGAAAGGAGCGCTGCCGCAATGCGGCTTCTACCCGCCTCTCTTCAATCCAGCC
>CALGAR010000122.1 GCA_937959285.1 uncultured Bryobacterales bacterium
GCATCGGCGCATCGGCGGAAAGCGCGCCCGCGCCGGCAGCAACAGAGGAAACCTGGAGGAAAGTCCGTCGCTTCATAATCCCAATTAAGCTATCAAAGGCTTCAAAAGATTCAAAATTCGCTTTATCGTTAGAGATACAATAAAAGTCAGATGAGTAGTAAGGGTCGCTCGGGGAGGTTGGCAGTCGCTGTCTGCCTTATCCTGGTCCTTTCTCCCGCCTCCGCTCAATCCACTGAACAGCGCCGCGAACAGGGACAGCTGGAACAGATCAGCACAGCATTTCAAGCACTTGCAAAACGGGTTAGCCCGACGGTCGTCAAAGTGCTTGCAATTGGATACCGCCCGCTAGACGACGAAGAGGATCCGAATTCCCTAACGACCCGACAGCAAAGCAGCGGATCCGGAGTGATTGTGGATCCGAACGGCTACATCATCACGAACGCCCACGTGATTCTCGGAGCCGAGCGTGTCCAGGTGCTCCTTCCGGCCTTGGACGAAGAGAATCCGAAGAAGGGCTCGATCATCCGCCCGCAAGGACGGCGGTTGCGCGCCGACATCGTTGGCATCGATCTCGAAACAGACCTTGCCGTTTTGAAGGTCCCCGCCAAGAATCTTCCAGCGCTGGAACTGGGCGATTCGGAAACCGTCGAGCAGGGGCAGCTTGTACTGGCGCTGGGAAGTCCGCTCGGACTGGAAAATTCGGTCAGCATGGGAGTCGTGAGCGCCAAAGCGCGCCAGCTCCGCGCCGACGACACGATGATCTACATCCAGACGGACGCCCCCATCAATCCGGGCAGCAGCGGCGGACCTCTGATTGATACCCAGGGTCGAGTGATCGGAATCAACACCCTGCTCCTCACACAATCCGGAGTGAATGAGGGTATCGGGTTCGCCGCGCCGAGCAACATCGTCAGGACGGTGTACGAACAGATCCGGCGCAACGGACGGGTGATTCGCGGGGACATTGGGGCGGATGCTCAGACGATCGACCCTACGCTCGCCAAGGGATGGAAGCTTGCCCGGGATTCGGGCGTCGTCATTTCCGACGTTGAGCCAGAAGGGCCGGCTGCCACAGCCGGTCTGCGGGTAGGAGATATTGTCCTTACGCTTAATGGCAAGCCGATGGAGAATGCGCGGCAGTTTGCCGTGAATCTCTACCGGCCAAAGATCGGTGAAACCGTGCGGCTGGAGGTCCTCCGAGGACAGCAAAAGCTTACTTTCAACGTGCCGGTAACCGAGAAACTGAACGACCCCGAGCGCTTTGCGGCCCTTGTGACGGGCGGGGAGAATCTTGTGCCGCAACTCGGGATTCTTGTCGTTGAGCTGACGCCAAGGATTCTGGAGCGACTCACTCCTCTCCGAAAGGGCCTCGGCGTCCTGGTCGTTGCGCGGACTGCCGACGCGCCGGTCATCGAAGGCGGCGGTTTCCGGGCCGGCGACATCATCTACGCGATTAACCGTGAGGTTGTGGCCTCTCTCGCCGACGTACGGTTGATCCTCAGCCGGTACAAATCAGGGGACGCAATCGCGGTACAGCTCGAACGGAGCGGCAAGCTGATGTTCGTTTCGTTCGAACTCCCCTAGCAGCGCAACGCCGCTCGAGAAGCGAGCTTCATTCACTGACCTTAACAGGTACAGAAGCCTTCGTATTTTCCCAAGCCAGCGCAAGAGTGGCGCTTTTTGCAGTCGGCTGTTCAAAGCTGATCGTGAACTGTTCCACGAGAGAGGGCGTCTTCTCCACCTTCATCCTGACACGGCCAAGGTCGGTGGAGGGATCATACTTGAACGCGCCCCACTGCTTGGCAACCTTGTTGACGATGAGAGTCCAGCCCTCCTCCGTCGGCAGCGTGAACAGGCTGTAGCTACCGGCAGGAACTTTCAGGTCGCCGATCATCAGGTCGCCGTCGGTAGTAAGCATGGTAGCCTCGTCCGCGCCGGTCCTCCAGACCTTTCCGTAAGGGACGAGATCGCCGCCGACCGCTTTTCTACCCTTCAAATAGGGACGGCCGTAATCAATTTTGATGGACTTACCCGCCAACGTAACCTGAACCTGCTCGTGCGGACTGATGCGTTTGCGCTCTTGAGCGAGAAGAGACGTCACGGTTAGCGCCAGCGCTACCGCGGAGGCGAACACCGTCTGTGCTTTCACCATTTTCGCTGCTCCTTTTCCGACCGGAGACATCATTGTATTCTCTCCGCTCACCGATTGCCGATCACCCGCATTGCTTCGCTAAAGCTCGGCGGAATCGTCAGAACGGCCTCCGGTGATCAGGCAGAATACTTACGGGTCAGCGCCCGCAACTCTTTCATCATTCGTGGCACGGCGACCGCCGGATCTTCCTTCGCTTCATATTCCAGCGCGAGATAGCCCTTGTACCCGGACTTCGCAATCATCTGGACGACTTTGTCCCAGTCCTGGCGTATGCGCGCCCCGCTTTCATCTCGCATCTCCGCCTTGACCTGCACGTTCGCCGCATAAGGGAGGCACATCTCGATCTGCGGGAAAACATTCCTGTTGAAGTTTCCTGTATCGAGGTTTATTGCGACCCAGGGCGAATCCACCTTTTTGACGATGTCGATGATCCGCTCAGCGCGCTCGGTGATCCCGCCGTGATTCTCCAGTCCGAGGATAATTCCCTTTGTCGCGGCGTACTCCGCGGACCGCTTCAGGACCTCGACGACCCACGAGGCTGCCACGTCCTCACTCGTACCCTTCGGGACGGATCCACCGAACACGCGAATGTGCCCCGCGCCCAGCTTCTCCGCCACGTCGATCCACTTCTTCACTTCGGCAACCTCTTTGTCGCGCAGCTCGGGCGTCGGGCGCGTCATCTCACTGCGGACCGAAATGCTGTAAATCTCCACTCCGTTGCGGTAAGCCAACCGGCGTAGCGGCAGGAGAAAATCGTTAGTAGTGTTCGGGAACCAGTACACTGTCAGATCGAGCCCGTCCACGTCATGCTCTACCGACATGTGGACGAGATCGGCGTAAGTCATCGTTCCGGCCTTCAAGGCGTCGCGGAAGGAGTAGGCGCAAATTGCGGTCCGCAGTCGCGACTTCTTGGCAAGAGATTCTTTCGGGGTTGCTGACAGCGGGGCGGCTGCCAGCAGAGGCATGGACTTCAGGACGTCTCTTCGATTCATGAGTTCGATCCTATCGCAACGGCCGTTTCGCTCAACTCCGTTTCCCCGGGTCCGATCCGGAAGAGACCGGCAACCCAGGGAGTGATACCAACGATTTGAAGGCGCCTCCGGAACGGCGGCGCCAGAAGAAGCAAACTCTCAAGCCTCAGGGTAAGGCTACGCTACTCCATACTTCTTGAACCAGGCGAGCAGCCGCTTCCAGCCATCCTCCGCCGGTTCCTTCCGATAACTGGGCCGATAGTCCGCGTGGAAGGCGTGCGGGGCGTTGGGATAGAGAATGATTTCGGATGGAGATCCCGCAGCCTTTAACGCCGCCCGCATCCTCTCCACCGTTTCCACCGGAATGCCCTGGTCCGCCTCACCGTACAATCCGAGCACAGGAGCCTTCAACTGGCCGGCAACATCGATCGGCTGTTTCGGCTGGAGCGGTGTCGGAGGACGGTCGGCGCGGGGAACAAGGCTACCATACCATGCAACGCCAGCTTTTAATTTCGGCTGATGCGCGGCGTACAGCCAAACAATGCGGCCGCCCCAACAAAAGCCGGTAATGCCAAATCGCGATACATCTCCCTTGCCGGTCTTGCCCGCCCAGTTCATCGCCGCATCCAGATCCGACATGACCTGCTCATCGGGGACCTGCATGACAATCTTGAAAATGTCCTGCATGTTCGAGAGCTTGGACACGTCGCCCTGGCGGGCGTACAGTTCAGGAGCAACAGCAAAATAGCCGAGCTTCGCGAAGCGCCGACAGATATCTTTGATGTGCTCGTGAACCCCAAAAATCTCTTGGATAACCAGTACGACAGGGAACGGTCCGCCCGAAGCGGGCATCGCCCGGTAGGCCGGAATCTCCACATCCTTCGTCGGGATTTTTACTTCACCGGCTTCCAATCCCTTCGTATCAGTCGTGATCATTGTTTGTGCAGCTACAGGTTGGACCGCAAGGGCAAAACCTGCCGCCAGTCCGGTCATCACCTGGCGCCGGTCGAGATCGATCTTGGGCAAGAGGCTGTCGAGTTGATCCTGCATTGCTTCCCCTTTGACGGATGCTGTGTTGGAACCGCCTCATTGTACACCGGCAGACGATCTGCAAACGACCTCCCCCGGGGGACAACGTTACAGCCTTAAACTACTTCGCATCCCGCCAGTTCGGGCCGACGCCCACTTCCACCAGCATCGGCACCTCCAGCGTGGCAACCGATTCCATTTCGTGCTTCACGAGCTTGGCGACCTCATCGACTTCGTTGGGAGGAGCCTCGAAGACCAGCTCGTCGTGCACCTGCAAGAGCATCTTGGCCTCTTTCGATTGCAGGCGGCGATGGATCCGAATCATCGCCAGCTTGATAAGGTCTGCGGCAGTGCCTTGAAGCGGCGTATTCACCGCCGTTCGCTCAGCGAAGGCCCGGGCGTTCGGGTTGCGGCTATTGATATCGGGAATCGGCCGGACACGGCCATGCATGGTGTGAGTAACACCGGTGCGGCGCACTTGTGCAATTACGCCCTCAATAAACTTGCGCACGCCGGCGTACCGTTCGAAGTAACTGTGGATATACTTTTCGGCCTCCGCTCGCGGGATCCCAAGCTGGGTGGCAAGCCCGAATGGGGTTTGCCCATAGACAATGCCGAAGTTCACCGCTTTGGCGGCGCGCCGCATTTCCGCGTTTACCATCAGGGGAGGCACGCCGAAAACCTCCGCCGCCGTCCGGGTATGAATATCCTCCCCCTTGCGGAAGGCGTCCAGCAAGACGGGATCCCGCGACATATGCGCGAGCAACCGTAGTTCAATCTGCGAGTAATCCGCGACAATCATCGTCCATCCCTCACGAGGAACGAACGCAGCGCGAATCTCCCGCCCCAGCTCGGTACGTATCGGGATGTTTTGCAGATTCGGATTCGAAGAAGAGATCCGCCCCGTGGCGGCTCCCGCTTGATTGTAGGTTGTGTGCAACCGGCCATCCGACGGATTGAGCAAGTCCGGCAGAGCGTCCACGTATGTGCCCTTCAGCTTTGCCAGTTGCCGGTAGTCCAGAACCTTCCTTGCGATTTCGTGCTCGGCTGCCAAAGCCTCCAGGACATCGGCAGCCGTAGAGACTGACTTGCCCTTGCCGTACTTCACCGGAGACGGCAGTCGCAACTCCTCGAACAGAACCTTGCTGAGCTGTTGGGGTGAGTTGATATTGAAGGGATGTCCGGCGAGCGAGTAGATCTCGGCGCTGAGCGCTTGCAACCTGCTGTCCATCTCCTTCGAAAGATGCCGGAGTTGCTCGGGCTCAATCCGGACGCCGGTGCGCTCCATGTCCACGAGAACCGGCACCAGAGGCAGATCGATCTCATCGTAGACCGTGCGCAGCCCCTGTGCGTCGATTTCAGGCCCCAACTTTTCGCGCAGGGCGCGGATGCAATCGGCAAAATGCTCCGCCAGAGGTTCGAGCTTCCGTCCCAGGTACCTCTCCGTTAAGGTCGCAGCCGCGCAGCTGCCGGGATCGGCGGTCAGCAGGAACGCATAGAGCATGACGTCCTCGGTGAATCCGCGTGGCTGAATTCCGCGGGAGAGCAGCTTTAGCGTAAGGGTCTTGAGATCGTATGTCGCCTTGGGAATGGACCCGTTTTCGAGGAACGCGGTTAAGACTTCCGAAGCTTCGAGCGGAACGGACCGCGCCTCGCCTCGCTTCCACGAAAGGCCCACCGTCTCGGGCGTGAGTTCCTGCTTTTCGCCTCCTGCAACGGCAACTGAGACTGGCGTCCCCGCAGGGATGGCCGCCAGCCACTCTTTCAAGGCCTCGGAAGAACCAAGCGGAGCATAATCCCGCGGCTCCTCCGGCGCCTCCTCAGGCTCCAACTGCTTCAGAAGGCTAAAGAACTCAAGCTCGCGATACAGCTCGCGCAACGCGCGGGCGTCAGGCTCCTGCGCGCGGACCTTTTCGAGATCGAAATCAATGGGAACGTTCGTATCAATCGTCGCCAGCTGCTTACTGAGCAGGATTTGATCGCGGTAGTTCTGCAGGCTCTCACGGTAGGTCTTCCGCTCTACTTCCGCCGCGTGATCCAGAGCGCATTCCACGGTTCCGAACCGCGCAACCAGATCTCTCGCCCCTTTATCGCCGATTCCAGGCGCCCCCGGGATGTTATCGATGCTGTCGCCCTTGAGGGCCAGCAGATCCGGAACGCGCTCGGGCGGGACGCCCATAAACTCAGCGACGCCGGCGGGATTGTAGACGACGTAATCCTTCATCGGATTCATCATCGAGATCCGCTCATTCACCACCTGGAGCATGTCCTTGTCGCTAGACACAATTACGACATCGACACCGGCCTCGCTGGCCCGCCGTGCAAGCGTGCCGATCACATCGTCGGCTTCGAAGCCGGGATATTCCAGGATCGGAATACGCATCGCCTCCAGCGTCTTCCGCACCCACGGGATCTGCTCGCCCAGATCGGGCGGCATCTCGGTCCGATTGGCCTTGTACTCGGTGAAGGCCTGCTCGCGAAATGTCGGACCGCTGCTCTCAAAGATCGCGGCGATGTACTCCGGGTGGTAAGACGTGGTCAGCTTCCGAAGCATGTTGTGGAAGATGAACACAGCTTCCGTAGGGAGCCCCTTGCTCGTCCGCATGGGAGGAGCGCCGCTTCGGGCGCGGGCATGGTAGGCCCGGAAAATAAAACCGAACGAATCAATCAGAAAGAGGCGAGGGCGTTCCATCAGGAATCCCCATCATACCTCCGGACATCCCGAGGATTCGATCCGCCTCCGGGCAGCCGCGATGACACACCGAAATATGCGAAGTGTTGCAAAAAAGCCACACATAGAAATTACAAACTCTTGCAATTGAGTCATATACAAAGCGGATGCCGGATTGCTAGACTGGGAGCTTGTAAGATTCGCCCGGGGGGCGGGAGGTGAGGATTGCGTTTTGAGACAACTGTGCAGCGTCCTGTGGAGGCTTCCGGTGTCGGCCTTCATAGCGGGGTTCCCGTGCGGATCCGGATTCTTCCCGCGCCGCCTTCGACCGGGATCGTCTTCCTCAGGACCGACCTCGACCGGTTTCCCGTTCCCGCAAGCTGGGAGCACGTCGCCCGGGTCAGCTACGCTACCAGCTTGATGCGTCAGGGGGTGCTCATTTCGACGACCGAGCACCTGTTGAGCGTTTTCTACAGCATGGGCGTCGATAACGCCTACGTCGAAATCGACAATCTGGAAGTACCCATCCTCGATGGCAGCGGACTCCCGTTCGTACAACTCATCCAGAGCGCCGGGCTGAAAGTGCACCGGCGGCGGCGCCGCTACCTTCGGATCCGCCGTCCGGTCTCGGTCGAAGGCGGAGGCAAGCGGATCACGATTCTGCCCTCCGACCGGTTCCTGCTGACCTGCGATATTTATTTCGAGCATCCCCTCGTCGGTCGCCAGTCGCTGGAAATGGAGGTGACGCCGGAACGTTACGCCAGCGGCATTGCCCCCGCCCGAACCTTCGGGTTTTCCTGGGAACTCGATCAAATGCGAGACATGGGACTGATTCGAGGGGCGACGCTTGAAAATGCCGTCTGCTTTGATCGCACAAGCGTCCTGAATCCTGAAGGGCTCAGATTCCCGGACGAGTGCTGCCGCCACAAGGCGTTGGATCTGATTGGAGATCTGGCACTGATTGGGAAGCCGCTCCTTGGGCACGTCATCGCCGAACGTGCTGGACATGCGATGCATGTGGCGCTCGTCGCCAAGATTATGTCCGATCCAACTTTATACGAGGTTCTGAGTTTCGATCAGCTTGCTTCGAGAGTCGCCCACGCCCTCGTCTGTTAACCGCGTGCCGCCGATCGGGATGAATCTGCCCAACCTGCTATCCCTCCTCAGGCTGGCGCTTGCACCTGTCATCGTACTGGCCGTACTCCGGGGCAACTTTCGTGTTGCCCTTGGCCTTGCCCTCGTTGCGGGCCTGAGCGACGCCGCCGACGGGGCGCTCGCCCGGCGCTTCAACTGGATTACCCGACTGGGCGCCTATCTCGACCCGATCGCCGACAAGGCGCTATTGGTTGGAGTTTACGCCGCCCTCGGAGTCTCAGGCGCCCTACCCCTCTGGCTTGTCGGGATGGTCTTCCTCCGGGACTTTCTGATCCTCCTGATGGCATCTGTTGGCTACCTTGTTTACAAGGTCCGGGACTTTCCGCCCTCGCTGTGGGGAAAAGTGAGCACCATTCTCCAGGTCTCCGCCGCAGTTATCGTCTTAACCTCAAGGTCCTTCCCCCAAGTGGCGTTGAACGGGATCGTGCTGGCGGCGATCGCTCTGACGGCGGTAGGCACGGCCTGGAGCGGAGCCCATTATATATGGATTGGAGTGACCCGCCTGCGCCAGCTACGCGGCGTCTCCCCCCGAAGCTCTCATTGACGCACGGGGAAGGCAGGGGTAGTCTAAAAGTGTGGGAGCGTCGATGACTCGCTATGCGCCATCCCGTCAATACTTGTCAGCGGGATTTGTAGCTATAGCGCTTGCTCTCTTCTCAGGCTGGTGCGGGCTTTCCTGGGCGCCCGCGTTCATTCCCGCCTTTCTGTTCCTCGTGAGCGCGGCCGTCGTTTTGGCTCTCGCCACTCGCCCCGCGATTGAAGTTCATGACACTCATCTGGCGATCGGAAAGCGAGTGATCTCGTGGTCCGACATCCGGCGCATCGATCGAAGTGGGTGGGAATCACCTTTGATTCTTTACATCACCCTGGCTGATGAGCGAAGGGTCGTGCTCGTTTACCCGGGTGATATGGATTCGTCGATCAGCCTTGTCCGCCATCTGCAGCGGTCGGCTCGCTACGCTCTCATTGACGGGAAGCCTTACAGCGAAGTTTGGGGCGAATCACAGCCCGGCAAGGAGCGTAAGCCGCTGGCGTCGCCAAGATATCGGCTCCTGACCGAGGAAGACGAAGCCGAGGTGGAACGCCTCTACCAGCGGTTGAAGACGGTCGGCCACCTGGATACCAAGAATTCATCGGACGAGAGTTAGTGAGACTGCCGAGAAGACGTCTCGGCTGGCTGGCGCCGCCGGTCCTACTGGTTGTCCTGGTCATCTTTCATCCGTACTGGCTGAGCGCTCTTGGTTCTTTTCTCGTCCTGAATCAGGAAGCCGTCCCTTCTGACTGCGTGCTGGTCCTGGGTGGGGACTTCTACGGGAATCGCGTGCGATTCGCCGGGGAACTGGTTCGGCGCGGCATGGCACCGGTTGCGTTTGTCAGCGGTCCCACCAACGTGTATGGCTTGCCGGAATCAGCGCTCGCTATCCCGTTCGCAATGAAGCACGGCTACCCGGAGGACTATTTTGTAGCCCTTCCGAACCAGGCAAACTCAACCCGGGAGGAAGCTCAAATCCTTACGGCGGAGCTCCGCAGGCGTAACATTCGACGGTATCTGCTGGTGACCAGCAACTACCACACGCGCCGGGCGGCGTCTCTCTTCCGCGCCGCCGCACCGGACCTGGAAGTCCGGGTGCTCGCCGCCCCGGACGCCTTTTTCCGCCCGGAGGACTGGTGGCGGGACCGCGAAGGGCGAAAGACATTCCTGCTCGAGTGGGCGAAGACCTTTGCGGCGATGCTAGGACTTTGATGAAGATGCGGGAAACTCTGAGAACAATCTGGCCCTACCTATGGACCTACCGGTCCGGCCTTCTGCGCGGCGGCGCTGCATTGCTCTTCAAGGTCCTCCTCGCCACTTCCCTACCCCTCCTCATCCGCGCCGGCATCGACAGTCTCACAGAAGGCTTGCGGATGGAGACGGTGCTCGCGTTCGCCGGAGCGCTGGTCGCCGTTTCCGCGCTGAAGGGCTTGTTCCAGTACTGGATGCGCGTCATCCTGATTGGCCTTTCCCGCGATATCGAATACGACCTGCGGAACGACCTGTTCCGCCATTTCACCCGCCTGTCCTATGACTTTTATGCCCGGTTTCGGACGGGCGACATCATGGCCCGGGCCACAAATGACTTGAATGCCGTTCGAATGATGCTCGGACCCGGCGTCATGTATTGGACGGAGACGGTGCTGACATTTGCCTTCGCCATCACCGTCATGGCCTCGGTCGACTTACCTCTGACGCTCGTATCCCTCATACCGGCTCCGGTGATTTCCCTTGTGGTCATTATCTTTGGCAACAAGATTCATAACCGGTTCGAACGCATTCAGAGCATGTTTTCCGACATCAGCAGCCGGGTGCAGGAAAACATCGCAGGAGTGCGTGTAGTTCGAGCCTACGTGCAGGAGGAAGCGGAGCTCGAGCAGTTCGACCGCCTGAACCGGGACTACATTACTCAGAACATCCGGCTGGCCCGGATCTCGGGCCTCTTCATGCCGCTCTTACAGGGTCTGATTGGCATCGGATTCCTCATCGTCCTTTGGGTGGGTGGCGCGCGCGTGCTTTCCGGCTCGATCAGCGTCGGCAGCTTCGTGATGTTCAACACCTATATGGGGACGCTCGTGTGGCCGATGATCGCCTTGGGCTGGGTCGTGAACCTGACCCAGCGAGGAATGGCGTCTCTCAGCCGCATCAACGAGATCCTCAAAGAGCGTCCGCTCATCGCTTCCCCTGAGCAGCCGGTCATACTCGGGGACAGATTCCAGGGAGAGATTGTATTTGAAGGCGTCAGCGTCAAATACGGCAACACGTGTCAAGCCCTTGAAGGCATCTCCCTCCGAATCCCGGCCGGTTCCACTGTCGCCGTCGTCGGACATACAGGCAGCGGTAAGAGCACCCTGGTTCAGCTCGTGCCGCGGCTGCTCGACCCCACCAAGGGCCGCGTCCTCATTGACGGCGTGGACGTGAGGGAACTCTCGCTCGATGAGCTGCGTTCGAACATCGGTTTTGTTCCGCAGGAGACCTTTCTGTTCAGCGCGACGCTGGGTGAGAATATCGCCTTCGGCGTGAAGTCGGCGACGGAACAACAGATTCGGGAAGCGGCAGAGATTGCAGGTCTGGCCGGCGACATTGCATCCTTCCCCGCCGGCTTCGGAACGGTCGTGGGCGAAAGGGGCATCACGCTTTCCGGCGGCCAGAAGCAGCGCACCGCGATTGCCCGTGCGATTCTGCGCGATCCCAAAATCCTGATTCTCGACGATGCCCTGTCCAGCGTCGATACTCTCACGGAAGAAAGGATTCTGAACGCCCTCACCGGTGTGATGAAGGGACGGACAACGATCCTGATTTCGCACCGTGTGTCGACCGTTCGAAACGCCGATCGCATCTTTGTGATCGAGCGCGGCAGGTTGGTCGAGGAAGGCACCCACAGCGAGCTCGTCAACAGCGGCGGCTACTACGCAGATCTCTACCAGAAGCAGCTACTCGAAGAAGAGTTGGAAGCGATATGATTCTTGTTTCGAGGCCGGCTGAGCCGGCATGCAAGGAGGATCGCGATCATGAACATTCAGTCGACCAGGCGTGGATTCTTCGGGGCTGGCGCGGCCGCGCTGACCGCTCTCCAGGCCGAATTCCAGTCCACGGCGCAAGCCGCTGAGAGCCACGGCTTCAAGCTCGGAGTTGCTACTTACTCTCTCCGAAAGTTCTCAAGAGCCAAGGCGATTGAGATGCTGAAGCAACTGCGCGTCACAGACGTCAGCATCAAGTCCTTTCACTTGCCTTACGAGGACACGCCAGAGCAATTGAAGGCGGCCATGGCCGAGTTCAGGGCCGCTGGAATCACCGCATGGAGCGCCGGAAACAACAGCATTCAAAAGGATGATGAAGCCGACATCCGCCGTTACTTCGAATATGCGAAGAATGCGGGCATCCCGATGCTCGTGATTGCGCCAACCGCGCAGACTCTTCCGAAGATCGAAAAATTCGTCAAGGAATACGACATTAAGGTGGCCATCCACAACCACGGACCGGAGGACAAGCACTTTCCGACTCCGCAGAGCGCCCTAAAGCTGGTGAAGAACATGGACCCTCGCGTGGGTTTGTGCATCGACGTAGGCCACACAGCACGAACCGGCGTCGACGTCGTGGAGTCGATTCGCGAAGCTGGTCCACGGCTCCTGGACATGCACATCAAGGATCTGGCGAACATGAAGGAACGGGACAGCCAGTGCGATGTCGGCGAGGGCAAGATGCCAATCGTGGCGATCTTCCGCCAGCTTAAGAAGATGAACTATCGGGGCGGAGTCATGCTGGAGTACGAAATTCACGCCGACGCGCCCCTGCTTGGCATGGCGAAGTCGCTCTCCTACATGCGCGGCGTTCTGGCCGCGATGTCCGCCTGATGCTTCCACGGGCGGCCCTCCCGGAGCGCCGCCCGCCTTAGTTCACGCTCCAGCCGGTATCTGGTCGGCGTCCATCCCCATCCAGAGATTCGCGGTGCTCAGCTCCTCACGTCCGCTCGCTTTCAGATAGAGGAAGAGCTGCATGCGATAGGCGACATAGTGGCAGAGCACTAGGCCGACGAGCCAGGAGCCGCGGCTGGCCTTGGCCCCAAAGATTTCAATCTCAGAACGGAGGAAGGAGTCGGAGCAGGAACTCAGCAGTTTCCGATACAGCCCGGGCTGCTTACTGATCGCTTCTCTGATCTCCTCCAGGTTCATGGCCTTTGCGGCGGCCTCGCCGCTCTCCCACTGTTCCCTCCACGCATCCATGTCGAACGGCTCCGCAACGATCCCGCGCAGATGAGTGGGAGGCATGTAGACCATGTACTGAAGGAGTTCCAGCGTCGAACGCTGTTTGGGAGTTGGGCGATAGTCAAGCTTGGAAGGATCTACCTTTGAAGCCAGATGCAGCAGAATATCTACTTCTCGCTGTAGAGCGCTGATGAGTTCATCCTTTGTGAGGACCATAACCACCTCAAATTGCCGGAGGCGAGGCCTCCGCAACGCTGCGGCTTCCGTACGCCATGGCACCCTTCTGCGTCGCAGCCCGCCGTTGCGGGCGTGGCAATGGCGAAGACCGAGACAGAATACCACGCGGCCGCGACCGTCGCAGTGCTTGCTGATCGAGCCGGTTTCCGTATCATTCCACGCCGCCGACGCTCCGGCGGCTGCACGGGTATAATCGAAAAGTGAAATTGCACCTGTTATTGCTGGCTGCGGCGCTGCTGTTTCAAGGGTGTAATCGTGCTCCACAAACTCCTGAAGCCGTTCGGGAGGGTGTAATGAAACACCTATCCAGCCGTTCCGATCTTGACATCGACTCCCTGCAGGTGGATGTCGCCACGGTCACGTTCCGGAACGGGGAGGCGGACGCCGTTGTCTCTTTCCGCCCGAAAGGATCCACGGATCCGGCAAGCGCGATGCAAATTCGCTACACGTTGGAACGGAAGGGCGGAGAGTGGGTAGTGAAATCCAGGTCGGAGGCCGGCGGGTCGCCTCACGGCGGCGCACCACCGGATGGAGGACTTCCCCCCGGACATCCGCCAATTCCTGAGAGCCCTTCCGGACAAAAATGAAATCCGTCGCAATCCTGGGTGGAGGGCCAGCGGGCGCTGTCGCCGCTGAGAAACTTGCCTCAGCGGGAATGAAGACGATTGTGCTCGATGAGAAGCTCGCCTGGGAGAAGCCGTGCGGCGGCGGCTTGACGTATAAGGCCTACTCTCGGTACCCGTTCCTGATCGAGAACGACGTCCCCAAGAAGCTGGTTACTGAAACCTGCCTGTCCGCACACGGCGCCGGCGACGCCGTGATGAAGCTCAACCATCCGCTGGTGATCTACTCACGGTATGATCTCAACCGGATGCTGCTGTCTCGCGCCGAGCGGGCTGGAGCACAAATTGAAAAGGATCGGGTTCTCGAAGTGAAGCGAGCCCTCCGCGGCTGGCGGATACGGACACGCCGGGGGACGCTCGAAGCCGACTACTGCATCATTGCCACAGGGGCCAGGAACTCGCTGCGCGATTTTGGCACTGCCTGGAACGCGGCTGACACCATGTACGCAATGGGATATTACGTCCCGGCGCAGCAGGATCACATCGATATTCAATTCCTTCCGCATCTTGAGGGTTATATCTGGGTATTTCCGAGGTGCGGGCATCTGTCGGTCGGGATCTGCGGCAAGGGCGAACCTGCCCCGGCGCTACGACAACGGCTCGAAACCTATATTCGGAAAAAGGGCATCGACTTGCGAAACGCCACCTTCTACGGCCACATGCTGCCGGCGCTGTCCCACGCATCGTGGCAGAGGAACCGGGTGGCGGGCGACGGCTGGCTTGCTGTGGGAGATGCCGGCGGCCTGGTGGATCCCGTCACAGGCGAAGGTTTGTACTATGCGATGCGGTCCGCCGATCTCGCCAGCAACGTTGTTCTCGACGACGCCTGCGCGCCACCTGCGAAGGCCATTGCGTACCGCCGTTTGCTCGAGCAGGACTTCACCACAGATCTGGCTTTCGGCGCACGCATCGCCAAGCGTATCTTCGTCGGCTCCTTTCTGTTTTCGAGCGTTCCCGCCCGCATGGTGCAGTTTGTCCGGCATAGCCCGCGCTTCAGCGAAATCATTCAGGATTTATTCGCCGGCACGCAAAGTTATCGGGACTTGAAGGAGAGGCTGCTGAAGAATCTCAACGGCACTCTCCATGAGGTCGTCATGAATTTTTTGTTTGGCCGGCTTATTCCCAAAGAGAATCGCACATGAATCGTTCCCGTTCCGAATCTCTTTTTGCGCGCGCACAGAAGGTGATCCCGGGTGGGGTCAACTCCCCGGTTCGCGCGTTCCGCTCCGTCGGCGGCACACCTCCCTTCATTGCCCGGGGCAACGGCTCCCGCGTTTACGACGTGGATGGTAACGAGTACATTGATTATGTCGGCTCCTGGGGGCCGCTGCTGCTGGGTCATCGCCACCCTGACATCTTGAAGGCTCTGGAGGGAGTGCTGGAGGTCGGCACGAGCTTCGGCGCTCCGACAGAACGGGAGGTCGAGCTCGCCGAAATGATCCGCGAAGCCGTCCCCTCTATGGAGATGGTGCGGCTGGTGAACTCCGGCACCGAGGCTACAATGAGCGCCCTCCGCCTCGCCCGCGGGTTCACCGGCCGCGACCTTACGGTCAAGTTCGAAGGCTGCTACCACGGTCACGTGGACTCGCTGCTGGTCAAGGCCGGTTCGGGGATGGCGACGCTGGGCATCGCCGATACAGTCGGCGTGCCGCGCGCTTTTGCCGAAACGACGATCGCTCTTCCTTACAACTCGATCGATGCGGTGGAACAGGCGTTTCGTCTGCGCGGCGACAGTATCGCCGCTGTCATTGTGGAGCCTGTCGTCGGCAACATGGGATGTGTGCCGCCCGCGCCAGGCTTTCTCGAGGCGCTCAGACACCTCACGGAACGGCACGGAGCTCTCCTGATTTTCGACGAGGTAATGACAGGATTCCGGCTCAGTTACGGCGGCGCGCAGGCATTGTACGGCATCCGTCCCGATATCACGACCCTCGGCAAAGTGATCGGCGGCGGCCTGCCCATCGCTGCTTACGGAGGCCGGGCGGACATCCTTTCAAAAGTCGCCCCGTCGGGACCCATTTATCAAGCCGGGACACTGTCGGGAAATCCGCTTGCCGTCGCTGCGGGGCTCGCGATGCTGAAATACTTGAAGGCCCACCCGAATGTCTATACAGATCTCGAAGCTCGGACGGCTCAGCTTTGCGCTAATCCTCCGGAAGGCATCACAGTCAATCGGGTCGGATCGATGTTCACATTCTTCTTCACGAACGGTCCTGTGACGGATTGGGACTCCGCAAAGAAGGCCGACACACAGCGATTCCGGGAGTTCTTCCATTGGATGCTCGATCGCGGCGTCTACCTGGCGCCTTCCCAGTTCGAAGCCGGGTTTGTATCAGCGGCTCACACAGAAGCGGACATCGCAAAGACTGTAGAGATTGCAAGAGAGTTCTTCGCCAAAGCTCCGGCGGCGGCACAGGGGTAAGCGGATCGATCCATCGAGGCAAGGGACCGCCCTGTGTTCTGCGGATGAACCTGCTCGTGCCCTTATCCTGAAGCTTAAGCTTGTGGATCGGCATATTGACTTGGGGTAGCATGAGCCGATGCGTTTCGCAGCATTTTTGATACTTGCTCTATCCTCCTTCGGGCAGGAGGTTGCTCCTGCAATTCAATCAATCCGAAAAGAGGAATTGAAAGCGGATCTTTTCTTCCTTGCCTCCGACTCCATGCGAGGCCGTCTCACGAACACTCCCGAATACAAGATTGCCGGAGAGTGGATCGCCTCGCGTCTGGAGAGGCTCGGACTCGAGCCGCTCGAGGGCGAGACGTTCGTTCAGACCTTTCACCTCGTTTCAGCGCGGCTGGGCGAAGGGAACCGGTTGCTGATTGGCTCGCAGGCTTCGCTGCGAAGCGCCAGGCTCATGGAAGAGTTCTATCCACTTAACATCAGCGCCAACGGGGAAGTGAAGGGGCGTGTCGCTCTCGCTGGGTTCGGAATTCAAGCTCCCGAACACGGCTGGGACGATTATCAAGGACGCAATGTAAAAGGCTCACTGGTCATGGTGTTCGAAGGGGATCCGCAGGAGGACAGCCCGGAGAGTCCCTTCGACGGACTGGTTACGTCCGAGCATGGAGGCAGCTTGAAAAAGGCGCTGGTTGCTCAGAATCAGGGCGCAGTAGCATTGCTGATCGTCAGCGCGCGGAGAGATGCGGAAGGACCTCGGTCGTTTCCCTCCGCCGCGCGAACTCACTGGCCCCAGAACCCTCGGATCGAACGCTATCAACTGGCAAGCAACATTGAGAAAGTCCGTATACCAGTGATCCAAATATCACCCGCGCTGGCCGAGCACATTCTCGGCAGCGATATCGAATTACTCCGGAAGCAGGCGGATCGTGCCGGCGGCGCGGTATTCTCCATGTCCAGCCTGCCTGTTGAGCTTGCCACATCGATTACGAGAACGGTCATTAGCGATCGAAACATAGTCGCAAAGATCGAAGGGGCCGACCCGAAGCTCAAGGAAGAGGCGATTCTCATCTCCGCGCACTACGATCATGATGGCGCTGACGGGGAACGGGTGATGAATGGAGCGGACGACAACGGATCGGGAACCGTTGGCCTCCTCGAGATCGCGGAAGCCTACGCGACGGCGATGAGCCAGAACCGGCGGCCGAAGCGCACTGTGATCTTTGCGTTCTGGGGCTCCGAGGAACGCGGCTTGCTGGGCTCCTGGGCGTGGGTGCAGAATCCTTTGTGGCCGCTGGAGAAGACGGTAGCGGTGCTCAACATGGATATGATCGGACGCAATGAAGAAGTGCCTGAAGGGGGCGGTCGCAGATTTCGCGGATTGAAACCTCAGGACGCAGCAGCGAATGCGAACAGCGTGCACTTGATGGGATACAGTTTCAATCCCGAACTGGCCGAAATGGTACGGCAGGCAAACCGCGAGATCGATCTGACGCTGCGAATGGAATACGACAACAACCGGTCCAATTTGGTCCGGCGGAGCGACCAGTGGCCGTTCCTGCAAAACCGGGTGCCTTCCGTCTTCTTCCATACGGGTTTGCATCCGGATTACCACACGCCCGGCGACAGGCCGGAGCGGATCAACTATCCCAAGATGGAGCGGATCGTACGGCTCGTCTACCAGACAAGCTGGGACCTGGCAACCAGTGACAAACGCCCAAAGATGCCTGCAAAGAGGTCTCTCAGCGACTAGAATGGCTCGTCGCGACGCCGCAGGGCATCGAGCAGCCGGCGGCCCGAATAGAAAACAGTTCCGACGAAGAAGCAGAGGCTGAGCCAGATGACGAGGGTCCTCTTCTCCGGCTCAAGGTAACGCACTTCCACTGGAGCGGGGTTGTTAAAGGCAAGCCAGACGGCCAGTTGAACGTCCGCATCGTCACGCCCTTCCATCCGGTTGTCGAGAATGAGCTCGTACTCGCCTGTAGAGGGGACCCGGACGGCCAGATTTCCCTTGTCGACATACGCCGTCGCGGCAACCACTTCCGCCTTCCCCGATCCGTCCTCGGCCCTCCGCTGCAGCGCGGCGCGCACGCCGCTACGTCCCTCGATGACACGGAACGAGCAATAAACGGTCCCCGGCTTCTGCTTGAGGTGGATAGGCAGGCTCCGAGCCTGGAGCTTCGGTATCGTCACCTCGCCCTCGAGCAGGGTGACGCGCCCCATGCCGGAAATCAGTAGAAGCAGAGCCAGAATCATTCCTGATAGACGATTTTGCCACTGAGCACGGTCATGACGACCCGGGCTTTGAGAATGCGCGAATGAGGAACCGTCATGATGTCATCGGACAACAGAATGAAATCAGCCAGCTTCCCAGGACTCAGCGAACCCTTCAGATGCTCCTCGAACGCGGCATAGGCGCCGCCGGTGGTCCAGCTTGCGAGCGCTTCCTCTGGCGTCAGCTTGTGCTCAGGCATCCATCCGCCCTTGGGTCTGCCCTCGTGGTCCTGTCGTGCGACTGCAGCATAGAAACCCCAAAGCGGGTTCGGGTTCTCAACCGGAAAATCGGAGCCATTCGCCACTGGCACTCCGATCTTAAGGAATCGCCTGGTCGCGTAGGCGCCCTGCAAGCGATCGGGCCCGAGCCGTAATTGGGCCCACCGCATGTCGCTTGTGGCGTGGGTGGATTGAATCGAAGCGATAACAGAGTTCGCCGCAAACAGCACAAAGTCCGGCGGCGAGACGACCTGCGCGTGCTCGATGCGGAAACGCTTATCGTTCTTTCCGCCAAGGACAGCCGCATAGGCATCGAGGGTAACGCGATTGGCCCTGTCGCCGATGGCATGCGTATTCACCTGAAAGCCGGCCTTCACTGCAGCCCTGGCCACACGCTCAATGTCTTCTCTCTGGAGGATCAGCAGTCCGCTATTCGTCTTCTCATCCGAATAGGGCATCCAAAGAGCGGCGCCTCTCGATCCGAGGGCCCCGTCGGCGACAAGCTTGATGCTTCGGACAACGAGTTTGTCGCCGATCTCCGGACCGCGTGCCAGATACTGCCTCCACAACGGCCCTTCACCGCCGATCATCGCGTAGATGCGCACTGGCAGCCGGTCCTGAGCAATCAGGGTACGATACGCAGCGAGCTCCTGCTCCCCGATACCAGCATCGTGAACAGAGGTCAGACCGAGCCGCGCACACTCCCGAGCAGCGAGCTCAATTCTGCGGCAGATTACGTCGAACGAGGGCTCTGGAATCTTGCTCGATACCAGACCCTGCGCGCGGTCAATCAGGATACCCGTTGGCTCGCCGCTACTAGTCCGGATGATCTTTCCGCCAGGAGGATCCTGAGTCTCCTTTGTCAGACCTGCAATCTCCATCGCCTTGCGGTTCACCCACGCAGCGTGCCCGTCGATGCGGCTGAGATAAACCGGATGGTCGGGAGCGGCTTCGGTCAGTATTTCCGAGGTTGGAAACTGGCCGCCCCAGTTCGTCTGATCCCAGGCCCGCCCTGTAATCCATTCGCCCCGCGGACGGCTCGCGGCAGCTTTGCGCACGACGTCCGCAATCTCGGCAGGAGACTTCGCGTGCCGCAGGTCAAACGTCTCCAACTGAGTCCCGAGCCCCAGCATATGGGCGTGGGAATCAATGAAGCCGGGCAGGAGGGTTGCGCCCTTGGCGTCAATACGGCGTGTCTGCGGTCCAATATACCGGGCGACATCATTGCCCACTGCAATCAGCTTTCCGTTTCTAACAGCCAGGGCCCGCGCTCGGGGATTGGCCGGATCCGCCGTATAGACCCGAGCGTTTTCAACCACCAGATCTGCCATTTGCGCCATGGCGTGCGAGACCATGCACACGCCTAACATGGCTAAAATGAAGATCATGGACCACAGTATGGCACATCCTCCCTCTGTGCCTGCCGCTTCCGCATCCCAAGTTTTTGGGGTGCGTGCCTGGAAGACGCTCCTTTCCACGGTTTGCGCAGTTCTGCTCGGCCTGCTGTTCCTGGTCGCCGGGGTTTGGAAGATTACGGATCCGCTATCCGCAGCCACACGGATGACGCAGGCTCTGCTGCCGGCGTCCTTGAGCCACCCCATCGCTATTGCCGCTGGCATTGCGGAAACCTTCGCCGGCGTGTTGCTGTTCGTGCCACGATTCCGCCGCTGGGGCGCGTACTTGAGCGGCTTGATGCTCATCGCTTTTCTCGTCTACTTTGCCGTGAACTACGGCGCGCTGCGGGGGGCGGATTGCTCCTGCTTCCCTTGGCTGAAGCGCGTAGTGGGTCCAGGGTTCTTCATCAGCGATGGCATCATGCTCCTGATGGCGATAGCCGCCGGCTGGTGGGCAAGGCCATCATGGGGAACGCGGAGCGCGGCCGTCATTCTCGGAGCAGTCTCCGTATTCGCGCTCGCCTCCTACGGCGTCGCTGTTGCAGGGCAAACAGGCCTCAAAGCGCCCGACAGCATTACCGTTGACGGAAAGCCTTACTCCCTGCAGCAGGGACGCATCGTTCTGTACTTCTTCGACCCGGAATGCTCGCATTGCTGGAGAGCCGCTCAGAAGATGGGAACTCTCCAGTGGAACGACGTAAAGATCGTCGCAATCCCCGTCGTGAATCCACAGTATGCGCAACAGTTTCTGGCTGAGACGGGATTGAAAGCAGCTATTTCGACAGACGTAGCCACGCTGCGAGAGACATTCCGTTTCGTAGATGCCCCGTATGCCGTCGCCCTCGAGCACGGCCGCCAGAAGGCAGCGCTGCCTGCGTTCGACGATCACGAACCCTGGAACACGCTCCGGTCAATGGGCTACATCGAATAGCCCCGGCGTGTCGGAAGTGGGGAAAACAAAAAAGCCCGCGCGGGATCTACCGCAGCGGGCTCTCGTTTTTGGCTTGTCTGCCTGCTGAAAGGTCTTCTTGGGGGTTAGTTCCTGCGCTTCAGCACGGGACGCTCGTCTTCATCCCCTTTCTTCTGCTCGCCCTTTTCATCTTCAATCGGGCTGGTGCTGCCACCCGGTGAGCGACGCAGCCTCGGCCGGTTCGCCTCCTTGGGATCGTTCACCCTCCGGCGGCTCTGCAAAGCCGCGAGGCGAGCCTTTACCTCGTTGAACTCGGACGTGGTAACGACGTACTCGGGCCGGGCTTCCAGCATCTCTGCAATGTTCTTCTGCGCATTCTTGATTCGATCGTCCGTCAGAGGATGCGTACGGAAAACCTTCGACAACGTTCCGGGCTTCTTCTTCTCAAGCGACTGCAGCTTCTCGAAGAAGTCCACAAAACCGTTCGGATCATAGCCGGCCTTATACATGTACTGAAGGCCGAGCATGTCCGCCTCCGCTTCAAAGCCGCGGGAGAAGGTCAGGAACGTTACTGGAATGGCGACACTGGCCGCCTGGCGGATGCCATAACCCGTCCAGCCGCCCATGAAAATCAGCGGAATCGTGGCAAGGTTCATCACCTGACCGCGCGTTGCCTGGCGCGTCCCGTGGCGGGCAGCAATGTGGGCAATCTCATGAGCCATCACGCCGGCGAGTTCCGATTCATTCTCGGCCAGGTGAATCAATCCTGTATTGACAAAGAAGAATCCGCCGGGGAGCGCCATCGCGTTTGGCTCTTCCGTGTCGATGACCTTGATTGTCACGGGCACCTTCGTATCCGAATTCCGGACAAGGTTCTGCCCAACCCGGTTCACGTACTCCGCGACCACCGGATCGTCGACAATCTTCGCTTGCCGTTCGATCTCCTGAGCCAGGCTTTTACCGAGCGCAATTTCTTTCTCCAGGGAGTAGAAATTTACGCCTTTGCCGACATCCCGATTGCCGATCTCGTCTGGATCTTTTTTCTTGTCTTTAGCGAAGGTACCGGCCGGCACCATCAGCAAGACCGCCAGGGAGACCGCAATCCATCGAGGAAATGTGTCGCGGCGCTTCATGATAACTCCTTGCCTCAGCGTCCTTAACTACAGTATAGACGCGGTCCGCCGGGACGGACAGCGGATTCTACCGTTATTAACGTATGCTCGATGATATGGGTTACGACAACGTCGGGCAGGCCGGCGAGGCTGGCGTCGAAGGGGCACTTTGCAGCTGTTGGCGGGATCAGTTCCCCGTTACTAAGAACCTGATTTATCTGAACCATGCCGCCGTTTCGCCCCTTTCGAAGCCTTGCGCGGACGCAATGCGCGCGTTCACGGATGATGCGGAACGCTACGGTTCCCTCCATTACGACGAATGGATGGCGGCCTACGAAGGATTGCGCACCGCGACGGCAAGGCTGATCAACGCCCACCGGGACGAGATCGCGATCGTTAAGAATACATCTGAGGGAATTGCGACCGTCGCTTTGGGCATCCGATGGAAGCCCGGCGACCGGGTGGTGGCGTTCCATGAGGAGTTCCCGGCGAATTTCTACCCCTGGAAACGATTGGAAGCACAAGGGGTTCACGTCGAATGGCTTTCCTTTAACGCTTCCCTTGATCAAATCGATGCTGCATGCCGGGGCGCGCGCCTCCTCGCAATCAGCTTCGTCCAATATTTATCCGGCTTCCGGGCAGATCTTGACGCAATCGGCGAGATCTGCCGCAGGCACGACACGTTCTTCTTTGTAGACGCCATTCAAGGCCTGGGAGCGTTCCCCCTGGACGTACGCCGTTCCGGAATTCACGCACTCGCTGCCGATGGCCACAAGTGGCTGACCGGCCCGGAGGGATGCGGCATCCTCTACGTTCAGAAAGACCGGCAGGACGAGATCGAGCCCGTCGAGTTTGGCTGGACGAATGTTGCGGGCTACGCCGACTATGCCAACCGGGACATGACGTTGCGCCCGGATGCCGGACGTTATGAGCCTGGCACGCTCAACACAATCGGAATTTTCGGACTGCGCGCTGCCATAGATTTCCTCCTGTCGGTCGGAATCGAGCGGATCGCGCCGCAGGTCCAGGCGCTCGGCGATCAGATCGCAGAGGGCGCGCGGCGCAAAGGATACGAGGTCCTCGGTGAGCGAACTCCTGAAAACGGAGCCGGTATCGTCTGCATCCGCAAGCCGGATGTTGATGCCCGCGCGATCGTCCGCCACCTGAGGGACAACCGGATCGTCACAGCTCCCAGGCAAGGATGGGTCCGCATGTCCCCGCACTTCTACATCAGTTCAGAAGACATAGACCGCGTCCTTACCGTCCTCCCCTAAAACCCGAAAACGATGGGTATACAATCTGGCGGGAGGAACCATGTTCGTACCCCTGACACCAATCCGCTTTCTCCATCGCGCCATGGACCTGTTCGGTCACAAGGTAGGGGTGGTGTGCGGAGACAAGGAATTCCGGTATGCGGAGTTCGGCGATCGCTGTAGCTGCCTCGCAAGCGCTTTGCGATCGCATGGAATTGAAGAAGCCGACCGCGTCGCCTACCTGAGTTTCAATACTCATAAGCTGTTGGAAGGCTACTACGGCGTCGTGCAAGCAAAGGCCATCGTGATGCCGATGAACGTGCGGCTTGCGCCGCAGGAGATCGCCGGAATCATCGGACACTCCGGAGCCAGGATGCTGCTCTACGAAAAGGAGTTCGAACCGCTGATTCCGAAGCTCAAGGCGTCGTGCCCGGAAGTGAAACGCTACGTCAGCCTCTCGGACGAGAAGGGCGAGGCCGATCTCACCTACGAAGAACTGCTGTGTGACGGAAAACCCGAGCAAGCCGACATCATGAGCTTCGACGAGAATTCTGTCGCGGAACTCTTCTATACCAGCGGAAGCACCGGCGTGCCCAAAGGAGTTACTCTTACTCACCGGACCCTCTACCTTCACGGGCTCTCCGTCGCAATGCTCATTACCGAACCTGAGACCGCTGTGAACCTCCACACGATTCCGCTCTTCCACGCCAACGGCTGGGGATACCCGCAAGCGTCGACGCTGCTCGGAGTGAAACAGGTAATGGTTCGGCGATTTGATCCGGTCGGAGTCCTGCAGTTGATTCAGCAGCACCGAGCTACGGATATGAGCGTCGTGCCTACGATGGCGAACGCGCTTGTCAATGTTCCGAACGTGCAGGACTTTGACCTCTCCAGCCTGCGCAACGTCATGATTGGGGGCGCGGCGTCCTCCCCGGAATTGATCCAACGCGTGGAGCAAGCGCTGGGCTGCCGCTGCGTCGCGGGGTACGGGCTTACCGAAACAGCGCCCGTGGTCACCTGTTCGCTTCCCAAATCAACGATCACGTACGCAGACGAAGCGGACCGTTACCGGCGCCAGGCAATGGCAGGATGGCCTGTCGTCGGTGTCGAGGTCCGTGTCGTCGACTCTGAGATGCGCGATGTCCCGCGAGACATGGAGACCATTGGCGAAATCGTAGTTCGGGGCGATCATGTAATGGAAGGCTATTACAACGATCCGGAAGGCACGGCAGCTGCGATGCACGGGGGCTGGTTGCATACCGGAGATATGGCCGCATGGGACGGCGAGGGCTACATCCACATCGTCGACCGGAAGAAGGAAATCATTATCAGCGGCGGTGAGAATATCTCCTCCATCGAAGTGGAAAAGGCCATTTCCGCTCACCCCGAAGTCTACGAATGGGCTGTTGTGGCGGCCCCCGACGAAAAGTGGGGAGAGGTGCCAGCGGCAATTGTGGTGCGCAAGCCGGGTTCGACGTTAACGGCGGACGAGTTGCTTGACTTCCTCAAGGACCGGATTGCCAGGTTCAAGCTCCCGAAGATCGTGGAGTTCTCCGAAGAGCAACTGCCGAAGACCGGGACCGGCAAAATTCGAAAGCTGATACTGAAGGAGAAATTCTGGGCAGGCAAAACAAGGCGGGTTCAGGGCTGATCTATTCTCTTATGGTTCCCTGCTCCGAGGAGAGCAAGGACCTGGTTTCTTTGAAGCTGTGGGAGCGCGGCGCGACAGGAATCGTCGAGCACGACGCACCCGGCGGAGGCTTCCGGCTGCAAGCGTTCTTCGAGACGCCAGACGAATCGCTTGCCGCTGAGTTCGACGGAGAGTGGGTCACTCAGGAAGAGTTCGATTGGGTAGAGGCTGCGAGAGACTCCCTTCGGCCGATGCTGGTGGGCGAGCGCCTCTTCATCGTCCCGGACTGGCGTGACGATCCAACGCCGGCGGGACGAATCCGGATTGAGGCGCACCTTGGGCGGGCCTACGGCACGGGCGCGGGCGAAGCCACGCGTCTCGCACTCATCGCTGTGGAACGATACCTCCGGCCCGGCGACGTTGTTCTCGACATAGGCACCGGTACCGGCATTCTCAGTGTTGCCGCCGTACGCCTTGACGCCGGCGTGGTCATTGCATGCGACGTAGACCCGGAAGCCGTCGAGGTGGCAGCGGAGAATCTGAAGCGGGACGAAGTTGCGGTCGGACTTTTCACCGGTTCCGCAGACGCGATTCGCTCCGGCGCCGCGCAATTCCTGGTCGCCAACATCAGCGCCGCTACGATCATTTTTCTGAGCGGCGAGTTTGCGCGCGTGCTCCAGTCCGGCGGCCGGGTAGCTGTGGCGGGCTTCATCGAGCGTGACAACGAACGAATCCGGAACGCGATGACCGCAGCGGGCTTTGAGGAGATCGGCAGCCACAGCGAGGGTGAGTGGTGGTGTCTGGTCTTCCGGCGCGTTTGATAAAATCCCGGCATGCGCAGACGATCGTTCTTCGGTCTCCCGGCGGCCGCTCTGCCCGTTTCGCTGCAAGCCTATCAGGACACCGCTCGCCGAAACGGCAAGCTGAAGATCACATCCCTCGAAATCGTGCGTCTCGAAGGGCGGAGGCGGACAACGACGGGCATCAACCGCCAGCACCAGGTGCAGCCACTGCATATCTATGAGGAGCACCGCCCCAAGCCATACCGCGATGGGCAGCCTGTCGAGACCGCTGTCAATATCTCTTCGTTCTATTTGAAGATCAAGACCGACGCAGGGCTCGAAGGCATCTACGGCCCGATCGATAAGGAAGCAGCGATCGTCGTCGACCAGCAATTGAAGACGTTTCTGGTAGGCAAGGATCCGCTCGCCGGCGAGACCCTATGGGACCAGATGCACCGCCTCAACCGGCACTCCCGCCGCGGCCATTTCATGATGGCTATCAGCGCGGTCGACAATGCGCTGTGGGATCTGCGGGGACGCTACTTCAACGTGCCCGTCTACCGTCTGCTCGGAGGGCCCACCCGTTCCGCTGTCGATGCTTATGGGAGCTGCCTGGGATACTCGGTGGAGCCGGAGGCCGTACGGTCCCGGTCCGCTGCTCTGAAGAAGGAAGGCTACCGCCATCAAAAATGGTTTCTGGCCTACGGGCCCGGCGACGGCGCCGAGGGGTTGGCGAAGAACGTCGCACTAGTAAGGAATCTTCGGGAAACCGTGGGCGATGACGTCGACATCATGTTTGACGCCTTCCTCGGCTGGAGCCTCGACTACGCAATCTCCTGGGCGAAACAGGTCGAGCAATACCGGCCTCGTTGGATCGAAGAAGCGTTTCATGTGGAGAAGATCGAGAGCTTCGTCCAGCTTCGCCGCGCAACCTCCATTCCGGTCGCTACAGGCGAGCACTTCTACGGACGCTGGGAGGCTCACGATTTTCTGCGAGCGGGTGCAATTAGCGTCGTCCAGGCGGATCCGGAATGGTGCGGGGGAGTGAGCGAGCTGGTGAAGATCTGCACCCTATCCTCGCTGTTCGATGCACAGGTGGTTCCGCACGGCCATAGCGTCCATGCGGCTCTGCACGTCGTTGCGAGCCAGTCTCCGATGACTTGCCCGCTCGTCGAGTACCTGATTCTGAAGATGGCCTCGTACTACTACTTTGAGAAGGAACAGCCGACTGTCACGAACGGTAAGATCGCTTTGCCCGAGAAGCCAGGCTTCGGCATTGAGTTCGACAAGGCAAAAGTGGAGAGGGAGACGCCCGTCAGTTGGAGTTGAGCGCCGCTCCCTAAGGAAGCGGCGCAATGCGTATGTTCTTGAAGTCCAGGTTTGTCGTTGGGTCGTGCGCTTGAAGGCTGATCACACCCGCCTTCAAGACAGCCTGCTTCTTCCGGACGTCCTCACCCTCTGGGTTCGGGTCCTCCCAACTGCTCACCGGATAGCCATTCACCCAAACTGAAATCTGCCGTCCGCGCGCAACAATCGTTTTGGTAAAGAACTGATTGTCGTCGGGAACAACGCGGCGCGCCGGCTGGTACCGATAGATACCTCCCGTGCCAAAATCAACCGGCTTCGTCCGGTCGCCGTCGCTGTACTGATTTCGAATCTGTGATTCGTACCCCGTCCAGAACTGCCCAGGCGTGCCTCGAAAGAAAACGCCGCTGTTCGGGTTCAGCTTCGGGTTGTCCGTGTTGGTCCGAACATCAAGTTGTAAGACGAAATTGTCCCAGATCTTCTCCGTCTCCAACTGCCCGGGTCCCTTGACGACGTTGATTGCTCCAGCTTTCACTGACCAGACGGGAGGCTCCTTTGCGCGTTCTGTCTTTACTTCGCGCCATCCGGTCAGGTCTTTGCCGTTGAAGATCGGCTGCAGCCCAAGGGGCTTCAGCTTGATATTCCGGAATTCGCAAGGATTGTCCTTGTTGTACTGAAGACCGATATGCCCGACCTTGCTCTTTCTGTCGCGCCCGTCAAGCACCGTCTTTCCATCCAGCTTGACGATGAACCGGTCTCCGACGGCCTGCACCTCGTAAGTGTGCCACTTCCGCGGCGTCAGGGAGACACGCTTCGCCTCGAGGTGGTTCACAAGGCTGCCGGTCTTATAAGTCGGGCGCTGATCCCAGATCTGGAGTTCGTAGCCGGTAGTCTCCGGCGCGCCCTCCTTGGCTGAGCGCAAGAACACTCCGCTATTCGTGGAAGCTTCAGGGATGCGAAATTCCAGGTGGAGAATGAAGTCACCGAAAGCGGCATTGTGGCGAAGCCAGCCTGACTCACTCTGCTCAGGCGTGATTACCCCGCGATCCACACGCCATTTCGCGCCGCCTTCCGGGGTCCATCCAAAGAGCGTCTCCCCGTCAAACAGCATCACCCAGCCTTCGGCAGCTTCCTTGGGTGTCAGCTCTGCCGAGGCCAACGCTACGGACAGCACGGCACAAACGAGTACTCGAAGCATAACGAACTATCCTATCTCCTCTCGCAACTTCCCGCGGCCTTCAACCGGCTTTATTCCGAGCAACAACCGCTACGCTGTCCAGAGCCCGCATGGTTTCGGCAAGCACGAGTTCAGGATCCGGATCATGCACAGGCACCACTGCAATGGGCCCCGGACCGTGCGGATGCCAGCGAGCGAGAGTGCGAGCGCTGGCGTAGCCCGCGAAGACCGTAACTAACGGCACGCCGCAAGCGGCGGCAACATGTTGTCCGGCTGAATCATAGCCGACGTAGAGCTGGCTCCGTGCAATTTGGGCGGCAAAAGGAGCAAAGGCCCCTCGCAGGGCAATCACGCGTCCTTCCTTTGGCGCCGCGCCCGCGATCGCCCGCTCCACGCGCTCCTGCTCTTCGCCGCCAGCGCCCTTGTCGATGACAATGACGGCATCGCGCTCGAGAAGCTTCCGCAGCAGCTCGGTTTCGAATGGATCGCGGATTCGCTTGGCAGGATTCTCGCCAACACCGAAACTTACGGTCACAACGGGACCTTGCACGGATTCGCCGGGGTCGCCGGGAGCGATGTAGGGCCGAGCCTCGTCCACGCCAAAGGTTTCCCTCACCCAGCGGCGGGCGAGTAGCGGAAGCGGATCCGGACCATACTCACCGTAGCCGCGGCTTTCGAAGAAGAAGTAATTGTCTTCGGAGCAAACCGGCAGAATTCCAAGCTGCGTCAGGCGGGAGTCCGGATCAATCACGATGCTGTCCGGCCGGTCCAGGCACCGGCGCAGCTCAGGCCAGATGGAGAGGCGCTCGCGCAAAGTGGCGGACCGCCCATAGGAAAGCGGCGTGTGAACCAAACGCGGATCGCCGGAGAAGATTTCCCAGTTCTTCCGCGTCCCGACGAAATGAATTCGAGCCTTGGGAAAGCGCTGTTTCGCGGCGTCGAGCATGACGCTGGTAACGGCGACGTCGGCGCCGAGTGTCACTCGAGACAGCACGAAGACGTCTTTGACCCGCTCTGCATCGCCCACGAAGCGCCTCGGCATCCGCACACGCCGGTAGCGGGCCATCAGATCCGAGGCGAGAAACTCCGGATGGATGAACTCGACGACACTGCTGAAGAGCGCGCCGTAGGTGTCGCAAAGCGCGGGCTCGAACAGATCGTTGAGGCGTTCTACCAGAATGCGGAAGAGCGCATGGGTTCCCTCCTTGGCTCGCTCCTCGTCGGGGTGTGACGCGCAGCGAACCAGGGTTTCGAGCAGATCCGCAGGCCAGGTGCTCCCGCGCAGGCAGTAGTTCAGGAGCTCGATTGCGAGCTCACTCGGTGAAATACTTTCCAACGATGAGCTCCAGCTTCTTCCGTGTCGCATCGGGGACGGCCTTCTTGTCCGTAATCAGAGCGTGAGCCAGAGCTGATCCGCACTTGCACTTGCGCTCCGACGGCAAGCGCTCGACGGTGGCTGCAACCACCTTACAGGCGTTCTCCGCGTTCTTTGACAGGTTCGAGATAATTTGATCGACCGTCACAGCGTCGTGCTCGGGATGCCAGCAATCGTAGTCGGTCACCATGGCCACGGTGACATAGCAGATCTCCGCTTCACGGGCCAGCTTCGCTTCCTGCAAATTGGTCATCCCGATCACATCCATACCCCAGCTTCGATAGATGTTGGATTCGGCGACCGTCGAAAAGGCGGGCCCTTCCATGCACAGATAGGTCCCCCCTTGCTTTGCGTTGACGCCCGCGGTCTGGCAGGCGTCATAAACGATTTTGGACAGCTCCGGACAGATAGGATGGGCGAAGCTGATATGAGCCACCAGGCCCTCTCCGAAGAAGGTGGAGACACGGCCGCGCGTACGATCGAAAAACTGATCAGGAATGACGAAGTCGAGCGGGCGATGCTCCTCTTTCAATGAACCGACCGCGCTCAGGGAGATGATCCGTTCCACGCCGAGGCTCTTGAAGCCGTAAATATTGGCCCTAAAGTTCAACTCGGACGGCATGATTCGGTGTCCCCGCCCATGACGGGCAAGGAAGGCCACATTCCGGCCGCCAAGCTTGCCGACAACATAGGCGTCCGATGGGGAGCCCCAGGGAGTGTCGAGAGTAACCTCCTCCTGCGCTTCAAAACCGGGCATGGAGTACAGCCCGCTACCGCCGATGATTCCGATCTCTGCCTTCAATGCAATCTCCTATCCAGAATGAATCAATGCTCTCAGTTCCGCGTACGCTCGCCAAGCAGTTCGTTAATCACGGAATAAGGGTCGCGGCGGCGCGCAGCCACATCACGGGCGGCCGCCCGAAACTCCTCGAAGGAAAAACGCTCCATCAAGCGGTCCTTCATCATTTCCCGCAGCCGCAGCGCCCAATTCTCAATTGTCCTCCGGGATCGCGGGACTGTATTGTAGAATCGGCGAATTTCCGACAGCGCCTCCGCAACGCCCTGCCCTTCGCTTGCAACAGTCCGAACAATCGGAGGAGTCCATCCGTCGGGACGGTGCGCCAGCTCCAGAGCCGCCTTGACCTCCCGCTCCAACCGTTCGGCGCCCGGGTGGTCCGCCTTGTTGATCACAAAGACATCCGCGATCTCCATGATTCCGGCCTTGATCGCCTGTACATCGTCGCCCATTCCCGGCACCAGAACCACAACAGTGACGTCAGCCAGACGAGCAATTTCCACCTCGTCCTGACCAACCCCCACGGTCTCAATCAGGATCACGTCCCTCCCGGCCGCGTCGAGCAGCAGTGCGAGGTCGCTCGTAGCTGCGGCGACGCCGCCGAGTGAACCGCGGGTTGCCATCGACCGGATGAAGACCCCCGGGTCGGAGTAATGCATCTGCATCCGAATCCGATCACCCAGAATGGCTCCGCCCGAAAAAGGGCTGGAGGGGTCGACGGCAATGATGCCAACCTGCAGGTCTTCAAGGCGCAGGATCCGCGCCATCTGACTGACGAGAGTGCTCTTTCCCGCTCCGGGCGAACCAGTTATCCCGATGTTTAACGCACGGCCGGTGTAAGGAAACAGCTCGCGAAGCAGTTCTTGCGAGGCCGGCGTTCGATCTTCGACGGCTGTCGCCGCCCGGGCCAAGGCTCGGATATCGCCTGACCGGATGAGCTGCGCCCGGTTCTCCATCAACTCTTCAGCAACTGGCGCGCGATCACCAGACGTTGAATCTCGCTCGTTCCCTCACCGATGGTGCAGAGCTTGACGTCGCGATAGAACTTCTCGACGGGATAGTCCTTGATGAAGCCATAGCCGCCGTGAATTTGCAAAGCTTCGTCGGCAACTCGCACCGCCATCTCGGAGGCGAAAAGCTTCGCCATGGATGCTTCCTTCGTAACGCGCTGGTCCTGATCCTTCATCCAGGCAGCGCGGTAGGTGAGCAGGCGCGCTGCCTCGATCGCGGTCGCCATATCGGCCAGCTTATGCTGAATTGCCTGGAACTCGGAGATCGGGCGGCCGAACTGCTTCCGCTGTTTGGAATACCGCAGGGCGGCGTCGTAGGCCCCTTGTGCAAGGCCGACAGAGAGAGCGGCAATCGAGATGCGGCCTCCGTCCAGAATGCGCAGGCTGTCGATAAAGCCTTCCCCCGGCTGCCCGAGCAACTGCGAGTCCGGCAGGCGCAGGTTTTCAAAGATCACCTCGCCCGTAGCGCTCGCCCGCATTCCGAGCTTGTTCTCTTTCCTGCCCAGCCGGAAGCCTTTGGTGTTGGTCTCAATGATGAACGCAGAGATTCCGTGATGAGCGGCTGCGCGGTTCGTGACAGCCATCGCCACGCAAACCTGGGCGTAATGGGCGTTTGTCGTGAAGGTTTTTCCACCGTTCAGCACCCAGTACTGGCCATCGCGAACGGCCGTGGTGCGAGTCCCGGCGGCATCGGATCCCGCTTCGGGCTCGGTCAGCGACCAGCAGCCCAGCCATTCGCCGGATGCCAGCTTCGTGACGTACTTCTGCCGCTGCTCGTCGTTGCCTGCGACAAAGATGTGGTTGGTGCAGAGCGAATTGTGGGCAGCCACAATCAGGCCGACAGACGGATCAACTCTCGACAGCTCTTCGATGATAATCGAGTACTCGATGTAGCCGAGTCCGGCGCCTCCAAGCGACTCCGGAAAGATAACTCCCATGAAGCCCAGTTTTCCGAGCTTCGAGATCACTTCGGACGGAAAGATCTGCTCCTCATCCCACTTGGAAACATGGGGAGCGATCTCCGCTTCGGCAAACTCACGGACGGAACGGCGAAGCTGAAGCTGTTCCGCTGTCTGTTCAAAGTCCATGGACGCGGCCTATACGATCTCCTCCTTGGTCGCATCCCATCGAACCGTCCGGTTCTCGCGGTAACTTTGCACTGCCATCCGGCAGGCGATGGAGACTCGATAGCCCAGCTCGAAGGGGCAGTTTGGCTCCTTCCCGGAGCGGATGCAGTCGAGGAAGTTCTGCATGTGGGCGTGGGGCGGCGTGGGCGTGCGACCCAGCAACTCCGTTCCGTCGGGCCGGTTGACTTTCTGGGGCGTGTATCGAATCTGCTGTCCCTTGGAGATCGTGCCGTCGGTTCCCAGGACGTCTTCCGTGGAACCCAGGTGATTGTTCCCGAAGCCGGAATCCCAGGAGATTAGCATCTCCTCGGGCTGCTCCAGGCTGACGTTCATGGTGTCCGGCACCTCGCGCCCATCCTTCCACAGATAGATGCCGCCCACCATCGTCACCGCCTTCGGAATCTCAAGTGAAAGGGCTCGATACCAGAAGGCGAGCTGGTGGCACATGTTCTCATAGACGTTCCCGCCGGAGTAATCCCAGAAGAACCGCCAGTTGATATAGCGGTTTGCATCGAATGGCACCTCGGGCGCCTCGCCCAGGAAGGACTTCCAAAGGATATTCTCCGGTGTCATGTCCGGATAGACGGGCCGGGACCACTGCGGCTTCCCGTGCGGGGTGTTCCGATACATGTGGCAGTGGATGGCGGTCACCTTGCCAAGTCCCCCGCTTCGGACCATCTCCAGGGCATCAGTCATCAGGCCCGAAGAGCACGACTGGTGACCGATCTGAACGGTGCGTCCGGAGGCACGGCGGTAGGCTTCCCGCATCTTCTTCGCGTGCTCTACCGTGAACGCCATCGTCTTTTCCTGGTAGACGTGCTTTCCCGCGTCCAATGAGGCGACGAAGTGCTCGCAGTGAAGATGCTGAGGCGTCGCAATGATGACCGCGTTAATGGACTGATCGTCGAGCAGGTACCGGTAGTCGAAGTACGTCTTGGCCTCAGGTACAAGCTTCTTGGCCGCCTCCAGCCGCCTCGTATAGATGTCGGCGAAAGCGACGAACTCCGTGTTCGGGCATGCGAGCGCCTCACGGACAAGCTGCATGCCACGATCGCCGGGTCCGATGATTCCCAAACGGATGCGATCATTCGCACCGAGAACACCTTGCGGAACAGCCAGTGTTCCTGCGATCCCAGTTGCTACTGTTCCTATGAACTTGCGTCTTGAACTCATACCCGGCCCTTTCGATCCATCGCGATAGTTGCTTACATCTTAGCACTGCCCACTTTTTGTAACCGCCGGCGACAAGGCTGCTTTTGAGAGAATAGAATGTGCGAGATGGTAATGCGAAGCCTGACTCCCTCCACGCCTGAGGAGCTGGCCGAAGGACTGGCAGCGGCAGCGGCAGCCGGCCGCCGGATCCGGCTGGGAGGGGCGTTCTCAAAGTCCTCCATGGGAGGACCCATCAGCGATGCGGACGTTTGTGTCTCCACCCAGAACTTGAACCGCCTTCGACAGTACGAGCCCAGAGACCTCACGATCAGCGTGGAGGCAGGGATGCCGTGGCGGGAACTGCAAAATCTGCTCGCTGAGAACAAACAGATGTTGCCCCTTGATCCGCCCTTCGCTTCGCAGGCGACTGTCGGAGGAGTAGTCGCCGCGAATACGAGCGGGCCGCGGCGAAGACAATACGGAGGTGTGCGAGATTTCGTCATTGGCATGACCTTCGCCACCCTCGAAGGCAAGCTCATCCAGACCGGTGGGATGGTTGTCAAGAATGTGGCCGGACTCGATATGGGTAAGCTGATGATCGGGTCTTATGGCACACTCGCCGCCATTGCGACAGTAAACTTCAAAGTCATCCCCGCGCCGGCGCGGTCGCTCTCCTTCTGCCGCCGCTTCGAGACCGTCGACGAAGTATTCAACGCCAGGGATGAAATCTTACGGAGTGTTCTGCAGCCCTCGGCCATTGATATATTGAACCCGGCTGCGGCGGAAAGGATCGGGCAAGAGGGCTGGCTGCTGCTGCTGCGAGCAGGAGGAAACGCTGCGCTCCTCGACCGCTACGCTCGGGAACTGTCCGGGTTTGAGACGATTGAAGGCGAGGCGGAAACTGCGCTCTGGCAGAGCATCCAGGAATTCACGCCAGCGTTCCTCGATGATTACCCGTTGGGGACGGTAGTGAGAGTATCATCGTCGCTTCAGCAAATGAAGCTCCTGGCCGGGACCTTAAGTGTACCGCTGGTGGCGCGTGCCGGAACGGGCGTCGGGTATGCGCACTTTACCAAACCCGAGGAGGCCGGCGAGTGGGCGTCGCGAAGCAAGGGGCAGGAATGGAAGTGCGTGATCGATTTTGCTCCCGAGTCCCACAAGGAGTACCTGATGCTGTGGCCTGATCCTGGCCCTGAGCTTGCTACCATGCAGCGCATCAAGCAAATGTTTGATCCGAACAATCTGCTAAACAAAGGAAGGCTGCATGGCCGCATCTGATCTGGAGGTCATGAAAACCGGCCCGAGACAGGCAGACCTGGATAAGTGTGTTCACTGCGGTCTCTGCCTCAACGCCTGCCCCACGTATCGGGAACTGGGCTTAGAGATGGACTCGCCGCGCGGGCGCATATATCAAATGGTGCAGGTTGCCGAGGGGAAGATGGAGATCGGGCCGTCCTACATCGAGCATATCGACCTGTGCCTCGCTTGCCGCGGATGCGAAACAGCCTGCCCTTCCGGTGTCCCGTATGGGCGTATGGTGGAAGCGGCTCGCGCCCAGATCGAGGCGAACATACAGCGCCCCCTTCGGACGCGCCTCGTGCGCCGGTTTGTATTCGGACACCTCCTGTCCTCACCCGCAATGCTGCGGCTAGCCGGCACATTTCTTTATCTCTACGAGTCGACGGGGCTCCGCAAGCTGGTGCAGTCCTCCGGCTTGCTGCGCCTGATGGGCAGCCTTAGCGAAATCGAGTCTCTCGCACCCGCCGCTGAAGCTCCGTTTTTCTTTAGAAATATCGGTAAGACCTTCCCTGCAGAGGGTCAGCGGAAATACCGAGTCGCCTTCCTGGCCGGCTGCATCGCGAACGTTTCTTTTGCGAGGCTGAACGAGGCGACAGTACGAGTCCTGCAGAAGAACTTCTGCGAGGTCGATATTCCCGCCAACCAGAACTGCTGCGGAGCGCTGCATGTTCACGCCGGTCTTCGCGATGAGGCGCTCAAGCTGGCGCGCGCCAACATCGATGCGATTGACCCGAGCAAGTACGATGCCATCATCACAAATACGGCGGGCTGCGGCTCCACGCTTAAGGAGTACCATGAACTTCTCGAGCACGACCCTGCCTACGCGGAAAAAGCAAGATGCTTCTCGCGCAAGATGAAGGACGTAAATGAGTTCCTTGCGTCCATCGAACTGAATCGACAGATGAAGCCCGTCCCCGTCGTCGCCACTTATCAGGACTCCTGCCATCTGGCGCACGGTCAGCGCGTGCGCGTGCAGCCGCGCCGGCTGCTCGAGAGCGTTCCAGGGCTGACCTTGCGAGAGATGCCTCTATCCGATCTCTGCTGCGGCAGCGCCGGAATATACAACGTTGTGCAGAATGAAATGTCCATGAAGATTCTCGAGAAGAAGATGCGGTACGTGAACAGCACCGGTGCTGAAGTCATCGTCACCGCAAATCCGGGCTGCATGATACAGCTCGCTGCAGGGGTCCGGAAGCAGGGACGGGGCCAGCGTGTGGCGCACGTTGTCGAGATCCTCGACGAAGCCTACCGGAACTTTGGGAAGGAGTAGGCAGTTATCAGGTTTTCTCCGGATGAGCGCACCTCAAATTGCCCGAGTTGCCCTACCCTGGTTTCGCCTTCGTTCGTAGTATTCAAAAGCTATCTTCTTTTTCCGCGCCAGCAGCGCCGTTCGCACGCTCGATAGCCCCTCGGTTTCAGTGATCAAAAACATCTCGCTCTCGCGTCTTACTACATCATTGAAGCGGCCAATGAGAAAGAGACGTGAGCACTGCGAGTACAGGCGGTTCACACGAGGAGGTCTCGCAACCAATCGTAATGAATGCAAACATGGAATTATCCACGAAGCTTTGGCGTGGAAATATTCAAACAAATACAAACTTTTCTTTGGAACAACAGTTTCGGAAAGCTGTTTGAGCCTCGCATGTAAGGTATGTCCCCACAGCAGCTCTGGCAGTTACCCGGCACAAACTGACGCCTCTCGGAGAAGTTGCTTCGCCAATCGGTGGTTTGGGAGTATTGAAAGCCGTCAGAGGGCTTGGTTGAATTTCTAACGGCTGTCGAGGAACTCGGCGGATCTCTGCAGCCTTAATCGAACCGCCAAGGGAGCGAAAGCTCCGACGGTAGGTGCAATGCGGCCGATATCAATTCTTTTGCTCGAAGATAATCCTCTTGATGTGGATCTAGTCTTAAAGCACCTTCAGGAATGGGAAATGCTTTTTACAGCCGAACGGGTGGGGACCAGAGACGCGTTCCAGGAAGCGCTGACAAGCAGGCACTATGACGTAATTCTTTCTGACTTTGCTTTGCCGGATTTTGATGGCACAGACGCTCTTGAGATGGCCCGGCGTTTGTGCCCCTACACTCCTTTTATCTTTGTATCCGGAATGCTTGGCGAGGAAATCGCGGTGGAATCGCTGAAGAAGGGCGCCACCGACTATGTGCTGAAGCAGCGTCTTCATCGTTTGATACCGGCAATCGAACGAGCGCTCAGCGAGCGGCGGATCCGCGCCGCGCTTGAGGAGACCGAGCGACGCTACAGGATTTTAGTCGAGAGTGTGAAAGAATACGCAATCTTTTCGACCGACGCCCTTGGCATCGTTACGACCTGGAACGCGGGAGCCGAGCGTATTCTTCAATTCACAGAGAGCGAGATTCTTGGAAAGCCGATGTCGCTGGTTTATACAACGGACGACGTGGCGGCGGGCATCGCAGAGGCGGAAATGCAGACGGCGGTGGCCTTGGGACGGTGCGCAAACGAACGGTGGCATCGCCGAAAGGACGGCTCCATCTTCTGGGCAAGCGGTGTCCTCATGCCGGTCTACAACGAGATGTCCCGTCTCACCGGATTCGTCAAAGTCTTGCGGGATTTCACCGATCACCGGAAGGCCGAGGAGGATCGTCAGGAACTGCTGCACCTTGAACGCGCGGCGCGCTTCGAAGCCGAACAGCGCAACATCGAGCTGGCACGCGCGAATGCGGAACTGCAACAGTTCGCCTACGCGGTCAGCCACGACCTCCAGGAGCCGCTTCGAATGCTGACCTCCTACAGTCAACTGCTTGCGAAAAACTGGAATGGCGAACTCGGCGGCGAGACAGAGGCTTGCCTGCAGTTCATCGTCGAAGGCGCGGACCGGATGCGCCAATTACTGCAAGGGCTCCGTGAGTATGTCGAGGCCGGCCGCGACAGCGAAGAGCTCGTGGTTGTAGACACCAACGAGGTAATGCGGAAAGCAATGCAAAACCTCGAGTCGCTCATTGTGGAGTCCGGCGCAGAGATTATCTGCGACAACCTTCCGCCGGTCCGGTGCCGTCCCATCCACATGGTTCAGCTGTTTCAGAATCTGCTGGCAAATGCGATTAAGTACCGCAGCAAAGAGCCGCCTCGCGTGCGGGTTTCCGCGTCGCGCATGAATGCGCATTGGCTCTTTTCCGTTAAGGACAATGGTATCGGCATTTCACCCGAGTACAGGACGCACATTTTCGGGGTCTTCAAAAGACTGCATGGGCGCGAGTATGCGGGAACCGGGATTGGCCTCGCAATCTGCCAGAAGGTTGTGGAGCGTTATGGCGGAAAGATTTGGGTGGAGTCGGAGGTTGGGAAGGGCGCCGACTTTCGATTCACCTTGCCAGCCGTAACAGGAAGAGAAGTCTGGGCCGAAGTGACTTCGTAGGCGAAGAGAGGCCGAAGCCGAAGCTCCGGCCCTCCAATCTAGAATAGGAACTTCAGTCCCAGTTGCAGATTGCGCATGTTTCCCCGCGTTCCGTTGATCCTCCCCCGGTTGTTGCTCAACATGTTCGTGTCGGGATTCCCCCAGTTCGGATGATTGGGGAAGTTGAAGGCCTCAAAGCGGAACTGGAACATCTTCCCTTCACTCACTTGAAAGTTCTTGAGAGTGGAGAAGTCCCAGCCGATGATGCCAGGTCCGGTCAAGACGTTTCGCCCTGCATTTCCTAACTGGCCGCGGGGCTGCAGCGCGAACGCATTCAGGTTGAAAAACATTTGCGGATCCTGCTTCCCGCGTGGAAGGTTTGGATTCTCTCCCGTCGCATTCGGCCGGATGAATCCGGTGGCCTGGTTGTTGGCGTAGTCTCCGCCAACGTTGACAGTGATCGGGAATCCGCTCTGAAGCGTGATAATGGATCCGATCTGCCAGCCGCCGGCGACAGCGTCGAGAAAGCGATTGCCGATATGAACCTTTCGGCCTCGTCCAATGGGCAGATCCCACAGAGCGGAAGTGACGAATCGATGGCGAGTGTCAAAGCTCGACAAGCCGCGTTCGCACCGCATGCAGTAGCTGTTCTGGGGGAACAGCGTGTCGCCGCCCTGGTTGCGAATGGCGCTGGCGTAATCGATGGACTTTGCCCACGTATAGCTGATCATGAAGGTGGCTCCGTGGCTATACCGTTTCGTCAGCTTCACGCCTAGCGAGTTGTAGTTCGCGTTTCCGCCGTTGTCGACAAGCTGAATCCGGCCGAAGTTTGGATAGGGCGACCGCTCGGCTACCGTCCGCGGATCCGAAAGGGGCGCCGGAATCGCCTCATTAACCGCCCGCAGCGATTCAAGGTGCCGGCTGAAATTGCCCAGGTAGCCGACTTCAAGCAGCATGTCCATGGGCAGCTCGCGCTGCAAGTCGAACATGTACTGCATGGTCCGCGGGGTTCGCCGTTCATAGAGATTTGCGAACGCATAGGGAGTGGGCACCTGCGCTATGGCTCCTTCGAGAGAAAGGAACGCGGTATCGAAGTTGACGTCCGGAAATTGATTGTTGGATACGAACCGGGTCCTGCCTGCCAGATTGCGGGCCATGTCGAATCGCGGATTGCCGGTGTCCTGCGAGTAGAACAATCCGGCTCCCGTGCGGATGACCCAGCCTTCGGCGAAGTTCCAGGTGAGACCGAGACGGGGAGCGAAATCGTTGTTATCCCGCGCCACCAGCCGGTTCCCCAGACGCCCGTCCCGAATCACCTCGATGTCAGGCCAGCGGATATTGACGCCTTCGTAGGGATCGCCTCTCCCCTGGCGGATGAACTTCGGATACCGGCTTCGGTCCGCGACACTTGGCGTCGAATCAAAAAAGGGGATGTAAACCGAAAACAACTTTCCGGTTTGATCTTCCCAGGGCGGCGTGTTCTCATAACGCAGCCCGGCGTTGATGGTGAATCGCGGCGTCACTTTCCACGTATCATCGATGTAGAGAGCGAAGCTGGTGGCGCGGAACCGGGCCTCGGCGATAGAAACGGCGGCTTCAGCCTGAAAGATCTCGCCGAGCAGAAAATCGGCAAAGGGATCTCCGGTAACTCCGGCTGCCGCGGGGTTGATGGTGGCGCTGCGCTGGAACTCCAGGTTGCCGCGGGCAAACTGATTACCAACCTGGTTGTACTGATCCCAGCGGATCTCGCCGCCAAAGCGCACCGAGTGTTTGCCGCGGATGATTGCCGTGTTGTTGATAATCTGCAGCGCCTTGTTGTTGTTCTCGTACGGGCCCTCGGAGGAATCACCGAATCCGCTGTAGATGCCTGAGAAGTTCACGGACGGCGTACCCCATGTGACAGGCGGACCGGCCTTCAGCCCGGGAATATTCAGCTCCGACAGCACATCGCGCTGAAAAGCGAGCTGGGTTCCGATCGTGTTGTAGAAGCTCGTGTAGCCGAAACGCGTCTCATTGACCACCGACGGGCTGAGCACACGCGTATTCGACACCATCCATTGATCGACGCTGGTAATCACCTTGGTTCCGTTCAATCGGAGTTCTTCGGTAAGCTCGTTTTCGTCGCCGTAGCTGTAACGGCCAAACCAGTTGGAATTCGATGACTCGACAAAGTCGATGCGCTGCACGAACTGATCCCTGTTGATGGGTCGACCGTTTGCCTGAACCCGGTTCTGTCTTAGCTGGGGATTCGGCAGATTGGGCTCCGGGTAAAACTCGAGCAGCTTTACCGCAATCGGATGGAAGCGGCTTTGAGGAATGATGTCGTTCGGGAAGCGCTGCGCCACGATCTGGTCCCCCTGAAGCACCCGGGACTTCGGATCGTAGATTCCATTGACGGTCGGGTTGTTGAAGTTACCCTGCCGCATCTCGGAACTCGGGAGGTTGTAGACCGCCTGAATCGACCGCCTCTGCCTGAACCACTCATAGTTCGACATGAAGAACAGCCGGTTCCGGCCGTCGAAGAGCTTCGGTATCGTAACGGGCCCGCTCAAAGTAAAACCGAACTGATTCCATTTGAACGGATCCTTTGGAGGCCGCGCGCTGGTGAACGCGTAGTTCTTGGCATCAAACCTGTCATTGCGCACGAAGTGAAACAGCGAACCATGAAACGCATTTCCGCCAGATTTCGTAGAGACGTTGATCTGTGTGGAGGCGCGTCCAAATTCTGCGGGATATATGCCGGACTGCACCTTGAACTCCTGAATCGCGTCAATCGAGGGCTGGATGACGAAGGTGTTGAAGTTCGGATCGGTGTTCTCGACGCCGTCGAGCGTAAAGCGGTTGAAGTTGTTTCGCTGGCCTGCTACCGCGATATTCTGCGCCGCGCGCTGCCCGCCCTGGCGGGAGCCAGCCTGGCCGGCGCTCGGGAAGCCGAAACTGACATTCGGAGCAAGGGAAACAAGCTGCAGATAGTTGCGGCCGTTGAGTGGAAGCTCTACGATCCGCTTGTTTTCTATTACCGTTCCGACGGTGGCGTTCTCGGTGGCAAGCACTCCAGCGGAGGCGGAAACCTCGATGGATTCGCTCACAGAACCGACTTCCAATACGAAGTCAATGCGAGCGCTCTGTTGCACCTGTACGTCGAACTGGGATCGCGTGGCAGATTTAAATCCGACCTTTTCCACCTTTGCGCTGTAGGAGCCTGGCACGAGGAGCGGAAAACTGTAAACACCCGCCTCGTTGCTCACCGCAGTTCGCGTGGCGTTGGTGTTGAGGTTGGTCACAGTAACGGTAGCGCCGGCGATGACAGCGCCGGTTGCATCTCGAATCTCGCCCGTTATCTCCCCGAACGTTTGCCCTCGCAGATTGGCCGGGACCAGGGCGCAGACTGAAAGGACGACCGCAAACACCTTGGTTTGCATTCGTTTCATCTGGCAACTCCGAGTCAGGATTTGACCGTAAAAGGCTGGTGGAGGATTCTAATTCAAAGCCTTATTGTGAGCAATGGGGTCTCTATCGTTCGCAGGCTATCCGATCTGATGGGGCAGGCATGCATTGCCTTCCGTTTCAGATTGCGGCGCTAGGCACGCGTCCCGGATTGCCCGCGCCGCATCACTGCGGTGAATGCGAAGTTGGGAATCAGCATCAGAATACTGTAGGCGGCCACGCCGAGTTCTACATCAGTGCCAGGGAAGCTGTACCCGGCGAAGAGGTAGGCGAATCCCGCGTTTCTCAATCCCGTGCTTGTCGCAAGCGTTGTTCTCGTATCCCGCGATCGCGCGGCCAGCCATCCTGCTGCCATCGAAATCACTACCAGCGACAGGACCAGCGCCGATCCTGCCCAGCCCATTCCCCGAACGCCTCTGGAGCGCATGCCGGCCGCCGCGACACTCGCGGCGACGAGAGCAGGAATCGCAATCAGATGGGCGGCTCTTGCGACGCGGGCGGCAATGGCGGGCAACCGTCGATGGAGCGCTTGCCCCGCAAAGACGGGAAGGAGAATAATCAGCCCGGCGAGTAACAGTCCGAGCCCTTCAGGCAGGGCAACCATCCGATCGGCGCCAAAGATGAATCGCGAAGTAATCGGCGTCGAGACCAGCGCGACGATTGTCAGGCCGCAGGTCAGAACCATCGCAAGCGCGACGTTTCTATTCGACCGCGAAGCGAAGTAGGTTCCGAAGGGAGCCCCCGGGCAGATCGCCGCGAGCACTGCGCCAACGGCAAAATCTTCCGTATGGAAAGCGTGGAACAGCACGGCCGCTACTGCCGGCACCACCACTACATTCACCAGGAAAGCTCTCAGCAGCAGCTTTCGCTCCGTAAGGATGCGGCGAATCTCCACCGGCGGCGCCGCCGCCGCGGCAGAGAACATCACAGCGGCGGTAAAAACGGCCGCAAACACGCTGAGCCATGGATTCATGCGGATCTCCTGCCGGGCAAAACTTACAGTCAGTTGACGGGCAGAAGAGCGAGGGCCACGACTGCCCCCAGGAAGACAACAGCCGCCATCGCAACAATAATCATTCGGATCTGCGGCGCCCACGCCTTCGACGAGAGTCCGCAGAACAGTGAAACGACGGCGAAAGGCACTGTTACAAGAACATAGCGATCGGATATGTCGCTCTGGCGTTGCGCTTCCTTAACTACTCTTTGTACTTCTTCCTGCAGGCGCAAAGCTTCTCCGTCTTCCTCAATCCGGTACTCTCTCATTCCGAACGGAGTCGGCGGCGCGTCGGGGTTCTTGAGCGGCTTTGTAGCCAGCCAGGCGTCCACAGCGATCCTTAGATGAGCCGGGAAACGATCAAGCAGGAAATTCGCAAGCCGAGTGTCACCACGATTCCGCGCCTTCAGGTAGTCGAGGAAAAGCGCGACATCGACAACCCGCATTAGCTGCCCTTTGTTCTCTAGCAGAGCAGCATTGCGCCGCAGGAGATTCGCCTGATCCAGGGTAAAGGTTTCGGCGCTACCCCATTTTGTGGATTGGTATGCGGCCCATCCAGCCCCCACCGCTGCCAAACCCAATAGCAACGTCGCAATCAGCTCCATGAACCAGATTGGTCCACGCTCCGACTGTCCCGGCACTGATTCGATTGTGACCATCGCTGCCAGCGCCCCTTTGGAGAGAAACTGATGCATCTGAATTGCCATCTACTTGCGCTGTCTTTGAAACAGTTTCATCTCCTGGTCCGCTTCAGCGACGCGGCCCTGCTTCCGATAGATCTCCGCAAGCAGGAAGTGTGCAGACGCAGCGAGAGATCCGCTGCTTTCATGCTGGAGCGCCTTTCGCAGCCAATGCTCGGCCGCCTCTGCCTCTCCCGCTGCGTGCAGGGCTCTGCCTAGCTCTAACTCCGTCTCCGGCATACCGGGCTGGAGAGTATTGCTGCGTTTCAATTCGGAGATCGCCTCCTGAAGTATTCCCCTATGCAACAGCGTCACACCGAGCTTGTATGCCGTTACGGCCGAACCCGGCGTGAGCCGTGCTTCCGCACGAAACTCCGCCTCGGCCCGTTCATAATCTCCCGACTCGAGCAGGAGTTCGCCGAGGGCGTGGTGAACACCCCGCAGGTCCGGGCGTTTTTCCAAAGCAGCACGAAAGTGCTTCTGTGCCGCGCTGTAATCGCCTGACGCCGCCAGCGTCTCGCCCTGCAGCTGTTCAGCACGGGCGGAATCGGCGTGTTCGGACTGCAATCGCCGGTGCAACTGTCTGGAGAGTAGTTCGTGCGCTCGAGCGAGATAGTAGAGAAGATCCGGGTCATTGGGCCTTTTCTGAAGAGCCGCTTCCAAGTGGTCTACCGACTCACGCACACGTCCTGCTTCAAGCAACGCGACGCCTAACAGGTCGTCGCTCTGCACCTTTTCGAGGTGCGGGATGGCTTCCATGGCAAAGCCCTGGGACAATAAGGCGGCGCCCAGCATCTGGTGCGCAGCAGGGAGGTCTGCATTGAGTTCCAGCGCCTTTCGTAAGGGAGGGATTGCGGCGCTGTAATCTTTCTTTTCGAAATACACTGCGCCTAAGTTGACGTGCGCTGCGGGCAGAGCCGGCGCAAGCTCGACAACGCGCGTAAACTCGCGGATGGCCCGATCCAGATCCCCTGCGGCCTTCGCCTTCAGCCCCGCCTCGACTCGTTCCCGCAGCTCCGGCGATACCTGCAAGGCGAGTGAGAGGAGCAGCACGGCAATCATTCCGGCTCCTCTACAGTCAGAATCTGATTGGCCGCGACGTCGCGAACCGTCTGCCGCTTCCTGCTCGGCCAGAGAATCTCCACCGTAACCCTCGACTCCTTTCCGAGGCCGAAGTGAACGCGGCTGTCGCTTGCGGACAGGTAACTGCCTGTCGTTGTCGTGTAGGCCCACTGATTTCCCACGCGAACCGTCGCCCCGATTCCGCTCCGGTTGCTGCGCCTGCCGACGAGCTCGAGGATCAGCCAGTGATTGGCGTTCGGCCGGTTGAAGTAGACAAGCGGCTGCCCGCCAAGAACCGCAATGACCGAGTCGATCGCCCCGTCGTTATTGATATCCCCAAATGCCGCCCCGCGTCCGGCGACGGGAGGCATCTTTGCAATATCAAACCGCTCGAACCTGCCGTCCGCGTACCTGTAAAGGGCAGGCCGCTCACGATAGCGCAGGCCGCTGTGAACTCTCTCCACGTTGTCCAACGCATGGCTTTGCGCGACGAAGAGGTCTTTCCAGCCATCGTTGTCGAAATCATACAGACCCACTCCCCAGCCGGAGCTCCTGGCCGCCACTCCGGCAAGTCCCGTCCTCAGACTGGCGTACGAAAAACGGCTTCCCTCGTTGCGGTAAAGGGCATACTTCTCCAATGCAAGGTTGGTAACGGCGATATCAGGGCGCCCGTCGTTGTCGTAGTCGGCAAAGCTCACGCCCATACCTGAGAAGCTCTTTCCGTCATCTGCGAACGCCACTCCGGCTTCAAGCGCCAGTTCTTCGAATCGTCCATCGCCGCGGTTGCGGAACAGGTACTGCTCCATTCCGTCGTTGGAGACGAAAATGTCGGCGAAGCCATCTCCGTCGTAGTCGTTAAAGGCCACGCCCATTCCCTTTCCCTTCACCGATGCGATACCCGAGAGCACACTTACATCGCGAAATCGTCCATTGCCTTCGTTGTGAAACAGCACGTTCGCAGTGCCCTGATATCTGGTTGGCGGACAGTACGTGTGGAATGGCGTCCCGCACAAGACATTGCGGTCAAAGTTCCAATCCAGGTAGCGGCTGACGAACAGGTCAAGGCGGCCATCGTTGTCATAGTCGAGGAAGCCTGCGGAGACAGACCATCCTCCCGCTGCCACACCGGCCTCGGAAGTCACGTCCGTAAAGGTTCCATCGCCGTTGTTTCGATACAGGACATTCGATCCGAAATTCGTCACATAAAGGTCCGGAAATCCGTCATTGTCGTAGTCCCCCACGGCGACGCCCATCCCGTAGTTGTTACCCGCCTTGGAGAGTCCGGCCTCAGCCGTGACGTCGGTAAAGCTTCCGTCGGGGTTCTGGCGGTAAAGGCGGTTCCAGTACTGAGGATCTGTTCGTGCGTAATCGGCGGGCAGCGTTTGAGGGTCGTTGAGTTTTCCTCCATTGACGAAAAAGAGATCCAGCCGTTTGTCGTTGTTGTAGTCAAGCAGCGCCACTCCGCCGCCCATCGTTTCAATTAGGTACTTCTGCGTGGTTGGGGAATGCTGATGAACAAAAGCCACGCCAGCGGGAGTTTCGTGCGCGGGAAGGGCGAGAATCAGGCCAATCAGTGTTGTCCACTTCATGCAGAAATCCGCTGCGATCTTCAAAATGAGGACCGCAGCGGTGAGCCGGGCACGGGAGGATCAGAAAATCAGCCGCAAGGCCATCTGGACCAAACGCGGGTCATTGAGTTGTCCACTGATAATGCCGAACTGTGGCGTCCCGAATGCCGTGCCGGGATAGCCAAATCGAACGCGATTGAACAGGTTGAAGATCTCGGTACGGAACTGCACCCCGACTCTTTCTGTAACCTGCGTGTTCTTGAACACGGTGAAATCGAAATTGGAAATGCCGTGCGAGCGGACATCCGGCATAGTGCGGGATGAGTTGCCGAACGTAAACGGAGCAGCAGCCGCGAAAGCCGACGTATCGAACCACTGGTTCAGCCGCTGCTGGGCAGGGCCTTCAATCTTAGCCGGACGGCCCGTCCGATTTGGACGTTGACCGCCGCCGAACGAGTTACTTGTATTGACGCCCATGCTGATCGGAAGCGGCGCGCCTGACTGGAATGTCGTTACTCCGTTAATGCCCCATCCCGAAATCAGCTTTCCGGCAACACCCGTCACGCCGCTTGCGAAGGGCTGCCCCTTCCCGAACGGGAGATCGTAGATGTAGCTGATGACAGCTCGATGCGGCGTGTCATACAGGGCAAGGGACCGTTCCGCGCGGAGGTCGTAGTGATTCTGCACGTTGCCTGCTCCTCCGCCCGGCTCCAGCCAACCCGTCAGCGTATCCGTGTTGCTAATGAGCTTGGACCAGGTGTAGGAGCCGAGAATGGAGCCGCCGCGCGCAAATCGTTTCTCGATCTTCACCTGAGCCGAATGATAGATCGAATCCCGGTTTGGCGGATTTCGCATCGCGAAGCCTGTGTACTGCGGATAGGGCCGCAGGAGTTGACCGCGTGCCACTGTTGGCTGCGACAGGGTCCCAACGCTGACAAGTCCGAAGAACGGGTTCGGCACCTGCTGCTGGAGCTGTGCTCCAAGAGACATGAACTCTTCGGGAAGCTGGTTGAGCTGCTGGTCAGGTCCCGGAAGGTGAGTTCCTTTTGAACCTGCATAGGTAACCGACAACGCTAAACCGCCCGCCAATTCACGCTGTACGTCGAAGTTCCACTGCTGCGAGTAGCCGTGCGCCTCGTCATAGATTGGCGCTGTGACACCTTGTCCATAGAAGAGTTGCTGGAGGTTGGGGCTACGGCCAGGAGCCGGCAGAAGTCCGTTCGGAAATGGATTGCTCAGCCTTTCCTTTGGCGTGAGGGAACCATCCAGTGTGCCGACGAACGGGTTCGAGTATGCGTTCACGATGTCGTTATTCGGCGCGAAGCCGAATGCGATGTCGTTTGGCAAATAGAAGATTCCGTAACCGGCGCGGATGACAGTTTGGTTCGTCACCCTGTAAGCCACTCCCAGCCTCGGCGCAAACAGATTCCCGAGCCTAGTGTTATTGCGGCTCGGATTATCCGGTGAGTTTACCAGCCCGATGCGTCCCCGAAGTGGCAGTCCGGTTTTCTCTGCGAGCTCATTTTCGGCGTTGGGCAGGAGAACGACCATCCGGTCGAATCTTTCAGACCAAGGCCCCATCTGTTCAAACCGGAGGCCATAATTCAACGTGAGCCTGGGCGTAATGCGCCACTGATCTCCCACGTGAAACGCGCGGTAGATCATCTGGCCCGCTACCAGAGCGTTGTTCGTCACACCGCCGCCGCTGCCATAGCCCAGAAGGAAGGATGCGAAGCCGTTTCCGCCGGATCCACCAAACGGGCTCGACGATGTCATCTGCTGATCGAAATTGAATGATCCGGACGGGTTGTTCTGCTGGTAGTAGTTGTGCGTATTCCTTCGAATCTCGGCTCCAAACCGCAGCGTGTGGCTGCCCCAGATCTTCGTAAGGCTGCCTCCGATAGAGTAGATATCATTCCGTGCGATGATCGTGCTGCCCGTGCCGTTCGTGCTCCAGACGCCGTTATAGCCCACGACCACAGGCTGCGGCACGACGCGGAACACTACCTGATTATTCATAGAAGCGGGCCAGCCGAGATTCGTCAGATCGTAACCTTGGGTGAGTGCTGTCCGGTCGTAGCTAAAGCGCAGGTACGAAATTCGGATGTCGGAGATCAGCGTCGGAGTGATGGTGTAAGTATCGCCGAAGACGCCCTGGTTCGTGTTGAAAGTTTCTGTGCAGCGATCCACGCAGGTCTGCGTCCGATAGGGATCAATTGGCAAGTTCAGGTTCTGCCAGTAGGTGTAGCGGAAGAAGACGCGGTGGTTCTCGGAGAGCGTATGATCGACGCGTCCGTTCACCTGATCGTTGTCGCCGCCAACGCTCGCATTTGCCGTGTAGTTGTTGACGTTCGTAAATGGAGCGCCCGGCCCGTTCGGACGCGCCCAGTATTCTTTTAGGACGTTGGCCGCGCGATCGATCCGGCTCGCCGGGATCACATTTCCCGGGAACGGCTGCCTGGTGATGATCTCATTCCCATTCGCATCGACAGCGCACGGGGCGTTTCCGAGTCGACCGCATGTCGTGAGCGGATCGTAGATCGGAATCAGCGCTCCGGAAGAGTTGCGGACATTGGAGAAATCCCCTTCCCTCATCGCGTCGGTGGGCACTGTGTACACATAGGAAGAGCCCTGCCGCAGTCGAAATCCTTCCCAGCTTCCGAAGAAGAACGTCCGGTCGCGTTTGATGGGACCGCCGAGGTTTACGCCGTATTGATTCTGAGAGAAGGCCGGACGCTGAACACCGGCGCGATTATTGAAGAACGTGTTGGCATTGAGAACGCGGTTGCGGAAGAACTCGTAGGCGCTGCCGTGAAAGGAATTGGTGCCCGATTTGGTTGTAAGGCTGATTGCGCCTCCAGCAAAGCGGCCGAACTCCGGTCCCAGGTTGTTGGTTTGCACCTTGAATTCCTGGATGGCATCCTGGGTGGGCACTAACGAGGTCAGGTTGGCGTAGGAAGCGTTGATGGGCGCTCCATCAATGAAGGACGCGCTCTGATTCGCCTGCCCCCCTCCGATCTGGTAGTTGCCCCAAGCAAACGGATTCGTTCCAGTTGGCGTCGTCCCCGATTGCCCGCCCGGCACGACACCCGGGACCAGCGCAACCAAACCGAAGATGTTTCTGCCATTGAGCGGCATCTCCAGCACCTTCCTGGATTCAACCACCTGCCCCAGCGACGCGTTCTCGGTTTGCAGCAAAGGCGTTTGCGCTGTCACTTCCACCGTCTGCGACACATCGCCGACGATCATCGAGACGTCGATGCGAACGGCCGTTTGCACCTCCACGGTAATCGGTTCGCGCGAAAACCTGCGAAAGCCCGTGCTTTCTACTTCGAGGCGATATTGGCCAGGGACGAGGTTTAGGAACTGGTACGTGCCGGAGGTGTCGGTTTGTCCGGTCCGGCGGTCTGAAGTGCCAAGGTTGATCAGCGTTACGCTGGCGGAGGGAACGGCGCTTCCCGACTGGTCCGTGACCGTTCCCACCAGAGATCCATAGAAGGTCTGTCCGAATGACGCGGCTGCCAAGAGCAGCCCCGCAAAGCATACCGCGAGCTTAGCCACCATGTGGTTCCTCGTTACGTGGAGGTTGTCCGAAGAACTATATCTCGGTTCAACTACGGTGACAAGGGGATATGTGAGGCAGCATGAAATTGGAACAGCTCTTACGCTGGAACCTCCGGGTTGCTGCAAGCTGTGGCAGCGCCAAAGGTCGAGCGATCCTACAAAACAGAAAAGGCCGGGGAGTATACCCCGGCCTCATTGGTTGTATCCGGTCGTGGCGTCTTACTCTGCTTCGGCGATTGCTTCCTCGCCGCCCAGGTCTTCGCTCAGCCCGCCTGTGTAGGTGAGCCGAGCCTCCTCGTCGTACCCGGGGATGCCTTCCGACAGCATTGCATCGGGTTCCGCAATCACCTCTTCCTCCACGTCCTCACCGGCAATCTTCACACGGCGGTAGTACTCCATGCCGGTACCAGCCGGGATCAGACGACCCATGATGACGTTTTCCTTGAGACCGCGCAGGTAGTCGACCTTGCCGTTGATTGCAGCTTCAGTGAGCACGCGCGTCGTCTCCTGGAAGGAGGCAGCAGAGATGAACGAGTCCGTGGAGAGCGAGGCCTTCGTGATGCCAAGCAGCACCGCACGGCCATGAGCCGGCCGGCCGCCAGCCTGAATCACGCGCTCATTCTCCTCGCGGAACTTGAACTTATCAACGACTTCCTCGGGGAGGAACTCGGTGTCGCCGATGTCCTCCACCTTCACCCAGCGCATCATCTGCCGGACGATGACTTCCAGGTGCTTGTCGTTGATGTTGACGCCCTGCAGCCGGTAGACTTCCTGAATTTCGTTAACCAGGTACTTCTGCAGTTCCTTTTCGCCGAGCACGTGCAGGATGTCGTGCGGGTTGCGCGGACCGTCGGTGAACGGATCGCCCGAGCGGACACGCTCGCCTTCCTGCACGTTAATATGCACGTTCCGAGGCAGCGAGTATTCCTTCTGCTGGCCGTCGTCGCCGATGACGTAGAGCTTCCTCTGGCCCTTCGTGATTTCTCCGAACTTCACGACACCGTTGATTTCGGAGATGATGGCCGTTTCGCGTGGCTTGCGCGCCTCGAACAGCTCCACGACACGCGGCAGACCGCCCGTGATGTCCTTGGTCTTCGTGGTAGCGCGCGGAATCTTCGCCAGGACGTCGCCGGCGTGCACCTCTTCTCCATCACGCACCATCAGGTGCGCATGGGTCGGCATAAGGTAGCGTCGCTCGTCGGAGCGGCTGCCGCTGGCCGGGCGAACGATGATGGTCGGAACCCGCTTCTCATCCGGCGAATCCGTCACCACCCACTGCGACATACCGGTGATCTCGTCCACCTGCTCCTGCAGTGTGACACCCTCAAGCAGATCCTTGAAGTGAATCACGCCGCTGACTTCCGTCAGAATCGAGAAGGTGTAAGGATCCCACTCGAGCAGAACCTGGTTGGTCTTGACGGCTTCGCCATCTCCGAAGAAGATCTTGGCGCCGTAGACCACCGGATAGCGTTCCTTCTCACGGCCTTTCTCGTCAACGATGGCGAGAATGCCGTTCCTGTTCATCGCGATCAGCTCACCCTTCGCATTACGAACGGTGTTGATGCCGATGAATTTCACGTAGCCGTCGCTCTTGGCGTCCTGCTTGGACTGCTCGCTGGAGCCGGTTGCCGTACCGCCCACGTGGAAGGTACGCATGGTGAGCTGCGTTCCCGGCTCTCCGATGGACTGCGCAGCGATAACGCCGACAGCCTCACCGCGCTCCACGAGACGTCCCGTAGCAAGATTGCGGCCGTAGCAGAGCTGGCAGACGCCACGCTTGGACTCACAGGTGAGCACCGAGCGAATCTTCACGCGCTCGATACCGGCCGCTTGAATCGCGGCTGCGAGCTCCTCGGTGATCTCCTGATTCACCCTTACGATGACGTTTCCTTCGTAGTCGAGCTGGTCTTCGAGAGCCACGCGGCCAACGATGCGATCGCGCAGAGGCTCGATGATTTCGCCCGACTCGATGATCGGCTCGACGTACAATCCGTCCGTCGTTCCGCAGTCGTATTCGGTCACGATGACGTCCTGCGCGACGTCGACCAGACGGCGGGTCAGGTAGCCGGAGTCGGCCGTCTTCAAAGCCGTATCCGCGAGACCCTTACGGGCGCCGTGCGTGGAGATGAAGTACTGAAGTACGTTGAGACCTTCGCGGAAGTTGGCCGTAATCGGAGTCTCGATGATCTCGCCCGACGGCTTCGCCATCAGACCGCGCATACCGGACAACTGACGGATCTGCTGCTTCGAACCGCGGGCGCCGGAGTCCGCCATGATGTAGATCGGGTTCAGGTAGCGGCCGGTACGATCGTCCTCCTCCATGGTCTTGAACATCTCTTCCGAAACGCGTTCGGTGACCTTGGACCAGATTTCGATGATTTTGTTGTACCGCTCGCCCTGGGTGATCGCGCCTTCCTGATACTGGGACTGAACCTCGATGACGGCCTTCTCCGCCTCCGCGACAAGCTGCTTCTTGCTCTCCGGCACGACCATGTCGTCGATTCCGATCGAGATGCCGGCGCGGGTCGCGTAAAGGAATCCGAGAGCCTTGATCTGGTCGAGCATCTGCACCGTGGTCTGCAGGCCAAAGCGCAGGTAGCAGTAGTGAACCAGCTGCGACAGCCCCTTCTTCTTCAACAAGCCGTTGATGAACGGCATGTCATCTGGCAGCACGTCGTTAAGGATGACGCGGCCGACCGTCGTATCCATGTCCTGCTTTACGAACTCAGCAGGCTCGGTGTACATGATGTTCTGGCTGTCGAAGGCCTTCTCGAGATCGATCACCTTGCCCGTGTAGCGCAGCTTGATCGGCGTGAGCGTCTCTACCTCGCCCATCTCGAGCGCGATCAGCACGTCATCGACAGAGGCGAACTTCTTGCCTTCGCCCTTCGTGCCCCGACGCGCCTTGGTGAGGTAGTAGATCCCGAGCACCATGTCCTGCGTGGGCACGGTAATCGGACCGCCGTGCGCGGGCGACAGAACGTTGTTCGACGCCAGCATCAGGGTCGCAGCTTCGATCTGCGCTTCCGGCGACAGTGGGATGTGGACGGCCATCTGGTCCCCGTCAAAGTCGGCGTTGAATGCCGTACAAACCAACGGGTGGATCTTGATAGCCTTCCCTTCAACCAGAACAGGCTCGAAGGCCTGAATGCCGAGGCGGTGCAGCGTAGGAGCGCGGTTCAGCAGAATCGGGTGGTCTCGAATGACTTCCTCGAGGATGTCCCAGACCACGGGGTCCTGCTGCTCCACAAGTTCCTTGGCCTGTTTGATGGTCGTGCAGTGGCCGCGCTGCTCGAGGCGGTGGTAGATGAACGGCTTGAACAGCTCGAGCGCCATCTTCTTCGGCAAACCGCACTGATGCAGCTTCAGCTCAGGACCAACAACGATCACCGAACGGCCAGAGTAGTCAACACGCTTACCGAGCAGGTTTTGACGGAAGCGGCCCTGTTTGCCCTTCAGAGTGTCGGAGAGCGATTTGAGCGGACGGTTGTTCGCCCCGCGCAGAACGCGGCCGCGGCGGCCGTTGTCGAACAGAGCATCGACGGCCTCCTGCAGCATGCGCTTCTCGTTCCGCACAATCACATCCGGAGCGTGCAGTTCGATCAGCTTCTTCAGGCGGTTGTTGCGGTTGATAACGCGGCGGTACAGGTCGTTCAGGTCCGACGTAGCGAAGCGGCCGCCGTCAAGCGGCACGAGCGGACGCAGCTCCGGCGGAATCACCGGAATCACGTCCAGAATCATCCACTCCGGCTTGTTGCCGGACTTGCGGAAACTTTCGACCACACGAAGGCGCTTGGCGTACTTCAGCTTCTTCTGCTGTGAGGCCTCAGTCTTCATCCGCTCCCGGATCTCCATGCTGAGGCTCTCAATGTCGATCTTTTTGAGCAGTTCCTTGATGCCCTCGGCGCCCATCATCGCGACATACTTGCCGTAGTACTCCTGGTCAAGCTGCCGCTTGCGTTCGTCCGAAATCACTTCGCCGCGGGAAAGCCCCGGAACCTCACCTGGGTCAACGACGACGAAGGCTTCAAAGTAAAGGACACGCTCCAGCTCGCGAAGCGTGATGTCAAGCAAATAGCCGATGCGGCTCGGCAGGCCCTTAAAGAACCAGACGTGCGAGCAGGGACTTGCAAGTTCAATGTGTCCGAGGCGCTCGCGACGCACCCGCGACAGCGTGACTTCAACGCCACACTTGTCGCAGATGACTCCTCGGTGCTTCATCCGCTTGTACTTGCCGCACAGGCACTCCCAATCCGCAACTGGACCAAAAATGCGAGCGCAGAACAATCCATCCCGCTCCGGCTTGAACGTGCGGTAGTTGATTGTTTCCGGCTTGGTGACTTCACCATGCGACCAACTCCGGATCTTTTCCGGGGACGCTAGACTGATCCGAATCGAATCGAAGTCCGCGATCAAATTGGCTCTGTCGTACGGTGAGGATCTGTACAAGGCTGCCTCCTAAGAAATCTTGCTGCTAACAAACGGTTCAAGGCCGGCTCAGGCGCCGGCCTGCAAACCACAGGGCGAAGTACCTCTCCGCCCCTCTCAATCCGCCGCTATTGCCGTATCCAGCACCTCTCGCGGCTTCTTCATCAATTCGACGTCGAGACAGAGGGACTGCAGCTCGCGGATGAGCACGTTGAACGATTCCGGAACACCCGGCTCTGCCGCTGCCTCGCCCTTGACGATTGCCTCGTAGATCTTCGCTCTGCCATACACGTCGTCGGACTTCGCGGTCAACAGCTCCTGCAAGACGTAGGCTGCGCCGTAAGCTTCAAGCGCCCAGACCTCCATCTCGCCGAAGCGCTGTCCACCAAACTGAGCCTTACCGCCCAGAGGCTGTTGCGTGATGAGCGAGTAAGGACCGATGGAACGAGCGTGAATCTTGTCATCCACCAGGTGCGACAGCTTCAGCATGTAGATGTACCCGACCGTGACGGGCTGCTCGAACGGCAGTCCTGACATGCCGTCATAGAGCTGGATCTTGCCGGAGGGCGGCAACCCGGCTTCGATCAACCGCCCCTTGATGTCAGCCTCAGTGGCGCCGTCAAATACAGGAGTTGCAAACTTAACGCCCAGAGCACGAGCGGCCCAGCCCAAGTGCGTCTCCAGGATCTGGCCGACGTTCATACGGGACGGAACGCCGAGGGGGTTGAGCACGATCTCAACCGGCGTTCCATCCGGAAGGTAGGGCATGTCCTCTTCCGGAACGATGCGCGCAATGACGCCCTTGTTGCCATGGCGCCCCGCCATCTTGTCGCCGACAGAAAGCTTACGCTTCATGGCGATGTAAACCTTCACCAGCTTGATGACGCCCGGCGGAAGCTCATCGCCCTTGCGCAGCTTCGCGATCTTCTCCTCGGTAATCTTCTCGAGCACCGCGATCTGGCGCGACGTCATCTCCTCGATCTCGTCGATGATCTCGTTCAGCCGCGGGTCCTTATCCTTCAGCTTCATGCGCTTCAGGTCGCGCGCACGCAGCTTTTCGAGCATCTCGCGCGTGATCTCGGTGCCCTTGCTGATCAGCTTCTTGTTGGTCTTTTCGTCGTGCAGGTCGGCGAGCAGTTGCTTGCCTTCCAGATGCTGGGCGAGACGCTTGGCGCGCTCGTCGTTGAGAATCCGCTTCTCGTCTTCGAGGTTGCGGTGCAGCCGCTCGATCTGCGCCTCGAGAATGCTCTTCGAACGCTCGTCGAGATCGGCGCCCTTCCGTGAGAAGACTTTGCAGTCCACGACGGTGCCCTCGATGCCCGGCGGGCAGTAGAGGGAGGCGTCCTTGACGTCGCCGGCCTTCTCGCCGAAGATCGCGCGCAGCAGCTTTTCTTCGGGAGTCAACTGCGTTTCGCCCTTCGGCGTCACCTTTCCGACCAGAATATCGCCCGGCTTCACCGTCGCGCCGATGCGGATGATGCCGCTTTCATCCAGGTTCCGCAGGAAGCTCTCGGCGATATTTGGAATGTCGCGCGTGATCTCCTCCGGTCCCAGCTTCGTATCGCGGCTTTCGATTTCGAACTCTTCGATATGGATGGAGGTGTAGTAGTCTTCCTTGACGAGCTTCTCGCTGACGACGATCGCGTCCTCGAAGTTGTATCCGCGCCAGGGCATGAACGCGACAAGGACGTTCCGGCCAAGCGCAAGCTCGCCTTTATCGGTACAAGGACCGTCCGCCAGCACGTCGCCCTTCTTCACGCGCTGGCCCTGCCGCACGATCGGCTTTTGATTGATGCAGGTGTTCTGGTTCGATCTCTTGAACTTGGTCAGCTGATAGATATCGGCGCCGACTTCGCGCGACATCTGTCCTTCGTGAGCGCCGCCTCCCTCGACGCGAACAATGATTCGCTCGCTGTCGACGGAGTCGACAATACCCGACCGCTTGCAGATGACCACGGCGCCCGAGTCGCGGGCAGTGACTCCTTCCATCCCTGTGCCCACCAGGGGTGATTCAGCCCGCAGCAGCGGCACAGCCTGGCGCTGCATGTTCGAGCCCATCAAAGCGCGGTTGGCGTCGTCGTTCTCCAGGAACGGAATGAGGCTGGCGGCGACAGAGACGAGCTGCTTCGGACTGACGTCCATGTACTCGATCTCCTCGCGCTGTTTCAGAACGAAGTTGCCTGCCTGCCGCGCATTCACCAGATCCGGAACGATCCGCCCGTTTTCATCGAGCTCGACGTTGGCCTGCGCAATGATGTACTTGTCTTCTTCCCAGGCGGAGAGATACTCGCAGTGCGCCTCATACTCCGCCGGCTGCTTGTTGGGCCCCAGCTCGGCGTTGACGCGCTCCGCTTCGGCGCGTGTAACCACCTCTCCTACCTTGAACTTCGTGTCGCCGGGATTCAGGATCCGCACCTCGTCGACCACCGTCCCGTTGACCACCCGGCGGTACGGGCTCTCGATAAAGCCGTACTCGTTGATGCGGGCAAAGCAGGAGAGCGAAGAAATGAGACCGATGTTCGGACCTTCCGGCGTCTCAATCGGGCAGATACGGCCGTAGTGCGTCGGGTGGACGTCGCGCACTTCGAATCCGGCGCGCTCTCGGGACAAACCGCCCGGTCCGAGCGCCGACAAGCGCCGCTTGTGCGTAATTTCGGAGAGCGGGTTCGTCTGGTCCATGAACTGCGACAACTGGCTGGACCCGAAGAACTCGCGGATGGCGGCCATCACCGGCTTGGCGTTCACCAGGTCGTGCGGCATCGCCGTCGACATTTCCTGGTAGACCGACATCTTCTCCTTGATCGCGCGCTCCATGCGGACAAGGCCAATGCGGAACTGGTTCTCGAGCAGCTCGCCGACCGCTCGAACACGGCGGTTGCCGAGGTGATCGATGTCATCCACAGTGCCGATGCCACGGCGCAGCTTCAGCAGATACTTGATTGTGTCGATGAAATCCTTCTGATCCAGGGTCCGCTTGTCGAGCGATGTCTCTTCGGCCTTGTCATACAGTTTGATGTTGAACTTCATGCGGCCGACCCGGGACAGGTCGTACTTGCGGTGGTCGAAGAACATGCCCTGGAAGAGCTGCGTGGCGGTGTCCAGCGTGGGGGGATCTCCGGGGCGAAGCTTCCGGTAGATCTCAAGAAGAGCGTCGTTCTGAGTCTTTACGGGATCCTTCCTCAGGGTGACGGAGATCACGTTGCCCGCATCGTCACGCTCGGGGAAGAAGACCTCGAAAGACGGAATGCCGGCCTCGATCAGCTTTCCGATCGAAGTCGGCGTCAGATCCTGATTGGCCTCAATCAGAACCTCGCCGGTTTCCATGTCGACGACATCGGAGGCGACGCAGGCCCCTTCGAGGTCGTTCGCCGACACTTCCACCTGTTCAATCTTGTTCTTCAGGAGTTCCTTGTAGAGGCTGGAGGTGATCTTTCGGCCCTGAGGAACGATGACGTCCCCCGCCTTGTTCGTGATCGCGTGGGACAGCTTCAGGCCAATGAGCCCTTCACTGGTTTTCCAGAACAGCTTCTGGTCCTGGATTACGATGTCGTTGATGCGGTAGAAGGCGCGAAGGATTTCGGAGTCGCTCTTCAGGCCAAGCGCGCGAAGAAAAACAGTTCCGTAAAACTTGCGCTTGCGGTCGATACGAACATAAAGGAGATTTTTGTTGTCGTATTCGAATTCGACCCAGCTTCCGCGGTACGGAATGATCTTGCCGAGATAGTAGCCCTGCGCAGGAACGCGCTCGAAGAAAACACCGGGCGAGCGATGCAGCTGGCTGACAATCACGCGCTCCGTTCCGTTGATGATGAAGGTGCCGTTCTCCGTCATCAGCGGAATCTCCCCGAAGAAAACTTCCTGCTCCTTGATGTCGCGGACGCTCTTGTTCCCCGTCTCAGAATCCTTGTCGTAGACGGTGAGACGGATCGTCACTTTGAGCGGAGCGGCATAAGTCATCCCGCGCTCCTCGCACTCAGCGACGTCGTACTTCAGTTGCAGCCCGACCGGGTCGCCGCAACGGTTGCAGAACGTCACGATGTTCTTGTTGAAGGTTCCGCAGTGCTCACACAGCACGTCCCCGGCGTGGAACGGATCCGTACGGATTGTGGCGCCGCAACTGGGGTTCCGGCAGACGGTCCGCAAGTGGTCCAGGCCCTTCAGGGCGCCGCACTTGCACTCCCAGTTGCCAATCGAGTAGTCGACAAATGCAAGCTCGCTGAGGCCGCGAAAGTCGGAGATCGGGAAGACAGACTTGAAGACGCTCTGAAGTCCGATGTCATCCCTCTCGTCAGGCCGCAGATCCATCTGCAAGAACCGCTCATACGAGCGCTTCTGCACCTCGATCAGATTCGGAATGGGGATTGACGTTTTGATCTTGGAGAAATCGACTCGCTCGAGCGTGGCTGTATTTGCCGGATTTTCCATGTTCCAACTCCCAATTTGCCGGACGGCGACGGCAATAAAGTCAGGCTAGAAGCCCCAAATACCAAACGGCGCCCCACCGCAGATCCTTCGCCGCTGAAGGACCGCTGGCGCGGCACGGTAATGATGAGAAGTGATATCGTGGTTGCGGATTCGGAACCGGACCCCGCCCTACTGGTGTCCGGTTGAGCGATGAATTCGGTGGCCGGAGTGTTCCAGGATTCGATGAATACACGTTAAGCAGTGAGAACGTGCGCAAGGCGACGCCTGTTGCAGCTTCAGAGCAACTGCAGGCAAAGACGCAGGATGGAAGAATCACAAGCGCAATAGTTCCGGATTCTACTCCGGTAGAAATCCTTCTCAGTGTAACAGAGCCCGGATATTGACGTCAATTACACTCACCAGCCCCGCTTAGGCAAGTTCCCTCAGGGCATGGCGGCAGAGACTGGCTCTGCCGCAAAGCTTGCAGGGTTGGCCAAAGTTTACTTTACTTCGACAGTTGCGCCCGCGTCGGTGAACTTCTTCTTGATCGCCTCGGCTTCTTCCTTGCTCACGCCCTCTTTGATTGGCTTCGGAGCACCGTCAACGAGGTCCTTCGCTTCCTTCAATCCGAGGCTGGTGACCTCACGGACAGCTTTAATGACGTTAATCTTGTTTGCACCCGCAGAGGTCAGAATGACAGTGAACTCCGTCTTCTCCTCAGCTGCCGGTGCAGCCGTTGCAGCGGGGCCCGCGGCCGGAGCCGCTGCCACAGCAGCAGCCGCCGCCGATACGCCAAATGCCTCCTCAATGCCCTTCACGAGCTCGGCCGCTTCGAGCAGCGTCAAGCCCTTGATCTGTTCCAGAATTCCGTTTACGTCCGCCATCTTAATCTTCCTCTAAAAAATTTCCAGTTGACTCCGTCTGTCGCGAGCGCGCCGGCAGTGACTGCTGCGGCCCCCTCACAAACTAGCTGCGAAACTTGTTCTCCTTTACTGCTTCGTTGAGGACGACAGCCAAGTTTCGGGCCACTCCGTTCAACGCCACGGCCAGGCGCTGAGCCGACGAGTTCAGAAGGAACATGACCTGTCCAATCAAGTGCTCCTTCGACGGCATGTTCGCCAGGTCGTTGATCGCCTTTACGTCGATCACACGGCCCTCGACCATTCCCGCCTTGAACGTGAACGTCGGGTTCGCCTTCGCATATGCGGTGAGGGCCTTGGCCAAGGCAACCGGATCGGAGGAGGTGTAGGCTACGGATGACATCCCCCGCAACCCCTGCAACAACTGCTCCGCCGGCGTTCCCTGCGATGCCTTTTCCGCAATATTGTTCTTTACAACCTTGTACTGTCCCCCGGCTTCCCGGACTGCCTTCCGCAGCTCAAAGTCCTGAGAGACAGTGAGCTTTTCGAAGCCGGCGACGAAGACGTGCGGCGTCTTCTCAAGTTCCGCCCGCAGATGCTCGAAATCCTTACGTTTTTGTTCGCGACCCTTCACTTGTTCTCCCTCCCAGGACTATACGGCTTTGACGTTGAAGGTACTCACGTCCACCGGGACGCCAGGCCCCATCGTCGAGCAAACGGTTGCGCTGCGCACGTACTTACCCTTCGCCGCAGACGGCTTCGCCTTGATCACTGCCTGGATGAGAGTGCTTGCATTCTCAATGAGCTTTTCTGTTGCGAAACTCGTCTTGCCGACAGGCGCGTGGATGACCCCGCTCTTGTCGACGCGAAACTCAACCTTACCCGCTTTCACCTCTTGCACCGCTTTCGCTACGTCAACGGTCACGGTACCGGTCTTCGGGTTCGGCATCAGACCTCGGGGACCCAAAATCTTACCCAGCTTACCGACGGATCGCATCATGTCAGGAGTGGCGATGACAGCGTCATAATCCAACCAGTTCTCGGACATGATCCGGTTGACGATGTCCTCCCCTCCCACGTAGTCGGCGCCCGCCTCGGCAGCTTCGCGCTGTTTGTCGCCGCCAGCGATCACCAGCACACGCATCGATTTGCCCAGTCCGTTGGGGAGCACTACCGTTCCTCTCACCATCTGGTCGGCATGCTTGGGGTCTACGCCGAGGCGCATGTGCACCTCAACCGTCTCGTCAAAATTTGCAAACTTGATCTTCTTAACGAGGGGGATTGCCTCTTCAAGCTGGTAGGGACGGTTCTCTACCTGTGCTGCGGCAGACTGGTACTTCTTTCCTTTTTTTCTGGCCATGAATCCTCACTGGTGCTAACGGCTCCGCCTCGAAGGGCGTGAGCCTCCCAACTGAAGGCGTCTCTCTGCGGACGAATCTCTTATTTTACCACTGCTTCAAGCTAGCTGCAATTCCTGGCAGCGTCGTTACACCACCTCGACGCCCATGCTTTGGGCGGTACCTTTGACCGATCTGATCGCAGCCTGGAGATCGAAACAATTCAGGTCCGGCATCTTCAGCTTGGCGATTTCTTCCACTTGCGCCATGGTGATCCTGCCAACCTTATTCTTATTCGGCTCGGCCGATCCTTTTGCAATGTTCACCGCACGCTTGATCAGAACGGGCACCGGCGGAGTCTTGGTGACGAAGGTGAAAGAGCGATCATTGTAAATCGTAATGACGACGGGAATGATCAGCCCCTCCTGATCCTTTCCGGAGGTCTTGGCGTTGAAAGCCTTGCAGAACTCCATGATGTTCACGCCCTGTGGACCAAGAGCTGTACCCACCGGGGGAGCGGGCGTCGCCTTGCCCGCAGGGATTTGCAACTTAACCTGTGCAGTAACCTTCTTTGCCATACCGATTTCCTGGGAGTGTCGCCTCCCGTCTCTCTGCCGCCACCCTGTGGCTTAAACCATCAAATCTTTTCTACTTGGAGAAAATCGAGCTCAACGGGCGTATTGCGTCCAAAGATCGTCACCAGAACCCGCAGGGTGTTCCGCTCTGCATTGACTTCGTCGACCCGCCCGGAGAAGTTGGCGAATGGACCATCGATGATCCGCACCATCTCGCTCTTCTCAAACGTGAGTTTGGGCCGCGGACGCTCCGCCGACGTCGCCTGGCGGTACAGAATCTGGTTGACTTCGTCGGACGTCAGCGGCACCGGAGTGTTGCCGCCTCCAACGAAACCAGTGACGCGGGGCGTCGCTTTAACGGCGTGCCAAAGCTCGTCGTCCATTTCCATTTGAACCAGGACGTAACCGGGATACAGGAGACGCTTGCTGGTCACCTTCTTGCCCCCGCGCAGCTCGACCACTTCTTCCGTTGGAATCAGGATCTGGCCGATTCGATGGGCAAAACCAAACGCCTCCGCGCGGCTGCGGAGGGACTCAGCAACTTTTTGTTCAAAACCGGAGTAGGTGTGAATGATGAACCATCTCATGGAGGAATCTTCCTCAACTTGAGGGATCCCTCCAGCGGGACGCTCACCCCCCTCTTGAGCCTCGGCAGGTTCCGCGCGCCCCTCTCCCTGAGGAGCCGCCTCAACCCCCTGGTCCTCAGCCGATCCGCCAGATTCGCCTTCGGAGTCCGGCCAGTTCACCCTGTCCTGGTCTTCCATTTGGCCGCCCTACCTCTTAGTAAACGCTTCAAAAATTGTATTGATACCCCGTCCTAGGACCTGATCGACGAGGGCAAAGTAGGCGGCGAAGAGGAAAACCGCGACGATGACCACGGCCGTGGTAGCCCGGACCTGCTTCCAGCTGGGCCACGTCACGCGGCGCATTTCAGCCCGCACTTCCTCGATGTATCCCTTCACCCGCCCCGGCCAATCGGCAATCTTCCGGCTGATCTCCGGGCTCTCCGACATCGTCTTAACTTCTGCCATATCGATCACTTCGCCCACTCAAGGGCATCCCCACCATTCGGACGCATCCGGCCTCACCGACAACCGGGTTAGCTGTAGCGTGAAACACAGGAGCCCACATCACCGGCAGACCCGTGGAGACGGAGTGGCAGGGGCGGAGGGATTCGAACCCCCACTCGCGGTTTTGGAGACCGCTGGTCTACCGTTAAACCTACGCCCCTCTGAAACCCGCATGTCAAATAGCTTTTTCTATTCTAATTCCAACACGAGCGCAAAAGTCCATAGCGCCGGAACACTTCCGGAACTCATGGACTCGCCCGCCGCTACTTGGTTTCCCTGTGAAGCTGGTGCTTACGGCAGAACGGGCAGAACTTCTTGAACTCGAGCCGTTCCGTTGTCGTCTTCTTGTTCTTCGTATTCGTGTAATTTCTCCGCTTGCACTCAGTGCACTGAAATGTGATGATTTCACGCGGCATCTTCGTGTCCTACTCCAAGATTTCGGTAACGGTGCCGGCGCCGACGGTACGGCCGCCTTCGCGAATCGCAAAGCGCAAGCCCTTGT
>CALGAR010000123.1 GCA_937959285.1 uncultured Bryobacterales bacterium
GAAGTGGTGGGCCCGACAGAACTCGAATCTGTGACCTCTACCGTGTCAAGGTAGCGCTCTAACCAACTGAGCTACGGGCCCAACGGGGGTGCGCAAAACCTGAGTATAACATCCCCTCAGCCGATCCGCCAGCGCTCGTCTTGTCTTATGCAAGATGAGTCTTATGCAAGATGAGCCCGGCGGGGGATGGTTCTTTAAGACGGTCAATTGGTACCGGCAGCACGGCCGGGCACCTTGCTCCGCATCAGCACAGCAGATCATGAAGATATGTACAAATGGCAACGGATGTCCGTAATGATATGCGGGCTGGCATCTTGCGTGTTCGGACAACCCGCGGAAGTGATATCGATAGAACTCCACGATCCACGACCCTTGAGCGCTGCCGCCGATAAGCTTGAGGAGCGGTTTGGCATTCCGATCAATTACGAGGACGCTAGGATTGAGACGAATGACGAGATCATCGACATAACGGATCAAGTACAGAGTCCCAGGCAGCGGGCGGCCAATCCAAACGTGCGAATCAGAGTGCCCAAAGGCGGTGAATATGCGATTGATCTTCCCCTTTCAACTGCTCAGCCATCACAGGGCCACATCCAGGATCTTGTCGTTCGGTTAATCTCCCATCATGAAGCAAAGTCGCTTCCAGGGAGATTCCGCGTCGTTCAAATTGCGTCTCCTTACGGTTCGATGTTGGCAATCGAGCCGACGGCCGTTCGTGCGGCCGGCGGAGGATGGAAGAGCACACCCTCAGTCCTGAGTCTACCGATTTCGTTTCCGGCGACTACACGGAGCGGCTTGGAAACACTGACCGTGATCGCTTCTGCCGTGGAGCGCGCTTCCGGTATCAAGACGGTCGTTGGTACGGTCCCGCTGAATGCCGTTGCCCAAAGCAGCATGACCCTCGGCGCAAGTCAGCAGCCCGCCAATGCGGTACTGGTGCAATTTCTTCAACAGCTTGCGGGTGCTCAGGGACTACCCAACTCACCACACATTCACTTCTCTTATCGATTCCTCTTTGATCCCGTTGATCGTCTGTATGTCCTCAATTTACAGGCCGTGCTTCTACGAAGCAGAGTGACTCCACCGGACTCAGGTCCGGAAATGCAACGGCGCCCGGCTGCGGGCCAGGTTCCCCCACAATTCCGGAAGCAGTAGTCGCATGCTTGGCGGCGCGCGGCCCACGAGGCTGTTTTCTTTGGCCGAGAATCTCGTAGCAGGATGTTCCACTCCGGGTTGAAGGTGGAAGTGGTGGGCCCGACAGAACTCGAATCTGTGACCTCTACCGTGTCAAGGTAGCGCTCTAACCAACTGAGCTACGGACCCAGCTCGGGGTGAACGATCCTGAGTATAGCGTCGGCTTACCGATCTGCAAGCGCTCGTCCCATCTTATGCAAGATGATTGCAGAAGGGACGGTCTTAAGGCCTCCCCACCTCGCCTCAGGACATCGCGCGTTACACTGCGAACGAATGGAAAAGCTTCTCTCCGAATTTCCCAACACCATCACTCTGCCCGTCCAGTGGGGCGAACAGGACGCATTCGGCCATGTGAATAACCTGATCTATATCCGCTGGTTTGAGTCCGGCCGCATTGCCTATCTCGAACAAGCCGGCATCTGGCGCAGCGGAGAGCCTTTGAAGATCGGCCCGATCCTGGCTTCCATCACGTGCCATTTCCGGAAGCCCGTAAAGTATCCGGACACTGTCCATGTCGGCACGCGCGTCACTCGCATCGGACGCACCAGCATGACGGTCGAGCACCGGATACTCAACTCGAAGCACCAGGTTGTCGCCGAGGGGGACTCGGTGGTTGTGATGTACGACTACGAAAAAGCCACGCCGCATCCGGTCTCGGATGAGATGCGCCGGGTCATCAGCCGGCTGGAAGGCCGCGACCTCTGAGTCGTCCAGCCCGGTCACACAGTAAAGGCGATCGCCGAGTGAATCTCCAGTTTGGGGACGAATATGGCCCAGCCACTCTCCGAGCGCTGCACCGTCAGCCGGCGGCCTCCTGGCTCCAGCGTAACGTTCTGCGGCTGGCGATCGAAGCGCAGGATGACCCGCAAAGGCCCAACTGGTGGGATGAAGTCCGTGGCTGAATAATCCCCCGCCACCTGCATGCCCGCGAAATTATTGAGGTGGAGGTAGTGCCGCCCGTTCTTACGGCGAAGCGAGGCTTCGACGACGGGCGGACCCTCGATCTCAAACCGCGGCTGGAAAACAGGCTTCACCAGACGCCGGACGAACTCGCGAACCTCGGGCGCGTGCGTCTGGGCAAAGATCGAGCCGAGAGGTCCGTACACCATCACGATCTCGCCTTTGCCGACGCGGCTGTGCGTCGCAGCGGGAGTGCCGTCACGGGTGGTATCCATGGCCGGATATCGCTGCTCGAGCACCGTGGCTGTCTGGACCTCCACTTTCTGCCACACACCGCGGACGTTGCCGAGTACTTCCTTGCCGGCTACCCACGAAGGCTGGTCGGAGGGATTACCGGTTAACGTCACCCCAAGTTCGGGGGCGAAGCGTTTGGCATTCTCCGCACCTGCCACCAGGAGCTTTCCGCCGTCACGAACATATTGCAGCAGTGTGGCGGTGGCTGCATCGCCGATGTCCTTCCATTCCGGAACGACCATCAGGCGATAAGCCTTTATCACTTCGTCAAGCTTCCAGTCCGGCAGCACGTCGACCGAGTAGTGGCATTCCACCAGAGCGTCAACGAAGCCGCGAGCGGGGTTCGTTGCAGAGCCCCATCCGCCAAACATCTTGTTTACGGTCCGGTACAGCGAGTGACCCGAAAAGAGAACGCCAATTTCGGGCACCGGCTCGCTTTTATGACAGAACGCTTGGCGAGCGCGGCAGAATTCAGCCAGACGGCCCATGACTTCGATGTGACGGTCGTCGATTTTGCCAGCCCGGGTCGGCTGATAGTAGACCTGAAATCCGCCGCCCTGCGCCAGCACAACCGATGCCTCCTGCTGTAAAACGACGGCCGGTTTGTGAACGTGGCCTACCGCGTTGCTGGCGCCCTGTTGAAAGCCCCACGCCATGAGGTCCCACGGCTTTCCGGTCTGGCATAGATACCGGGCCTCGAGCCGCGCGGTCGAAACGCTGGCGTTTCCCAGGTAGTCGCCTGAAATGAAATCTACGGGCAGCTCCGGACGCTCGGGGACAAAGGTCGTGTACAACCAGTTGCTCGCGATTTGAAAATTCGGCCGGAACTTGTGCAGTTCGGTTACATAGTGCCTCACATATTTCCGGAAGCTCTCCCGCTGAAATTCTAAGAATTCCTGCCAGCCCGGCTCTTTCGGATCGCGGGGCAACTTCGAAATTCCGGTCGCCTTAAGGAAAGCAGAGGCGGCCGCGTCGGAGTAGTCCGGCTGCACGGACCAGCATTCGCCGTCGATCCAGGCTCCGTCCAGCGAGTAGCGCTCCGCGGCCTCCTTGAGCTGAGGAATCATCCTCTGATCCACGTACGGCCCGAATGTGCTGGTGTTCCGATCGTCCACCTTCCCATCCGGGGCACGCCTTGCCCACTCCGGATGCTCGGCTACGGCAGCAGAATCGAAGACTCCGGAAAAGTGGATGAACAATGCGACGCCATGGCGCTCTGTGACCTTTCGCCAGATGGCTAGCGAATCCTTTACGATGCCCGGGGAAGACGGCCCGACTTTGGAAGGATAACCTAGATATCCCGCATGCCCCTTGCAGTCATACTGGACGTAATCGGGCTTGACTCGAACGAGAAACCGCTCCACCATTTCCTCGGTGAGATCCCGCCCGAGCGCCGTGTCGTCACGCCGTGGATGAAGATCCAGGTGAATGCCGAAAAAACTGTCCTTTCTCGGCAGCTTCTGCCTGGTTTCTGCAGCCGGGACCAACAGCCCGAAAGTGGAAACGGAACCGAGGGTCCTCAGAAAATTGCGGCGGTCGATAGACATGGAAGGCATCGCCCTATAAGATATCCAAACCACCCGGCTTTGGAAATCCGGGATTGGAGCGCGATCCGAATCCAGTAATATAAGAAGAACCATGAGTCTCGAAATTCAGCAGCGCGAGCGCGAAGGCATTCTCGTCTTCGACCTCAAGGGACGCCTGACGGTAGGCGAGGGTGTGACGCGCCTCCGTGAGACGCTGACAAAGGCCGCCTCCAGCGGGCGGGTTAACGCGGTGCTGAATCTCGAGCAGCTCGACTATATCGACAGCACCGGACTCGGCAGCCTGGTCATCTGTTACACGACGATGAAGAAGGCTGGCGGCGCGCTCAAGCTCGTGAACTTGAACCGGCGGAATATCGAGCTGCTGGTTCTGACAAAGCTCACAACCGTTTTCGAGCTGTACACCTCGGAACAGGACGCCATCAACAGTTTCTTTCCGGACCGAGAGATCCGCAGGTTCGACATTTTGAGCTTTGTGCAGTCCCAGCGCCAGAAGTCCGAAGGGGAGTAGCCTAGGCCAGTTGTTCAGAGCCAAGCTGTTAGACTGAAGATATGGCGTCAGGAACCTCAAGACGAACCCTCGAGGCCGGCGATGAGGCGCCTGAGATTCGGTTGCCCGACCTGAACGGCGAGGAGCGAACGCTTTCCGACTTCGCGCCGACGGGCCGGACGCTGGTCGCCTTTTTCAAGACCACGTGTCCCACTTGCCAGCTTACGTTCCCATATCTCGATCGCATGAGAGGTGGACGGCTCGCGATCGTCGGTATCTCTCAGGACGATGAGGCAAGGACCAGAGAGTTCAACGAGCACTTCGGCGTTCATTTCCCTGTCCTGCTCGACTCGGAAGCCAGTGGGTATCCGGTCAGCAATGCCTTCGGGCTCACGCATGTGCCCTCGCTCTACGTGCTGGAGCAGAACGGGCAAATTGCCTGGAACTCCTTTGGCTGGTCAAGGAAGGATATTGAGGCGCTTGCCCAGATGGCCGGTGTCGAGGTTTTTCGGCCTGGCGAATACGTGCCCGAGTGGAAGGCGGGTTGAAGTTCCAAAAATTAGGCTCCCGGAGGGAGTCAAGGTAAGCTAAAAGAGATAGAGAATGGCTTCGATTAACGGAATCCTGGAATCTGCCGCGGCTATCGCGAAAGGGATGAGCGTCACCCTGAAGGAGATGCTCTCGCCGACGATTACGGAGGACTACCCGGATGCTCCCCCGAAGTTCCAGGAGCGCTACCGGGGACTTCATCAGCTGCAGCGCGATGAGCATGGCTTGGAGAAGTGCGTCGCCTGCTTCCTGTGCGCCGCAGCCTGCCCGTCCGATTGTATCTACATTGAAGCCGCGGAGAACACCGAACAGGTCCGGATCAGCGGAGGCGAGCGCTACGCCGAGGTCTACAACATCGACTACAGCCGCTGCATCTTCTGCGGCTACTGCGTGGAAGCCTGCCCAACGGACGCTATCACGCACGGCCACGGCTTCGAGCTTGCGAGCTATAACATCTCGACGCTGATTTACAGGAAAGAGCAACTGCTGGTTCCCGTTCCCGCCGGTGCGAAACCGCCGGTGATCCGGGAACAGGCTGAGCAAGCCTCCGGACACTAACCGGTCCGCCTACTCGGGCTGGAGCGCCCGAAGGGGATCCATCCGGGTCGCCCGTCTGGCCGGGACGTAGGCCGCGATTAGCGTCGCCAACAGGAGGCAGAGCGCCGCGCCGGCGAAGGTTCCCACGTCGGTGCTGTTCACCCCGTAGAGTGTGCCTGCGGCAAACCGGCTGGCGCCTGCGGCGACCGCCATTCCGACGGCGATTCCCATCAGAGCCAGCACGCCACCCCTCGTCATCTCGGCCCGAACGAGTTGCGCCGGTTGCGCACCCAACGCCATCCGGATGCCCATCTCCTGTTTTCGCCTCTCCACCGCATACGCCATTACCGCGTAGAGGCCGAGCGCAGCGAGCAGGATTGCGAGCGCGGCGAGCACGGCCAGCACCGTCGCACCCACCTTCTGTCCAAAGTATGCAGCGCTGACGTAATCCCGCAGCGGCAGAATGATAGCCGTATTCATCCCGGGGTCCATTTGCCGCAGCGCCGCCCGGAGCGCCGCCACCGGCATCGGAGCGCCTGCCTCGTATCGCACCTCTACCGCAACCGCCATGGCCTTGTGGTAATGCTGAGCGAGCGGCAGATAGAAGTACGGGGTCGGGGGCTCCTTCAAGTTGCGGTACTTGCTGTCTTTCACAACGCCGATGATCGTATGGGGATGACCGAACGCCCGGACGGTTCGCCCGATCGCCCTTTGCCCTCCGAGAAATCGGCCTACAAAGGTTTCGTTAACGATCATTACGTGGGCGGAAGAGTCGTCGTCCCGGTCCGTGAACGCCCGTCCTTCAAGGATTGGAATGCCCATGACGGAGAAGTAGTTCGGCGAGACGAGATTGCGCCAGAGCCGCATATTCTCACCGTCTCCCGGAAGATAACCGTCCACCTGAACCTCCACCCAGGACCCTCCGCCAAATCCCAGGGGCACGTCCTCAGAGATCGCCACCTGTTTGACGCCGGGTAGCGTTTCGAGACGGGCAATCGTCTGCCGGAGAAGGCTCAAGTTATGCTCGCGCTCATAGCCGCTGCTTGTCAGGTCGAGCCCTGCCATCAAGACGTGGTCCGCATTGAATCCCGGATGCGCGGCCCGCGCCTTCTGAAAACTCTTGAGAAAGAGCCCCGCTCCTACCAGAGCGATCGCGGCCAGCGCGATCTCGGAGACGACGAGGATGTCGCCCAAGCGCAGCGCCTTTGCGCTTGAACTGACATTCCGCCCGCCCTCGCGCAGCGCCCCAGCCAGATCCTGCCGCGCCGAGTGCAGCACGGGAGCAAGACCGCTCAGAACGGTCGTGATCGCTGTCAGCAGGACTGTGAAGCCCAAGACGGACCAATTGAGCTGTGGAGAGATTGCGGCGGGGAGATCCGTCGCTGGAAGGATGACATTGAGAGCGCCCGTCAGCCAGGGCGCGAGCACGACTCCGCAGGCGGCGCCCAGCGCCGAGAGCAGCAGACTCTCGGTCAGCAACTGCCGGGCAAGACGCAGGCGCGTGGCCCCAATGCTCATCCGTATGCCGAATTCTCTATGCCGGGCGACGACTTTGGTCAGCAGCAGATTGCTGACGTTGGCAGTGACGATCAGCAGGACGACGCTGCAGACGCCAAGGAGAATCTGAAGCACCAGGCCCAGGATACGCTGCGCTCCGTCGGGCGACTTCCACAATGGCAGCACTTCGGCGCCCACACCCCGGTTATCGTTCGGATATTCCCGCTCGAGGCGGCTGGCGAGAGCCCGAACCTCGGCTCGCGCCGTGTCAAGCGCAATCCCGGGCTTCAGGCGGCCCATCAGGGCCAGCGGACGGTTCGCGCGGTGATCCATCCAGTTCCCGGAACCGGTGATGGAACTGTGCATCGTTACCGGAATCCACAAATCGAACCGCAGGCCCGTCACAGTGCCGGCGAACGAGTCCGGCGCGACGCCGACAACGGTGAACTCCCGGCGGTTGATGCGAACAGAGCGGCCGATCATGGCCGGATCTGCGCCGAACCGCTGCTTCCACAAGCCCTCGCTGATGACCGCCACCGGATACGCGCCGGGCTTCTCTTCCTGCTCTTCGGGGCTGAAAGTGCGCCCCGCGACGGGCTTTACACGAAGAACATCGAAATAGTTGCCGCTGACCATCTGCGCCCAGACACGCTCTGCATTGGGCGGGTCTCCAAGGTACAGCGGGCGCTGCATGAATGCGATGACACCGTCAAATGACGCCGACTGGTCGCGGAAATCCCGATAGTCCGGGTAGGAGGAGTCGATCAGCTCGCCGTTCGGGGTCGTGGACTTGATCGCCACCATCTCATCGGCGCCTTCCACCCCGCTCAGCGGCCGGAGGAGGACGGAATCAATCCAACTGAAGACGGTGGCGTTTACGCAGATCCCCGCGGCAATGGACAGAATTGCGACTGCCGACATGACGGGGCTGCGGCGAAGTGTCCGCGCTGCGAAGCGAAGATCCTGTATCAGTCCGTGCATCGTAGAACCCGTGCATCCATGTGCATTTCCGGCTCCAAGGCAAAGCACTCAAAACACGCGCTTGCCGCCTCCGTTACTGTCCGCTTCCGGGACATGCCTGTCCGCGCACGGGCTGCGCCGGGAAAGATCTGCTGCAATCTGTCCTTACTGAATTCGATACTGCGAACGAATGGCCGCGATATTCTTCTTCGCCTGCGCTTGATAAGGACTCTTAATTGCGGCGCATTCCTGGTTGAACTTCAGGGCGTCGAGAATCCGCCTGGAGTCGCCCTTTCCCGCTTCGCCGAGCTTGTAGTTGGCGATGCCCAGGTAGAACAGTGTGGCGGCCTTCAGTTGCTCGTTTCCTTGAATCAGAGGTAATGCTGTCCGCAGGAAAGAGTCAGCCTGGCTGAACTTGTTCTGATTCGCATACGTGACCCCGGTCATCCAGTGCGCCAGACCGAGCGTCAGGTTCTTCTTGTTCTGCCAGTCGGCGTCGCTGACGCCTTCCGGTTTCGCCTTCTTCGGCAGCACCTCGATGATCCTTGCCGAGTAAGCCAATACCTTGTCCGGATTCTGATTCTTCTGCATGTAGTAGTCGGCCGCAAACAGCAGCATATCTTCGTTGGTCTGATCCGTTTGGAGCACCTTTTCGGCGACGGCTACCGCCTTGTCCAACTGCTTTGCCTGCCGGAGCGCCGTGAAGTACGCCTGGTAGGAATGGGCCAGATACTGACTTTTCGGATTGCGGCTCTCGAGCATCTCGACCAGGGCAATCGCCTTTGCCGGATCCGTCGTCTGAAGCGCGAGCGCCGTCGCAGACAGAGCGTACTCGGAGTAGGTATCGACCTGGGTGGCATAACTGACCTTCCGCTTCCACGTCTCGACCTCATCCTCATCATCCGGCTTCTTTTCTCCTGCGATCTTGCGGGCGAGGTCTGAGGTCAGAGGCGCATACTTGAGCACCAGGTCTCCGTCCCTTTTCGCCTCTGCGGCTTTGAGGGCTGCGAGAGCAGCCTCGATATCCTCACCGTCCGCAGCCAGCTGCTTCTCCCCGATCGCAATGACTTTGTCGAACTCCTTCGCGTTCGCATACGCGGGAATCAGCTGCGAATACACCCAACCGATCGCCTCGTGATTGGGGTGCTTGGCGGCGAACTCTTCGAGAAGCGCCACCTTCTTAGCCGCATCCTGCTCCATCCCGATCTGCTGGAGCATCTGACCCTCGGGCGTCTCCGCATTGATTGTCAACTTGTGCCGCTGGGCTGTCGCCGAAGCAGTCACCAGAAGGGAGGCCGCCATCAGTGTGAAAAGCTTCATCACACCCTCCTTCCGCAAGTCGGTGTAGCATTATACGAAATTAACGGTTGGGGTTAAAGGAACTTCCGCCATACAAGCTGAAGCGGACCTGCAAGTTTCGATACAATCAGGATTGCGTCCGTAAACGGAGGACATCGATCTCAGGTGGCCGCGAAGCCAGCTCACACGATAGGCATCTACCCCGGCTCCTTCGATCCCATCACTAACGGGCATCTGGATCTCATTGCTCGAGGCGTGAAGGTCGTCGACCGGCTCATTGTCGCAGTCTTGCGGAACGAGAGCAAGCAGCCGCTCTTTTCAGTCGAGGAGCGAAAAGAAATGCTGCGCGAGGTCGTGCGGGAGTATCCCAACGTGGAAGTCGATTCTTTCGACGGTCTGCTGGTGGACTACGCGTCCCGGCGGGGAGCGACGCTCATACTTCGTGGAATCCGTGCGATTTCGGATTACGAAGGCGAGTTGCAGATGGCGCTGATGAACCGGCGCCTCCGGCCGGAGATTGAGACAATTTTCATGATGGCGGGAGAGGCGCATTCCTTCATCAGCTCCCGCCTGGTAAAAGAAGTGATCCGGCTGGGAGGCGATATCACAGGACTCGTGCCCCCTCCGGTAGAAGTTCGATTAAAAAAGAGACTATTGGGAGCGAAGTAGCACGTGCAGGTTACATCCGAACTGGCGGAACGAATATCACGGATCAGCGTATCCTCCACGATGAAGGTGGCAGCAGACGCCGACCGCCTCAGACGGGAGGGTGTCGATGTGGTGGATTTCGGAGCAGGCGAACCCGACTTCCCCACCCCGGATAACATCAAGCAGGCCGCAATTCGCGCGATCGAGGGAAACTTTACCAAGTACACCCCGGCAGGCGGCACCCAGGAGCTGAAGCAGGCAATTTGCGAGCGGCATGCCGCTGATTACGGCACATCCTACAGCCCCTCGGAATGCATCATCTCGGTCGGTGGCAAGCACATCATCTTCAACTACATGCAGGTGCTCATCGACAGCGGCGACGAGGTGGTGATCCCCGTCCCGTACTGGGTCACCTACAAAGATGTGGTCAACTATGCCGGCGGCAAATGTGTGTTCGTCGAGACCGATGAAGCGAAGGGCTTTGCGCTCACCGCGGACATGATTGAACCGCACCTCAACGAGCGCACGCGCATGGTGATCATCAACTCGCCGTCTAACCCAAGCGGCGCGGTGGTCGAACGGAGCGAGTTCGAAAAGATCTTCCAGTTGACCTCGAAGCGCGGCATCTGGCTGATGACCGACGAGTGCTATTGCCGCTTCCTTTACGACAGCAGCCCGTTCTCCATCGCCTCCCTGCCGGGCGCGAAGGAGACGGTTCTTGTCGCCGGATCCCTCTCCAAGACGTACTCCATGACGGGCTGGCGTATCGGATTCGGTCTTGCGCCCGCTCCGGTAATCAACGCCATCAACAAGCTGCAAAGCCACTCCACCTCGAACCCGACCTCTATTGCGCAGAAGGCAGGTGTCGAAGCAGTGCGAGGACCTCAAGGTTCTGTTGACGTCATGCTGGCGGAGTACAAGAAAAGAAGGGACTTCGTCATCAACCGGCTCCGTCAGATCCCAGGCGTCACAACCGCGGAGCCACGAGGCGCCTTCTACGCCTATCCCAACATTTCAGACGCTCTCCAACGGAAGGGAATCGCTTCTCCGATGGAGTTCGCGGAGCGGCTCCTCGCCGAAGCGCACGTCGCGGTTGTGCCCGGAGAAGCGTTCGGCACCGACAAGCACATCCGCATTTCCTACGCTACCTCGATGCAGGAGCTCGAGCGAGGCCTCGACCGGATCCACAAGTTCATCACCGGATGAGCGCGGGATGAAGGCGGAACGGCTGCAGGGGTCTTTTTACGAGAAAGTATGGGGAGCCACGACGCTGTCGCCGTGGTTCCCTGACAGCAACAAGAAGATCGGAGAAGTCTGGTACCATCAACACGATATACCATTACTTCTCAAGTTCATCTTTACAACTGAACGCCTCTCCGTGCAGGTACATCCGGACGACGATTACGCGAGGGTGCACGAGAACTCGGCCGGCAAGACGGAGATGTGGCACATCCTGCGCGCCGAGCCCGGAGCATCGATTGCCCTCGGCTTCCACGAAACGCTGTCGCCGGAGCGTCTGCGGGACGCTTCGCTCTCCGGTGAAATCGAACACCTGCTGAACTGGGTGCCTGTAAAGCCGGGGGAAACATACTTCGTTCCGGCCGGTGTGGTCCACGCGATTGGCGCCGGCATCACCCTCTGCGAGATCCAGCAGTACTCCGACGTCACCTATCGACTCTACGACTACGGGCGGCCTCGCGAGTTGCACCTCGATCATGCCATAAACGTCGCCCGACCTGAGCCGCACCCGGGCGCAGTCGCTCCCGCCGTGACGCAGCCGGGCGTCGAACGCCTTGTCTGCTGCCAGTACTTTGTAACCGACCGTATTACAACCGCGACGCTTCGGGAGGTTGCCACCGGTTCTGAGAAGGCCGAGTACTGGATGATTATGCACGGATCGCTCGCGATCGAAGGGCAGCCTGCCGTACCCGGCGAGGTGTGGAGAATTTCCCCCGGAACGATTCGCGTCGAGGGCGACGCTACCTTTTTGCGCACCTACGCGCCGTAACCCTGCGCGGCTGACGAAAAATCCGTCTCGCCTGATGATCCTCGAATCCCAGCAGCCTTTGCTTGCGTCCAGTCTTTACAGAATGCGCGCTCTCCCGCTCCCCCGCGCTCGCCGCTGGCCAGCGATCGTGGCTGCGCTGATTCTCGTTTCGGTTCCGGTCTCGGAGGCTCAGCCCTATCCGTCCGAGGGACTCAACGTCGTGAGCCTCAATATGGCCGAGGTTACCGATGCGGACCGCATCTGGAACGACTGGCGGAGATCGAGCGTGCGCCGGGCGGATCTACTGCTCCTGCAGGAGGTCGTATCCGGAAGCGGAGCCAGCGCGGTGCGGGAGCTTGCCGAGCGCCTGGGCTACCAATTCTGCTTCGCGCCCGCGGGCGAGCCCATCGACGGGGTCGCCAAAGGCCTTGCGATTCTGAGCCGCTACCCGCTTGAGGATATTCGTCGAATCCCGCTGAAGGAGTTTGATTTGCACTTCCGCTCACGGAAGCGCATCGCCCTGGCTGCGACTCTCAATACGCCTCAGGGGCACATCCGCATCTACAACCTTCACCTCGACAACCGTCTTAATGCCCGGGATCACCTGGAGCAACTGGAGCCCGTGCTCGCCGACGCACGCGCTTTCTCGGGACCGCAATTGATCGGAGGAGATTTCAACTCGGCCCACATCTACTGGATCAGCCACGTGCTCCCTATTCCCTTCCTCCACGAGCAGCCTCAGGCGATTCAGGAAGCGATGCGGAAAGAGGGCTACACGACCCCCTTCCGGAACGCGGGTCCAACCTTCGACCATCTCGGCCTGCGGCTCGACTGGATCTATCTGCGCGGCCTTCACGCAGGGTCATGGGGGATCGAACCCATGGCCTTCTCCGACCACCACGCAATCTGGCTGTCGCTGCGTCAAGATCCTGCCACTGTCAGAAAACAGTCATAGCGGCCAGTTCCTGAAGCCAGCTAAGTGAAAGGAATCATTACCCACTGCTCGTGGCAACGCAATTGCCACAGCTAGCACCGAAGCGGGTATCCCCGTCCGAAAGGAACTTATGCTTAACTCCTTTGTCTCAGCCCTCTCCGCCTTGCGCGCGAACGGAACGGCAGTCGACGTGGTGGGAAACAATCTCGCCAATCTCAGCACGGTCGGCTTCAAGAAGTCAACGGTGAATTTCCGTGACGTGGTCGGCGATGTGATGAGCGGGACCGGACTGTTGCAGGTGGGCTCCGGTGTGGCGCGCCCCTACACTCCGAAGCAGTTCTCACAGGGATCGATCCAGACCACGAACGGCGCCCTCGATGTCGCAATCCAAGGAGACGGCTTCTTCATTGTTCGCCGGGTCACGGGCACCGGAAACTCGCCGGGCGCGTCGAGCACGATGTACACACGCGCCGGTGACTTCCGGGTGGACAGTTCCGGAAGGCTGATCACTCAAAGCGGCGACCTCGTGCAGGGCTGGTCCCTGAACACGGCCCTGAATGTGATCAACACGGCGGACCCCATCGGCGACATTGTGGTGCCCGTCGGAACCAGCAGGCCCGCACGGGCTACGACTAGTATCGCAATCGACCTCAATCTGGACGGTTCAGCCGCAGCCAACACAGAATTCGCGGTTCCGGTGGACATTTACGACTCCCTCGGTAATCGTCACGTCCTCACTGTCACCTACACAAAAACGGCGAACCCCGGAGAGTGGCAGCTAAGCTTCTCGCTTCCTCCGTCGAGCGGTACGGTGACGGCTCCGCCAATGCTGATCACATTCGATGCAAACGGCATGCTTCAGACTGTTCCGGCCGGGCCGCCCGAAGGATCCTTCACCGGCATCAATATCGACTTCGTCAATCCTGCCGTCAATGACATCACAGACCTGACCTACTCCCTCTGGACGGCCCTACCGAACCCGCCGGATCCAGGCACACCTCGCATCACGCAGTTTGCTCAACCTTCTGCGGCTTCGAGCATCATGCAGGACGGAGTACCGGCTGCGCAGCTGGTAGGCGTCACGATCGGAGATGGCGGCGCAGTACTCGCGCACTACTCGAACGGAAGCCGCGTTGAGGTTGCGCGTCTGGCCCTTGCCAGCATCCGCAACCCGGATTCGCTCGTCGCAGTCGGCAACAACAACTTCGTGGTTGGCGCTGACACAGCCACGCCCACTGTGGGTCCAGCCAACACAGGCGGCCGCGGCGCCATCGTCTCCGGCTCCCTTGAATATTCGAATACCGATATCGCGGAGGAGTTCACGAAACTCATCATTTACCAGCGCGGGTATCAGGCAAACGCACGGGTAATTACAACTACCGATGAGATCAGCCAGGAGACGATCAACCTGAAGAGGTAGAGGCGAAGTACTGAGAAAGTCCCGTTCAGGCCGGCACTACCATACAGCGATGCTGTTTGTCCTGCTACTGGCGGTGCTGGCCGGCGGGATCAGAGCCCAAACCGTTCCGTCCCCTGGCCCGTTGTACTCTAGCGAAAGCCTGGTCAACGCAGCCACGAATCTCCCAGGGCTCGTCGCCCCCAATTCCATTGTCAGCTTATATGGACAGCGGCTGGCCTGGGCCACTAGGGCCATCTCGGGCGACGACATTAAGTCGGGCTTTCTTCCGAAGACATTGCTCGGAACTGGAACTCACGTCACAATCGGCCGGATTGCCGCCAGTGTCTATTACGTCTCACCGACCCAGGTCAACCTGCTGGTGCCCAGCAACCTGGCACCAGGGGAACATACGCTGCAGCTAACAGTGGATGGCCGCGCGGGTCCAACGGTGCGGATTAAGCTGGCGGACGTTTCTCCCGGTCTGTTCCTCATCAATGCCGATACCATTGCCGCCACCCGTCCCGATGGCTCGGTCGTCACGCGCGAATCGCCGGCGGCGCCCGGCGACGTGGTTGTTCTCTACGCCACGGGGCTCGGCATGACTGTGCCGCGCTTCACCGACGGCGAACTGGCGACGACAGCGGCCCAGATCGTGGAACGATCTCGATTCCGTCTTTTCATCGACGGCCAGCCGGTCGACGACCACCTGATCTTCTATGTGGGAGTTACGCCGACATATGCCGGGCTCTATCAAATCAACCTCATTCTTCCCAATGACATAGGCGATGACCCCGAAATTCGGATTGCCATTGGAGACGTCATGAGCCCTCCGGGCACACCGCTTCCCGTGAGGCGGCCGCCAGAGGAAGAGCTCCAGTAAAGCGCGAAGAAGCGCAACTCCCGTCCGCCGGCCGGGTTTATTTCGTGGGATGCAATCCAGCTCTGGGCTACAATGCCAACAGGAGAAATGAGATGATGATTCGCCGGATTGTGCTCTCTCTGACGACCGTCGGAACGCTTTTGGCCCAAACGCCGGCTACACCGGAACGGCACGAGGCGCCGCAGGGCGAGCCAGCGGTTGTGAGCGGCGGCGAACCAAAGGCGCAGGGATGGCGAAAGGTCGACGATGCGCCTGCGGGAAGGGTCTACACGGTTGAAGCCGGCACGCGCATTCCGCTCGGGCTGATCAACAGCATCAGCACGAAGCATTCCGCCGTGGGAGACCGCATCTATCTCGAAACGGTATTCCCCATACTTTCCAATGGAAAGATTGTGATTCCGCCCGGGAGCTACGTGATCGGAACCGTGACGCAAGCCAAGCGCCCGGGACGTGTCAAAGGCCGCGGAGAGCTCTACGTGCGCTTCGACTCCCTGACGCTGCCGAATGGAGTAACACGTGATTTTCGAGCTCGCGTGGGAACCCTCGACGGACGTGCCCCGGAGGAACTCGACCGGGAAGAAGGAAAAATCCGGAGCGAAGGAAACAAGGGTAATGACGCCCGCACGATCGGCGAGAGCGCAGCGATCGGCGCCTCGGTTGGCGCGATCACCGGGAGTGTCGCAAGCGGACGCCCCGGAATGGGTGTAGGCATCGGAGCAGCGGCAGGGGCTGCGGCGGGACTGGTTGGTGTTCTTCTCACCCGCGGGCCGGATGCTGTGCTCGCTCGCGGAACCACGCTCGAGATGGTGCTGGACCGAAATCTTACCTTTGCGGAAGAGGAGCTCGACTTCAGCAAGGTGCCGGTCATGCTTCGCTCGTTCTCCGATGGCCCCGGTCCCCAGCAGAGCCAGCGGGACCAGCGGTCCACGCTGCCAAGCCGGCGATTCCCCTTCTGACTGCGGCTTCCTAGGTAGCCGCGGCTGCCGCCTTCTTCACGCGCGGCGATGCCGCGAGGCGCGGCACTGTTCCGCGAATGTCAATCGGCAGAGCCTGATGGCGTATCAGGCGCGGACCGTCGAAGGTAACTTCAGCCAGGAGGCCATGCTGCGTGTCCTCACGATGGCTCTGGTCGAAGACGAAGTTCCCGAGCGAATAGAAGATCACGCCCGCCTTGTAAACTTCCACGGGCTGAACCACGTGCGGGTGATGCCCGATGACCAGCGTTGCTCCGGCGTCGATCACACCCCGAGCGAAGCGAATTTGATCCGCGTTCGGTTTAGAGCGGTATTCCGTGCCCGCATGCATGGAGACAATCACTACGTCCGCGCGCTGTTTCATTGCCCGCACGTCGGCTGCGGCTTCTTCGAGGTTGAGCATGGCGACGCGATCGTCGTCGGAAGTGTGATTACCGTTACGCTGATCGTAGGTGTACGCCAGGAGGCCAAACCTGGTGCCTTCGCGTTCAAGAATCGCTCCGGCGTGGGCCGATGCTGCGTCTTTTCCCGTGCCTACGGGCACAATCCCATTCCGCCCCAGCCAGTCGATTGTGAATTCGAGGCCGTAAGACCCGCAGTCGCGGCAGTGATTGTTCGCCGTCGAGACAGCAGTAATTCCGGCAAGTTTCAGGCCCTCGATCATCTCGGGTTCGGCCTTAAAGACCATCCCGCGTTCGGTCCTCCTGCCGCGGTCCGAGAAAGGAGACTCGAGATTCACGAAGGAGAGGTCAGCGGAACACAACACGGGCGCGATTTCGCGAAACGGCCAGGCAGGATCTTTCTGCTGCGTGGCCACGCGCCCTACGTGACGGGAGAGCATGACGTCGCCTCCAAACAGCATCCGGACCGGGCGTGGAAACCGCGGCGTCTCGGATTCTCCGGATTCGAGCGGCAGTGCCAGAAGGCCAGCCGGAAGCGACAGCAGGTCTCGCCGTCTCATTGCCTTATCGCTTTAGCATAACCGCAGCCGCATCGTCCGTGAACCAGGCAATGCCAGTTTTATCGGTTGGGAGGAGTTGAGCGGGATACCGGATTGGATCGTACGGCCCTTCGAAGACGGTGCGGATCGCTTCCGCCTTGTCCGGACCCGCAACAAGAAACGCGGTGCGGATTGCAGCCAGCAGTACGCCCGGCAGCAGTGTAATCCGCCATTGCCCGAGCTTCTCCGCGTAAACCGCCTCGGCAATTCCATGGCGATCCTGAATAAGAGGCTCACCCGGAAACAGGCTCGCCGTGTGCACGTCCGCGCCGACTCCGCGCTGCATCACATCGAAGCGGGGCAGCTCCTGGCCGCGCAAACCAAAGAACTCTCGAATCTCATCTGCATAACGGGCAGCGGCCTCGCGAGGTTCCAATTCAGCCTGCACGCGGTGCACATTTTCGGCGGGGATCCCCGCTGGTCGAATCAAGAGCGTTTCGGCCAGGCGGTAGTTGCTCTGCTCGTGATCGGGCGGTACGGCCCGCTCATCCACCCAGAACAAGTGAATCCGGTCCCAGGGAAGCGGAGCCTGGGCCATTTTCGGAAAGAGTAACTTGGGAGTCGAACCGCCGGACAAGGCGATCGTCGCTCGCGAACCCGCGGCGAGCGCCTCTTCCAGGCTGGACACGATATGCTTGCAGCAAGCTTCTGCAGCCTGCTCGGCTGTCGGAAAGTGTTTCAAGAGCATTCAGACTTACAGTGAACTCATCTCGACCGCCCGTTTCAGGGCGCTGTCGTAAGCGCGGTCCCGTCCCACGATATTCAATTCCTCACGCAGGAGCGTCTGATCATCCAGCTTAGGAAACGCCATGTGGCTGGTAAGCGTACCACACTGCATCTCCACGCCCTCTCCGCCGGCCGTGCGTATTGTCGCCAAAGGCTCCTTGCCGCGAAGCGTCACAGCCTGTACTCCCTGTTCGCCTCCGCCGGTCCGAGACAGCAGGACGCGGGGACGATCTTTCAGGCAAGCCTTCAGCCATCCGGCGAGGTATAACGCGCTCGTTGATGGAGTCTCGCCGCTGTACTGCACCTCGACCTCTTGAATTTCAGGGATGCGGGCGCTCAAATGAGGGCTTTCGAAGGCATTCGCCAGACACTGTCGCCAGCGGGTCAATCGCGTCCAGGCAAGATCAGCAACCACAGGATGCGTCATTCTCACGCCGGCCTTGAGAAATTCCTTCGGATCCTTCAGGCGATCAGAATCGACAATCAGCTTGTCGACATGCGGTAGGAGGACCGAGAAGTCGTCCGAAGGCAGCGCGCGCCCGCAACGGGACCACATCACCACAGGCAGATCGGGGGCGATCAAGCCCAGGACAACTGCTGCGACCTCTTTCAAGCGGCCGGGAGACGACGTAATCTCAATTTGCTCCGAACAGATCTGCTGCCGGGAGCCGAACGGCATCCAGCATTGGGCGTTCACGCGGCCCGAAACGTCCGCCTTATCCTTGAGCTGAATCAAGATCGTGCGGCTCGGATGGGCCGGCGTCACTTGCGCGAGAGTTTCGCTAACCGGCATGGCGTCTTCCTCCTCCACCAGGACGATCAATGTCATGGTGCAGGCACGCAAAACTCCCTGCCCGCCCCGCTCCTCCTTACCAAGCTTGACCCATAGGTCGGACAGCTCTCGCAACAATTGCTCCGCCTGCAATCCCGCCATTATGGGACCCTCCATGCGTGCCCATGGCGGGCGAGCATCTCATCCGCGGCTTTGGGCCCCCAGGTGCCCGCTTCGTAATTTGGAAAATCAAACTTCGTCTCAGACCAGACCTGCAGAATGGGTTCGACAACCTGCCAGCTTGCCTCGACCATGTCCTGGCGGGTGTAGAGCGTCCCATCACCGCGCATTGCATCGAGCAGCAGCGTCTCATAGGCCGACGGCGACCGGGCGCCAAAGCTGGAGCCGTAGTTGAAGTCCATGGAGACAGGACGCAGACGCATTCCATCGCCAGGATGCTTTGACAGGAACCGCAGCGAAATTCCTTCCTCGGGCTGGATTCGCAGGATTAGCAGATTCGCCTGTATATCCGGCGGCAACTGCTCTTCAGCGCCGTTATCCCGGAATACCGACAAAGGCGCGGAGTTGAATCGAATGGCGATGTCCGTCACTCGCTTGGGGAGCCGCTTCCCCGTCCGGATGTAGAAAGGGATTCCCGCCCACCGCCAGTTGTCGACATAGAAGGTAACGGCGGCGTAGGTATCGGTTTGGGCGTCTGGAGCTACGCCCGGCTCCTGACGAAAGCCCAAGACATCCTGCCCGCCGACCTTTGCCGGGCCATACTGTCCCGCGACAGCGTTGAGGAGCACCTCGTCCGGCTTCATGACGCGAACCGAACGCAAGAGCTTTGCCCGTTCATCGCGCACGGCGTCCGGCTCAAACACCGCTGGCGGTTCCATCGCCACTGTTGCCATGACTTGCAACAGATGGTTTTGGATCATGTCGCGAAGCGCGCCCGTCTCCTGATAGAAACTGCCTCGCCCTTCAACCCCGATCTCTTCGGCTGCCGTGATCTGCACGTGGTTGACATACCGCCGGTTCCAAAGCGGCTCGAAGATGCCGTTGCCGAATCGGAAAGCCTGAATGTTCTGAACAGTCTCCTTGCCGAGGTAATGGTCGATCCGATAGACCTCGTTCTCGGGGAATACACGCCGGATGGACTCGTTAAGTTCTCGCGCGCTTCTCAGATCGTGGCCAAACGGTTTCTCCACAATCAGGCGGCGCCACCCTGCGCCTTCGTGAAGCCCGGACTGTCCAATTCCCTCCACAACGGTCGCGTACTGGCTGGGCTGGGTAGCGAGATAGAACAGGACGTTGGCGCCCGCCTGACGCTTCTTCTCCACTTCCGCAAGCCGCCGCGCCAGACGCTGGTACAGATCCCGGTCGTTGACATCTCCGGGCTCGTAGAAAATTCCGCAGGCAAAGTCGTGCCAGGCGCCGGGATCGAAGGAGTTGTCCTCCGAGTACTTTTCAACCGCCTCCCGCATCTTCTCGCGGAAGTCATCGTCCGACATCTTCGTCCGCGAGTTACCAAGAACAGCGAAACCCTGCGGCAGCTTCCGGTCGAATGCCAGCCGGTACAGGGCAGGAACAAGCTTCCGGCGGGTGAGGTCTCCGTTTGCCCCGAAGATGACCAGCGTGCACGGCGGAACACTACGCTCAAATCGCAGCGGGTCGTGGAACGGGTTTTGCTCGGACATGCTCACAATCTAGCATGCCCTTCCCGCGGGTCTTCTTCCTTGTAACCTCCCTCACTGTGCAAAACCGGCCTGCATTCTGTAGGTTTGATACGCTGATCTTAAGAGCGCACGCTCCTTGCGTATGGTTTTGCGCAATGCCTTCCTTCGCCTTTCCGGGCAAAAACAGTTGCGCCACTGGATGGAGACATCGCCCACCGCTTCCCGCCTGACGTCGCGATTCATTGCGGGCGAGACGCTCGAGGACGCAGTGAAGGTATGCCGGACCCTGAACGAGGAAGGATTTCTCGTCTCGCTCGACCATCTGGGTGAAAACGTAACGGCCATCGAGGAGGCCGCCACAGCCGCCGAAGCCGCCATTCAGGCGCTCGAGCAGATTGCAAGGCAGCAATTGCAGGCGACGATTTCAGTGAAGCTGACCCAGCTCGGCCTCGGCCTCTCCGAGGAGATCTGCCGTCATAACCTGATCCGCCTCATGAAGACGGCCAGCCACTCCCGGATCACGGTCGAAATCGATATGGAATCCAGCGAGTATACGGACCGTACTCTCGCCTGTGTCCGGGCGATGCACGAAGAGTTTGGCTTCGTGCGCGCTGTGATTCAAGCCTATCTTTACCGGAGCGAGGCAGACATCCGGGCGCTGTCCGACCAGGGCGTGCCGGTCCGGTTGTGCAAAGGGGCATACAAGGAGCCGGAGCCGCTTGCTTTTCCCGAAAAGGCGCAAGTCGACCGCAACTATCAAAAATTAACACGCCTGTTGCTCGAGCGAGGGACGTATCCGGCGATTGCGACCCATGATCCTGCCATGATCGATACGGCTCTCACAGCAGCCCGGGAATTGGATCTGTCCCCAGAGCGGTTCGAATTCCAGATGCTGTACGGCATCCGCCGCGACCTGCAGCAAAGCCTTCGATCGAAAGGATATAGAGTCCGTCTGTACGTCCCGTACGGCAACGCCTGGTACCCTTATTTCATGAGACGGCTGGCGGAGCGGCCGGCGAACTTGCTTTTCCTCGCCAGGAACCTTTTCCGCCGCTGATTCCGTCAATTAGGGCATGAGGTACTGGCTCTACCTTGTTGGGAAGTTAGCTGTTGCCTCCGGGTTCATGTTTGGCGTCTGGCAGGGTCTCGTCCGCTGGCTGCCGGAGCCGGAGCCCTTTCTGTCTTACCGTGTTTCCCGCTTCGGCCAGGATACGCTGTGGACGTTTGTGATTCTGTTTTTCACCCTGGCAAGCCTGGGCCTGCTTGCGCTCATCCTCCTGGATCAACGTTATCGCTGCCGGACGTGCCTCCGCCGCCTGCGCATGCCGCTAACAAGTGGCTCGTGGCCTTCAAGTTTCCTTGTCGGACTTCCAAAAACCGAATATATTTGCCCCTACGGGCACGGATCGCTGCGAGTTCCGGAGCTGCACATTAGCGGAATGCAGCCGCCTGTCTGGAAACCGAACGACGACTTATGGACGCAACTGCGCAAACTGGAAGAGAACCGGGGGTAACCGGCGCTCCGGCCCGCTGGCGAATCGCTCTCAGCGTCGCCGTCCTGGTTGGACTGGCAGGAGCTGGTGTGTTGATGCTTCCTCCTTATCTCGACAACTTCAAGCTTCAGCAGAGCCTGGATGAGCTGGTAGCCAGGCCGGAGACGGCTGCGCTTTCCGAAGAGATTCTCCGGACCGAGGTGGCGAATCGGGCGGCGCGTCTCGGGATCCCTGTCCGCCCGTCTCAGGTGCGAATTGCGCGCGGAGCAGAAGGGATTCGCGTCGAAGTCGCGTATCTGGTTCGAGTGGATTTTCCGTTTTACACGGTTGACCTCCACTTCCGTCCGTCCGCGGCTGCCCGGTAAGGTGTCCGGCGATCCATGAGAAAATGACTAAAGGTATTTAACGTTGCCTCTTCGAATGCATTTGCCCAAGAAGGCCCGTTTGGTCCGCTTCCTGATGCACCCTGCCGGCAAGTTTCTTGTCGGCTTCGCTACATTCCTCCTGGTGCTCGGAGCAGGCTTCTTTACATATCTGTACGTCCACTATTCGAAACTCATCGACGCCAAACTGAAGGCCGGCCCCTACGCAAACACCTCCAAGCTCTACGCCGCGCCAAGCGTCATCATGATCGGCGATGAAGCCTCGCCGGAAGAGATTGTCGCCCAGCTCAGACGAAGCGGATATGGCGAATCGCGATCCAACCGCATGGGCTGGTACAACGTCCGGGCGGACCAGGCGGTCGAGATCTTCCCCGGTCCGGATTCCTTTGCTCCGCGCGAGGATGCCGTGATCAAGTTCAGCGAGGGGAGGGTGTCAGAGATCATCTCGCTCCGGGATCACACGCCCCGTACTCAGTACTTCCTCGAGCCGGAGTTGATCTCGAACCTGTTCGATCGCAATCGCGAGAAACGCCGTTTAGTGCGGTTCGAAGATATCCCCAAAGTCCTGGTTGACGCCGTTACTTCCGCGGAAGACAAACGCTTCTTTCATCACCAGGGCTTTGATCCCCTGCGCATCATCGCCTCGGCTTACCAGGACATTCGAAAAGGCTACCGCTTTGCCGGCGCCTCCACGCTCACCATGCAGCTTTCCCGCATGTTCTGGCTGACGCCGGAGAAGACCATCAAACGCAAGGCGCTGGAGCTTTTGATCACGCTGCACCTTGAGCGGAAGCTCACAAAGAAAGAGATCTTCGAATACTACGCGAATCAGATCGATCTCGGCCGGCACAGAAGCTTTTCGATTCACGGCTTTGGAGAAGGCGCGCAGGTCTACTTTGGCAAGGATATCCGGCACCTTACGCTCCCCGAAGCAGCGCTGCTTGCCGGACTCATCCAGCGCCCCAACTATCTGAATCCCTACCGGCATCCGGAGCGCGCCAAGGCCCGGCGCAACATCGTCCTCGGGCTGATGAGGGAAAACAAGCTCATCACGGATCGCGAGTATGAAATGGCCATTCAGGCGCCTGTGGAACTCGCCAAGGGCGGTGTGGAATCGACGGACGCGCCGTACTTTGTGGATCTGGTCAACGACGAACTGCAGGAGAACTTCGCCGACCACGACTTTCAGGCCAAGTCGTACCGTGTCTACACGACCCTCGACATGAACCTCCAACGGGAAGCTGTCGAAGCCGTGAGGATCGGCATGAAGGAAGTCGACGACCAGCTCAGGGCGCGCAGAAAGGACAAGACGCTACCCGTAGAGCCGCAAGTAGCTCTCGTCGCGCTCGATCCCCAGACCGGCGAAGTCAAGGCCCTGATCGGCGGCCGCAACTACGGCGTGAGCCAGTTAAACCGCACCCGCTCGATGCGCCAGCCGGGGTCCATCTTTAAGCCGTTTGTCTACGCTGCCGCGCTCGCTACGGCTGTGGAAGAAACACCGTCGGCTGTCCTGACGCCGATCTCCACATTCACCGACGAACCCACAACGTTCTGGTACCACAACCGTCCCTACGAGCCGAACAATTATAAGAGTCAGTTCTTCGGGCTGGTCACGATGCGTCAGGCGCTGACCAAATCCCTGAACATCCCGACTGTTAAGACTGCAGAAGCGGTCGGCTACGAGAAGGTCGCGAACTTTGCCAGAAGCGTTGGCCTGAACGCCGAACCGACGCCGGCTGTTGCGCTCGGGGCCTACGACAACACGCCGCTCGATATGGCCGGGGCGTACACGGTCTTTGCCAACATGGGGGTGTACTCGGCCCCTAACTGGATTCGCGCAATTCGGGACGAACAGGGCAACCCGCTCTACGATGCAAAGCCCGTTCGAAAGCAGTTGCTCGACCCGCGTGTCGCTTACCTCATGGTGAACATGCTCGAGGACGTGATGCGCACCGGCACAGGCGCGGGAGCCCGAAGCCGCGGCTTCCTGCTCCCTGCGGCGGGTAAGACCGGCACGTCGCGCGACGGTTGGTTTGCTGGATTCACGACCAAGCTGCTTTGTGTCGTGTACGTCGGATTCGACGACGGCAAGGAGTTGAAGCTCGAGGGTGCCCGGGCCGCCCTTCCCATCTGGACCGAGTTCATGAAGCGGGCTCATAAGTACCGGCAGTACCGGGCGGTCAGCCAGTTCTCACCACCAGAGGGAGTCGTTACCGTGGACATCGATCCCGCGACCGGACTGCTGGCTTCCGTCGGCTGCCCTTCTGTCCGGAGCGAGGTTTTCATTGCAGGCACTCAACCCATCGAGGTCTGCCACTTCCACGGCGGCGTCCGGACTGCGACGCACGTCGCGAGCTGGGACACCTCAAGCAACGACGGAGTAGCGGCGCCCGCGGCGGCGCAGCCAAATTCCATCGTTCTTGAAAGCAAACCTGTCGCGAAATCGGTGCCGCCCGCTCCGCAAAAGGCTGAGCTTCCCGTCGGCGTAAAGGAACGACCCAAAGAGAAGAAAGGCTTTTTCGGACGGTTGAAGGATCTCTTCCGTTAACCGGCCCGGCCTCTGCGATTTCGGATACCGCGGTGGCTTTCTGCACGCCGCCGCGGACGCATTTCCGCGCTATAGTGAGTGATGGACCAACGCAGGAGGCCAGCATGGTTTCCAGTAAACTCGCACTCGCTAGCGTTCTTGTCGTTGTAGCGAGCCTTGCCCAGCCCACTGGCTCTGAAGCGAGCGCCGCTCTGCGCTCCAACGACCAAGGAAATCCGTCGTCCCCCCTTCGTCCTGAGGGAACCAAACCCGCAGTGACGCCCGAGATGCGCGGGGATATTTTCATGGCGCGGAAGATGTACCGCGAAGCGATTGAGGTCTACCGTCAGGCCCCGGTCTCGCCCGTGATCATGAACAAGATTGGGATTGCTTACCACCACATGCTCGATCTCGCTATGGCCAAGAAGTACTACGAGCAGGCGGTCAAGCTGAATAAACACTATTCGGAGGCAATCAACAACATTGGGACGATACATTACGCCCAACGAAACTACCGCCGGGCCGTGAACCAGTACAAGAAGGCCCTGAAGCTGGCGCCCTATTCAGCGTCGATCCATAGCAATCTCGGCACGGCATACTTTGCCCGCAAGAAGTACAAAGACGCAATGAAGCACTACGAACTGGCGCTTCAGTTGGATCCGGAAGTCTTCGAGCATCGGAGCACCAGCGGTGTGCTGCTTCAGGAACGCACCGTGCAGGAGCGGGCAAAGTTTCATTTCTATATGGCCAAAACCTATGCGAAAGCAGGTATGACCGACCGGGCGTTGCAGTATATGAGAAAGGCCATTGAGGAAGGTTTCAAGGATCGCAAGAAGTTTACCGAGGACCCGGAATTTGCGGCACTCCGCGACTTGCCAGAGTTCCAGCAGTTGCTCACCATGGAGACGCGTGTTCTCTAGCCGCGCGGCCAGCGCTCTCGCCTTCGCGCTGCTGCTCACAATCGGTTGCTCCGGGCGTCCCGAACGGAAGGTTGAGCGCCTCGCAATTCTGCCCCCTGAAAATTTGACGGCCGAACATACGATCGACTGGGCCGTCGCAGCGCTGCCCCGCATCCTGGCGTCACAGCTTTCCGCTTCAAAATCCGTCTTTGCCTTTCCCGCGCAAGCCATGCGCGATGGCTATGGCGGACGCGCCACGCAGGTTCTCCATTCCTATCTGACCGTCGAAGGCAACTCGTACCGCCTCACGGGCGCGATCGAAGATGTTGGGAGGCGCAAAGCAGTAAGGCAAATTGAGCTCACTGTCCCGCGCAACGAGCAATTCTTCCTGTCTCTCGTCGACGCCCTCGCAAAACAGATCGAGCCGACCGCGGCTTCATCGGGTGGTTATAACCTTGATGCGCTTCGCCACTTCGGCTCTTCGCTGCTTGCGGACGGCGAGGGCAAAGCTGCCGAATCCCTGCAGTCCGCGATTACGGCCGACCCGAACTTTGGACCTGCTTATCTCGCGCTGGCGCAGCATCACCTTGCGAGGAGTGATCTGGCGCAAGCCGAGGCGGTACTGAATCAGGGGCTGCAACACGAGGTCGGCGACGCGGACCGGGCGCGCATGGAGTTAATGGCGGCCAGCATCCGGCAGGACGCTGCGGCGCAGTTTCGCGCCTTGTCGACCCTCGCCACTCTGCTGCCAGCCGACGCCGACACAGCGACGGCGGCGGGCGAAGCAGCGACGCGGCTGAGAGATTACCGGGCGGCGCTCAAGTGGCAGGAGGAAGCCACAAGCAGGGAACCGGGCTTCCCGCTGTTCTGGAATGCTCTGGGCTACGCGCGTGCAATGACGGGCGACCTCGAAGGGGCAACCGAGGCACTGCGCCGCTACGAATCGCTCGCCCCCAAGGACGCAAATCCTCTCGATTCCCTCGGTGACATCCATTTTGTGCATGGCCGCTTCCAGGAAGCGGAGCAATTCTATCTGCAAGCGCTCGAGAAGAACCCGAACTTTCAGAACGGAGCCGCTTACGCCAAAGCAGCGCACGCCGCCTGGCGGCGCGGTGACCTGACAGCCGCCGACGAGCATTTCCGCAAGTTTGCCTCGCTGCAACCCGGTCCCTTTCAGGAACTACGAACGGCCCAATGGGAGCACATGACCGGACGCCACAAACAGGCGATCGGCAGGCTCGAAATCCTGCTGCCTCGTACAACCGGCGAACCGGCCAGCATCTTCCGCGCCCAGCTTGCAGCCTGGAAACTGGAGGCAGGCCAGCGGGAGGAGGCAATCCGTCTGGCGGAGGATGCAATGAAGTCGGCGACCGTCCCGCGTACTCTCGGCCTCGCCGCCGTTGTTCGGTTTGCGGCAACTGCGCTCGGATCACCGGACACAATCAAGGTGCTCGCAACTCGCCATTTTCCGGCTCCTTCCGGGTTGCTCCTTCAGAAGATTGCCCTGGCTTACGCGTACATCATCACGAACGATTTCCGCGCTGCGGAGTCTGAACTGCGCGCCCTTGCAAGACAGCCTGACGCAACCATCGTTCCGGTGCTTCTTGCTTGGTCCATGATCGAATGCGGCCGAGTCAAAGAGGCTCTCGCAGAGCTTCCCTATTGGCCGATCCCTCAGGTCGATCCGGACAATCCGCTCGCCGCATTAGCGGCGTCCCGCCTGTTCTATATACGCGGAACCCTGCTGAAAAGCGCAGGGAACGAGGTCGAAGCACGGGCAGCGCTGGAGAAACATTTGCAGTTTTCGGGAGATCTACCGACGATCTTTAAAGACCGGGATAAAGTGCAGCAGCTCCTGAATCGTTAGATCTTTCCGTGAAGGCTGCTCATCCTAGCGCTTCACGATAGAGGCCCCGATCCACACGGCGACAAATCCTGCGATGACGCTGCCGATTGCGTACATCGCAGCCAACCACGCGTTTCCCGTGCGAAAGGCAAGGAAGGTTTCATACTCAAAGGCGGAAAACGTCGTATAACCGCCGAGAAATCCGACCGCCAGTCCCAGCCGCCAATACGGATGAGAGACGCCGAGAGTTGAGAGATACGTCATGATAAGACCGGCCAGGAAGCATCCAGTGATGTTTACCAGGAAGGTGCCGGCCATGGACCACCCCGCCAGCCGCTGCAGCACGGCGGTGGTCACCACGTATCGCGCAAGAGAGCCGGCAGCGCCGCCAGCCATGACAATCAGGTATCGGTCCAAGGCGAGTACACGCAGATGGAATTGATTCATCGTCTCGCGATGGGCAGGAACGCGGCATCGGGAGATCTTTTCTTATCTTACGTTGACTGAATTGACTTGGGAAAATGCCCTCGAAATCGCCAGCATATGCAATAGAATCGAAGATAGAAACAGGTGACCGATGCTTCCTCTCAAGCGACTGTTGCTCCCGGTTGATTTCTCTCCACGGTCTCAGATCGCCGCACGATACGCTCGCGCCCTGGTCTCAGATTCCGATGCGGAAGTTACTGTGTTGCACGTCGTGGCGCCGCCGGCGTACGAGGCGACGTCTCTCGAGGCTGCGGGCACCCTTCTGGACGACCTCCAGACTGCACGCGTCGAGGAGGCTCAAGCGAAACTCAAGGACTATCTCGCGGACGAACTGAAGGGGATTACCACCCGGCGAGTGCTGCTCGAAGGAGATCCCGCGCGCCGCATCGTCGAGTACGCTGAAGAACATCAGGTGGACCTGATCGTAATGCCGACTCACGGCTACGGCAGGTTCCGCCGGTTCATCCTCGGGTCCGTCACGGCGAAAGTGCTCCATGACGCCGACCGCCCCATTTGCACCGGCGCTCACCTCGAAGAACCGCCCGCCCCCAAAGAGATTCGCTTCCGAAAAGTGGCGGTCGCGATCGATCTTGGACCGGAGACTTGCAAGGCGCTTAGTTGGGCCTCCAAATTCGCCGAGCTACATCGCGCTCAACTGTTGGTCATCCACGCAACCCCGTCGCTGGAAGGACGCGCCGGAGAGTACTTCGACCCGGACTGGAAGCAGAGCCTCGAAAGGGCCGCCCGAGAACAGATCGCATCGCTTCCCTGTCAGGTGCCAAAGGACGCGCAAATCGTTATCGACAGCGGAGATGCTCCCAAAGTGGTCTGCGCGCACGCGGAAGAGCAGGAAGCCGACCTTCTGGTAATCGGCCGCGGCTCTTCTTCGGGTATCTTCGGCAGGCTTCGAGCGAACGCGTACAGCATCATCCGGCAATCGCCGTGTCCGGTAGTCAGCGTCTAGGCGCGGGCCGCTCGCCGATTGCGATGAGCTCCTTCGCCGTCCGGTGGTACAGGCGGCCGTTGGAATAAGAAATTGAGTTCAGGCTCCACGTTTCTCCCGACGGGCCCAGATCGTTCACCGCAAGCAGCGCCTTTTCATCCAATACCTTCGCCCTGCCGTCGATAACATACGTGATCCCGAGCATCGTTGTGAAATAGATCTGGTCGTTGACGGCCGTCGGGCTTCCCCAAAAGGCTGGAATCTCCCATCCGTCCGTCCGGGACCGGTCCTCGGCCGCTACATCCTCGCCCTTGGCATTCAGGGTCTTCGTGCGAACCGCAACCCCGTACACAGGCTTATCCGGCTTCCCCTGCTCGCGAATCACCGTGACCGGAACCTCGAGGTACTCCACCTTGCCTGTCCGAATGTTCACGCGACCGATGCAATGCGACGGCCCGGCTTTGCCCTTCGGAGGAACACGGTTTCGGCGATGCGCCGTGCTTGTAAGGAAGTAGTGATACCCGCCGACGACGATGTTCGCATGCCAGGCAGGCTGAACGCGGATGACCTCATCAGCCGCCAGTTGATTCCGCGGGGAGAGTTCACGGATTTCACGAAGGTTTACATCGCGGTGAACGATGTATCGCCCGGCTTTCGGATCCCACTGGCGATAGTCGACCTTCCGAATCAGCGACTGTTCCCGCACCAGCTTCCCCGTCTCTGAGTCGATAACCAGATGCGACTCCTCGGGGTTCATCCGGAACCAATAGGCATAGTCTTTGTCCCAATGCAGCACGTACAAAGCCTGCCACGTTGGCGCCTGCTCCTCTCCGTTGCCCGCAACAAATCGCCAAACCGTCTTACCAGCCTTCCCCGGCTCCAGGCTAATCAAGCTCAACCCGACGGGGCGCTCCGGAACGTCGTGCCATCCGCCCCGTCCTGTCAGGACTGCGGGTGCACCATTCCTGCGAATTCCGAATACCGAGGTGCAATACGTCGTCGTGCCGTCTTCTGCCACCCACAGCGTCTTGCCTGTCCGTTTGTCGATCGCCCGTAGATAATTCCAGCCATGCTTCGCGGCGGGAAGCCCGTCGAGCGGCTCGACGTGCAGAATCACATCCCCATAAAGGATCGGCTCGTGCTGCTTATTGAACGGATACGGTTGACCCCAAGGCTTGAAACGGCGGCGCCAGATCTCCTTGCCGTTCATGTCCCAGCAGCCCATCTCGCCGCTGGCGTTGAAGAACCAGACAAACTGTCCGTCGGTGATGGGAGTGGGTGTCGTGGAATCGCTGTAAGCGTACAGCACGGGGCTCTTCTCTTCCCCGTTCAGATCTACCGACCAGAGGATTTTACCGTTCCGGGCATCCACGGCGAGACCCAGGATCCGCCCGCTGAACCCCTTCTCGCCCTCGGCAAAGGTTGTGAGAAAGAGGCGGTCGCCCCACACCGCAATGCCGCTTTGCCCGCCGTTCGGCAGCGGGGTACGCCAGAGAATGTTTCGTGAGCGGGCAACGCTCCATTCAACCGGAGGACGAGGCCCTTTCGCCTGCCAGTTCCCGTGCAGCCCTGCCGCCTGCGGCCAATGCTGGCAATGAAGAATCCCGACCGCCGCGAAGAGAATCAGTAGAGATCGCATTGAGACCTACTGATCGTACTTCAGTCGCGGCCCTGAGTGGAGAGCATCTTCAATTGCGAACGGCGCCCGCTTTTCCTGCGTCGCGCAGAACTGAGCTCCCGCTCGGGGAGCCCAGTTTTGCCAGACCTGACGAGAAGCAGCAGATGCGCGGCCAATGACTGTCGTGGTCCTTGTGAATCAGCGCCAGTAGCCGGCGATCCAGACATAGCCGCCGCGGCGGGGCGCCCAGTGCCCCGGAACCCAGACCATTCGTCCGCGAGGCGGCTTTTTCCAGCTTCCTTTCACCCAGTGATAATGGCGCCCGGTCCATCGATAATAGCCCGGAACCCAAACATGTCTTGGGCTCGGCCTCATGACGATCACTTCACGCGGGGGAGGAGGAGGACCGAAGCGGACATAAATCTCTGCCGCCGAAGCTCCGCCGGCCATCAAGGCCAGACCCATTACACTTGTCAGAAACAATCTTTTCATCTCTTCCTCCGTTCCATTAACAAATGGACCTGCCAAGGCATATGCAGTCTGATAGCCAACTGCGAAAGCGATTGATATCACAGGCTTTAACTATGACAACGGAAGGAGAAACGGTGGTCGAAAACCACCACAGCGCACGTTTTGAACCAACGAAGACCTGCCCCCAAACCGTGCGAAAATGTCTCCCCGGATTTCTCCGAGGCTAGAGATCAGGTGATTCCCTGCGTTGCCTACGATCTCTGCTTGATATAATCCCACCCACGGAGGAACTGTTTCTTTGCTTACACGTTTTCTTCTGGCTGCCGTGTCTGCGGCCGGCCTGCTGCTCGCGCAGCTCGATACCGGAAGTGTCAACGGAACTATTACCGATCCAAGTGGGGCCGCGGTCAGCGCGGCGCAAGTGACGTTGCGCAACGAGGCCACTGGCGCCACACGTACCGCCGTCTCGAACGAACAAGGTTACTTCGTCTTCCCCGCTGTTTCGAGCGGGCACTATACGCTGCAAACCCAGGTACCCGGCTTTAAAGCATATGAACGAACAGGCATCGTGCTTCAGGTGAACCAGCACATCACTGCGCCGATCGTGCTCGAGCTTGGAGAATCTACCGAGAAGGTCACAGTCACCGCATCCGCCGCGGTTGTCGAGACGACAAGCGGCACCATCCGTGAAACAGTCGACGAGGTGCGCGTCTCTGAGCTGCCGCTCAACGGCCGCAATGTGCTCCAACTCCAGAGCCTCCTTCCCGGCGCAGTGCCTGTGGGCTCACTCGACCAGGGCGCAAACACACCTGGATACGCCATCAATGGAGCAACAGGAGCATCGAATAACTACTCTCTCGACGGAGCTCCCCACCAGGACGGCTATTTCAATGCGCCGCTTCCCTTCCCGAATCCCGATGCCATCCAGGAGTTCACGGTCCAGACCAACTCTTACAGCGCCGAGTTCGGACGGAACCGGGGCGCTTCAATCAACGCCGTCACAAAATCCGGCACGAACTCCTTCCATGGAGGCCTATTTGAGTTCGTGCGAAACGATGTCTTCGACGCCCGCCCCTTCTTTGCCACCGAGGCGCCCGCGTTCAAGCGCAACCAGTTCGGCGCCCAGCTCGGCGGCCCGATCAAGAGGAACCAAACCTTCTTCTTCTTCGCCTGGCAGGCGACGCATGAACGCGGCACCCCGAACACAAGCACCGCGCTGACGCCTACCACCCGTATGCGCGCAGGCGATTTCTCGGAGCTGGCCAAGACGCTCACGGATCCGCTGACGCAGCAGCCATTCCCGAACAATCAGATTCCCATCTCACGCCTCAATCAGCCCGTGCTCCGCTTCATGGAGCAGTACGTACCTCTGCCAAACTCGAAAGGTCTCGAATATGTCACTCCGCGAAACCGGCCGCTCGACGGGAACCAGTACACCGGCCGCATCGACCACGCTTTCAGCAACAACGATCGCCTGTACGGCCGCTACCTGTTTCAGGAAGACGACGTGTTCAACCCGGGCGGCAACTTCGAAGGCTGGGGCATCGATCAGAACTTCCGGCGTCAGAGTTTGGTCCTGAACGAAACCCACATCTTCAGCCCGTCGGTGCTCAATACCTTCTCTGCCACATTCAATCGCGTCAAGGCCTTCATCGTGCCGGTGCCCGACTTCGCATGGTCCGAGTTCGGAGCGAACATTCCCCCCGCGGCGCCGCAGATTTACGGCTGGCATGTCTTCAACGTGGCCGGATACTTTCAGGCTGCAAACGGCACGTTCTGGAATCTCGGCCGCAACACCTTCAGCTTTGACGACACAGTCAGCTGGAACACCGGACGCCACTCTCTGAAGTTCGGCGCTCAGATCGCCCGGTATCAGGTGAACCAGCTAAACGAGTATCTGACGCGAGGCAACTTCCAGTTCACCGGATTCGCTTCCGGCGACGCCTTGGCGGATGCGATGCTTGGCCGCGTCGCCAATCTCCGGCAGGTTTCGCCTCTCGGCAACACGCTGCGCCAAACTCTGTGGCATTTCTTCATCGCCGACGACATCAAGGTATCCAAGCAACTTACACTGAATATCGGCCTGCGGTGGGAGCCCAACCTCAACTTCGTGGAGCGGGACGGCAAGCTGAGCATGTTCCATCCGGGCGAGCAGTCAACAGTCTACCCGGGCGCGCCTCCCGGACCTCTCTTCCAGGGAGATCCCCAGCTCAGAGAAAAGGTGCTGCCTAACCACTGGAAGAACTTCGCGCCGCGCTTCGGCTTCGCCTATGACCTGACCGGCGACGGAAAGACAGCAATCCGCGGCGGTTACGGCATCTTCTGGGACACCATCCGAACGATCAACCTCAATCGATTCCCGTTGATCCAGCCGTTTGTCATCGACTCTACCGTCTTTGACGTCGACTTCAGCAACCCGTACGGCGGAGCCTCCTTCTTCCCGTTCACGCCGCCTTCAACGCCCGAACAGAAGAGGGATTTCCGCTTTGTTACACCTGCGGCGCACACAGCCTTCAACGACGACTTCCGAACGCCCTATACCCAGCAATGGAACCTGAACATTCAAAGACAGCTGCCGAAAGACATCGTGATCACGGCAGCCTATATTGGTTCGAAGAGCTCGAGGCTGTTCGGGTCGCACAACATCAATCCCGCAGTCTTCGGTCCTGGCGCGACCGTTGCGAACACTCAGTCACGCAGGCTTTATCCGAACTTCGGAACGATCGAGGATGAATCAACCTTCGGCTGGTCCCAGTATCACTCCTTCCAACTGACCGTAAATAAGCGCATGTCGCACGGCTTGACCATCCTCGGCTCCTACACGATCTCGAAGAACACAGGCCTCACGTCAGCGCAAAGCGAGGGTTCGCTGGGTACTCGTGATCCCTGGAACCGGGCGCTCGATCGCGGTCCTCTCAACGAGGATCGTCCGCAGATTCTTACGATCTCCGGCGTCTGGCATATGCCATCCCCATTTCGCCAGGGCATCGGTAAGGCAATCTTTGGCGGCTGGGAATGGACGGGGATCCTCTCCGCAATTGGCGGATCTCCGCTAACGGTGCGTGCGGGTGTGGACCGCTCGCTCAATGGCCAAGGGCTGGATACCGCGGATGTCGTGGGTGACTGGCGCCTTTCGGGCAACAGATCCAGGCAGGAGAAGTTGGACGCCTGGTTCGACGCGACGGCGTTCGTACTACCGGCAATAGGAACCGTGGGCACGAGTTCGATCAACATGCTCCGCGGGCCCGGTCAACTGAATATCGACGCCGGCCTCTATCGTAACTTCGGAGTGCGAGAGAAGTTCAACATCCAGTTCCGTGCCGAGTTCTTCAACGTGTTGAATCACACTCGTCTCGGAAATCCGAACACGAACCGCTCAAGCTCCGCATTCGGACGGATTCTCGGGACGCTGGACCCGAGGGTCGGAGAGCTGGCTCTGAAGTTCCAGTTCTAACCAACAAGCGTGAAGGCGCTCCAGGGGCAACCCTTGGAGCGCCTTTCGTCCCTTCAGCGAGCCCCGGGCTTGCATAGCGGGACGGCGCTTATTCTTCGCGGAGGGTCGCCGCTGGATCCAGACGAACCGCACGGCGCGCCGGGATCAGTGTCGCTACCATCGCCGTCGCCGCAAGCAGTCCGCACGCGCCCGCGAGCGTTACGGCGTCGTTGGCCTTCAGACCAAACAGCAGCGCCTCGGCGAACCGCGATAATGCAACGGAAGCGGCCACTCCAATGGCCAAACCTGCGAGCAGCAGGAGTCCGACTTCCTTAAACACGAGCCTCAGGATGTCAGCCGCTACAGCTCCCAGTGCCATGCGAACGCCGATCTCGTTCCGCCGCCGCGCAACCATGTACGACATCACTCCATACAAACCTAGCGCCGACAGCAGACTCGCAAGCACTCCGAATCCGCCGGAGACGTTCGCCATGAGGCGCTCACGAAGGATCGACCTCTGAGCCTCGCCCTCCAGCATGCGAAACTCGACCAGCAACTAAGGGTTGATTTCGGCCACCGCTCGACGCACCACGGCCATCACGTCATTGACGGGGCCGTGAGTCCGGGCCGCAATCGTGATCGCTGCCGGCATCTCCTCCGCCTGGTTAAGCGGGAAGTACGCAAAGGGACGAAACTCATCACGAAGCCCAAAATACTTCGTATTTCTGACAAGTCCGACGATCTGAAACAATGAATCCTGCTTGCCGGCGTACTCTTCCGCGCGAAAGGTACGTCCAACCGGGTTCTCTCCGTTGAAAACTTCCTTTGCGAACGCCTCATTCACGATTGCCACCTTCGGGGCGGAACGATCGTCGTGGCTGTCGAAATCACGCCCTGCCAGTAGAGAAATCTGCATCGTATCAAAGTATCCAGGCCCGACGAGATTCATCCATACAAGCTTCTTCGCACTCGTGCCCACTCCGCCTTCCGCCCGGACATTCTGGTTCCACGAGCTGTTTCCGAAGGGCGTCAACCATGCAGAACCGACCGAGACGGCTCCCGGTAGCGACCGCGTGCGTTCCTCAATCTGCTGGAACACCTGCCGCCGCCGCTCCGGCTGCAGCTTGGGTAGAGTTGTATCAATCCGCGTAAGGAGAACTCCGTCTGCGTTAAGCCCGGCTTCCGCGGTAAGCAGGTTGCGAAGACTACGCCCGAACAATAACGCGCTTACCAGCAGGACCAGCGACAGCGCGATTTGCGACACCACAAGCATCCGGCGAAGGCCATTGCGCTCGGCATTTGTGGTAGTCCCCCGCCCTCCCCTCATCGCATTGGCCGGCGCGATCCCTGTTGCGCGAATCGCGGGCGTCAGACCGAACAGTAAACACGTCAGCAACGACAGGACCGAGGCAAAGCCGAAGACACGCCAATTGACGTCAAGGTTCAAGAACACCGGATCGCTGCCACTGTCCAGAAAAGCAACCAAGGCTCGGCTTAGCAGTTGCGCCAGCAGAGCTCCGAGGACTCCGCCAAGGGCCGCGAGCAGGAAGCTCTCCGAGAGCAGTTGACTGACCAGGCGCGTCCGGGAAGCCCCGAGCGACTGACGAATCGCGATTTCACGCTCCCTGGCGCTCGCGCGGGCCAGCAGGAGGTTGGCGAGGTTGGCGCAGGCGATCAGGAGAACCAGAGCAGTCGTGACAAGCAGCATCCACAGAGGATTTTCATATTGCCTCCGCAACGAAGAGATTCCCGTCCCCGCAGCGACAACCCTTAGCTTGTTTGCCAGGTACGCCTTCACGTCGTCCGGCCTATAGACTTCAGGAACTGTCTCTCGAAAGATCACCTCGGATAACTGCGTGATGTGCGCAGAGGCCCTCTCGACAGACCAGCCAGGCTTCAACCGCCCAACCAGGGTCAGCCACCAGGCGTGACGAATGTCCATTCGTCCTCTCCCGTCGTCTGCCATGAGAGTGTCAACACATAGGGGAACAGCTACATCGAATCGACGGCCGGGCTCGAGTCCAAAGAACTCCTTGGGAGCCACACCAATTACGGGAAAGCTTTGGCCGTTCAGTTGAATCGTTCGGCCAAGCACCGCTCCGTCACCGCCGAACTCACGCTGCCAGAAGGAGTAGCTCAAAATAGCTCCAGCATCGCGGCAGTCCCGATCGTCGTTTGTCGCTGCGAAGTCCCTTCCTAGCAGCGGCATCACTCCGAGCACTTTGAAGTAGTTGGCGCTGACGAACAAACCCTCCGCAAAGCGGGCTTCCCCGCCCCGGCTCAGGTTAAACCGGATGTCTCCAAATGCGAGCACGTCCGAAAATGCCTGCTGGTGCATCCGCAATTGTTCGAACTGCGCGTAAGTAAAGGCGCGGTTCCGGCTGCGGTAGTTGCCCGAGGTGTAGAAGTCCGGAGCAGTATCGATTGCTGCTAGCTCCCACGGATCCTGTACAGGAAGGCTGCGCAGGCGAAGAGCGTCGATGAGCTGAAAGATCGCAGTGTTGGCGCCAATGCCCAGCGCAAGGGACAAAACGGCAACTGCGGCGAAACCGGGCGCCAGTCGCAGTTGACGAATGGCGTACCGCAGGTCGGAGACAGCTAAATCCAGAATCCGCTCGACATTCACATCCCGAGTCCTCTCCTTGTGAACCGTAACGTTGCCGAAGCGCCGCAGCGCTTCCAGCCGTGCCTCGTCCCTTGCCATCCCGCCTGCAACCAGTTCATCCACGCGTTCGGCCAGATGGAAATTCAGTTCTTCGTCGAGCTCTTGCCCCAGCTTCCCGGCCCGCAAGACATTCACGATTCGTGCGAACCACGACATCGGGGAGCTCCTTCAGCTGTAGCGAAGGACTCGAGACACACCGCGAATGAGCCGCGACCAGCTTTCCTTCTCGGCTTCAAGCTGAAGCAGCCCGCTCTTGGTAATCGAGTAAAACTTTGCCTTGCGCCCCTTTTCCGTCACACCCGAGGACGACGCCAGCCAGCCCTCCTGCTCCATCCGGTGCAGCGCCGGATACAGCGAACCCTCCTCCACTCGCAACAGATCAGAAGAAACGGACTGGATGTGATTGCATATCGCGTAGCCGTGCATCGGACCTCGCGCATGCAACACCCGAAGCACCAGCAGGGTCAGGGTGCCTTGCAACACGTCATTCTTTGGCTTCGACATCCCTAGCTAGCTAGGCATTATTGACGGACTGTTCGGCTGTGTCAATGAATCTTTTCAAGACAGATCAAAGGACGCCGCCGGCGGTCGAGAGAGGCCGGGCTTACAGTCGCCCGCGAAGCCGGTTCAATTCGCGCCGGTCGCGCTTGGATGGTCTACCCGCACGGAAGGATTCAAATCGGGGCAGTGCCTTCCGCTCTTCCGCCGCTTTGAGCCGCAGTTCCTTGCTTTCCTCGGTCTCCCGATAAAGCGTCTGCGCTACGGAGGCAGGGCCGCGGACGTCGCTGAGCTGCAGGACTTCCACCTCGAATTCGCCGCTATCGTTCTTTACGCGCAGCAAATCGCCCTCCCGGACTTCCCGCGACGGCTTTACCTCCTGTCCGTTACACGTGACTCTGCCGAGGTCGCAGGCACGCGCGGCGAGCGCGCGCGTCTTGAAGAACCGGGCCGCCCAAAGCCACTTGTCGATCCTCACGCGGGTCATGCTTCCATTCTCGTACGAGACGACATTCTGATCGCGCCTACTCCTGTCGTAGAGTCTCAGCAGGCTGTATGGCAGCGGCGCGTAGAGCGGGAATGCCGGCCGAAACGAGCGCGGCCATAAACAAAATGCCGAGCGCGATCAGAAGAGAAGCAGGTTCCAAAGGCTTCATTTGGAACAAATCCTTCTCCACGTACGCCGCACCCCAAAAAACGACTGGCAAGCCCAACAATAATCCAACTCCAGCCAGCAGGAGTCCCTCGCGCAACACCATAGACACGACGTCACGTGGCATTGCGCCGAGCGCGAGGCGAATTCCGATCTCCCCTCGCCGCCGAGATGTGCTGTAGGCCATGACACCGTAGAGTCCTACTACCGCTCGCACCAGCGCCAGAATGCCGAAACCGTCGCACAATGTTGCAAACATCCGTTCCCGGTACAAACCCTTTGAGATCTGCTCCTCCATCGTGGCGACATCGACCATTGGCAGGTTCCGGTCGATCTCGCTCATGGCGTGGCGGATCGTCGGGAGCACCGCCTGCGGCGGCTGTGACGTCCGTACCACAACCGTGGCACGCTCACTCTTCTTGCCCAGCGGCAGCCACACCACATACGGACGTTCCTTCATGGAAGTAGCGGCGATCGCCGGTGCAATTCCAACGATCGCGAATTCCGGCCGCTCCTTCCGATCAACGGCGAAAACGAGCCTCCGACCCAACACGCTCGGCCCACCGAGCTTTCGCGCGAGATCCTCGCTGATCACCGCAACCTTCGCTTCAGCGTTGATGTCAGCCCACGTAAGATTCCGGCCCGCAACGACGTTCGGTGCATACAGAGGTAAGTAGGCAGGAGTCACGGCGTTGATCGAGGCCTGATACACTTCATTCTCACCGGCAAGCGCTACTGGCTCCCACCAGCCCCCGATGTTCATCGGCCGCATCAGGGCCAGCCCGGCTCCTGCGACACCTGGCGTAGCAGACAGTTTCTGCTCGAGTTGGAAGTAGAAGCGCAGAAGTTCCGACTCATCGTACCCCGAGGTACCAGGCCGGATATCGAACAGGATTAGATTCCGCCGGTCGAAGCCCGGATCAGACGACTGAACCGCAAGCAAATTCCGTGTGAACACAACAGCCGTCATCACCAAGACAACGGACATTGCCATTTGCGCAATCACCAGCACTCGCCCGGCGTTCCACTTCTGATGCCCGGCATAGCCAATGCTCCCTGGGCCGTACCGCAGCCACTCAGCCTTCGGCGACCGGGCACCCTGCCAGGCAGGAAAGATACCGAACACCAGGAGCGCCGCCGCCGTAACAATTCCTACGATGCCGAGGATCCGTGCGTCGAGCGCCACCGCGATCGGGATTGTCCAGTTATTCGCGAGGAATTTTCCCAATACGTTTGCTGTCAGATACGCGACACCGATGCTGAACCCACCGCCGAGCAGGGCCAAGAGTGCACTTTCCGTCAGGAACTGTCGAATCAGGCGGCCCTGGCTGCAGCCAAGAGACACACGCATTGCCACCTCCTTTTGCCTTGCGATGCCTCGGGCAAGCAAGAGACTTGCAATGTTCGTGCAGGCAATCACAAGAAGCAGAGTGGCAAGGCCGCCAAGAACTAGCAGCGGATTCCGGAACTCGCGCCGCAGAGAACCCAAGCCTCGGCTGCCGTCATCCAAGCGGATCTGCGGTGTTGCGGATGCATCCTTTGGCTGGACCGACCATGTGGAGGGAAAGACCGTTGCGAGGACTGAGTGGAGTTGAGCTTGCGTTACATTCGGGAAACGCCGGGCGATCAGAGATACGCCCCAGTAGCGATCGTCCGCTACCGCTACCCCTCCGTGATGCGCCGGCACATAGATCTCCGTCGGATCGCCTGGAAATAGGCCGTAGAACGGTGGCTCCAATACGCCGACGATCACGTAGGGCTTGCTGTTAATGGTCATCGCTCGTCCGACCACCTCCGGTTTCGCCCCTAAAGTGCGAACCCAGAAGCGGTGGGATAAAACCACAGTGGCAGGAGCAGCGTTGCGGTCGTCGCTCTCTGAAAACAACCGCCCCAATTGCGGCCTTACGCCGAGGGTTGAGAGAAAGTTGCCGCTGACGGCTCGCGCCTGGGCAACCGTCGGCCGGCCTTCGAAACTGACGCTTACCTCGTTTGGGTAGGTGAATGCAGCCAAGGAAGCCCGCCCAGAGACTGCCCTGCGCATTTCCTGAAAAGCGAGATAAGAGAAGAAATCCCCAACCTGCCGGCCTTCCTCCCTAATAAAGCTTCCCGATCCCGCATCTGCCAGCTCTCTCGGGTAGCCATGCGCTTGCCAATGCACCAAGGAAAGCTGCTTGGGATTCGGCACCGGAAGTTCTCGCCAAAGCACGACGTCGGTCAGGGAGACAATGGCCGTCTTGGCTCCGATACCGAGCGCCAGCGTCAACACAGCCGCTGACGTAACCGCGGGCGTTCTGCGCATCTGACGGAAGCCGAAGACGATGTCCTGCCACCAGCCAGTCATCCAGGCGAACCGCCACTGGTCACGGCATTGCTCTTTGATCTGCTCGCCTCCGCCAAAATCGCGCTTTGCCAGCCTGGCGGCTTCGTCATGCGAGTACCCCTGACGCTCGTACGCGGCCGTCAGCTCATGCAAGTGATGCGCAATCTCACGCTCCAGGTGCGATTCCGCTTTCTTCCGGAAGAAACCCACCTCGCCCCCTTTCTCAGTCAGGACTCAAGCACCAGGGCGACGGCTCCCGCATACCGGTGCCACTGCGCCATTTCCTCCTGCAACTGCTTCCGGCCCTTCGCCGTCAGCGAGTAGAACTTGGCCATAGGTCCGCTACCCGATTGTTTCCACTCCGCCTTCAGTAGCCCTTTGCGTTCCAGCCTGTGGAGAGCCGGATACAACGATCCCTGCTGGACTTGTAAGACCTCTCTGGAAGCGACGAGAATCCGCTGAGCAATTCCGTAGCCATGAATCGGCCCATGCGCCACCGTTTTCAAGATCAGCAGGTCCAGCGTTCCCTGGAGGAGTTCGGCTTTCTTATCCGCCATGCACAGATATTCTATCTACTATGACATTCGATGTACATAGGTTTTCTACATAGGTGACCAGCGGATCCGCCTTGTGCGGGCGGCTCAGTCCGTCTAGGATCGGGAATAGCATGATGGTGCGAAGGAACGCGGCGGGAGAGCTGGCCCAATTCGTGGAAGCTCTTTGGTGGTCGCAAACGGATCAGCAGCGCCACGAACGGGAGCGGGCGCTTCCGACCGGCTCGATAACGCTCGTCATCAACCTCGGCCCAGATCCCATACGCATCTTTCGAGACGAAGCGGACAGCGTCGGGCTGCGTTTCCTCCATTCCGTCGTGTGGGGTCCGCAGACCCGATACGTGATCCGGGACTTGAACCGCAAAGGCGAAGTCGTCGGAATTCACTTTCGTCCAGGAATGGCGGGAGCTGTCCTTGGCGTGCCAGCATCCGAACTGGCGGACCGTTTTACGAGCCTCGAAGACTTGTGGGGCTCAAGGGCGTCCGCGTTGAGAGATCGTCTGCTCGATACGGACGGGCCGGAACAGAAGCTCGAATGCATCCAGCAGCTTCTGGCTCAGCGGCGCAGGCCTCTCCTGGCGCACCCCGCGGTCCTCTATGCGTTGCGCGAACTCTCCGGGCCGGAAGCGCCTTCCATTGAGACCGTGCGGTCACACACTGGCTACGGGGCGAAGCGCTTTATCGAACTCTTCCGGGAGGCAACCGGTCTGACGCCGAAACTCTATAGCCGTATTCGGCGATTCCAGCGCGTCCTTCAGCAGGCATCGTGCAGCGGAGGAAGCCCGGACTGGGCAAGGATCGCGGCGGAGATCGGCTACACCGATCAAGCCCACCTGACGCACGAGTTCCGCTCCTTCGCTGGAATTACGCCTGGTGTGTACCGGCCCGTCCCTGCGCGCCCCGGCCACGTGCCCATCAAATACTCCGCCGCAACCGAGGAAAAAACTTTACAAGCGATCGCCAGTGCTTTCCGAATAGGCTGGGACAGGAGGAGGTGCACGATGGCTGGAAAGGAAAGCAATGTGACGCAAGGGAACGTGAGAATTCACGAAGTGTTTCCGTACCTGCGCCTTCAAGGTGCTGCTGCGGCGATCGAGTTTTACTGCAAAGCATTTGGAGCTACTGAGCTATTCCGGCTCACCGAGCCCAACGGCCGTATCGGGCACGCTGAAATTAAGATCGGCGATGCCGTCGTCATGCTATCCGATGAATATCCCGAGTACGGCATCCAAGGACCAGCGAAGCTTGGAGGAACCAGCTTCGCTATGCATCTGCATTGCGACAATGCGGACGCCTTGATCGAACGCGCCGTGCAGGCGGGCGCGACTCTGGTAAGGCCGGCCGAGGACCATTTCTACGGAGAGCGGTCAGGTATGATCCGCGACCCGTTCGGGCACGAGTGGCTGATCGGACATAGCATCGAGCAAGTCTCCCCCGAAGAGATGCAGCGGCGGTACGACGAACTGCTCACCTCATTCGCCTGCGAAGGGCACGGGTCCGGGAACTAAGCGGTCTTCGAAGAATCGCTCGTGCTCACCCTTTTTTGGCCTTGCAATAGTTGCTTATAGCAAGTCTTCTATTGCCGTAAGCAACTATCTGAGACCATGCAAGTTGGACAGCTGGAAAGCCGCGTTGAAAAGATTCGTCATTTCAATCGCTTTTACACGCGGCAGATCGGCCTGCTCAACGAACATTTACTCCAGAGCAAGTTCTCGCTCACTGAAGCCCGCATCCTCTACGAACTGGCTCATAGATCCGGAATCACAGCGACGGACTTGTGCCGCGAGCTGGGTTTGAATGCCGGTTACCTGAGCCGTGTCGTTTCCGGGTTCGAAAAGCAAGGACTCGTCAAGCGATCCCGATCCGTCACCGACAAGCGTGTCGTCGAGCTCCGCCTGACCGCGAGAGGGCGAGCAGCGTTCCGGCAGCTCGATGAGGCCTCCAGCCGGGAAGTCGCCGCGATGCTGCAACGGCTCTCCGTACCGGAGCAGCACCAACTCGTTGAGGCAATGGAGCAGATCGAAGCGTTGCTCGGCGAACGCCGCTCATCGTCGTATGTGCTGCGCGATCCGCAGCCGGGCGATCTCGGGTGGGTCGTAGATCGACACGGCGCGCTCTATGCCCAGGAGTATGGGTGGAATCTTGAATTTGAGGCGTTTGTGCTCGGAATCGTCGCCCAGTTCATGCAAAATTTGGATCGGTCTCGTGAGCGCTGCTGGATCGCCGAGAAGGATGGCAAGGTGGTCGGGTCGGTATTCATCGTCCGCCATGACGCCGCTACTGCCAAGCTGCGCCTGTTGTATGTCGAGCCGAGCGCACATGGCCTGGGAGTCGGCAAGCGGCTGGTCGAAGAGTGCATCCGGTTCGCCCGGCTTGCGGGCTACAAGAAAATCATGCTGTGGACCAACAGCGTTCTGCACGCGGCACGGCGAATCTACGAAAAGGCCGGATTCCGGAAGATCGAAGAAAAGCCAGACCAGAGTCTTGGCAAGGAGCTGATCGGCGAAACCTGGGTCCTCGATCTCTGAGAGTGGGCCGCCACGTCACAGGTAGGAATACAGGACGACGACCGCGCCGATTGCACTCGCCAGGAGAATGCTGTGCCCAAGCGTGAAGCGGAAAAGCTTCGCCTGGTCCTCCGATGACATACCCGTCGCTGCCGCGGCTACGGCGATGGTCTGAAGACTGATCATCTTGCCCATGACGCCGCCGCTCGAATTCGATGCCGCCATCACGACGGGGTCAAACCCAAGACGGTTCGCCGTGATCACCTGCAAGCTGCCAAACAGTGCGTTGGCTGACGTATCCGAGCCCGTCAGAAACACTCCGAGCCAGCCGAGGATGGAACTGAAGAACGGGAACGCAGCGCCCGTAGCGGCGAAGGCGAGCCCCAAGGTGCCCGTCGCACCGGAGTAGTTCATGAGGAAGGCCATGCCGAGGACGCTTGTGACAGTGATCGTAGGCAGAAGAAGCTGCTTTGCGACCTCCCTCAGGATCCTTACGAAGTGACTCAGCTTGACGCCGAGCAGCAGCGCCGCACAGATTGCGGCAAACATGCACGACGTACCGGAAGCCGAGAGCCAGTTCAGATTGTAAACAGCCGCATACGGAGCCGGGCTCGTTACGACCGGCGGCATCCGCTCTACAACGTTGTGCAGCCCGGCCCAGCCAAATGTAACCGTGACGGAGTTGAGGACAGCCTGCACAGGCTTGAAGCCCCACAGAAGAACGAAGATCACCAGCAGACCGTAGGGCATCCAGGCTGCAGCCACTTCACGGGCGCTGTGACGCTTCGGCATTACACTCGCGGGAACGGAGCCCGTTCCACCGGAGACCGCAGCCACAGCGACTTGCGCTTCGCGGGGCTGCCAGACTCTCAGCAGCACAACCAGCGCTCCCATTGCGGAGAGGGAACTCAGAATATCCACGAGCTGCGGCCCGACGAAGTTGGAAACGAGGAACTGCATCGAGGCGAATACGCCGCCGCAGACCAGGGCTGCGGGAAAAACGGTACGCAGTGCCGAAATGCCGCCCATCGCAGTGACCAGGTAAGCAGGTACGATCAGCGAGATCGGGGCGCAGATGCGGCCCACCCAGGCACTGAGCTGATCCAGAGGCAACCCGGTGATTCCGGCCAGGGTGATCACTGGAATTCCGATGGACCCGAATGCCACGGGCGCGGTGTTCGCGAGGAGGCAAATGGCTGAGGCGTAGAAGGGCGAGAAGCCGAGTCCGGTCAGCATCGCCGCCGCGACGGCGACCGGCGTGCCGAAGCCTGCCGCCCCTTCAATGAATGCCCCAAACGAAAAGGCGATCAGCAGCGCCTGCAGCAACCTGTTCGACGTGAGCGCCCCCACCGAATCTTTGATAATCTCGAACTTGCCCGTGTCTACCGTGATTCGGTAGAGAACGATCGCCCAGAACACGATCCAGGAAATTGGAAAGAGCCCGAACGCCGCTCCATAGGTAACGGCTCCAAGCGCGGCAGAAGCCGGCATCTGATAACCGAAGAGCGCCAGGAGCACCGTAACGCCCAGGCCCGAAAGAGCCGCTATATAGGCAGGCTTTCGCAATACGCCCAAAAGCAGCAGCAGCGTAAAGATCGGGAGGCCCGCCACCAGGGCGGAAACGGGGAGGCTCGTACCCCATAACAGATATTCCTGACGCCACATTCAGTTTGTTTCCTCTCGTTTCTTACTCTAGTACGATCAGTTCGTAATCCTTCAGTTCTGGCAAAACGAAGCGGCTGCGGCCGCCCGAATCCGTCACCGCCAGTGCCGCGCGATTCCGTATTGCTGTAGCCTTCAAAAACTTCCCGGCCAGCTTCACTTCAATATCACGCATCGGCAACGGTTCAAAATAGGCGGTCTGGGAATGGCCGGAAAGATTGATCAGGTGGAGCAGTGTGCGATTGCCCTGACGCATCAGGCTCATCTCCACTAAAGGATGCGCGTTTGTCACAATCTGCCTTTCCGGCATCAGGTCCGCGATCAGATCCCGCAGGATCCCTGCATGGGCCGGCAAACTGTGCTTGTAGTAAAGGACAGAAAGGTCCCAAGGCACCCACACCAAACGGCCCTTCCCGATCTGGGACCGGACCAGGCCCGGCTTGGTGGTCTCCTTCATGTCCGTATGGATTTTCTCCGGCGGGCCGATCATGCTCGGCGGAATGAACGTCAGCGAATCGCTGCCATCGCCCGCCACCTCGGTATAGTCCCCGTTGAGCATGACAATCGTCGTGTCCTTGAGAGACGGCAGCAGTTGATGGTTCCGGACGCGGAAGTAGCCCGAGACGTTCTTCCAGGTCTGCACCACGGCGGGCACAGGAAGCTCCGGCGGGCGGGCACTCACTACAAGCACCTTGCCTCCCTGCTCCAGGTAGGTCTTCAGCTCGGCTGGAGCCCACTCTGTGGCAATCACCAGATCGTAGTCGCGCTTCCCGAGCCAATCCATGTTGTCGGAGACCGCGAACGGAATGTGCTCCTCGCTCAGAAAACGGAAGACTCCGCGGTATGCGGCAGTATTGAGTGTGCGGCCTAACCGCGCCGATCCGCCTAACAGCAGCACCTTCGCGGCGCTCTGCTGCTTCACATAGTATTGTTCGTTCGCCGCCAGCCACTGGTAGACCGGCTTTGCAGCCTGGATGGCCTGCATATCCTGCTGGTCGAGCGTGCCGTTCACCGCAAACGCCGCTGCGCCGCCGTGCGCGACGTTCTGCCACAAGCGCAGGGCAATCTCCTGTTGGGGCACCGTCGCGAAACGCCACGGGAAATCCACAAACTGCATGCAAAGGTTCACGGACATCTTCGTGGGTTCGCTGTTCCGGGCTCGATTCACGTTGTCGCTGGAAGCGTAAGGCCACAACGGCAACGGGCGGTTGACGGCCGTATTCGACTCGGACATGATGCCATCGGTGTGTTCCTGGATGTAGTTGAAGTAGCCCGCCTTTGGACGTTTGGTTCGGATCAGCTTGCCGATTTCTGCGGCCACTTCCCGTGAGCAGTGGAACATGAACCGCCGGTAGTCGTCGTCCGGCTCCTTCGGCAGGTCCTTGCCGTACATCTCGCGATATTTCCGTTTGCAACTATCGCAGTGGCAATGGCCCACAAAGGTGCCGCTATAGTCGCGCGACTGGTTGCCGAACATGTTGAAGAACAGGCCGTCGACGTCATAGTTCTCGAGGGCTTCGGCCAGGATCTTCATACCGAGGTCGCGATAGTAGCCGCCGTTGATGCACGTGGAGTAGAGCTCGTTGTAGACAACAGGCTCCCCGTTCGCCTTGCGAAAGAACCATTCTGGATGCGCATCGAACACCTCCTTCCGCGTTTTGCTGAGGTCGAAGCGGCCCACTACGCGGATGCCGCGTTTATGCGCCAGCTCCAGTACTTCGCCGAAGAGGTCGCGACCTTTGGGAAGGTACGGGCTCGGGTAGTGAAACGGAACTTTGGTCGGGTAGTAGGCGGCAATGCCGCCCATACCAAAGTGCAGAACGTTTGCCTTGAAGTCGGTCAGTTGGTCAATCAAGCGTTGGGCATCGAGGTTTGCGTCCGTTTCCCGCAGATTCGTCTGAACCCACCGCAACGGCTGCGTCATCCACCACCCTTCCTGAGCCATGGCAGCGCAGGCGTGAAGCAGCATAAAGGCAGCAATCCGTTTCATCAGAACATCACCTTCAATCCGAACTGGATCTGACGCCCTGTAGCAGACGAACTCGTCAGCTTGCCGAAGTTCGCATTTCCGATCGTCAGCGCGGAGTTGTTCGCATTGGGCAGGAAGAACGTCGGTGTGTTGGTAAGGTTGAACGCTTCCGCCCGGAATTGAGCGGTTACCCGTTCGGCAATTTGAAAGTTTTTGAAGAGGCTGAAGTCTGTGTTGAATGAACCCGGCCCCCGGCCCACCCGCCTGGCAGCATTGCCGAAAAGCGTAATGAGTGCGTCGTTGGCGTTGCGCACCTGCCGGGGTTCCGTGAAGGCCTCCGGATTGAACCAGCCGTCAACACCTTTGTTAGGCAGGTACATTGAGACGCCACTGACTCGATCCGGTACGTTGATGGTGGCGTAGAGCTGGTTGGCGGCCGGGATCCGGCTAGTGCGAATGTCCGTCGGGAAGCCGCTGCGCTTAGTCACAATGCCATTCACCTGCCAGCCACCGAACAAGGCGCCTACGACGCCTCTGTGGTTGAGAAGCGGCTTGCCGGGCCCGAAAGGCAGTTCATAGCCATAGCTCAACACGAATACGTGCGGCACATCGAGCGGCGTGTAGCTGCGTTCATTGCGAAGGTTATAGGAGTCGACCGGGAAAACCGTACCGCCGTTTTGTGCAAACGCCATCGTACTGCTTCCGTTCGACTCGAGATTCTTCGACCACGTGTAGTTCATCAGGAAGTTCAAGCCTGCCGACATCCGCTTTTCAAGACGAACATTCAGCGCATTATATATGTTGTTGCCAATAGCCGCGTCAAACCCGACCGCATTGTTCACGTTGCTGAATCTCCGGTCGATTTGCCTCGTCCGGCCGGCAAGAGCGTCTTCAAAGCGAATCTGATTGAGGTTGACACGGGTCGCAAGCTTCGTGCCCTTGGCTCCTGAGTAGGACGTTTCGAGGACCATATCGCGCATCAGCTGGTATTGGAGGCTGACGTTCCACTGATACACGTATGGATTGGGGTTATTGGAGAAGTCTGCGCCCCGGAACAGGAATCCCGTCGGACGTTCCGGCGTGAATTCGGAAAGCGTCGGGTCGCCAGCCGAGACTGGCAGAGGGTCGTTGACCGTAAGCGGAGGCGTGACGGTCCCGGAGGCGCTCACTACCGGGAAAGCAACAGCCGGAGTGTTTGGAATATTCGCGCCGATCATCGTAACCTCGCGGTTCGGATCGCGACGTGCGTAAAAGATTCCGGCGCCGCCTCGCACCGTAAACCGCTCTGTAGCAGCGTACGCGAAGCCGATGCGGGGCGCGATGTTGTTATGATCTCCAGCGATCAGCGACCGCGAAAAGCCGTCCCTACCTGGCTGGGAGATCCTTCCAGTCGTGGCGTTAAACAGACCGCCGCGATCGCGAGCGTCAACGGGCTGGGTGAAGAGCTCATAGCGAACGCCAAGATTCAGCGTCAACTTTCGGGAGAATTTCCAGTCGTCTTGAAAATAGCCGCCCACGTAAAGGTCGCGTGCCCGCGCCCAGTCGAGCAGTTGCGAGCCCTGCATGCTGGAGGGATACCCAAAGAGGAAATCAGCGAAGGGACTCCCGGAGCCCGGGGTGTCGCTCGATGAGCTGAATATGGATCCAAAGATCAACTGCCCGCTTCCCTCGTTTCTGTCATAGCGATAGCGGCGAATATCAACACCCGTCTTGAAGTTGTGGTTTCCACTCGTGATGCTGAGATTGTCTGTCCATTGGAATGTGTTCTCAATGTTGTAGTTTGGGTTGGCCGCGCCAAAGCCCGCGAACTGAGCCTGGGTGTTGATCAAACCAGAAAAATTGAAAGCAATGCTTGGGAAGCCCTGCACAGGGAACGGGAAGAGCGTGAAATTGTTTTGACGGGCAAACTCAACGCCCGCAGCGAGATCCGTAGGTACGATGCTGCCGTTGTGGCGGCTGTAGCCAACGCGGAACTCGTTGACAATGTTCGGGCGAAAGATGTGAGTATCGCTGATCACGGCACTCCGCGTGTTACGGATACTCGTGCTGTTGCCGCCTATGAAGCCGTCAAAGTTGCCCGGGTTTGGCGTGGTCCCGTTCGAGAACGAAAAGCGGCCGAACATCGTATTGTTGTCGCTGATCCGGTGGTCAATCTTCACGTCGTATTGATCATTATCGAAGCCCCTCGGAGCAATTCGCAGATAGTTGCGGTTTTGGGCGCCCGGAGCGCCAAAGTTCGGCTCTGGCAGCAGACTGACTACCGCCGCCGAAGCAGGATTAATGTAGCTTTGCGGGATGCGGTTCCCAGGCAGCGGCGTGCTGATCACCTGACCATTCGGCCCGATGCGTCGCGCGTGAGGATCGAAGATCGGGGCGTTGTAACGCGAGAAGTCACCCTGACGGAAGTCCATCGGAGGGATGTCGAGGATGCTGGACGAAGCCGTGGTTCGACGGCGCGTTCCTTCGAAGTCGGTGAAGAAGAAGGTCCGATTCTTGCCGTCGTATAGCTTAGGCACCTGCAGCGGCCCTCCTAGCGTAAAGCCGAACTGATTTTGCTTAAACGGCTGGCGAGGCACGTTCCCTGCGTTAGAGAAGAAGTTATTCGCGTCCAGCTTTTCGTTCCGAAGGAAGTTCCACGCTCTGCCGTGATACTCATTGGTGCCACTTTTGATGGTGGCGCTCACAATGGTCCCCGCGGAACGCCCGAACTCAGCGCTATAGTTGTTGGTCTTTACTTTGAACTCCTCGACGGCATCGACGCTTGGTGTATATGCAATGCCGTTCGCCCCGACGCCCCCGTTGTTGCTGCTGGTGTTATTGTCAATCCCGTCGAGCATGACGTCGTTGCTTTGAAATCTTCCACCTCCTCCCACGAACGGCAGATTCGTTCCCATCCCGGTCACTGGAACCGTATTACCCGCTAGTAGGCCCAGAGCAAAAGGATTCCGTCCGTTGAGAGGCAAGTCGACAATCTTCTTGTTCTCGATGACCTGACCCAGAGACGACGTGGCGGAGTCCACGAGCGGCGCGGCCGTTGTCACCGTAACAGCCTCTGTCACAGCACCCACCTCCAGGCGGATCGTCAGGTTGACGGTCTGGTCAACGCGGAGCTGGATCCCCGTCAGCGTTGTCGGTCTGAAGCCCGTGACGGAAGCGTTGATTTTGTGCTCGCCGATTCGAAGGTAAGGAAGCGTGAACTCGCCTCGCTCGTTGCTTTGCACGGTGCGAGACTCACCGGTGCCAACGTGGGTTGCCGTTACAGTGGCATTCGGAACCACGGCTCCAGTGGTATCTTCCACCACTCCAGTAATCGTGCCTGTTGCCACCTGAGCCGAGAGAGAGACAGCAAAGACCGCCGACAGGACGGCCGCGTGAAGGACGGATTTCATGGTTCCTCCCGACACTCGTCAAAATTGAGTCAATGGTATAGAGGTCTTACCATTCAGTCAAGCCCTTTTCCCTCTCAAACTTCTGCGCCTGCCACGCATTGACGTGGCGGTTATGCTGGTAGGAGAACAGATGCCAACAGCAGCAAGGGTCAAACGGCAGGCGACTCCTATCAGTCGGACCACCCTCACCGCGGCCGCTTTCGAACAGTTGATTTCTTATGTAGTCAAGGGAGATTGGAAGGCTGGCGACCGGATCCCTCCCGAGCGCGAGCTGTGTCAGCAACTGGGGATTGCGCGAACGTCCCTGCGCGAAGCGCTCAAGGCTATGGAACTCATCGGGTTGCTCGAGAGCCGCGTGGGTGACGGCACATTTGTGTGCCCGCGATCGGAGTTCCTCTCCCGGCCCCTGCTATGGGCTTTGACAGGAACGGACCATATCGAGCTGGGCAATATTATGGAAGCCCGTGCGCTGATTGAACGGGATCTTGCCGGCTTGGCCGCTGAGCGAGGCACCGAGGATGAGATCGAGGCAATCGGCCAGCAGGTGCGTGCCATGCGGGAGGCCATCGACCATGGCGGATCCATCGTTGACGCTGACATGAATTTCCACCTGGCGGTAGCGCGAGCTGCCAAGAATGACGTACTCCATAACGCCGTCCAGCTGCTCCGCAATCTGCTGCGGCATTGGATCAACCTGAAGCTCATGCTGCCAGGAGTGTCCGAGCAGGTACTCTCCGAGCACGACGCGATTTACAAGGCAGTGCGCCGGCGCGACCCGGACGCGGCACGCTCGGCGATGTGGTCACACTTACAGATCACTGCCGAGTTGGTGAATCGCGTTGTCGAACAGGCAAAACAGCCTGTCCACCGGCAGTCTCCCTCTAACGCCTGATCGCTTCCCCTTTCGAAAATCGGCGGTCGCCCCAGGGCGTGCTCGTCGAGGTTTGCATCCGTTTCCCACAGATTCGTCTGAACCCCGCAACACATCCGCCCCAGCAGACCTAAATCGACTGGATGCCCCACCGATGCTGGATTTCGTTAGAATCGGTTAGCCATGGCGGTTGGAACGAAAGAAGCTTGCGAGGCCGTGCCGCCTCGTGAGAAAGCGGAACTGGTGGAATCGGTGATTGCGAGCCCGGCTTTCGCAAAAGCCCCGGCGCTGCGCAAACTCCTCCTTTATTTATGGGAGCATCGCGATGAACCAGTCACCGAATACGCCATTGGCGTTGACGTCTTCGGCAAGCGCCAGGACTTTGATCCCAAAATCGATGCGACCGTCCGCGTCCACATCTCCCGTCTCCGGCAAAAACTGAAAGAGCACGCCGAAGCCGATCCTCAGTTTCCGTATCGTCTGGTGATCCCTCCAGGAACCCACCGTCTGGAGATTCTGCCGGTAGCCTCTCGAGAAGCACGCGCCTTCGCGCAGCTGAGGCACTGGCTGCTCCCTACGGCAACGATCGCACTGGCAATTACGACTGTGGCGATCTTCATCGAAAACCGCACCCTCCGAGAAAGGCTCGAAGCATCAGAGAAGGCGACCTCCCTGCCCGAATTGTGGCGCGCGATGCTTCGCCCAGGACGCTTAACTCGGGTAGTCTACCCCATCCCGGTCTTCTATCGATGGAATCGCCTGCGAGTCCGGGACGTCACCAACAACCACCCGGACGGCTGGAAAGACTCTCCGAACCTCGCTCCGTTGGTCGCGCGCTTCGGCCCGCCGCAGCTTTCGCAATCCTACTCGGTCGCGAGCGACACCTCCGCCGCCATCCAGCTCACCCGGTTTCTTTCAGGCCGCGGCGTCCCGCTGGAAGTGAGCCCTACAGCCAGCCTTTCCCTCGATCAATACGGGAACGAGAATCTGATCTTCCTGGGCATGCCGCCGACGAATGCCGCGCTGGACCAGTACGTGAATCGCCTCAACTTCTATCTCCTACCCGGCAACGCGCAAGTGGGAAACCGCGCCCCCCAGGACGGCGAGCCTTCGCTCTTTACCGGCAAGGCAGATCCGAACAATCCCGCGATTCGAGAACAGTACGGTCACGTTGCTGTCCTTCCGGGCCATGCTCCCGATTCCACCTTGGTTTTGCTGATTGGCCTTCAGACCGCTTCCCTCGCTACCTTTTTGACATCACCTGTGAGCCTGGAAGAATTCGAGTCGCAGTGGCGGGATGCCGGGCGGCCGCGGTTTTTCGAGGCGGTGATCTCAGCCGTAACCGAGGGGAATCAGGTGAAGCGCGCAAAGGCGGTCGCTTTTCGGAAGATCCCCGTATCTAATTGAATTTGCTATGTAACAGCTACGTAACAGACCCCAAGCTACTGCCGCGGGCCGACGAATCCATACGATACTCCCTCAGGAACTCATTGCATCAGGGGGTACCGTGTCGTCTCTCAAATTCCTCATCGCCTGCCTGGCGGCTATCCTTTTTACCGTTTTCGTCCTCACTCTTCCCGTCGAAGGGCAGGTACTTTATGGCTCACTCGTGGGTAACATTACGGACCCGTCCAACGCGGCCGTCCCCGGCGCGACGGTCCGCCTCGTGAACGAGCAAACTGGCGTATCGTAGGAGGGCACAACGAATGCCCAAGGCCAGTACCTTTTCTCCAACGTTCAATCCGGCGCATACCGCATCGTGTGCAGCGCGAGCGGATTCCAGACGTACCAGCGTTCAGGCATCGTCGTCGGCTCAAACGAAGTCGTCCGCGTTGACGTGATGCTGCAGCTCGGCGAGACGACGCAAACGGTCGTGGTCACAGACGCGATAGGCGGGCTTCAAACCGACCGCTCCGACGTGCGGAAAGAGCTGACGAGCCGGACGTCAACAACCTGCCGGTGCCGGGTTACCGCAACTTCCAATCGCTTCTCGGTCTGGTGCCCGGCGTCACTCCTCCGGCCGATTCAAACTCGATCGCGGGCAACCCGGCAGGATCTCTGGTGGCTAACGTCAACGGAACGAGCAATAGCAACAACAACACCCGGGTGGATGGAGCCAGCAATACCTACCTATGGCTGCCGCATCTCACGGCCTACGTGCCACCCCTTGAATCGATCGGGTCGGTGAACGTCGTGACCAACAGCTACGATGCCGAACAAGGCCTTGGGGCAGGCGCCATCGTCAGCGTGGAAACAAAGAGCGGGACGAATGACTTTCACGGCAGCGCATTCGATTACCACACCAACAGCCGGCTACGAGCCCGGAACGTCTTCAATACAGATCCCAGCGCGCTGCCCAAGAATATCATCACCCAGTTTGGCGGCACCTTCGGCGGACCCATTCTCAAGAACCGACTCTTCTTCTTCACCAGCTACGAGGGAATGCGCCAGCGGCAGACCTTTAGCCGCTTCGCGACCATTCCGACAATGCGCCACCGTACCGGCGATTTCAGCGATATTTCAAGCCTGATCTATGATCCCGCGACCGGAGCTGCCAACGGCACCGGACGTCAGGCGTTTCCCGACGGGATCATTCCGGCTTCCCGTCTCGATGCCATCAGCCAATACATTCTGGGACTGGTGCCCGAACCAGACTTCGACCGCTTTGCACAGAATCTCTTTCTCGCGACGCCGCTTCGGATTGATCGGGACAACTACGACGGAAAACTGAACTGGAACGTCGGCTCAAACACGACCCTCTTCAGCCGCTATGCACTGTTTCAGTACGAAACCTACGATCCGGCAGCCCTGGGCCAGGCTGGCGGGCGGGGCGTGGCATCGACCTTCCCAGGCCGGGACACCGGCACGGTGCACAGCTTCACCTTCGGCGGCACGCACATCTTCACGCCAACCTTTCTGATTGACGGGCATTTCGGCTTCACGCAGCAGGGGCAGTACGGCCACGACGAGTTCTACGGGCAGAACATCGGCTTGGACGTTCTCAAAATTCCCGGAACCAACGAACCTACCGAGCGAGAAAGCGGCTTCCCCGGCTTTCAGGTAAGCAGTTACGAGGGGATGGGCGGCTATATCAACTCCAGCCCTCGATTCCGGACGGACAGACAGTTTCAGTACTCAGCCAACGCCAGCCTGACTCTTGGCAAGCATAACCTCCGCTGGGGCGGTGAGATCGCGCGCCAGCACATGAATCACTACCAGCCCGCCGGCACTTTCGGACCTCGTGAGGGCTTCAGCTACAGCGGAGGCGTCACCGCGCTGAACGGCGGCGCTGCACCGAACCAGTTCAATTCACTCGCCGCCTTCCTGTTAGGCCTTCCGAGTTCGATGGGCAAGAGCATTCCAACGAGTGAGGAAATGCGCACGCGCCTCTACAACATGGGCTTCTACTTCCGCGACCGCTGGCAGGTGAGCCGGAACCTCACTCTGAATCTGGGCCTGCGATGGGAATACTATCCGATGGTCACCCGTGATACGCGCGGAGTCGAAAGATACGATTGGGCGACCAACCAGATGCTGATCGGCGGCATGGGAAGCACACCGACCGATACGGGCGTCAAGGTCAGCAAGAAGCTCTTTGCCCCGCGCTTTGGGTTGTCCTACCGCCTGACGAACAAGACGGTGTTGCGCACCGGATACGGAATCAGCATCGATCCTTTCCCGCTTGCGATTCCCCTCCGCAGTTCGTATCCAACGGTCATCGAACAATCCGTGCCCGCGCCAAATACCTTCGCTCCGGCCGGGCGGCATGCTGACGGCATTCCCCTGCCCCAGCTTCCTGACATCAGCTCAGGCGTGCTCCTGCTACCGCCCTCCGTCACTACCATCACGATCGAAGAATCTTCCGGCGCGGGTATGTGCAGTCGTTCAACGTCACCCTTCAGCGTGAGCTTGGCCGCGGCTTTACAGCGCAAGCTGCCTACGTCGGATCCCGAAGTATCCGTCTCACCAATCGCCGCGACCTGAACGCCTCCACCCCCGGAAGGGGAGCTGCCGGGCGTCCCTATTTCAGCCTCTTCGGACGCAACGTCGCCACGACCCTGCACGAGCCTGCGTACACCTCCACCTACGATTCTTTGCAGGTGCAGGTGGACCGGCGGTTCGCCGAAGGCTTCAGCTTCGGGCTCGCCTATACATTCAGCAAAGCGATCGGGTTCGGAGAAAACAACGATAGCGGCCTTTTCTTCAACGCCGTCGAAGTACTGAACCGAAACCGTTCTGTGCTGGGGTTTGACCGCACCCATAATCTCCGCCTTTACAGCGTCTATGAGCTGCCCTTCGGACGCGGCAAGCGGTGGATGCAATCGGGATTTGCGTCGATGCTCGCAGGCGGCTGGCAGGTCAACGGCATCTTCAGCGCATATAGCGGCACTCCGTTCACGGTCACCTCGTCAGGCACGTCCTTGAACGCTCCGGGCAACAGCCAGGTTGCGGACCTGGCCAAGCCCGATGTAAAGGTGTTCGGCAACACAGGTCCGGGCCAGTCCTACTTCGATCCGCTGGCGTTCCGCCCTGTCACCGACGTTCGCTTCGGCACTGCCGGTCTGAACATTCTCCGCGGACCTGGCCTTGTCAACCTCGACCTCGGAGTATTTCGCACGTTCGCTCTGACCGAGCGCTTCCATCTGCAATTCCGCGCGGAAGCTTTCAATGCCACCAACACCCCGCACTTCAACAATCCTGGGGCGAACGCGTCCAGCATGGTGATGAATAACGATGGCACGGTCCGTTCATTGAACGGATTTACAGAGGTGACAAGCGCACGAACCGACGAACGCCAGGTGCGGTTTGCTCTGAGGCTCTTCTTCTAACTCGGATCTGATCATGAAATACCTTCTGGCTTCTTTCCTCGTAATGGTGGGTCAGGCGACGTTCGTCTTCTCGCAGACCCAACCGGTAACCGCTGACGGATATATCGGGATCTGGTATTACAACCAACCCTCGCAGGATGAGTATGTCTACAAGTACAGCGGGGGCTTCGCAACGTACCCGCAGCAGCAATCGCCGATTGCGATCTATGTGAAAGAGGTCGACAAGACCTTCTTTTGTTACGGAGGCACGGTTCCCGGCAAACAGGAGCTCCTGCACATGGTCTCCTACTATGATCACAAGACAGGAATGGTGCCCCGGCCGACCCTGCTGCTGAACAAGAAGACAGACGATGCACACGACAATCCTGTCATGTCAATCGATGAGAAGGGGCATCTCTGGATCTTCTCGAATGCCCACGGCACGTCGCGGCCGTCCTACATCCACCGCAGCCGGAAGCCTTACGATATCCGCGACTTCGAGTTGATCAGCACAACGAATTTCTCATACGGCCATCCCTGGTACCATCCCGGGAAAGGCTTCTTGTTCCTCCATACGCTCTATGAGGACAAGGGGCGGAGCCTGTATTGGAACACGAGCGCGGATGGCCGCGATTGGACCAAACCTCAACTGCTGGCGCGTGCGGAACTTGGCCATTATCAGATCACCGCTCCCACAAAGGATCGCACCGCGAGCGTATTCAACTTCCACCCGGCGCCGATCGGCGTCAACGCGAGGACCAATCTCTACTACGTCGAGACCACCGACATGGGGAAGACCTGGAAAACGGTTGACGGCAGGAAGCTGGAGATTCCCCTGCGACAGGTGCACAATCCGGCGCTGGTACATGACTATCAGGCCGAGAGGCGGCTCGTGTATCTAAAGGAAGTTGTATTCGGGAATGACGGCCATCCGGTGATTCTGTACCTTACGAGCGGCGGCTACGAGTCCGGCCCGAAAAACGATCCGCGCATCTGGCACACCGCACGCTGGACCGGCAAGAACTGGGAGATTCGCCAGTTCACCCGCTCCGACCACAACTACGACTTCGGCGCCCTATGGATCGAACCCGACGGAACCTGGCGCGTGATTGCGCCGACAGACCCCGGTCCGCAGCCATACACCACAGGGGGCGACATGGTGATGTGGACGAGCAAGGATCAGGGGCGTAGCTGGAAGCGTGTCCGGAAACTGACAGCCGCCAAAGAGCGCAATCACACGTACGCCCGCAAGCCGGTTAACGCACACCCTGACTTCTACGCTCTGTGGGCCGACGGCGATACGAAGAAGCCATCCGTCTCCTATCTCTACTTCACCAACCGCGAGGGGACGGCTGTGTGGCGCCTGCCTCCGAAAATGACAGGCGAGTTTGCCAAACCTGAGAAGATCGAACTGCCGCGGTAAGCAAGTCCACGGATATCCAGCAGTCGCTGCCCTTATCGCGCGCAGCCCAGCTTGCGCAACACCGTCATCATGGGGCACCAGTTGGTGAATGCCGACTGGAACAGATTCACTCCCACGAAGGCGGTGAACAGGAACCATCCCGGGTGGAGGAAGTGGCCCAACGCCACTGTACCCATGACGAACATCCCTGCTATTAAACGGAGACAACGCTCGATTGACATGCTTTTTCCCTCCTGCAATTGACCATGTAGTAAACGATCGGGACGGTCATACGCGACAGCACCAGCGAGGCGATCTCACCGGCCATCAGGGCGATGGCCAGTCCCTGGAAGATGGGATCGAACAGAATCACGACGGCCCCCACCACCACAGCTGAGGCGGTCAGCAACATTGGCCGGAAGCGCACTGCACCGGCATCAATGACGGCTTGATCCAGCGGCATCCCTTCCTTAAGGCGCAACTCGATGAAGTCCACCAGGATGATGGAATTACGCACCACGATGCCGGCTCCCGCGATGAACCCGATCATAGACGTTGCGGTGAAGAACGCTCCCAAAATCCCGTGGGCCGGCATAATACCGACCAGCGAGAACGGAATAGCGACCATGATTACCAACGGTGTAATGAAAGACTGGAACCAACCCACCACCAGCCCGTAGATCAGGACCAGCACGGCGGCGAAAGCCAAGCCGAGGTCGCGGAAGACTTCATAGGTAATGTGCCACTCGCCATCCCATTTGATGGCGTAGTACCCGGTGTCAAAGGGCTGGCGTGCGGTGTACTGCTCGATGGCGTAGCCCTCCGGCGCCTTGATGGCGCCGATCTGAGGCCCCAGCTTCAAGATGGCGTAGACCGGGCTCTCCATGACACCGGCCACGTCGGCGGTGACGTAGGTGACCGGCTTCAGGTTCTTGTGATAGATACTCTTTTCAATCACCTCCTCTTCGAAACGCACCAGTTCGCCCAGGGCTACGGAGCGTCCAGTGCGGCCCTTCACTTTGAGCGCGCGGATATGCACCAGGTCGCTGCGTGAAGCGCGGTCGAGCCGCACCGTGATGGCCACGTCTTCACGAGCTTGCTCGGCGTGAAGAAGGCCGACGCGGTGGCCGCCTGAGACCAGCGCCATGGTGCGGGCAATGTCCTCCTCGGAAATGCCGTGTAGGGCGGCCTTCTTCTTGTCAACCAGCAGACGGTGCTTAATCTGCTCATCCTCCACGTACCAGTCCACGTCCACGATCCCGCTGGTGTTCTTGAAGAGATCTCGGATCTTGCGGGCCAGGGCAATCTGGCCTTCCTGCTCCGGGCCGTAAACCTCAGCCACCAAGGTCTGAAGAACAGGCGGGCCTGGGGGCACCTCGGCCACCTTGATGCGCGCGCCATAGCGTTGGGCAATCGGCGCTAGGCGGTTGCGCACAGCTTTGGCGATGTCGTGGCTCTGCGCTTTGCGGTCGTGCTTGGGCTTGAGGTTTACCTGGATATCACCCACATGGGTGCCGCTGCGCAGGTAGTAGTGGCGCACCAGCCCATTGAAGTTGTAAGGGGACGCGGTGCCGGCGTAGGTCTGCACATCAGTAACCTCCGGCTGATTCAATATCTCGACGGCCAGCGCCTCGATAACGCGCGCGGTTTGCTCAAGCGGCGTGCCGTTCGGCATATCCACAATCACCTGGAACTCGCTCTTGTTATCGAAGGGCAGCATCTTCACCTTGACGAAGCCGATATAGATCAGTGACATCGATCCCGCCAGCAGGAAGATGACTCCAGCGAGAAACGCCCAACGTATTGGTGGCTGGTGCAGCAGGGGACCCATGACGCGCCGGTAAAGGCGCGTCAAACCGTCTTCCTGCACGCCGCTCTGGCGGCCGGCGCCGGACTTGAGACTGCGCACCGCGGCCCAGGGAGTCACCATGAAGGCCACGATCAGCGAAAACAGCATGGCCGCGGTGGCGCCCACGGGGATGGGTTTCATGTAAGGTCCCATCAGCCCGCCCACAAATGCCATGGGCAGGATGGCGGCCACCACTGCGAGGGTGGCGAGGATTGTGGGGTTACCTACTTCGTCCACCGCCTCAATGGCCACCTCGTGCGGAGGGCGCTCGAGGTTGCCGGGCATGCGCCAGTGACGCACGATGTTCTCCACCACCACAATCGCGTCATCCACCAGGATGCCAATGGAGAAGATCAGGGCGAACAGCGTAATGCGGTTCAGCGTGTAACCGCAGAGATAGAAGACGGCCAAGGTGAGCGCGAGTGTCACCGGGATGGCAATGAAGACGATGGCCGATTCCCGCAGTCCCAGGGTGATGCCGATCAGGATGGTGACCGAAACCACCGCGATCATCATGTGGAAGAGCAGCTCGTTCGATTTCTCCAAGGCGGTTTCGCCATAGTGGCGCGTGATGGCCAGATGGACGTCGGAAGGGATGACATTCCCCTTGAGCGGCTCCACGCGGCGCAGCACGTTTTCTGCGACCGTGACGGCGTTCGTGCCCTTTCGCTTCGACACCGCGATTGTGACGGCCGGGTCGAAGCTGCCGCCGGACGAGTAACGCACATACTGCAAGGGTTCCTCTCCGCCATCCGCGACTTCAGCGACCTGTCGGAGGAAGATAGGCCGGTTGTTCGTTACACCCACCACCACATTGCGCACGTCCTCAGCGGTGCGCAGAAACTCGCCTGTTTCAACCAGGAACTGGCGGTTGGCACTGGCGAATTGGCCTGAGGGCAGGCGCCGGTTGGAGACACCGATGGCGTCTGCTACCTGGAGCGGGGTGAGGTTGTACGATGCCAGCCGCAGTTGGTCAAGCGTTACCTGCACCTCACGCCGCTGCCCGCCGATGATGGAAACAGCAGAAACATCGGGCACCTGCTTGATGGCGTCGTGCACCTGGGCAGCCAGCGAGCGCAGTTCGAAATCGCCGTAGCGCTTGCTCGAGAGCGTAAGGGCCAGAATGGGTACGTCGTCGATGGAGCGGGGCTTTACGAGCGGACCGATGACCCCCGGGGGCATCAGGTCCATGTTCGCGTGAAGCTTCTGGTTCAGCCGCACGATGCTTTCTTCCTCGTTCTGTCCGACCAGGAAGCGCACGATTGCCAGGGACATCCCAGGGCTGGATGTGGAGTAGATATACTCGACCCCTGGAATCTCCCAAAGCAGCTTCTCCATCGGCTTGGTGACGCGTTCCTCCACCTCACGCGCCGAGGCTCCGGGCATCTGGACGAAGACGTCGATCATGGGAACGATGATCTGAGGCTCCTCCTCGCGCGGCAGCCTCCAAACGGCGAAGCCGCCGGTCAACAGCGAGCCGACGATCATCAGCGGCGTGAGCTTGGAAGAGATCCAAATCCGGGCGAACTTGCCGGCGAGACCGAGCTGAGCGTTCACGGCCGCACCTTCACCAGCGTGCCGTCAGTCAGGCCAACAGGCACCGGGTAGATCAGAGTTTCCCCCTCGGTGAGCCCAGAGAAGACCTCGACTTGGGAGTCGCGGAGCTGGCCCGTGGTTACCAAGCGCATGCGTGCTACTCCGTTATCGGCCACCATTACGGACTGGAGCTGGCCGCGCTGGATGATCGCGCCTGCGGGCACAGTCAGAACACGGCGCGATCCGCGCGGGAAAGCAGCGCGACCGAACATGCCCGAGCGTACCAGCGGCGAGGGCGGCAGGCTGATCTTCACGGTGTAGCTGCGGGAGTCGGGGTCGACGGCCGGCACGA
>CALGAR010000124.1 GCA_937959285.1 uncultured Bryobacterales bacterium
ATTCCAGCATCCCGTCGAAGTCCGCACCCCTGGCGCTGCCCGGCTTCGGGCGTGCCGACGGCGCGAGCATTTCTCTCACAGTCTGCAGGAGGCGCTCGACAGCCTCACAAGCAGGAGGAAGATCGCGGTCTAAATCGGCGACGTCCGCGCCCGAAACCCGGATCGCTTCATACACCTCCAGCAGGTCCTTCACGGGATCGTTTGTTTCCCAGGCAGCAAGCAGTCCTCGCAAAGTTTCCGGCTGGCGCTCGTACAACTCGTCAAGGGCCTGCGTCGCCGCCATGTGCTGCTGCGCTATCGCTTGCCGCTCATCAAGGATCTCAAAGCGCGGGTCCAGCCCGGCCGCGATCGCGTTCTCCCTGAGCAGGCGCATGCAGAAGGCATGCAGCGTGGAGACATAAGCGCGCTCAATTTCGCGGCGGTATTCCGGCTGATCTTCAAAGCTGCGTACGAGCCGTTCCTTGAGCTCGTGCGCCGCCTTCTCAGTAAACGTGATTGCGAGAATCCTGAGAGGCGGGATTCCCTGTCTTACCAGCCACTGAAACCGCTCAACCAGGACGCGCGTTTTTCCCGAACCCGGACCGGCGACGACACACACATCCTGCCCTGTCCGCGTAACAGCGGCGTACTGCTCCGCGGAAAGGGTCATTCTCCGCCTCCCGCACTGATCACTGCGGCCTGGCGGCGGATGCGACAGCAATCCCGATAGTCGCAATATCCGCAGGCCTGCTCATTGGACGGCTGCACCCGGATCACGCCTCCGCGCACTTCCGCGGCCGCGCGCATTGTCAGCTTGCGCGCCTGCCGGGTCAACGCATCAATTTCTTCGGGGTGCTCGACCCCCTCCCAGGTGACTTCGCCTCGCAGCCCGCAATAGTGGAAGCTGTTCACTTCGTAATCGGGCCGCAATGCCAGCATGTAGAGGCCGCCCTGAACAAAGCGCTCCGCCGCGTCTTCCTCTACTCGCTTCTTCAGGCCCGTGGCGCTCGAATACTTGTAATCGTAGACGCGCGCTGAACGGCCATCGGGAGAGATGTCACAGCGATCGATGCGCCCGCTGACCACCACGCCCTCATCCAGCTCAATCTGAAATTCCTTTTCGACCTCGACGCGCCAGCCCGGCTCCAGCCTCGGCTGAGCGGCGAAGCTCACAAGGTTCCGTATCATCTCCAGGCGAACCACCTCCGAGGCGTAGCCCTGCCGTACTCTGTTCTGCTCGCAGAAGCGCTCGAACTCCGTCTGAAACACTTCCTGAATCGGGCGGGGAGTGCGGTGCCACTCAGCAAGCACTCGGTGAACGAGGGTGCCTTGGGCGAGCCGGTCCAGGCGCTCCTCGGGCTTCTTTGGACGCCCCGCCAGCCGCAGCGTATGCCGCGCGAAAAACTGGAAGGGGCACTGAAGAAAGCTCTCGATTGCAGTCGGCCGCCATCGCGAATGGAGCTGCGCAATCTGAGCCTGGAGTTCCTCGCTATAGATCGCGGCCTGCCTTGTCACGGCACGGTTGGAAGCAGATGCGGGACGCGCCGGCTGAGCGTCCTCAAGCTCCGCTTCGATTTCCGCCAGATAAAACGACCGCAGCAGCTCTTCACCGGCGTCGTCAAATCGCGGATACGTCAGGGTCAATTGAACTTCGGCCCGCGTTCTCGCGATTTGCCACAGAAAGTCCTCCTCCTGCTGACGGATCGCTATAGTCTTCACTGGAACGCCGGCGGCGGCCAGCCGGGCGCGGGCTGCGTCCGGCAGGAGCGGGTCTTGTGCGGGGTACGCAGGGAACTCTCCCTCCAGCAGCCCGCACACGAAAACGACTGGCAGCCTCCACTGCCGCGCCTCGTAGGCATCCAAGACGTGCACGACGTTATGCCGGTGATCCGGGACCCGGAGCGGCGTCAGCTCCAGGACGGTGCGCACCCGCCGCCAGAAATCAGCAAAGGTGAGCAGCGTATCCGCGCCGAGAGCTACCACTGCCTCGCGCACAGCCTCATCAAAAGCGTCGAGGGCAAGCGCCTGAGAGCGGCCGCTGAGAGCCTGTTCATGACTCCCGTCTGGCGAGGGCGTGCGGCTCGCAACCAGACCGCGCAGAAGGGTAATGCGCTCCGACCAGTCGGCCGCGGTCGCCATGCCCGACAAGCGCTCATTCATCTGATCCAGAGTGTCGAGGAGGGTATGAAGACGAGCGTCCGTGATCTTCGCTGCGTGCTGGCGAAGCGCGCCGAGTCCCCGCCCGGGCAATTCTTCGCGTACAAGAAAGTCAAAGCGATCTCCGGCCGGAGTCGCACCAACTCCCGAAGCGTTCATCATGAGCGCTTCGAGTGTGCGTTCGTGCTCCCAGCCTGCGTTCATGGCCTCTACGATGGCGATGAGATAACGGACCGCCGGATGGGTGGCGCAGGCGGGCGCAAAGTAATAGCGAGCCGGGATTCCAAAGCGCTCAAAGGCGGCTCGCAAGGAAGCGAGGTACGCCCTTGGCTGCCGCAGGATCACGCCGATTTCGCGAAACGGCCTGCCGGCCGTGAGGATTCGGCGCGCAATCTCTTCGACTTCGAGCTCACGGTTCGGCGCGGCGCACAGAACTACCCGGGGCCGATGCGGCCGTGGCTCGAGACGATGTTCCATGAATCCGGACAGCTGCAATTTCTCCCGCGCAAACACCGAGCCAGCCCATTCGGGAAGAGTCGCCGTAATGTCACTCCGCCGCGATAAAGCTCGCAGCACTTCCAGCTCTGGCGCGGTGAAGGATAGAAATCCATCCAGGTAGATATGAGTGAGGCCGACAGGAGGATTTTCCTCAACGGCTTTGGCCAGCCGCGTGAGACGCAATCCCCGCAGGCCGAGTCCTCGCCGCTCGAGCTCCTGTTCAACGGCCCGGAACACCGACACGAAGGCCGCCGCGAAACCGTCCTCCTGGTTCCGCAGTACGGCTTCCAGCCGCGCGGAATCGCCTCCCGCTGCTGAAATTTCAGAGATTAGCGCAACGACAGAATCCCGGAACCCGGGCAGGTCTGCCACCTTGGCAAACTCGGCTGGGCGGAGGTCCTGTAGAACGTCCTCCACCAGCAGATGCAGCACCGGATCGGAGACGGGCTGTAATCCAGCATCGAGCGAGTCGAGAAACTTGGAAAGCGTAAGGATCAAAGAGGGACGGAACACCAGGCCCTCCCGAGCCAAGGTGTTCCGAAGGTGTTCGGCCATCGTTGCTGTCGGCACGAGCAGCCGGCAGCCAGCATCACCGGCGCTTAAATGCGCGCGAAAGCGTTTGAGGACAAACGAAGTCTTACCCGAGCCCGAAGGGCCGATGACAAGGAGCACCTACCAGGATAACCTGTGTCTTCGACGGCCCCTAGTCGCTGTTCGTCAAGGCTTCGAGCATGGTGCGCACTTCGACGCACTCAGGATCGAATCCATGCAAAGCCAGCGCTTCCCGAACTTCGTTCAGACGCTGGGAGTATGCGGGGAAATCAACCAGGGTCTTGGGGCCGAGGTGATGGTGGATTTGCGGGTTAATCGGGAAGGAAACCGTCGCCAGGGCTTCGAGGAGTTCTTCCAGGAGACGAGGTTCCACACGAACCCGCACCGAAACTAACTCCCCTTCAGCACCACCGAGAGACGGAACGGGACACACTGAGGTCCACGAAACACTCATACCACTCTCCTTTGAAGGGGCGAGCGTTTCGCAGAAAAAACAAAAACCCTGCGGCTAAAGGCCACAGGGTTTGAAATTCCTCGAAGACCGACTCGCCTTTAGCACTTTTTTACGTGGTTGCAAGTAGCAGGGATCGCGCGATCCCTAAATCAGTCCACGTCGCTTTTAGTCTAGCACCAACCTCGCACAACATCAATGGAAGGCTTCAACTGAGGTTAGCGAATCTGCTTAGACTGCAGCTCGGACAGCATCTTCTCAAACTTTGCGCGCTGATTTTCCTTCAAGATCTGCATGATCTTGGCCTTACCGCTTGCGCGCACGTCATCCATCTGCGCCTGCAGCATGTCGTAGTACATCACGAAATCATCCAGGATGATCTCGATCTCGGCTGCCTGATCGGGCGTAAGGTCCAGCTCACGCTTCCACTTCTGTAAGGAGATTTCACGGCCGCCTTCTTTCCAGTAGGGGCCAAGACGGGGAGGAGGGTTGCCGTATGCAAGCCGTAGCGTAAGGGCGCCTGTGATCGCGCCGCAAAGGAAGACGAGGAGCAGGATCGAGAGTGTTCTCGGGTTGCGCCATCCCGCCCTGTATAAGGTCATCGTTGCCACGGACGTCTTACTCAGAATAGGTAGTCAGTCTCACGAGAATCTTCTCGCGATCCCGCTCCAGGTCAACGCCGAAGCTTTCAGAGGAGTCATCACTTGCCAGGATAGCTTCGGGTCCCGGGTTGTAGAACGGAGAGTTGGACTCGGTCGACCACATGTACGTGCCCAGGAGGACCAGGAGGATCGCCGAGGAGTACATCAAACGCCTGGCAAAGACTGGCTCCAGTAAATCAGACCAGAACGACGGGCGCATTTGCTGCGCCTCAATGCGCTCCATCACGCGGGCGTAGAAACCCGGCGCTGGAGCGACTGGGCGAGGTGGACGGAGCGAGCGGAACAGGAGTTTTTGCTCGTAGAGCAGCTCAACCTCTTTGCGGCAGGGTTCGCATTCTCTCAGGTGGGCATGGAACTGCTGGAGTGCTGAACCGTCTGCTTCGCCGCTCAGGTATTCCTCAAGTCCATCTTTGATCGGCTGGTGCATGCTTCTTCCCTCGAGTTATCATCCAATCCGACTCAATCCCACTTGCGGATCTCTTGCACCCTCCTGGCAAACTTTATATCAGAAGAGCGCTCGTCCGCTTCGTGGGGGACTACCAGGGCTAGCCGGCGAGTGTACCGGACCCTCTTGTTAGCCGCTGCGCAGCCTTCAACAGCTTCTGGCGCGCGCGGAAGAGCTTAACCTTAATGGTATTCTCGTTCATTCCTGTCATTTCCGCCAGCTCTTCAACGGAATGACCTTCCACTTCCTTGAGCATCATCAACGTCCGGTCTTCTTCTGAAACCTTCGAGAGCAGCTTCAGGATCAGGTCCCGCTGCGCCAGCGTGGTGTCCATCGACACCTTTTCGCTGTGCTGCTCGGAGTTCTCCATCCGCAGGGTGTCTTCTTCCGAGAAGTCGCTCTCGTAGACCAGCTTGCGGACCTTCTTCTTACGAAGGTAATCGTAACATTCGTTAACAGTGATCTTGTAGATCCAGGTGAGGAGCGAGCTTCGGAAATCGAAGTTGCCGATGGAGAAGTAGATTTTTGCGAAAACTTGCTGGGCGATGTCCTCAGCGTCATTGTGATTGCGGAGAATCCCGTAGATGATCGAGAAGACCTTCGCCTGATAGCGATCCACGATCTCACGGAAGGCAATCTCGTCCTTCGCCTGGATACGTTGGACGAGCTCCGCTTCCTCGGTGTGCCGATAGTCCACTCTGGTCTTTGCCTGACCGATCCGCTCACTCGGAGGACCGATCCTGATATCGCCCACCGCGGGAATGGGGATGACGCCGCCCAGACCATTCATGCCTACAACGACGTGCCCGCGGGGCTTGGGGTTTCAGTTGGTAGCGGACCTGTCTACGCTTCGTCCACTTCGGATCAAACGAGCCGGAAACCGCCGATACTCTTCAAGATAGCAGATCCTGGCAACCATTCGCTGAGCAGTTCATCCAAAGAAAATGAGGTCGGAAGAAGCAGGCTGGCCAGGCTGGCAAATGCTTGATGCTATTGGTACAATGATAGCTTGCAACTAGACCCGACCACAAGGGAGTATAAGATATGATTCAGCTCACAGAAAAAGCCGTGGCGAAGGTTCGGGAGATCATGGAAACCCAGGATCCGAAGCCTGCCGGGCTACGGATCGCGGTCGTCGGCGGCGGCTGCTCGGGCTTCAGCTACTCTATGGCGTTTGAGAACAACCCTGGAATGCTCGACAAAACATACAATTACGACGGCTTGAAGGTTTTCGTGGATCAGGCGAGTCTGCTCTACCTGGATGGAGCAGAAGTCGACTACGTCGAAACGCTGGAAGGATCCGGCTTCAAGTTCAACAATCCAAACGTCAAATCCACCTGCGGCTGCGGCAGCTCGTTCAGCGCCTGACAGGTTTCTTATCACGGGCGGCTATCTCTGGCCGCCCGCCAGGTCTCTCCGAACCTGACCTTCCACCCTGTCCAATCTCCGCGAGCGTGAGAGCCAAATGAGCGATCCCCGCCCCGATGCCCCCCTAGCCGAACCCGTCCGCTTGGGCAGCCTTCTGACGGAACAGCCCAATCCCGCTTCCGCAGACATCGACCTCCTTGATACAGTTGGAATCCTTTCCGTTATCAATTCCGAAGACAGGAAGGTGGCCGAAGCCGTTCAGGCCGAAATTCCGCAGATTGCCCGCGCCGTCGACGCGATCGTCGCCGCGATCCGGTCCGGCGGCCGGCTGTTCTACATTGGAGCTGGCACCAGCGGAAGGCTCGGGGTCTTGGATGCCGCCGAATGCCCGCCAACCTTCGACGTACCCTACGATCTCGTTCAGGGAATCATCGCCGGCGGCGAAAAAGCTCTGGCCCGCGCGACGGAAGCCTCCGAGGACGACCCGCAATCGGGCGCTGCCGATTTGATCCAGCGCGGCTTCCAATCGGGTGACGTCCTGGTGGGAATCGCCGCGAGCGGGCGTACTCCGTACGTCCTGGGCGCCGTGAAGAAGGCACGGGAACTGGGCGCCGTGACGGTCGGCATCAGCTGCACCCCAAACTCGGCCCTCTCTGCCGCCGTCGACATCCCGATCGCCCCGCTCACCGGACCCGAAGTCGTCTCCGGATCCACCCGCATGAAGGCGGGCACGGCCACGAAGCTGGTGTTGAACATGTTGAGCACAGCCACGATGATCCGGCTTGGGTATGTGTACGGAAATTTGATGGTGAACGTACAGCCGCGAAATGAGAAACTGAGGGATCGGGCGCGGCGGATCGTCGCCAAGGCCGGGGAAGTCGATGAGCAGACCGCATCCCGGCTGCTCCAGGAGGCAGGCCAAAGCGTCCGCACGGCAATCGTCATGGCTCGCACCGGCTTGAGCCGCGAGGAAGCCGAACGGCTGCTGGAGCGCAGCCAGGGACGAGTCCGGGAAGCAATCCGAAATGCGAGGTGAGGAGTTTCATGCAGCCGAAACAGCACAATAGCGGTTTCTTAGCTCTTGTCAACGACGCGAAATCCCGCATCCGGGAGATTGACATTGAAGGCTACAAGAAGATGCGGGAACGCGGCGACGATCACATCCTGATCGACACCCGCGAAGAAAGTGAATGGAACGCCGGGCATGCCGCCGGGGCGATGCACCTGAGCAAAGGAATTATCGAGCGGGATATCGAGTCAAAAGTACCGGACAAGAACAAGGTGCTGGTCCTGTATTGCGGAGGCGGATTCCGCAGCGCCCTCGCCGCTGACGCGCTTCAGAAAATGGGCTATCAGAACGTGATTTCGCTTGACGGCGGGTGGCGCGCATACACGCAGGCGGGCCTGCCCGTTGAGCGATAAGGGCACGGCTGGCATACTCCTACGCGAACTGGAAGACTCAGAACGACCAGAGCAGGCTGGAGAAACCAGTGTGCGCCCGGTAGTTCTGTGACCGGAAGAAGTCCTCTTTGTAGTGATAAAACTGATAACCGAAGTTGAGCCGCAGCCGGCTGAAGAACGGAATGGAGATTCTCGCCAGCGGCGACTGATAAGACAGTGGAAAGGTCTGTACAGCCGCGAGGAATCCCGGCACATTTCCCGCCGCTGGCGGCGCTAGCTCCGGGCGTGAGCGTCCGTCGCCCACGTCCTGCACTCGCGTATATCCGAGGTACAGATCCGTACGGCCCGGCAATCCGAGGTTCACACCGGCGCTACCGGTGTGGAGATTGCTGACGTACAGAGACCGGTCTCCAGTAACCATCTGGAAGTTGACGAAGTACGCAAGCCCGGTGACGGTGTCGAGGTGAATCTTTGAGTAACTGGCGTCGAACGCAAACCGGCGGGAAGGGGCCCACGCCGCATTCGCCGAGTAATTCCGCGAGCGTTGCGTATGGAAGGAGAGCGACACCGAGTTTGTGTTGTAGAACGTCCGGGTGGCGGCCGACAGCAGCAGCGAGCCGCGCTTGTACTGCACGCGGCCGCCCAGGGAATGGTAGTTCCGGTCACTGATCGTGTAGAAGGGCCGGTCCGCCCGGCCGATCTCCGACTCAATGACTACCGTCAACGGCTCGACGGGTTTCAGACGGAAGCCCGCCACGCCGGCATGCAGCGTATTCTCCTGGGAAGCATTGACCACATCCTCGAACCCATTGGATGAGAACTGCTCGATCGACCGGATCCTCCGGTTGGTGAAGCGATATCCCCCAAACAAGCTCAGGCGCTTTACGACGCGCCACTGGACATCGCTTGAGTTCGTGATGGAGCGAATGCCGAGGAACTGAAAATTCAGGAAATTGCCTGCGAGCGTCCGGTTGTCGAGTTCCTGGTAGGAGGCGTCTCCTTCCATTCTCGTGTGGTGAAACGCGGCGTGATTGGTGAAAGTAACGGAGTCTGAAGGAAAGAGGCTAAACGTCAGGTTCGCAGTCGTGACCGGACGTCGCGCATTTCCAACCACAAGGATCTGGCGGTCGCTGGGCCCGAACCGGTTCTGCCCGAACATGGACTCGTCCATTACAAAGTCGCGGCGGCCGCCGGAGTATGTGAATCGCGCATTGACGGCAAACCAGTCATTCGCTTCGCGGA
>CALGAR010000125.1 GCA_937959285.1 uncultured Bryobacterales bacterium
GCTGCCGCGGTTCCGCTGGATCTCAGCGGGGTGAAGCAAGGCCCCGTGACGGTCGCACGAGAGGGTGATACAGCGGTTGTGCGGTGGCAGGACGAAAAGGGCCGCGCCTGGGAAGCGTCCTTCAATCTCGAGCCGCGACTGCCGCTGATCGGAGCGATCCGCGTCAATGGCAAGACGGTGATTCAGAATGCCGTACCCATTTACAGCGCGCAAACCGGCAAGCGCCGGGGAGGGTTTGATGAGTTCTTCGACTTCCCTCCGAGCCATCCGGACGGGACGCGGAGCTTCCAGGGCCGTCTCGAACTGGCGGCTGCGAACGCGGCCACGCATGGGGATCGGGTGGAGCTTACCTTCGACGGATTCCAAATGGGGATCTTCCGCGGGTCGATCCGCTACATGTTCTATCCCGGAAGCCGCTTGATTCAGCAGGCTGCAGTGGCCTCGACCAACGAGAACGACACCGCCTACTTCTACGACGCCGGACTGCGCATGGCCGTGCCACGCGATTCGCGGCCCGGCAATAACATGGAATCCGAGGTCGTTTACTATGACACCGAGGGTAAGCTCCGGGTGGAGCACCCCAATGTGTCCGAGAAGAATCCTGTCCGGGTGCGCTACCGCACTCTCGCCGCTCGCGCACAGGGCGGTAGCATCGCTGTCTTTCCCACACCGCACAAATACTTCATGCCGCGTGACTTCACGACAAACATGGGATTTCTGTGGCACACCGCGTGGCGAGGACAGGTCTATCTCGGTGTCCGGCAGTTACCCGACGACAACTCGCGGTTCTATCCCTGGATGAACGCTCCGCCGGGAACCGAGCAGCGAATGAACGTGTTTTTCCTGTTGAGCGACGGAGAGCCTGCGCCGCTGCTCGACGAAGTGGCTCGCTATACGAACCGCGACCGGTTTCCCCGGCTTGACGGCTACGTCACCGTTTCGCCCCACTGGCACTTTGCCTATACGGTCCAGGCAATGGAAAAGGGCGCCGATTGGGTCCCTCCATTCAAGCCTGTTCTGAAAGAGATGGGCGTCGATGTGGCGATGATCGCGGACTTCCACGGAGACGGCCATCCTCAGGATCAGACCGAACTGCGCCTAAAGGAGTTGAAGGCATACTACGAGTTCTGCCGCGCGCAGAGCGGCAAAGACTTCCTTATCATCCCGTCGGAAGAAGCAAACGTGCACTATGGAGGGCACTGGGCTGTCGCGTTTCCAAAGCCTGTCTACTGGTTCATGGCGAAGCCCGGCACCGCATCATCACGGAAGGAAGTACCTGGATACGGGACTGTCTACACAATCGGCAGCGCCAAGGCTCTGCTGGACATGATGCGCCGCGAGAACGGTTTCGCGTATCAGACCCACCCTCGCACGAAGGGTTCGAAAGGCTATCCCGACGCAATCCGCTTCACCGAGCATTTCCTGGACGACACCTACGTGGGCGCCGGATGGAAGCAGATGCCTGCCGACATGTCATCACCCCGTTTGGGAGAGCGCTCGCTCAAGCTCCTCGACGACATGGCCAACTGGGGGCTGCGAAAACTCCTCCTCGCCGAAGTCGACGTATTCCAGATCGACCACACGCACGAGCTGTATGCGCATATGAACATCAACTATGTCCGAGCCCGCGAAGTTCCCGCGTTCGATCGCTACGGGGAGCTGCTCGACACGATGCGGAGAGGGGACTTCTTCATGTCGACGGGGGAGGTCCTGATGCCGGAGCATTCCATTCGCGAAACGGCGCCCGGAAAGCTGCTGGCAGTGGCGGATCTTCGCTACACGCTGCCGCTTCAATTCGCGGAAGTGGTATGGGGCGATGGTGAGTAACTCCCGGTTGTCCCACAAATGACAATCGTTGGCGAATGAGATCGGATTGCCCGGCGGATGTTCCTCCGTCGCACAATTCTACATCTGCTCGGGCATCGCAAATCCGACAATTAGCCGCCTCAACTGGTATTTGTAAATAAACAATTTGAAAAGAGTAATAGCCTTAAATGCCAACTATAAGCATGACCACACTTCCGATACAATGATTTAGCGACAGGAATAACTACGTGGGTAATTCGTCATTCCTTCGGCAAGGCACCATCATATTGATAGAGAAATTACAATAATATTCACGCTCACTGTACCTTCTATCAGCAGAATAGGACATTCTCATTTACGCAACTGGACAAGAATTTTTTGTTGACTTGTTATTACCTCGTCCTATATCCTATACCCACGTTGACATTAAGGCAGTTTGGGAGCAGTGGATACTTAAGGTTCTGCGGACACGAGGTAGTTAACGTGAAAGCTGCGGAAGTTGCTCCGATAGTGGCGATTGTTCTCCTGCCGCCGCGACCGCTTTCGATTCATCGCAGGGCTTATTGGGACGAGGTGGAGGGACAGCCACTTCTAAAGTGGTTCGCCCAATGGTGGAAAACCCATTATTCCGAAATCGACCTCGCAATCGCATATAACCGGCGGTCAGAATCCGAATCACTTGAAGAGCTAATTCTTCAAGAGAATTTGCATGCCGTCGCTTTGGACACGACGATCGTACGCGAGGCGTATAAGCATATTGCAGAGGGCTTCGCGAACCACACATTGGCTTTTGTGGAATTCGCCCTTGTGCTTGCTCCCGCAGACATCCTCTACCGCTGCATCAACCTCCTTACGGTGACTGGAGCCAATTTCGTCCGGGTCTCAGGTATTCCCTCAGCCACGGCACCGACGCTTGTTGGCTCGGAACTCCTTCGCGCTGTATGTTCTCTTCAATTCCCAGAAGCGGCCGAAGCACATCCGTTCAGCGTCATCGACGTGCTGCAAAAGGTCTATGCGATGACAGGAGAACCTCTTCCGTTTCCTATCACTGCAGCGACTCTCGATGCAATTCGCGAGTATGGAATTCCCCGCGAGGACGTGCCGGTCCACGCGACACTTCTGGAGGCTTCAGACGTCGCCTGCCTCCGGTCAGTCTTACGCGCCAACCACACTGGAAGCCATGCCGTTCCAGCGTGGAACTTACTGTCGGCGTGGAAACGTACGTTCATCCGTCAATCTGGTCACTTAGCTGAGCGGGTAAGACTAGAACAGCCACGAGTAATCAGTCCCAGCCGAAAGCCGTCTGTGCTTTTCGTCTCGAATTGCTCAGCGTACTCCGGGGCCGAAGAGAGTTTTTATCAGATGGTATCGCGAATGGACGCCTACAACCGGTTCGCGTTAGTTGCTCGCGAAGGAACTCTGACTTCACGCCTCCGCAAGGCCGGTGTGCTGGTTATTTGCCCCGAGCACGACTTTTCGCAGGGAAGCGTTGAGACAGGTCAACTGCTCCATGCTGTTCTGCGGCATTGTTCACCGGCTCTGCTACATATCAACAGCTACGTCGGAGCGCCGCTCCTTATAGCGGCGCAGGCACACGGGATACCGGCCGTGCAGCACGTCCGAGTGGTTGACACGGGAGCTTACGACGAGCAGCTCAAATACGCCGATCGCATCTTGGCAGTTTCTGAGTTCGTGAAGCATGAGGTTTGTACTCGTGATGTGCATCCGGGAAAGGTTGATGTCATATACGATGGCGTTGACATCCGCCATTTCAGACCCGGAGTTGTCAATAAGGCAACGGCGAGAGAACGGCTGGGCATCCCGGCTAGTGCGAAAGTCGTGCTCATGGTG
>CALGAR010000126.1 GCA_937959285.1 uncultured Bryobacterales bacterium
CCCGCCGCCGGAGCCTACCTCGCCGCCGAGCTCAACTTAGTCGCGGTCAGCAACTATGAGGCGTCCACGGATCACTTTCCGTTTGTCTTTGGGAGATCGGCCGAAGAGCGGCCGGAGCAAGTCCTGCTTTGGGTACGCGGGCGAAGTGACCAACTGCGAGATCAACCGGGTCAACTCATGGCGAAGAGCGCAAACTGGCGTCTCTACGACTTCAGCCTGGCTAGGCTGAGATGAGAATACGGGTTAACATGAACATGCCGTGGAAGCTGAGCTTTCGACGCAAAGGATAGTGCGAGGAGAAGATCTTAAATGCTTTGCGTCTCTCGCCAGCCTTTGAATAAGCGACAATCGAGATTGGGGCAAGCCTTTCCAAGGCAACCTGCTTGGCCCATTCAGCCTCTTTCGGCACAGTTATATTTTCAATAACCTCAAACGTATCGCCAGGACGCAATACACTCGACACGGCTGTCGCTGTTTTACGATATTGAGCAGTGCAAACGTCGACAAAAAAGAACGAGTTACCCAGCAGGGCGAGACGGATGCCGAAATCGAAGTCGACAAACTCCCCAACTTTCCCATCAGTCCGGTATAAGGTACGCTGAGCAGCGCCAGTACGCACTAAATATCCATCGTTAGGAAACTGCTGCACCAGTGCTGACTCCAGGGCGCTCAAGCGGCTGCCGGCATATTCACTCGTCCGATAATAATACTCGTTCAACGCCTCAGTCTCTTCTACGAGTAAGGCGCCTTCATTAGTTATCATCTGCTGCTTGCCGAACACGGCAACGATGTCGGTCGAATGTTCGAGTGGTTCCAACAGATGACGCAACGCGCCAGGAAGCAGAAGGTCGTCATCATGCAGCAGCAATACATAGGGAGTTCGAACAGCCGTTAGCAGAGAGTTGACGTTTCCTGCTTGTCCCTTTGGAATTTTGTTCCATTGATATCGCATCGTAATCCCCGAGCCCTCGTACTCGGAAAGAGATGAGGGCTCAGGGCAATCGGAATCGTCACCGACTAAAATCTCGAGTGGTCGACAGTCTTGCCGCAGCACAGACTCAATCGCCGCTCGGACAAGAGACGGCCGATTCCGGGTTGGTATGCAAACGGAGACTAGGGCCATTGTAGAACGCGACCGGTTCTACCTGTAACAGTAAACGAGGCTATAATCCCCAACGAAGCACCTGGAAGTTTTTGTCAACTCCCAGTTTGCCTTCGGCCAGACCTTAGCAGCCCAGGCTGTAACTTCGTCGAGAAGTTTCGAGTCTACACCAATGTACCTAAACTGCGGTAGCATGTACCAGACTTTATCGCCGAAGCTGCCGTCGAAGTGGTTTACCGGGATATAGTCCGGACTTGTCCAGTACTTGTAAAACTGGCTTGGCTGGTACGTTTTTACCTTATCCAACCACGAGCGCAGGAGTCCTTCGTTAATTTTTACTCTCAGATCATGAGGTATCTCCCCCCACATCCATTGCCAGTTCGGGTGCACGAGCAAACTAACATCGTTGATCTGCGGTGACCATCCTTTTCGGTCAGGCGCATCCGGCCCTAAACCATTCTCCGAAATCTGGTAGGCCTTTATCGCCCAAGTCAGATACAGTGCGATTTGGGGCCGATAAGCATAGGCGCTTAGCTCTTTTATGAAGCCATACGCATAAGGCCAATCTATCGGAGAGGCCCCTTCCTGCTTCTTGTTTGAGTTATTCAGGATCAACTGAAGCTCGTACCACATCAACGCAGCGTAAATGTGCGACTGTACCTTACCGTTCAACAGACCAGGGGTTCCGCGAGGGATATGAATCATGTTCGGCGATGTCATGAACGGCCATTGCCCCCACCAGGCCCGGGAATCCGCCTGCGGACCAAAGATATCCCTGGCCATACCTTCGAGTTCAAACTCCTGGTTCACTTCCCATTCCTTGGTCATTGCCCAGAGAGCAGAAGAGTACACCTTGTCAACAAAGGCAGGGTCCCACGGAGTTCCACTGGGCGGCATCTTTGGAGAGACGAAGGTCCAATATTGAAAAGGCCACAAGCTGAGGAAATCCTTAGCGCTCTTATAGGCGACCGGGTCGCGCCAGCGCAGCTTCTCGCGGAGAATGTCGTAGTACTTCTTGAAGTCGCTATTGTCGAACTCCGAGCCCCAGGCGTCCATGGGGTGGATGCGCGGTAACCACCGGTTCCAGTCCGGCAGCTGCAACGCGATCGGCGTTTCACGGACGCTAAGATTCGAAAAGCGGCTGAAGACCTCGTCGGTTGGGCCGTTCGGCATGAGATAGTTCAGAGTGTCGGCGTCCCGCTCCAGGACATACTCAAGCCCGGCGCCCGCCGCCCATAGCGTCACATCTTTCGAGTCGAGGCCAGGCCCAGGCTGGTACGGCGGATTCCACGGCCTTCCCGGGTTGATGACGGCAAGCGACCGGATATACGAGGCGATCTGGTCCCCCTGCTGCTCGGTTAAACCGTGGAAGACCGCGCGGGTCTTTATTGCGTAATTAGAGTAATTAAAGTATTTCAGATCGCGGCCGTCCTGGGTGTGACAATCGGCACAATGGGCGCGGATCGCACCTCTGCCAGGAACAGTCAGGGGTGCTTCCTTCCACAACCGCCGGCCGGCTTCTATATCAGCCGAGGAGGCCAGAGGCGGCTTCCAGGTATTAGGATCGTCTTCTTCAAACAGGGACTCATCAATGGCTTTTGTGCCAGCGGGATCGACAATGTTAAATCGGAGCACCCGAAATCCGCTCGAAACCCCATCTGTTCCGTTGAACCGGAATGATATAGTATTCCCACCCCTCCTAAGAGTTCCAGGCGGAATCGGAACAAGGAGCTTCAAGGTATGAAAACCGCCGCCGATACCACCGTACTTGGAGGCCAAGCCTTCCAGCGCGGCTGTCTGTTCATTCAGCGAGATCCACGGCCCTTGATTCAGCTGAACGCTAGCTTTATCGGGATAGTCGAGCCCATGAATTGTCAGAGAAAGCTGATAGGAAAGTTGAGTATTGAAAGAATCGCGTAAGTAGAACGACGCTTTCTTCGTCGTACCGCTCGCGCCCATGACTTCGATGGGCCATATGATTTTGGCTAGAGAATTTACAACGGAAACCTCTACAGACTGGGTGGATTGAGCGCCCCGGGTATCTGTCGCGACCACACTCAGCGAGTAGGCGCCATCCAACACTGTCGTGGTATCCCATGCCAGAACATAAGGCGCTGCTAACAGCGCTGGACCTAAGAGCGCTCCATTTAATAGGAATTGTACCTTGGCCACGCCATCATTATCGCTGGCGGAAGCCCTTACCTCAACGGTTCCACTTAGATTCTGTTTTGGCGTTGGGCTTGTAATTTCAATCGACGGAGGGGCGTTTCCGCACTCCACCGGAAAATTAACAGCAGTGAGACCAGCGTTCGACGGCGTTGAGAGGCCGGACGCCATAACACGAGCAGCCTGGGCAGATTGCACTGCGCCCCCCGGGAAGAGAACGGGTTGATTTATCGTCCCGGCCGATCCTCTGTGGTCCGAAACCGTCCAGGTACCGGCTTTGACCGGTCCCACGTGTGTGGATGCGCCCTCAAACGCCCCGAGGTAGAGATCCGCCACGGTTCCGTCATCAACCGTCGAGATGGCGCGAACCGTTAACCTTATATAGTCCTTGCCCGTCTCAACCGCCGACCTTGAATAGTCAACCACCCATTGCCCGCACGGGGCCAGAACCGGAGAGCCGAAAGGCGCCGGACCGATATTGCTCGGCACGGTGCTGGCGCGCCTTGAAACGGTGTCATAGATGATCTGACAAGACCTTGTATCCCCCCGGGATCCGGCTGACGGGCGTTCCTTTACCATGAGGTACAGATTCCGCAACTCCGTCCTCTTATACTGCAGCTCGAATGTCTCGATTCGGGCTGCCGATACGGCCGGATTGACTCGGAATTCCTGCCCAGCCGGAGCAGAGAGGACTGGGGTCGCGGCGAAACCGAAGAGGCAGAGCAATGAAGCTCCCTTGAAAAGATGCCCTTTCGAATGCACGAGCATGAAAAAGAACCTCCCGTGAGCAGATGGTCCGCTTATGCTTCTCCTCATCGGAAGGCATGTGTCCGAACCCCGCAGGAGCTATCCCGTAAACGGAACTTGCATTTGCCCTGAGCCCTGTTTAGGCTGCAAAGATAGGTCGTGTACCCCTTCTTGAGGCCCCGATCGGCGCCACCCAAACCCCGGATACCGAAAGTACTAGGAGTTTCATCCTGACCTCTGTAAGCTAAACTACTTGCTCACGGCCTCAGGCTCCCCCTATACTTTTCGAGTACGCTTGTACCACTAGTTGAACACTCGGAGGTCAATTTTTAGAATGCGTTCGTTAGTTGGTTCACTCACACTAGGTCTCCTGCTATCCGTCGGGGCTCTAGCTAATCCTGTTTCACTGTCGTTCTCGAACGAACCGGGGGCCAGTGTCACTTTTACTCCCGGTTCCACGGTCACTTTTGAATTTGCTCAGCCAGACCCAACCGGGTACGACTTCGTAATCACCGGGGGGACAGGTTTCCCCGATCCCGTGTTGCCCCTAAAGGGTTTCATCGACGGTACCTTCAGCTTCCTGGCATCGGACATCACAACGTCGGGTGGTGTGCAAAACGCACCCGTTACGTCTGTCGGAGGCCTGCTCCGGATCGATGATGGGACCGGACAATTCTTCACTGCAGTGCTCGACATCGTGTCCATCTCCACATTCCAGACCGGCACTGTTTTGAACGGCAGCGCGGTTGTGAACCTGTCCAACTTCAGCTATGCAGGGACAGACGCCAACCTGCTGTATCTAACGAACTTCCCGGCCGGCATCCTGACCGCTTCGCTGACGTTCCTTCCCTCGCAGACGCTGACTACGATTGCGAACGCCACCGACCCGCTCAGCACGTTGTCCTACTCCGGGACCCTGAGCGCCGTTCCCGAGCCGACGTTCTATGGCCTGCTGTCGGCGGGCGTAGCTGGGCTAATTTTCTTCGCTCGTCGGCGTAAGGTGGAAGCCGCCAACAACTAGGAAATTATTAGAAATCAGGTCAGAAATTCGGGTAGCGCCTCGTTGAGGCTCTACCCGAAACTTCTATTAGGGCTCTCCCTTCTTAACGATACGATCGGGACTTTGCAGCTAGTACTGTCCCGCGTAGTATTAGACCCAATTTCCCTTTCCTCATACGTTCCGCCGTGTGAACCTGAAAGCAAGAGACGCAAGTTGCCTAGCCCGAACAAAACCTGGGGCTTGCGGGAGTCGTAATGTATATCGTTTTCGCTATAGGTTTGGCCTCATTTCTTATCTCGCTGATTCTTACCCCCATTGTTCGCGACGCGTTCTTGCGGAGGAACATCGTTGATCGCCCCGATCACTTTCGCAAAGTGCACAAGCGGGCGATCCCGCGCGTGGGAGGCATCGCAATCGCTGTCGCCTACTCCGCATCTTTCTTGATCGTGCCGCTCATCCCGCTGTCATGGGACGTCTTCCAGGACTCGCTCTCCAGGGTCGCGCTGCTATGCATGGCGGCCGGCCTTGTGTTCTTTACGGGTCTGCTCGACGATCTGATCGGCCTGAAGCCCTGGCAGAAGCTGCTCGAACAGCTCATTGCTGCGGGCATGGCGTTCTGCGCTGGCGTTCAGATCCACCTCTTTCCCGGGGAAGCGATCGATGCGTACCTGAGCCTGCCGATTTCCATCATCTGGATTATTGGGACAACCAATGCATTCAACCTAATCGACGGCCTGGATGGATTGGCGGCAGGCGTCGGCTTCTTTGCGACGGTCACTGTCCTGGTGGCAGCGTTGATCAGCAATAACTCGGAGCTCGCCCTGGTGACCGTTCCCTTAGCCGGTGCCCTCCTCGGCTTCCTCCGGTACAATTTCAACCCCGCGTCCGTGTTTTTGGGCGATTGCGGGAGTCTGCTAATCGGTTTTCTGCTGGGCTGTTACGGTGTGCTCTGGAGCCATAAGTCGGCGACCCTGCTCGGCATGACCGCGCCGCTCATGGCGATCGCCATCCCGCTGCTGGACGTACTGCTGTCAATCACCCGCCGGTTTCTGCGCGGCCAGCCCATCTTTGGGGCAGACCGGGGCCACATCCACCACCGCCTGCTCGATCGCGGGCTCAATCCCAGGTCCGCGGCACTGTTGATCTACGGCGCTTCAGGGCTCGCTGCGGCATTCTCTCTCGTGCAGAATGTCGCGTACCACCAGTTCGGCGGATTGATTGTCGTTCTCTTTTGCGCAGCCGCCTGGATCGGAATCCAGCACCTTGGTTATGTCGAATTTGCCATGGCGAGGCAGATGTTCATGAAGGGAAACTTCCGGCGAATTATCGATGCCCATACGCGCCTGCAAGGACTGGAAGCCGGGCTCGCCCAGGCGACGACTTACGAGGAACTATGGTCGCAGCTCCGCCAGGGGGCGCAAACGTTTGGCTTCCAGGGCGTCCGCCTGAAGCTGCACAACGGAGTATGGGAGGATGTGGACGAGTCGGCCGGCCCTCTATGGCAGGTCCGGGTGCCTTTGCCCAACTCCCAGTACGCAAATTTTTACTGCGCATATGGCAATTTCACGCAGCCGATGATCGTGGGCGAGTTCGTTCAGGTGATCGAGACCGTCCTGCGGAATTCGGCTCTGCTGTACGAGAACAACAACGAATCAAGCGTATTAACGAAAAAAGAAAACATCGGAGAAGAGGGCGCCTCCCTCGGTCCGTCCACCTGTCCAACCGTATGAAGCTATCTCTGTTACTTCCGACAGCGCTGTTATGCCTGTTCACATCCTGTGGGGGTAGTCCCGAGTCTGCGCTAAAGCGTGGCAACGCCTTTTATGAGGAAGGAAAACTGGAGGATGCCGCCTTGCAATATCGCAAGGCGATTCAAGGCAATCCGAACCTTGCGGAGGCTCACTACCGGTTAGGTTTGGTCGAGCTCAAGCGAAAGAATCCAGGCGAAGCATTACGGCTCTTCTCACGGGCTGCCGAGTTGCAGCCGCAGAACGAAAAGGCGCTCGAATCGCTTGCTGACCTGGTCCTGGCCAGCTACATGGCAAACCGGGAACGGCCTGCCGGACTTTATGAGCGGCTGCAGCAAATTGCAAGCCAGCTTCGCAAGGTCAATCCGCAGTCAACAATGCTGGCGCGGCTTGAAGGATATCTTGCTCTTACGGATCGCAGGATTCCTGAAGCCCTAAGGATCTTCCAGGCTGCCCACCAGGCCCATCCATCGGACCCTGACATCACGGCGGGGCTGGTTCGGACCCTGGTCGAAAGCGGAGATCTGGCCGGGGCAGAGCGCCTTGGGCTCGAGCTCATCAACACTCATAAGAGCTATGGCCCGATCTACGACTTGCTCTCCGTTCTTTATTTACAGCAGAATCGCCTCTCCGATTCCGGGGCACTGCTAGTACGCAAGGTCGAAAACAACCCGGACAACGGCGATTACGTCCTCCAGCTCGCTACCTTCTACGCCACCCAGCAGGACTGGCCAAAGGTGGCCGAAACGCTGGAGCGGATTCTCAGGAAGCCGAAGGAGTTCCCGAAGGGGCACTTGATGGCCGGTAACTTCTACACCGACCTGGGCCGGTTCGAAAGCGCACTACAGCACTTCGAAGCTGGCATGAAGCAGGCCCCGGCAGATCGTCTCAGCTACATGAAACGCATTGCATGGGTTTACACGCGGCAGAACCAGCGCGAGAAGGCCGAGCAGATGTTAGCAGAAGTCTTGAAGCAGGCCCCGGATGATGAAGAAGCTCTCCTGTTGCGCGCAAACCTGTCGCTGGCGAGCGGGGACAGGGAACGCTTGAAGGCCGCAGCCGCGGATTATGACAGGCTCCTCAAGAAGCGTCCGGACGATATCGAGATCCGCACGAATCTTGCAAGAGCCCTGGGCGCCACCGGAGAGCTCGATAGAGCGCGGAAGGAGCTGGTCGAAGTTTCCCGCCGCGACACGTCGAATCTGGCCGTCCGCCTGATGCTCGCAGAGCTGGCCCTTCAGCAGCGGCAGTACAATGAGGCGCTCCAATATGCCACCGAAGCACTCAGGCTGTCGCCGAATCATCCAAGAGCGCGCCTGTTCCTCTCCGTGGCGCTGCTTCGCTTGGGCAAAACTCAGGAGGCGAAGGCCGAAGTCGATACCATACTGAAGAGATTTCCGAATTCCAAGGAAGCTTCGCTTCAGCTTGGCCTGATCTACCTGGCTGAGAACAAGTACCGCGAAGCGGATCAGCTATTCCGCAAGATCGCCTCTGTCGACCAAAGCGACTATCGCGTATACGAAGCCCTCGCTGCCAGTCAGTTGGCCTCGGGCGAGGTGGAGCACGCGCTGAAGACGCTTGAGGAGCAGAGCAGGCGTTTCCCCGCAATCAAGGCGGCACTCGCCAGCACCGCGCTCGCGGCTGGAAAATACGACTATGCCATCGACCAGTACAGAAGCCTTCTTGAAAAGAGCCCGAACTCCTACGACCTGCACCTCCGGCTTGGAGCAGCGTACGAGGCTGCAAAGAAATGGGACATGGCGGCGCACACGTACGAGCAGGCGTCGAGGCTGATGCCGAACCGGTGGGAGGCAATCGCAAGACTGGGTTACTCCTACGATGCCCTGGGACGCCGCGACGAGGCAATCGAAGCCTATCGGCGCGCCCTCAAGATTCAGCCGGATAATCCCTTAATTTTGAATAATCTGGCATGGGCGCTCATGGAGTCCGGGAAAGACCTCCAGGAAGCGCTGCGGGCAGCAGAGAGCGCTCGCCGCAAGCGCCCGGACGACGTCTCGATCGCCGACACGCTTGGCATGGTCTATCTCAAGCAAGGTATGAGCGATTCCGCTCTGCAGATCTTCACCAACCTGGTCAACAAACACCCCAATAGCGCAACGTATCGCTATCGGAAAGGGATGGCCCTGATCGCAAGGGGTGACAAGGAGTCCGGGCGGGGCGAACTTATGAAAGCGCTCGCCTCTAACCCATCCCAAGATGAGGAGGCGAAGATTCGCCAACTGCTGAAGGAGCTCTAGTAACTGCTGCCGAGGAGAGTCAGGACAGGCTGGGCTTGGCTCTTCACGCTCCTGGCGTTGGTAGCAGCAGGAACGTGGGGAGCTTTTCACAAGCACGAGATCCGCGTCTGGCTCGGAGAAACTCTGATCTTCGCAGAGCGACCCGAGCCAGCGGATGTGGTGGTGGTTCTCGGCGGAGATTTCCTCGGTCCTCGAGTCGTCAAGGGCGCTGACCTGGGCAAAGCGGGTTATGCGCCCATCGTTCTCATCAGCGGCCCACCCTACTTCCACCGCCCCGAAAGCGACATCGCTGTCGAGTTTCTCGTCTCCCGAGGATACGCCAAGTCCCAACTGGAAAGCTTCGCTCACCGGGCAAAATCGACGATTGCCGAGATGGCTGAAGTCGCGCGGGAACTGCGTCGCAGAAAGGTGCGGCGGGTTCTTCTCGTAACCAGCGATTACCATTCCCGGCGGGCCTGGATTGTCTTTCGGCTGTTTGCGCCCGAACTCCACGTGCGCTCCGTGCCCTCAACTGACAACCACCTTCATCCCGAACGATGGTGGCTCGAACCGAAGGAACGGGCGTTAGTTGCTGCCGAATGGAAAAAGATTGCGGGGACCCTCCTCCTCGGGTCCCCGCCTCGAGCATTTGCCGCAGACTCGATTTGGTAACGCCTAGCGGCGTGCCTCAACAGTGTTCGAGCGTCCCAGTTCGTTCTCGATAGAGACAGAAGCAGAGGCGATCGCGTCGATCGGGCTCTTTCGGTTCGAGGAACTGGTTAGGCGGAACGTCATGGTCAGGACGAACTGTCCGCCAAACGAAGCCGAGTCGTCACCCAGAAACCAGAGCGTAGCCGGGTCCGCAATGTTGACGCTCAGCGAAGCGCCTTGCAGGTTGAAACCGGCGTTTCCGTTGAACTGAATGTTCAACTGTCTCAGCGTTCGGGTGCTCGATATGCCGGTTACCGTCAATATGAGAGTATCGGCCCCGGATGCCGTCAATCCGGCCGATACCAGACGGGGCGGAGCCGGGGGCACGACGATCTCAGCCAGAACCGGATTCGGCGGCGTCATGTCAAAGCCGCCGGGTAGCTGGAACGATGGCGCGATCACAATCTTGCCGGCGACCGAACCCGACTGCAACCGAATCTGCTCTGCGAGGTTGGGAAAGACAGCGCGAGTCCCGTTTGGCGGGATCGTAAACGATACGGTCCGCCCGCCCGTTTCAAACTGGACCGCAGGGTCATCGCGGAAGCTATCCGGCTGGAAGGCCAGTGTGAGGGTGCCGTTCAAAGGCACCGGGTAGGGGTTGTCGAGAACAAGACTAATCGCCGGCTGGGTCAGTGCCTCGACACTTGCAGGCGCATCGATATGATAACCGGGGAGATCAGGCGGCATGCTGCCGGAGCCACTGAGGATGAACGACTGCGTATCCACCCGGAGCGTAGTTTGAACGAGGTTGGGCGTTGCTGGAGTGAAGAGGATTCCGAAGACCAGTGTCTCATTTGGCTCGAGAACCACTGGAAGAGTGGGAAGGTCCACAATCCGGAAGCCGGCCGTCAAATCCGGCAAGGCAACGCTGGCAACAGGCGCCGGGAGCTGGCTCCCGTTTTCAATGATGAAATCGATGCGCGCAGTCGAAGCGATCTGTGTCGGACTAAAGAGAACAGAGCCATTTGGCGCGACTCCGGTCACGATCGTCCCCGACCGGTACGAGTACCGGAAGGGCGTCCCGACGGCTGTCGCCTGAATTTGAAACTGGACATCGTTCACTTGAAGCTGGCCTTGGACCTGTCCGGCCTGTGTCGGCGTGAAGTTGATTGTGAACGTGAGCGAACCCTGAGGCTCAATCACGCGGGGAAGCGGAGGGAGGTCCATCAATTGGAAACCCGCTCCGGAAAGGCTTATCGAAGAGATCTGAGCGCTGGAGGTTCCAGTGTTGCGTATGCGGAAAGAAAAGGATGTAGTTTGCCCGAGGAGCGTGTCGCCAATACCAAAACTCTGTTGGGGCATCACTTCCTGAACCGACCCGCCCCGGATCGTTTCATAAACCAGCGGGGATCCCGACGCGGTGCCTCCGAGAATGAACGATTGCTCGGAGTCCGCGAACGCGATCGTCAGTTTTCCAGTGCCCGTACCCAACTGCACTGGAGTGTAACGCAGAGCGAACTGAAGCTGCTGCCCGGGCACAACCAATCGAGGCAGCGCCGGAACGCCTATTGCCTGGAAGCCTTGCCCCTCGACCGTGATCGATCGAACCTCGCCCGCGGCGCTCCCTGCGTTGACGATAAACACGTCCGTATTCACGTTGGCCGGCACCGGGATTTGATCGCCGGAAGAGACCGGGACGACATTGCCATTCGAGGCAAGCGCATAACCAACCGAGAGGGCCGGAACCGATCCGACCAGCGTAAGCGAAAGGCGGTCCAACCCTGAACCCGCCTCCGTATAGTCAAGGCTCAGTTGCGCACTGACGGTGCTTACCGCTTTCGGAGTGAATGTAACGTCAAAGGAGAGTGACTGGCCCGGTTGGAGCGTGACCGGCGAGACAGCTCCGACGGTGAAATCGCTGGACCCGACCAGCTGCGGCGCGGAATTGAAGGTTGCAAATGTAGTGCCGCGATAGGTCGCCGTCACGGATATCCTGAGAGGGACGCCAATGCGTTGCGCCGAGGCAAAGATGGTGGCGCCGTTGGCGATGGTAGTAGTGCCATCATTGATTCGGACGCGGATTTGAAACGGGAATCCGTCCTGCCCGAACGAGGACAGTTGCCCTAGCAGGAGCAGAAGCAGAAGCGGGAGCAGGCGGAATGTCGGTTTTCTCATCGCGTTACTCCCTTCCCTGCCCTGTGGCTACGAAGTATGCTCCGGGCGTGGCGCCCGCATCAAAGAGCCAGAGCACGGGAGCAATCCCGGGTTGCGTCAGAAGAAAACGGGTCGCCGAAATCGGAGTGAGGCCGTCCGGGGGCGAATCGAGAGCGATTTCGTGGATCGGGCTGGCAGCGGGTAGCTGATAGGCACGAACCACTGGGGTCGAAACGTACGCAACATAAATCTTGTCTCCCTGCTCCTGAACCCCGACGGGCTCGGGCAGGCTCACTTCGGCAGCGAGAATCTCTTGAATGCCGTAGCCGGCCGCAAGGTCTACGCTCAAAAGCCGCCCCGATCGTTCCATGACAAACACCCGCCGCCCGTCACTGCTTGAAGAAAAGCGAACGGGCCCGTCGAAAGACCCGATTTCAGAGATTGCGCCCTCGTCGCCAATCCGAAAAACACGTGACGCACCGTCACCAATGGCAAACAGAACGGCGCGGCCTCCCGAAGCCGTAGCTAATGCCGTGATGGGCTCCTCGAATCCGGGCGTTTCCACGGTACGGACCTCGGGCACCGACTCGCGAGTGAGGATCCGAATCGAATGCTCCTCAGAGAAGTAGAGAACGGCCGCAGAAGAATCGCCGCTCCATGCAACCAGGTCCGGCCATTTTGCGAGGGAATCAATCCGCAGCGGCTCGTTACGCTCAACGTCCTGAAACCAGTAGACGCCATCCTCAAGCAGGGCTAGCGCTGTCCGTCCGTTGGGCGCAATCGAAGCTTTTTTCAAGCCCTGTACCACCGGCGAGCCAAGCTGGGAGCCTCCGGGCACGCCAATGATCGGAACGACCGACTCGTTGCGAGGATCGAAGACATAGCCGGACCGCGGTCCCGTAAGGCCCGTAGCGCCAGCGCAACCATTCAGCAGAAAGAAAACAAGGATTCCGTGTAAAGTGCGAGCCGAAACTGGCATTAGCGGGAACCTCCTCCGATGATCACAGAACCGGGATTGATTGTGACGGTAGGCGTGGAATTCCCATCCCGGGTCAGCAGGATCGCGGTCACAGCAGCGGCAGCAGCGCCCCCGGAAATCAGCAATACCTTTTTCCACGGAAACCCGGATGGTTTTCCGGCCCGAAGCAGCGCCTCCCCCGTACTGTTCGTCTGCCGGATCAGCGTCGTGCGGGTTTCATTGCCGAACTTCGCCGTCACAGTAATGTCAAAGCTCCCGGCCTGGCCGTTTGGCATCAATCCGGTAGCAGCAGCTTGCCCTTGAGAATTGGTAATAACCGTCTTAGTTAGCACCCGCCCGGGAAAGAATGCTCCGGGACCGGATGACGGCAATTCAAATGTCACAGAAGCACCCTCAATAGGACGGTTATCCGCATCTCGGACCTCCACGACCGGCGGAATCGCTACATTTCGGGTGATGCTGTTTACTGCATCATTGCCTTCCAAAACTATAATTTTCAGCCCCTGGTAGGGTGTCTGCTGCTGGGCATAGCCCGGGAAAGACATAAGTAGAGCCAAGACAATAGCTTGGCAGGTTCTGCGATCCAGCAAGCGTCGCTCCTTATCTATTTCATACTGGTCTCTGGGAGAACCCTCATCGTATAAGATATCGTCGGAACGAGGCAAACACGGAGGGTAGTACTAGGGCAATTTGAACTGTGAAAAAGGCGAGGGAATCCTAAGTGGATTTAATTTAACATCCGGAAGGAATGGTCCTTTAGTACTATATTCAACCCTGCTATCGTTCGCCTCGGCCCGCCGCACGAAGCTTTACCAGTCGGATCCGGTCTTAACCCATATTCTTGAGCAACAGAAGTTTTTCTCTTCAACTCTATTGTGAATCTCAATTGCCCATTCAGCCTCTCAAGTCAGGAAGGAAACGGCGCCGCGGCCGATTCTTGTAATGCCAGCGATATTCCCCTATAGGACAACCGGAATATTACCAGGTCAGATTGGTACTGGTACCTTCGCTCGGCAGCCTCGCCAAACGGTGCCGCCCGCTCCAGACCGGCTTTGCAGTGCGCATCCAGCGCTGACCCGTGCAGGCTGAGTTCTAATATATGGAGCTTATGCGTCTGATAATCTGTCTCCTCACGTTGGCGGCGTCGATTGCCGCGCAGCCGCTCCCCCTGTCCACGCCGGAGAAGGAAGGACTCTCCGCCGATCGCCTTGCCCGGTTGCATCAGCGCTTCGAACAGATGACGAAGGAAGGACACCGGGCGGGAGCGATCACAATGATCGTCCGCAATGGCAAGATTGCCGACTGGAAAGCCTATGGGTACCGGGATATCGCCCAGCGGCTTCCGATGGGGAAAGACACGATCTGCCGCATCTGGTCGATGACGAAGGTCGTAACCAGCGTCGCCACAATGATGCTGGTCGAAGAGGGCAAGCTCGCGCTTGACGACCCTGTAAGCAAGTACATCCCGGAGCTGAAATCTCTCAAAGTGCTGACTGGCGGAACGGCCGACAGGCCCGAGCTGGTCGATGCTGTGCGTCCGATTACAGTGAAGCACCTGCTGACACACACAAGCGGCTTCACCTACAACTGGGGCGACCATCCGGTGTCCGAGCTGTACAGGAGAGCCAACATTTTCCAGGTCCGGAGTCTGAAAGAGTTTGTCCAGAAGCTGGGGTCCATCCCTCTGGTAGCTCAACCGGGCGAGAAGTATACGTACGGCGTCAGCATCGACGTGCTGGGCTACCTGGTGGAGGTCGTTTCGGGAATGCCATTTGACAAATTCGTCGCAACCCGGATCCTTCAGCCCCTCCGCATGAACGACACCTCGTTCCGGTTACCCGAGGAGAAGCTAAAGCGGCTAGCAAAGACGTACACCATCCGAAACGGGGTTCTGTCAGAGAGTTCCCCGGACGGGCTAGGGTTCCCGGCGGACGTGCCCTTCGGCGGAATGGGCTTGTATTCCACCATCGGCGACTACGCTCGCTTCGGCCAAATGCTGCTGAATGGCGGTCAGCTCGACGGAGTCCGTTTATTGAGCCGGAAGACTGTCGAGCTCATGATGACCAACCACCTGAACCATCTCAAGACGCCGTACATCGACCAGAACGAGGGATATGGCTTCGGTTTAGGCGGCTCGGTGCGAATCGACCTGGCCAAGGGCAACGCCCCCGGATCGCTGGGCCAGTTTGGGTGGGACGGCGCAGCCAGCACCTCTTTCAATATCGATCCCAAAGAACGCACGGTTGCGCTGCTTTTCCTCCAACATATCCCGTATGACGCACCAACCCTCAAACTGTTCTCGACACTGTTCTACCAGGCCATCGCCGATTAGATCCGCGTCTTCCGCTGTTTCCGTCCGGTCCATGTCTACTGCAACCTGTTTGCAGTAGACATGTCAGTAAACCTCAAAAACTGCTCCCCTTGGCCCTCTCCTTCCTTGAAGGAACCCTCTGAATCCTTGCGAATTCGCATTGCCCGCATCGCGATCGCGACGATCTGGTACGCTCCTGTAATCCGGGCACCGTCTTCTACCTGCAACCGACTTGCACCACAGACACAATCCTGAGCTATAATCACCTGCGTAGCAGCAGGTTGTTATGGCGTCTGCAAAAGGAGCATGGATGTCATTGTTTGGTAACAGGAGATGGCCGGAGCGGATTTTCTCCATGGTCCTCGGGCTTGTCTGCTCCCTCACTCCTGCCTTATGGGGCCAGCAGGCTCAGATTTCAGGCGTTGTCACAGATCCTTCGGGGGCGGCAGTCGCAAACGCGACGATTGAACTCACCAACAGCCACACGAAGGCCCGATGGGAAGTTCGGACAAATGCAGAGGGCATCTACGTTGCAGCAGCTCTTCCGCCTGGCGAGTACCGGATTGCGGCAAGCGCACAGGGATTCGAGCGGCGTGTCGTCGAGAACGTGCGCCTGGAAGTCGGAGCCAGGATCGCGGTAAACCTGCCTCTCAAACTGGGTTCCGAAGCGCAGGCGATCACAGTGGAAGCGGCTCCAGCCCAGCTCAACACCGTAGATGCAGCTCTGGGCACGGTGGTGGACCAGGGCTTTGTCAGGAACATGCCGCTCAATGGCCGCAGCTTCCAGTCATTGCTAACCCTGATCCCGGGAGTCAGCGTGATTCCCTCGAGCGGTTCCGGAAGCAGCGGCCAGGTCGCGGTGAACGGGATGCGTTCGGAGTCCAATTACTTCATGGTCGACGGAGTCAGCGCAAACGTAGGCGTTAACACGAATTCACCCGGACGCGGCGCGGGCTATTCCGGATCGCTGCCGAATGGCACCGCGCTCGGCACAACGCAAAGTCTCATTGCAATGGACGCGCTCCAGGAGTTTCGCGGCAACACTTCCACCTACTCAGCCGAGTACGGGCGAGTTCCGGGCGGACAATTCTCCTTTACGACACGGTCCGGAACCAACGACTTCCACGGCTCTCTCTTCAACTATTTCCGAAATGACGCTCTGGACGCCAACAGCTTTTTCAATAACCGTGCGGGCATTGATCGAGTCAAAATGCGGCAGAACGATTTTGGCGGAACCGTGGGCGGACCCGTTCTCCTTCCGGGCCTCTACGACGGAAGGAACAGGTCGTTCTTTTTTGTTTCCTACGAAGGACTCCGGCTGCAGGCGCCACAAGAAGCAGCAATCCGCAGCGTTCCGACGGAGGAACTTCGCAACTCAATTGCGCCTCCGGAGTTGAGGCCTTTTCTGAAGGCGTTCCCGCTGCCGACTCCCGGCTACGCCGAGGAGTCCGGCTACACGGCCCCCTTCGTAGGCAGTTACTCGCAGCCGAGCAGGATCGACTCTACGAGCGTCCGCGGCGACCCCAGTTTCTCCGAATCGTTCCGTGTCTTCGGGCGCTTTGCGACCGTGCCTTCCAGCACCGACAGCCGTTACAGCAACAATCTCGCTCAAATCACCCATGCCCAGATCAACAGCAAGACATTGACGTTGGGCGGCACCAACATCCTGAGTCCGCGCGCAACAAACGACGCCCGCTTCAACATCACGTGGGCGGACCAGCTTACCAGCGTAAGCATCGACGATTTTGGCGGTGCGCAACCATTGAAGATCAGCGATATTCCCGGGCTTACCGAAACCGATTGGGCGCTCTTCAGCTACAGAGTCAACACAATGCCTGGATTCTGGCTGAATCCGCAGAACAACCGGCAGCGGCAAATCAATTTCGTTGACAACTTTGTTTACGTCCTGGGCAGCCATACCCTGAAGGCCGGCATGGACTGGCGCACTATCCGGACGAACTCTACTCTGCCGCGCTTCTACCAAACGCCGTTCTACTACGACGCAGCCCAGCTTCTCGCGAACTCGCCGCAGCTCTATTCCGGCTACCGGTCCGTTGGCGACATGGCGCCCGTTTACAGGAATCTTTCGCTCTACATTCAAGACGAATGGGCCGTGACCAACCGTCTCCGGTTGTCACTGGGCCTCCGATGGGAGTGGAGCCCCGCGCCAAGAGATGCCAACGGGAACCAGCCCTTTACTGTGGATCAACTGGACAATCTGGCGACGACCCGGATCGCGCCGCCGGGAACCGATCTTTGGAAGACGACATACGACAACTTCGGCCCTCGCGTCGGTCTTGCATATCAGTTGCGTCCGGATTCGCAGTATGCGACGGTGCTTCGGATTGGCGGGGGCATTTTTCATGACACAAGCAGCGTTCAGGCATCGGAGGGGTACTGGTATGGGATTGGCATTACGGGAACGGTGAATCTCAACGGCCGGCCCTTCCCGCTCACCCCGGAGGAGCTTCAGGCGATTCCGATGCCCAGCCCGAAGATCACGCCCCAGTCGAATGCAAACGTCTTTGCGTTCGACCCCAACCTCAAGATGCCCTACGTGATCCAGTGGAGCGCAACAGTCGAGCAGCAGTTCGGAGAGACTGACGTCTTTAGCGTAAGCTACATCGGCTCATCAGGAAAACGTCTGCTGCTCGCGCGGCAGCTCTATCCGGAGCGCGTGGGGAATCCGAATTTTCCTCCTGGAGCTGCGTATCTCTTCGCCACCGTTAACGGCGCAAGCTCCAGCTACAATGCCCTGCAGGCGCAATTCCGGCGTCATCTCGCAAGAGGCCTTCAGGTCCTGACCTCCTACACCTGGGCGCATTCAATCGATAACGCGACCAGCAACTTCACATCCCGGTCGCTCCTCCGCGCAAGCTCGGATTACGACATCCGCCACAACTTCCAGGCGGCAGTGTCATATGATCTTCCCTCGTCGTACAGCAGCCCGGCTCTGCGGCTGCTGCTAGGCGGCTGGGGACTCGATTCGAGAATCTCCGCACGCTCCGCTTTGCCGGTAGATATCATTGCCTCCACACAAGTAACGGCGAGCGGAGTCTCCTTTTCACCGCACCCCAACATCGACATAACGAAACCGCTCTACATCTATGTGGAGGATGCACCGGGCCGGCGCGTCATTAACCGCGAAGCGTTCTCTCTTCCTCCTGCCGGGGAGGAAGGGACCGCAGGGCGGAATATCGCGCGCGGTTTTGCCTCCTACCAGACCGACCTCGCTCTCCGGCGCGAGTTCGCAATCACCGAGCGCCTCCGGGCAACCTTCCGCGCCGAGGCGTTCAATTTGTTCAATCACGCCAACTTTGGCGCGATCAGCAACAATATTCAGACTGCGACGGCTGCTCGCCCCTTCGGTTGGGCCACGGGAACGCAAGCCAGCCAGCTCGGCGGGCTCAATCCCCTTTACCAGATCGGCGGCCCGCGTTCGCTCCAGCTCGCCTTACGCTTCCAGTTCTGAGCGCGTGCACTCGTGAGCGCATCCGCTGACGTGAAGCGGCGCCAGGAAAGCCTCTGGCGCCGCTGGGCCCTGCACCCTCAGCAAGTCTGGGTGCGAAAGGCCCTGCTCCAGGTTCACCTGTGGGCCGGCATCATTGTCGGCCTCTATATCATCGCGATCGGTATCACCGGTTCCATTCTCGTCTTCAAGGAGGAGCTGATGCCGAGACCGCGGGTGCCGGTACCCAAGGTGGACACCCGAAGCTGCACTCCCGAAAAACTGCTCGCGGTCGTGGACCGTGTGAATCGCGCTTATCCCTCTCATAAAGCCTTCCTGACTGCCTGTCCAACCGAGGCAAACCCGCTGTACGTCATCACGATCCGGAAGCAGCCGAAGCCCGGCGCCGAGACCAGTGATCCCCGGCATGAGGATCGTCTGGCAGTCTACGCGCATCCTGTGACCGGCGAGATTCTCGGGTCAGCCGATCGCGAGGGATCGTGGGTCAGTTGGGTGGAGGATTTCCATTACAACCTCCTGATGGGCCGCCGGGGCCGCGTGTGGAATGGAGTCGGAGCGGCCGTTCTGCTGGCTCTCGTCCTGACCGGGATCGTGCTGTGGTGGCCAGGCATACGCACCTGGACAAGAGCGCTGAAGGTGGATTTTCGGAGAGGGTGGAAACGGATCAACTGGGACCTGCACAGCGCCGCCGGGTTTTGGACCATCGGCTTTACATTGATCTGGGCTGTTACCGGAATGTATTTCGCTTGGCCGGAGCTCTTCGTTACCCCCATCCAGAAGATATCTCCCATTCCCACCGCCCGGTACCCGGCAGCCGAAATGCGCCGCCTTCGCCAGCGCCCTCCGACGCCTCCGGCCGAATTGGATGTGCTGGCAGTCCTGCGGAAGGCGCAGGAGATTTCGCCTGACGCGGCGCTGGAAGGATATTTCTATGGCACTGGTCCGCGGGCGATCTTTACCGTCTACATGGCCCGGGGCCGCATGGGCGACTACGCCAACACCGATTTCATCTACTTCGACCAGAACTCAGGCGAACATCTGCTCACCTGGCGGCGGGGCAGGAATCAGACCCTGGGCGACTGGCTGATCTGGTTGATGGTTCCTCTACACTTCGGAACGTCCTGGGGACCCGTTGTGAAATGGATCTGGTGCCTGATGGGACTGTCGCTTCCCTTGCTGACGATCACCGGTTTCCTCATGTACTGGAACCGGTCGCTGAGCAAGAAGTGGAAGGCTGGAGCCGGGAATGGGAGTTGAACCCACAACCCCCTGATTACAAATCAGGTGCTCTGCCAGTTGAGCTATCCCGGCCTCGGCTTCGATCTTTATTTTATTACACCCGGAGGCAGCAGCGGAGTACGAACTCCGCTACGCCGTAATGCCAGCCCGGTAATTGGAGACGATCTCCGAGGTGCGCAGGTAGCGATCGTAGATCCGAAGCTTGCGGATTTGCCCGTAGACGCGGGGAGCAAAGAGGGCCTGCGTTTCCCCGTTCACATCGCCCAGCTCGCGCGGGAAACGGCCCCATCCATACTGCCGGACCGCGCCCCCGTCATTCAGCACGCCGTCCACAATCACGGTAATGATCTTCGGTCCTCCATCCACGATGAACGCTACGTGCTGCCAGACGCCCACTTTCAGTGTGCCTTCGTGGGTACCCGGGTCGGAGTCCCAGCTTGCCTGCGTCGTGCCGTCATTCGAAGTCAGGCTTAGCGTAAAGCGATCGGATGTTCGAATGGAGATTCCCTTGCCACTCGAGGTCGTAGCGTCCAGGATCGTCTGCCCTTCCGACAGCTCGCTCAGGTTCATCCAGAAGTCGATCGCAAAACCGCCGCCGCTTGCCAGGTTCGGCAAACGGGGCATCTGAATCCGGGAGCCGGGAGCCGTCGTCGAACTGTCCACCGTAAGAGCGAGCCCTTTCGTTGTCAGCGTCTTCGCGTCAAACTGGTTCCAGAGCCCTTCGAGCAGGGATTTGTCGATCGGGTGCACGCGCGCAAACGTCTTCATCGTCTCGGTGATGAAGTACTCTCCCTGATCCTCGATAAAGTCGGGGTAGCTGATTCGTACTGCCGGATCGTCGTCGTAGAGCAAGATCTCGGGTTGAGCCCAGCAAATCTGCCCGTTTCTTTCGATGCCGCCCGTAATCCAGCCGGGATTGCGGCTGCTGTAATAGGCCCATTTCTGTTTATGAACGGGCTCGCCGCCGTGATTGTGATACCAGAGGAGGAATTTCCCGTTGCTGAACTTCCGGACGAAGTTGGCGGCTCGCGGATGTTTGATGCGGCGGCCTCCGGGAGTATAGGTGGCGTAGGCGGGCGGAGTCCAGGTACGGCCGCCGTCGCGGCTATAGGCGGCACAATTGTAGCCGTCGATCGTGCGGTAGGTGCAATAGAGCGTTCCGTCGCTCAGTTCCACGAGATTCGCTTCATCCGCGACTGGTCCCTTCGGCGCACGTAGTCCTTCGTCGCCTTCCGGCAGAAGCTCCCATCGAACCTTCCTCGGATCGCGCTCAGTCAGCAGATTGGGGCTCTTCATGAAAACGCCTTGTGAAGTGACCATAGTTCCGGGATCGCCCCATTTCCCCACCTTGGCAAACCCGAAAATCACCTCGCCCTTACTGGTGATGATGGGCTTCCCGACTCCCCAGAAGTACATCACCTTGCCACCCCAGGCATTCTCGCGGTCAATCCGCATCTGACGCATGGGGATGTAGTAGCGCTCTTTGGACCAGGTCAGACCGCCGTCATCGGAGTATTTGAACGCGTAGCGACCAAGCGTGTCGACGCGCTTGCCGATACGAGGATTGTTGCTGCGTTCGTCGAAGCGTAGATTATCGGCGTTGTAGGTGTAGAAGACGTAGACGCGGCCGCTCGGTACGATCACCGGCATCACCCAGGAAGCCTCCGGGCCGTCGGCCGCTTCAATATCCACCGGTTTCGACCATGTCCTTCCTTTATCAGCGCTAATGGTGGAGATAATATGCTGTCCCGGCTCTCCTTCCACGCCCTTGCCGGTTGTCAGTACGCACAGCCACTTGCCGTCTTTGGTAATCACGACGTAGGGCTGATCACTGTATCCTTCGCGCGGAATCATCCAGCCGTTCTTGATGTTCCGCCAGTCAGCAGCACCACTCTGTGATTGCAGCGCTGATGCAGCCGGCAGGGCGGCCAGACAGCCTATCGCCTCTCTTCTCGTCACGCTCCTTCTCCCTCTTTTCGACGTGTTCCGAAGTAATGGCTTAACTTGTCGTAGCACCTCCGCGCCGCGGCAACCGGATCATAGCCAGGCCGGTTGAAGATCTGGCTGCTCACCTCGACAACCACCGGCTTATCATACCGGTGCCGTTCGAGGGCGGCCGCATACTCGGCATAGTCCACCGTGCCATCTCCCGGCAGCCGCCACTCCCGGCGCTCAGCTTCCAGTCGAGTGTCTTTTAGGTGGATGAAGGACGTAGATGGCAGCAGCATGTCCATGGTCTTCCTCATTTCCATGTTCTGCGCCTGATAGTGGCTGTAGTCATAGGCGGCGCGCACCAGAGGATTCTTTACCTGCTCCAGCAGCCATAAGACCGCTTCCGGCGTCCGCATGGCGTTGCCCACATGAGGCTTGACGGCCAGCACGACACCGTGTTCGGTCATCACGCGTCCCCACTCTGCAACGCGCTCGGCCACCCTCATCCGGATTGCGTCCCACTCTCCCGGCTTCCCGCCGAGAATTGTCTCGATGACAGGTGGGTTGTCCGGCGAAAGATCGTGCGCGAGCTCGCAGGCACGGCGCAGCCGATCGAGATTGGCGGCATGTCCCGCATCGTCGGTCAGCACCGACAGATTCTCCATCAACGCCGCCAGGTTCAGACCGAGTTCGCCGAGCCTGCCGCGCAGTTGCCGGCGCGCTGCAGGGCTCAACAGCTTTGGTTCCGTCGGCCATCCGGGCATCAACGCCAGTTCGACAGCGTCATAGCCGATCCGGGCGCAGGCACGAAGCCCGTCCTCGAGCGGCATGGTTAGCATCCCGTAGAGCGTGAATCCGAGCGGGAGCCGCCACTTCGCAGCTAGTCCTTGCGAAGCGAGAAGGGCAATCAGTTCGCGTCTTGAAAGACTCATCGTGCTTTGGCGGACTTGGCTCGCTGTTCCGCCAGCATTTTCATGAACTCGCGGATGTAATAGGGATTGTCGTGCCACATCCGTCCGCTCACCATGTTGCCGTCACGGACGCATGCCTCATTGACGAACATCGCACCGCACACCTCGATATCGAACCGGCATTTCGGCACCGTCGCCATAGGCCGCCCGCGAATCACATCCGCCGCAGCAACGATCTCGGCTCCATGACAACCACCGCGACGGGCTTTTGATGCTCGAAGAAGTGCCGGGTGATGCGCATGAGGTCTTGATCGTAGCGGAGATACTCAGGGGCGCGGCCTCCGCTAAGAAACAAACCAATGTATTCCTCCGGCTTGACATCGCGGAATGCGATATCGGACGGCCAATGATAGCTCGGTGATTCCTTCGTCACCTCCCAGCCGGGCGGGATCTCGTGCATCACGAGATGGTACACCTTCTTCTCCGGAGCAGCGACCACCGCCTCATATCCTTCTTCAATGACCCGCCAAAGCGGATAGAAGGTGTCGAGCGCCTCAGCCGCATCGCCGATTACGAGCAAGACTTTCGCCATATGTTGTCCTCTCCTAGCCGTACAAATCTGCTCCCGTTTACGAGCGGACCGGCTCCTGGTAGTTCTCGCCTGTTCCCTCGTATCCAGGACGGGGCGGAATTCCAGGCAGAACACGCTGCGTCTGGGGATCGAACGCCACGATTTTTCCACTGCGGTACGAATCAATACCCAGCTTGATGGCGACCATCGCCTGATACCCGAGTTCGATGGGAAACACAGGATCTTTGCGCGTCTTGACGCATTCGAGGAAGTTCTCGATGTGCGCCCGCCGAATGGGAGTGTCCTTCCACCGATCGGTTTGAAGCAGCAGCGTCTTCTTACCAGTCGCGGCTTCGAACTTCTTGGCGAACTGCCACTCAGGAGTGACCTGAATTCCGCCCTCGACGAACTGAATGGTGGCTTCGTGCCCGTAGATTGTAGGCGTCATGCCGCGTTCGCCCTGTACCGCTCCCATGGACGCCGAAATATTGATTATGTAGGTGTCATACTCGATGACCGTGGAATAGGTATCGGGAACTTCACGATCGCGGAACAAATAGATGCCGCCCATGCCCGCGACACTTCTCGGAAACTTGGGTCCCATCGCGAACAGGAGCGGGCTCAGGCGGTGATGGAAAAAGTCGGCGCCAACGCCTCCGGGAGTAATCCCAGTATTTCCGCCAGCGGAAGTAGCGCTCCGCGCTAAAGGGACGCGACGGTGCGTTACCCAGCCACCGTTTCCAGTCAATCTGATCCTCCGTAGCTTCGCTCGATGCGATAGTTCCAGACGCCGTATAACGAATTAGTGCTGTAGCTGGATTGAGCCCAAAGCACCTGCCCGATCCACCCCTTCTCAATCACTTCGCGCGCAAGATGATAGCGCAGGTCCGAGAGGTGCTGACTGCCAACTTGAAGAATCCGCCCGGTCCTTCGTACCGCAGCCGCTAGCTCCTTGGCCTCCTCAATCGTGTAGGTAATCGGCTTTTCGAGATAGATATCCTTGCCGGCCTCAAGGGCATCCATCGCTATGCGAAAGTGCCAGTGCTCGGGCGTGCAGATCCAAACTGCGTCGACATCGCGCCGGGCAAGCAAGTCCCGGTAATCGTGATGAACCGCCTTCTTCTCAAGCCTCAGTAACTGGCGGATCTGCTCGTTCCGGTGCTTGTAGATATCGCTGCAGCCGACGATCTCGATGCTGTTCTTTTCGTCACGAATCGGGATCAGATGGCCTTCGAGATGGCGCCTGCCGATGTTTCCTGTGCCGATCATTCCGATGCGGATTCGGGCGTTGGCGCCCATTACCCGCGCCTGGCTTGCCGTAGCCATCGCCCCCAGCATTGCTCGGCGAGTCAGATTGGCTTCTTCCATAAGTGCGACTCCTTTCACGCTTGCCTCAACCGGAGGAGGTTCCATTCTGTCAAATTCCGCTCCGGCGCAAGCACCGGAGCGGCTTCGGATTTCATTGCCCTTGACCTCGAATTCTTAGAACAGCAGCTTCAGAGCGAGCTGCAACTGGCGCGGCGTGTTCTGCTGCGCCGTAACCACGCCGAATCCCACCGTGCCCGCCTGCGTTCCTGGTGCAGCGAACTGCACGCGGTTAAAGGAATTGAAAGACTCAAACCGGAGCTGAGCCCGAACCCGTTCTACGATCTGGAAGTTCTTAAATAGCGACAGGTCGAAGTTGTTGATGCCGTGCATCCGCAGATCCGGCGCAGTGCGGGAGCTGTTGCCGTATCGGAACGCCGCGGGCACAGCATACGCCGACGTATCGAACCAGCGGTTCAGCCGGTTCTGCGCAGGGCCGTCCACCTGCTCCGCCTTCTTGATTCGGTCGGGCCGCGGGGCTCCAAGACTGGTCATAACCAAAGGAAGGCCGGTTTGGAAGGTGGCGATGCCATTGAACTGCCAGCCGCCGATAACCAGATCCAGCGCCTTTGGCATACCTGCGCCAAATCGTTTGCCCCTGCCGATAGGAAGTTCCCAGACACCGCTGATCACCAGACGGCGGGAGACATCCTGAGCGTCAAGGGAGCGCTCCGCACGGAGGTTGGTCGGATCCTGAACGCCGGTGCCAGGACCGGCCGCGTCTTGCGCAGTGTCGTTAATATTCTTCGCAGCTGTGAAAGCGCCAAGGACCGTAAAGCCCTTGGAGAACCTTTTCTCAACCCGCATCTGGAAGGAATGGTAGATGGAGCTGCCGATCGAAGGGAAGATCGCAAAGACATTCGTGTACTGCGGGAACGGACGGAGAAGCTGACCGCGCGTGATTTGCGGTCGCGAAAGAGCGCTTGTCGGATCCGTAATGACTCCGAAGAAGGGGTTGTCCACAAGCTCATTGTTCTGGGCGCCCAACGCCATTTGGTCTGCTGTCAGGGCATTCAAGTTGATGCTGCCAAACGCCGTTCTGGTCCCCTTGTTACCCGCGTAGGCAACCTCGACCAGGAGGCTATCGCCGAGGCTCTGCTGAATCGAAAAGTTCCAATTCTGGAAGTAAGGGGTGGCTTGCCCGATGTCGGCTGACCGCACCTCCTGCCCCAGGAGCGAGAACGCATCGAGCTCGCTGGCGCTCTTCGGCTGATTGATGCCATTCGGGAACGGATTCGCGTGCGTGACGATCGGCGTGATGCCGTCCAATGAAGCGACGACCGTCGTCACAGCCTGGAAACCGTCCACGAAACCTCCACTTGGCCCGGAAGCATCCGTTGGCGCCAGTCCATAGAAGATGCCGTAGCCGGCCCGGAGCGTCGTTGTCGGCCGCAGCTGATACGCCAGGCCAACACGCGGAGCAAAGTTGTTCAGATCCGTATCCGTATAGTGACGGCTTCCAGAGGCTCCGAACTGCATCAGGCCACGGAGGTTGGAGTAACCCGGAACCTGATTCGCGATTGGCGACGGCGCACTCAAATCAAGCACACTGAAGCGGTCATACCGCTCGACGCGCGGGAAGTTAATTTCGTAGCGCAGGCCGAGGTTCAGCGTGAGCCGCCGCGTCACGCGCCAGTCGTCCTGAAAGAAGTACGCCTGGTAGAGATTCCTTGATGCGATGGCGGGATCAATTCCGATGCTACCGGTAGGAATCCCGAGCAGGAACGTCGCAAAGCCGAAACCGCCGGTAGCGCTAGCTTGAAAAGGATTAGGGCCCTGCGTAAAGGAAGTGCCGTAGCTGAAGGAACCCTGGGCACGAGTGTTTTGCAACTGATTGATGAAATAGGCGCGGAAATCCGCTCCTATCTTCAAGGTGTGCGAACCGGCGATCTTCGTCACGGATCCTTGCAGCGTGTGATTGAGCTGGGTGCTGTAGTTTTGCGAGCCGTTGGCAAGGCCGGACATGCCCGAGAT
>CALGAR010000127.1 GCA_937959285.1 uncultured Bryobacterales bacterium
AAGTGTGTGGGAGAGTAGGACGTTGCCCGATCTTAAAAACACAAAAAAGCCCGGACCTAAACCCCCCGGGCTTTTTTCGTCCCCACACCACACCCCTACACACACCACCGCAACCTCAAGCTAAACTTGAGGTAATGTTTGCCAGGCTCCTTCGCCTCTTGCCACTTGCATGCCTTGTGGTTCCCGACTGTGAAGCCGGGAGGAAGCCGGTTACGATCGAAGCCGTTACGTCGGTGAAAGCTCCCGACCTCGGCCCCCCAATCTGGTCCCCGGACGGGAAGCGTTTCGTTTATCGAGAGGCCGGCAAGGTGTATCTGTACGACATCCCGGCGCTGAAATCGAGAGAGCTGATCTCGCTCGACGTGTTGGAGAAGGCAGCGCGACGGCCGCAGGCACCGAAGGCAACGGAATGGGAGAACCGGCGTGTCAGTGAACAACCGATTCAGTGGGCAAGCAACGGCCGTGATCTGTTGATCAATGCTTCCGGCGACTTGTTCTTACTCAATCTTGACACCGGCAAGTGGGAGCAGCTCACGTCTACAGTGGGTGCAGAACGCGACCCGAAACTGGCGCCGGACGGAGAAAAGGTCGCCTTTCGGAGAGAGAAGGATCTCTACGTTCTCCGATTGAGTGACAAGCACGTAACACGCCTGACCCAGGACGGATCAGCGACGGTTTGGAACGGTCAGGTTGACTGGGTGTACCCGGAAGAGCTGGATCTCGGCACAGCCTTCTGGTGGTCGCCCGATTCGAGCCGGATTGCGTATCTCCAATTCGACGTCGCGAGGGAGATGCTGTACCCGCACTCTGATGTGACAAAGATGCAGCCGGTCTACGAGCCGCAGCGCTACCCGAAGGCGGGAACACCGAACGCGGAAGTCCGGCTTGGGGTTGTATCCGCCTCAGGCGGTTCCACGCAGTGGATCGATTTAGGCAAGAGCGACGATCACCTGCTCGCTCGAGTGCACTGGGCTCCCGATTCAAAGTCCGTGTGGGTTCAGAAGCTGAACCGCGTCCAGAACGAGTTGGAGCTGCTTGCCGGCGATCCGCAAACAGGCGCCTCCAAAGTCATTCTTCGCGAGACGGATCGCTACTGGATCAACGTAACGAACGACTTCCGCTTTCTCTCGGACGGCTTCCTTTGGACGAGCGAACGGTCAGGATTCCGCCACATCTACCGGTACTCGATGAACGGGCAACTGCGCGCTCAGCTCACGCAGGGGGACTGGGAGGTCAGCGAGATCAACGGTGTAGATGAGCCACAAGGGAGGGTCTACTACACTTCGACGGAAGAAAGTCCTTTGGAGCGCCATTTGTATGTGGTAGGGCTGAATGGGGCGGGGAAGCGCAAACTAACCGCGGCTCCTGGAACTCACCGGATTTCGATGGGCCCGCAGCCGCACTACTACCTCGATACCTATTGCAGTCTGACGCAGCCGGAGCGGCGGGTGTTGTACCAGACGGACGCGACCGAGTGGGCCATATTCCGCGAGGCCGACCGTACGGCGGATGAATACGAGATCCTGCCTACGGAAATCGTCACGGTGAAGACGCCCGACGGCGCTACCCTGTATGCGCGGCTGATAAAACCAAAAGGCTTTCAGCCAGGACGCAAGTACCCGGCGATTGTGTTCGTGTACGGAGGGCCTCATGCCCAGGCGGTCCGCAACTGCTGGACTGGCCTGAAGTGGGAGCAGGCACTGGCGCACAAAGGCTTTGTGGTCTGGCAGGTTGACAATCGAGGGTCGGCCGGGCGAGGGCATCTGTGGGAGTCGAAGCTGTATCGCCGCTTTGGGAAGCAGGAGCTCGAGGATCAGGAGGCGGGAGTCAGGTCTCTGCTCTCGATGGGCTTCGTCGATGCGCAACGCCTGGGAATTTACGGCTGGAGCTACGGGGGCTATATGACGCTGTACGCCCTGCTGAACAAGCCTGATCTGTTTCGAGCCGGAGTCGCCGGTGCACCGGTAACGGACTGGCGAAACTACGACACCATCTACACCGAGCGTTATCTAGGACTGCCTTCCGACAACGAGGAGGGCTACCGGCTGAGCTCCCCAGTCCACCAGGCAGCCAACCTTAAGGCGAAGCTCATGATTGTCCAGAATCTCGAAGACGACAACGTTCTCTTTGCCAACACTCTCCAAATGACCGATGCGCTCCAGCGTGCTGGGAAGCAGTTTGAGCTGATGCTTTACCCGCAAAAGGCTCACGCCGTGATCGGGCCTGTGCAGCGGCAGATGCTGGAAGGGATGACCGACTTCTTCGAGCGGACGCTAAAGCACGCTGAACGCAATCAATAGTTCAGTACTTCTTCCGCCGTGCCTACGATGTCTTCCGTCTGCGGAAGAATCTCAGCCTCGAGCTGAGGATTGTAGGCGATCCACGTATCCTTGGCTGCCACACGTTTCACCGGGGCATCAAGGAATTGGAACAGCTCCGAAGCGATGCGTGCGGCAATCTCAGCCCCGTAGCCCCACGAAAGCGTGTCTTCGTAAACAACCATCACGCGGCTTGTCTTTTCAACCGACGTTCGAATCGCCTGCCAATCATACGGAGAGAGGGAGCGCAGATCGATGATCTCGACTGTCTTGGGTCTGCGCCGCTCGATTTCTGCCGCGGCCTGCAGAGACTTTTGAACAAGTGCTCCGTACGTGATGATCGTCAAATCGGCGCCAGGCTTTACGATCCGAGCTTTGCCGAACGGGACGGTGAAATCTTCGCCTGGATGAGGATTGCGGTTATACGGCTCGCGGTAGAGCCGCTTGTGCTCCAGGAAGAGCACCGGATCGTCGCAGCGAAGCGCGGTCCGCAGGAGGCCGCAGGCGTCGAGCGCGTTCGAAGGGAAGACGACCCGCAGGCCCGGATTATGGGTAAAGATAACTTCGCCGGACTGGCTGTGATATACAGCTCCGCCGTTCAAATAGCCGCCGATTGCGACGCGAATGACGACCGGGGCTGAGAAGGCATTGTTGGAGCGCCATCGCAGGGTGGCGAGCTCGTCCCGGATCTGCATCATCGCCGGCCAGATGTAGTCGAAGAACTGAATCTCAGCTACTGGCTTAAAGCCGCGGGTTGCCAGTCCGATCGCCCGCCCGATGATGCCGGCCTCTGCCAGAGGCGTGTTGAAACATCGCGTGCTTCCGAACTCCAACTGCAAACCGGCCGTCGCTTTGAAGACGCCGCCTTTGCCCTTCACTTCTTTCAGGTTCTCCTCGCGGCTACAATCGGCGACGTCTTCTCCGAAGACCAGGATTTTCGGATTCCGCCGCATCTCCTCCGCCAGCGTCTGGTTGATCGCGTCCACCATCGTCCGAGGCTCGCCTCGGAACTGCGGCACTTTCTCGAGGGCGGTATCTGTGGGATCAAACGTCGGGGAGTAGAGGTAGCGCTTTATCGAATCCTTCTCGGGGCTTGGCGCTCTCAGCGCGATTTCAGTGGCCGCCTGAACCTCCTGCTCCTGTTCGTGGACGATGCGCTGCAACGCCCGGCGATCAAGGATCCCTTCCTGAATGAGCCACTCGGGAAATGTGACGATCGGATCCCGCGACTTTTCGGCCTCGCGCTCCGCCGGCGTCTTGTACAGACGCTCATCGTCAGAGAGGGAATGGGAGTATGGGCGGATGACGTGTGCATGGACCAGCGCGGGTCCCGCGCCGGAGCGGCAATACTCGACGGCGCGCTGGAATGAGGCGTAGGATTCGAGAAAGTTTGTCCCGTCGCACTCGATTCGAAAGAGACCGGGGAAACCGGAAACCAGCGCCGAAATGCTGCCGCCTGCTGTCTGCCGTTCGATTGGCACGGATATCGCGTATCCGTTGTCCTCCACCAGATAGAGCAGCGGGAGCCGGTCCAGGCAGGCAATGTTCAACGACTCCCAGAACTCTCCCTCGCTGGTCGCTCCGTCGCCGGTGCACACCAGAGTTACCTCGTCCTTTCCGGCGAGCTTGCTCGCGTGGGCGCAGCCTGCTGCCTGGAGGAATTGAGTACCCGTGGGTGACGAAGAGCTGACAATGTTGTAGCGCGCGTGCCCCCAGTGCGAAGGCATTTGTCTGCCGCCGGACGCGGGATCGTCCGCAGCTCCTACCGCCTGCTTCAGCATCTCTGCGGGAGTCACGCCGAGAGTCAGGCAGAGGGCACGATCGCGATAGTAGGGGTAGAACCAGTCATAGCCGGGGCGCATCAGCATTCCCGCTGCGACCTGGATTGCCTCGTGTCCCGCTCCGGAAATCTGGAAGTAGATGCGATTCTGGCGCTTCAGCATCACTTCCCGGTCATCCAGTCGCCGGGACAGGTACATGATGCGGAAGGCGTTGATCAGCTTCTCGGCATCGAGGCCGTGATATCGCAGCCCGTTCTGGATCGTTTCCTCCGACACCGAGCGCTTGACCATGTCAGTGGCTCTACCACCAGTTTATCCCTCCCGTTGCTCGCGGGTAATGGAGGTCTTTGTATCGATCTGAAAGAATTGGGCTGTATGGATCGACGCACTTTTCTGGCTGGTTCCGCAGCCTCAATCGGTATGGTACATCCGTCTGCGGGCATGGCCGCGCAAGGCAGCCAAACGACAGCACTGTCACGAAGACCTAACGTCATCTGGTTGTTTTCCGATCAGCACCGTGCGCAGGCGATGAGCTGCAACGGCGACCCGAATGTCAGGACTCCGAATGCGGATATTCTGGCGCAGCAGGGCGTGCACTTTACGAACGCTCTCTCGGGCTTTCCGCTGTGCTGTCCGTTCCGAGGATCGCTTCTTACCGGACGCTATCCGCACCACTGCGTCCCCGGGCACGAGTATCCCCTACCTGAGGGACAACCGACGATCGCAAAGCCATTTAAGGACGCCGGCTATCAGACGGCCTACTTTGGGAAGTGGCATCTCGACGGATTTCACGAGCGCAACGGCCGCGCAGCCATGCACATCACGAAGCCTGAGCGGCGAGGCGGGTTTGATACCTGGGTCGGCTACGAGAACAACAACAGTCAGTGGGACAGCTGGGTACACGGAGGAGCGGGAAAGGATGCATTCCACTACCGGCTGCCGGGCTACGAGACGGACGAGCTCTCGAAGCTGTTCATCAAGTATCTCCGTGATCGCGCGGAGGAGGCGAAGTCGGGGAATGCAAAGCCCTTCTTTGCAGTTCTCTCTGTGCAGCCTCCTCATGACCCGTATGTTGCTCCGGAAGAATACATGCGCAGGTTCAACCCCGCCAAGCTGGAGATGCGGCGCAACGTGCCGCCGGTGAGGTCAATCGAGGAGCAGGCGCGCCGGGACCTGGCGGGTTACTACGCCATGATCGAAAACTGGGACGACAATGTCGGAAAGATTCGACAGGTGCTGCAAGCGACCGGCCTGGCCTGGAACACCCACATTATTTACTTCAGCGATCACGGCGACATGCACGGGTCTCAAGGCCAGTATCGGAAGACGGCGCCGTGGGAAGAGTCGATTCGAATTCCTTTTATCATCAGCGGAGGGCAGCCGCGCTATGAGCGATGGCGAACCGGACGCGTTTCCGCTCTTCTGAACCACGTCGATATTGCGCCAACGACTCTTGGACTCTGCGGCATTCCGAAGCCTTCCTGGATGGAGGGGACAGATTACTCCCACCTGCGGATTCAAAAGGAGAACGCGCCGTCCGAGCCGGATTCCGCGTATTTACAGAACGTGATTCCTACGGGGCATCCAAATAGCGTTGCCCGCCCCTACCGCGGCCTCGTTACGAAGGATGGCTGGAAGCTGGTTTGTTTTGAAAACACTCCGTGGCTGATGTTCAATCTTGCGGAGGATCCGTTTGAGCTGGCGAATCTAGCTCACAACAACCGGTATCGAGCAGAGAGGAGAAAGCTGCTATCCCGGCTGCGCCAGTGGGTGGCTGATACAGGCGACACATTTCCGGTGCCTGAGGACTAGCCGCTGAATGCACGCACCCGGCTCGAAGGCAGAAGCTCGGATTTCGAGCAGGAGCCTTCGTCCGGGTGCGGGTTTGGTTAGTTAGACTTGCGGATTACCCACAGATAAATCTTTCGCCCGTCTACCTCGATCGTCCTATCCGGCTGCCAGTCGCCCATATCAAAGCTATGGGAAACAACCCGGGCACCCGGCTTCAGATCGGACTGGAGCTTCGGCCGTAGCTTCAGATTCACGCTCGGCAGCAAATACAGGGTGACGACATCGGCATCGCGAAGGTCGGTCTGGAAGAGGTCTTGCTCAATGAAGCGAACCTGGTCTACGACCCCAGCTTTCCGCGCGTTCTCCTGAGCTTCACGGATGCGCTCGGGATTGATGTCGATCCCTGTTCCCTTGGCCCCGTACTTTTTGGCGGCCGTGACAACGATGCGCCCATCACCGCAGCCGAGGTCGTAAAGCACCTCGCCCTTCTTGACCTGGGCCAGCTTCAGCATCTCGTCAACTACCGCCTGGGGAGTGGGGACGTAGGGGACGTCGGGAGTGCGGCTTTCCTGCGCGGCTGGCGCTGCCGAAGCCGTCGGTACACACGCCGCAGTCAACACTGCGCAGCAGGCGATTCCAAGTAATTTACGAAAGGTCATACGATTTTGTTTCCCTTCGAGCCAATGGAACTTCAGTGGATAGCATTATCCCTCATCAACAGAGGATTCGGCAGTGCCATAATGTTAATGCTAAGGGTGCCGCACTCTATCTTGACGCTGATGGAGCAGTATCATTACACCATTTCTTTGGGCTCGCGAAATGGTAACAAATGCTTCCGCTTGCGAGTCAAAGCCCGCAACCGCTGTTGATCAAACTCCATCCGCTCTTGAACGGTCCGGCTCTCTGTGAGAGACTTCCTCTCTGTTACAAGTTCAAAACTTCGAAAGCGAAAAGCTACCATGCCAATGGTGTTCGGTCAGACTCGGAGACAGTTCCTCAGCTTGCTCGGCGCTGCCGTCAGCAGTTCCGCTGCTTCGGAGCAGCGGCCGAACATCCTGTTCATCATGGCGGATGACCATGCGTCCCACGCAATCTCCGCGTACGGAAGCAAGATCAACCGGACGCCGAACATTGACCGGCTCGCGAGACGGGATGCGTCTCACCAACTGCTTCTGTACGAACTCGATCTGCACTCCGAGCCGGGCGGCCATTCACACCGGACAATACAGTCACAAAAACGGCGTTTACACGCTCGCCGATCCCCTTGACGGCAGCCGCAACAACGTGGCGAAGGAACTGCGCCGGGCAGGGTACCAGACAGCGATCGTGGGAAAATGGCACCTCCACAACGACCCTACCGGATTCGACTACTGGAAGATTCTTCCCGGGCAGGGCCTCTACTACGATCCCGTATTCATCGAGAATGGCGAGAAGAAAACTTATAAAGGTTACTGCACCGACCTGATCGGAGATTTTTCCCTCGACTGGCTGAAGAGCCGAGACAAGAGTAAACCGTTCTTCCTGATGTGTCATCACAAGGCGCCGCACCGTGCGTGGGAACCGTCGCCAAAGTACGTTAACCTGTTCGAGAATGAGACGATTCCAGAACCGGACAACCTCTACGATGACTACAAAGGCAAAGCGGCCAGCGTCGCGAACGTCAAGATGCGTGTTGGCCAGGACAACAACAAACGCGATCTGAAAGCCGACCCGCCGCCCGGCCTCGAGGGTGACGCGCTTCGCAAGTGGGCATATCAGCGCTATATCAAAGACTACCTGCGCTGTGTTCAGAGCGTCGACGATAACGTCGGACGGCTGCTGGACTATCTCGATTCAGAGGGTCTGTCGAAGAACACGATCGTAATCTACACGTCCGATCAAGGTTTCTTCCTGGGCGATCATGGCTGGTACGACAAGCGGTTGATGTACGAGGAATCCTTGCGAATGCCGTTCCTCATCCGCTACCCGGGCAAGATTCGTCCTGGATCCGTGAATGACGACATCATCCTGAACATCGACTTTGCGCCCACGTTCCTTGATTACGCAGGGGTGAGGGCGCCGGCGGAGATGCAGGGCCGCAGTTTCCGGCGGAATCTGGAAGGGCGGACTCCCAGGGATTGGCGCACCGCTATGTACTATCGCTACTGGATGCACAACAGCGCCGATCATCACGTGCCCGCGCACTATGGCATCCGTACGAAGCAGCACAAGCTGATCTACTACTACGGCAAGCCGCTTGGCATGAAGGGCGCCCGAGACCCTGAGACGACGCCCGAGTGGGAGTTCTACGACCTGAAGAAGGATTCGCGTGAGATGAATAATCTCTACGGAGACCCATCGCAGAAGGCTATCATTGAGCGGCTGAAGTCGGAACTCTACAAACTGCAAAAGGAAGTGGGGGATTCGCCTGCTTAGTGCTTCTCGGGCTCTCCCCCTCTGAGATTTCTATTGCAGCTTCGGTTGATTTTTGCAATCATGTGGTCTTATGACGTCCGGCTATTACGGATCCACACGGGCAAAAATTGAACCTCGTGTGCTTCTGCGCCTGACGGCGATGGATGTTTGCTGCGGTCCTCCCTCCTTAGTCCTCTTCTAACGCCGTCCTGTCCGCATTGATCGTGTTGTCCGCCTCCGTAACCCGCCGGACAACATAGTCCCCCTGTCGTTTCCATCTTCGCGTTCACACTCTCCACCCTGTCGTTGGACTAAGGGACGTGCCCTGCCTGCGCGCTTCTGCATTGCAAGGAGACTGTTTTATGAATTCAGTTCTTTGGGAAGAGATCGTACCGGGAGGGTCTACCTGGTCGCATGTCTTGAAGAGAGGCACCGCTCTGCGGATTACCGATACCCAGGGAGGCGCTAACGTCGCAACACTCTTTTACAACTTCGAGAATCCCGTCGAGCGGTACAACATGCCCGACACGTTGAAGGCGCAGCATATTGCGCGGCTCACCAAGGGCTTCGTGATCTACTCCGACATGGGGCGTATTCTTTGCTCCATTACGGAAGATACATGCGGATGGCATGACCCGATCGGCGGACATTCCACCGCTCCCATGGTGTGTGCGAAGTACGGCGTCGCCACATATCAGGAACATCGCAATAACTTTCACAAGAACTCCCGAGACAGCTTTCTGATCGAGCTGGCCAAATACGGTCTCGGTCCGCGAGACCTTGTTCCGTCCATCAATTTCTTCAGCAAGGTGGTCGTAGCTGAAGACGGAACGATGGAGTATGTACTCGGCAACTCGAAGGCGGGCGACTACGTGGAGCTTCGTGCCGAGTTGAATACGTTGGTGATTCTGAACACCTGCCAGCATCCGCTTGAGCCGGGAAACAAGTACGATCCCAAGCCCGTGCACTTGTCGATTCGCCGGGTTCCCCCAGCCGGGTCGGATGACCCTTGCAGAACGTCGAGGCCTGAAAACGAACGCGGCTTCATCCTTACCGAACGCTACTTTCTGTGAGCCGAAGGAGAACAATCATCATGGCGACTCAATCTTTGGTTGAAAGCAACCTCAATCCGGCGGATGCCATTTACGACTTCGTTCTGCCTGCCGGTGATCCGTGGATTTATGAAGTGAAGGCGGGTCAGACGCTGCGCATTGTGGATCTGGGAGGGAACCAGGCGGTCGACACGTTCTTCTTCAACGCTCATGATTACGAAGACCGTTACAGCGCGATCGACACGATTACCGCACAGCGAAATATCTACCTGACCACCGGGACACGGCTGCTCACGATCAACGGGAACGTCCTCATGACCATTACGGCGGACACGTGCGGGCGGCACGATACGCTGGGCGGCGCTTGCGCGCAGGAGAGCAACATGGTCCGGTACGCGATTGAAAAGCGATATATGCACGCATGCCGGAACAGCTTTCTCAAAGCGATGATTGGCTGGGGCAGAGGTCTTGAGAAGCGCGACCTTTCCCATAACGTCAACTTCTTCATGAACGTTCCTGTCACGCCGGAAGGGCGGCTGACGTTTGAGGACGGTATTTCTGAGCCCGGCAAGTACGTCGAGTTGCGGGCTGACATGGACACGCTGGTCCTCATCAGTAACTGCCCGCAGCTCAACAACCCATGCAATGCGTACAACCCGACGCCGGTCCGCCTGCTGATCTGGGATTCGGTGTCCTGAAGCGGCCATGTTCTCGAAAGTACTGATTGCAAACCGCGGCGCTATTGCGTGCCGGATCATTCGTACTTTGCGCCGGATGGGCGTGCGCTCCGTCGCCGTTTATTCGGAAGCGGACGCCCAGTCCCTTCATGTGTCGTCCGCTGACGAAGCCGTGTGTATCGGCCCGCCGCCCGTTGCACAAAGCTATCTCTCTTTCGAACGGATTTTTGAAGCTGCAAGAAAATCGGGCTCGGAAGCGATTCATCCGGGATACGGATTTCTGAGTGAAAATGCCGATTTCGCTGAAGCATGCGCTCGCGAAGGCTTCGTGTTCATCGGGCCTTCTCCAGAGCACATCCGTGCCTTCGGGATGAAACATACAGCGCGGGAACTGGCAAAGGCTTGCGACCTGCCGCTGTTGCCTGGTACGGGCCTTCTTGGCAGCTCTGCGGACGCGCTGCAAGAAGCGCGGCGGATTGGCTTTCCGGTGATGCTGAAAAGCAGCGCCGGAGGCGGCGGCATCGGCATGCGGCTGTGCCGGTCCGAAGCAGAGATCGCGGAGGCGTTTGCTGCAGTCGAACGGCTCGGGAAGGCGAATTTCCAGCAGGCGGGAACGTATCTGGAGCGATTCGTCGAACGGGCTAGGCACATTGAAGTTCAGATCTTCGGTGACGGTTCCGGCAATGTGATCGCAATCGGCGAGCGCGACTGCTCGGCGCAGCGCAGAAATCAGAAAGTAATCGAAGAGACGCCCGCTCCCAACCTCCCGGAAAGAGTTCGCCAGCAGATGTGCGAAGCAGCGGTCAGACTCGGTCGCTCGGTGGCGTATCGATCTGCGGGCACGGTGGAGTTTATCTATGACAGTGACGACCAAAAGTTTTACTTCCTTGAGGTCAATACACGCCTCCAGGTAGAGCATGGCGTCACCGAAGAAGTAACCGGTGTCGATCTTGTGGAGTGGATGGTGCGCGAGGCGGCAGGCGAGCTGGGCGACCTCGCGATGCCCCGGCCCGTTTCGCGCGGCGCCTCAGTCCAGGTTCGAATCTACGCAGAGGATGCTGCGAAGAATTTCCAGCCGAGCGCAGGAGTACTGACGGAAGCAGTCTTCCCGACAGATGTCCGCTGTGAGACCTGGGTAGAGGCGGGAACGGAGATTACACCCTTTTACGATCCGCTCGTCGCAAAGATCATTGTGCATGGCGATGATCGTTCCCAGGCCCTGGCAAAGATGCGAAAGGCGCTGGCGGAAACGCGACTCTCCGGGATTGAAACCAACCTCGACTATCTGCGCATGGTGGCGGCGGATCCCGAGTTCGAAGCCGGAGCTTTCCCCACCAGCTTCCTTCAGCGCTTTGTGTACAAGCCCCGGGCGATTGAAGTTCTGGAGCCAGGCACGCAAACCACAGTACAGGACTTTCCCGGCCGCCTCGGGTACTGGGACGTAGGAGTCCCGCCCTCCGGCCCGATGGATTCGCTGGCATTCCGGCTGGCGAACCGCCTGGTGGGGAATGAGGAGTCTGCTGCGGGTCTCGAGTTCACGATGACGGGCCCGTCTCTTCGATTCCTGGTCCCTGCGACGATCGCTCTTACCGGTGCGTCGATGGGAGCTACGCTTGACGGGAAGCCCATTCCTCTCTGGGAGGCTGTGGATGTTCCTGCAGGCTCCGTTCTCTCTATGGGCGCTGTCGAGGGAGCGGGAAGCCGTGGCTACCTTGCGATACGCGGCGGGTTTGACGTGCCGTCGTATCTCGGCAGCCGGAGCACGTTCATTTTGGGACGCTTTGGGGGACACGCCGGACGCCCGCTACGAGCGGGTGATATGCTGCGCCTCGCGCCAGAGCCCGCCTCGACGCCATCGAAAGCTTCACTGCCGGATCAAGCAAAGCCGCAGTACGGAACGGAATGGGAGATTGGAGTTCTCTATGGACCGCACGGCGCTCCTGACTTCTTTACTGCCGGCGACATCGATATGTTTTTCTCCACGGCCTGGCGGGTTCATTACAACTCCGACCGCACCGGCGTGCGCCTCCTCGGCCCGAAGCCTTCCTGGGCTCGCAAAGACGGCGGTGAGGCCGGTCTGCATCCTTCAAACATTCACGACAACGCCTACGGTGTCGGGTCGATTGACTTCACCGGTGACATGCCCGTGATTCTCGGGCCGGACGGGCCGAGCCTCGGCGGCTTCGTGTGTCCTGCTGTGATCGTGAACGCCGAGCTCTGGAAAGTCGGGCAACTGCGTCCCGGAGACACTGTGCGGTTCCGCCGGTTGACCCTAGCACAGGCGCTGGCGATGGATCGCGCTATCGAAGAAACCATTTCTACACTCACTACACCGCTGCCGCAGCTTCCGGACAACGATGTCTGCAAGGAGCCGGCGATTCTGGAGCAGTGTGCCGGGTCGGAGCACGCTCCAGCGATCGTCGTGCGGGCTTCCGGCGATCGCTACCTGCTGATTGAGTACGGACCGCCAGTGCTCGACCTCAATCTGCGCTTACGCGCGCACGCGCTTATGGAGTGGTTCCGGGCGGCGCAGCTTCCGGGAATCATCGATCTCACTCCGGGCATCCGGTCTCTGCAGATTCACTATGACAGCAGCCTGCTGCGCCGGGAAGAACTGATTGAGGCTCTGCATGCGGCCGAGAAGTCGCTGCCGGACATCGACGACATGACGGTGCCAACTCGCACGGTTCATCTTCCGCTTTCATGGGATGATCCTGCGACACAGCTCGCCATTCGAAAGTACATGCAGTCCGTACGCCCCGACGCTCCATGGTGCCCGAGCAATATTGAATTTATCCGCCGCATTAACGGGCTTTCCTCCGTGGACGAGGTCCGCCGCATTGTTTTTGATGCCAGCTACCTGGTGCTCGGGCTGGGCGATGTGTATTTGGGGGCGCCCGTCGCGACTCCCGTGGATCCGAGGCACCGGCTTGTGACGACCAAATACAATCCCGCGCGAACGTGGACGCCGGAGAACGCCGTTGGCATCGGCGGCGCTTATCTTTGCGTGTACGGCATGGAGGGGCCGGGTGGGTATCAATTCGTCGGCCGGACCGTGCAGATGTGGAACACGTACAAGACCACCAGGGATTTCAAGCCCGGATCGCCCTGGCTGCTCCGGTTCTTTGATCAAATCCGCTTCTACCCGGTCAGCAGCGAGGAGCTTCTGCGCTTGCGGCAGGAGTTTCCGCGCGGGCAGTATCAGCTCCAGATAGAGGAAGGCACTTTTCGCCTTCGCGAGTATCATTCGTTCCTCGAATCCATTCGAGCCGAAGCGGATGCATTCAAGCGGAAACAGCAGGCGGCATTCGAAGAGGAGAGGGAACGCTGGGCTGCGGCGGGTCAGGCTGAGCATATGGCCGATCCGTCGTTGCAGGCTCCCCCGCCGCCTCCCACGAACGGGGCGATCCCGGAAGGCTGCCATGGCATACGAGCGCCGATCACGGCCAGCGTCTGGAACATTCATGTCGAGCCGGGGCAGCGCGTCGAGGCAGGGCAAAAGCTGCTCGTGATTGAGGCAATGAAAATGGAAATGGCAATAACGTCACCCCACGCCGGAGAAGTCGTGGAGATGCGGTGCTCGCCGGGCTCGATGGTTACGGCGGGCCAGACACTGGCGGTTGTCCGGGTTGCGGGGGCGGCGTCGTGAACAGCCCTCTTTCAGAGCTGAGCCTGGACTTCGCTTCCTTGCGGAAGGCTTACGCGAGCGGGCTCCGGCCCGCAGACCTGGTGGCGGAAGTCTACAGGAGAATCGAAGCAGGAGCACTCCGTCCTGTCTGGATTTCGCTGACACGGGAGCAGGCTCAGGCGCAGGCAGAGCGGCTGCAGGCCGCGCCAAAGGATCAATTTCCTCTCTACGGCCTTCCATTCGCCGTTAAGGACAACATCGATGTTGCGGGCGTTCCGACAACCGCGGGTTGCCCGGATTACGCGTACATTCCGCCGCGGACGGCTCCCGTTGTGGAGCGTCTGTTGAACGCAGGCGCGATCCTGATTGGCAAAACGAATCTGGATCAATTCGCGACAGGACTGGTGGGCGCTCGTTCTCCGTATGGCGCCTGCCGGAGCGTCTTTCATCCGGATTACGTGTCGGGCGGCTCCAGTTCCGGGTCCGCCGTGGCTGTCGCGAACGGCCTGGTGAGCTTTTCTCTCGGAACGGACACGGCGGGATCCGGCCGCGTTCCCGCCGCTTTCAACAATATCATTGGCTTCAAACCCAGCCGGGGCTTACTGAGTGCGGCGGGGGTTGTTCCAGCGTGCCGGACCCTCGATTGCGTGTCCGTTTTCGCTTTAACGAGTGCGGATGCGCGGGACGTTTTCGACGTCGCCGCTGCTTGCGACCCAACAGATCCTTTCTCGCGGGCAACTCAGGCAGGGGATGGCGCTTCACCCTGGCTGGGGGGCGCTTTCCGTTTCGGCATTCCCCGAAGCGGGCAACTTGAGTTTTTCGGCGACGAAGAGGCTGCCTCGCTCTACCAGGCAGCGGTCGCCAGGATGGAGCAGGCAGGCGGACAGCCCGTCGAAATCGATTACTCACCGTTTCGAGATGCCGCCAGTCTGCTCTATTCAGGTCCCTGGGTAGCAGAGCGTTTGGCGGCCATTCGGAAGTTTGCTCAAGAGAAGCCTGATTCGATTCATCCCGTTGTCCGCCAGATCATTCTGGCGGCAGACCGGTATTCTGCGGTTGACGCGTTTCAGGCGCAGTACCGTCTGGCGGAGCTCCGGAGTGAAACGGAGAAGGTGTGGAATCACATCGACGTCCTCATGCTTCCAACGACAGGCACAATCTACAAGCTGTCGGAGGTGGAGGCGGATCCGATCCGCCTGAACACGAATCTGGGCTATTACACGAACTTCGTCAACTTGCTGGATCTGAGCGCAGTCGCCGTGCCTGCGGGATTTCGATCAACCGGGCTCCCATTCGGCGTCACCTTAATCGGCCGGGCTTTCGCCGATCACGCTCTCTTACAGCTTGCTGATCGTTTTCACCGGCTGAATGGCGGGTCTCTTGGCGGGACTTCCGTCGCGCTGGATTCCACGCTGCCGGTTGCGCCGGCGGAGGCGCCGCCCGGCTGCGTTGCGCTTGCCGTACTCGGAGCCCATCTGACTGGGCAACCGCTGAACTATCAATTGACGGAGCGCGGGGCGAGGCTCATTCGCGCCTGCCGGACAGCGCCTGAATATCGCTTGTACGCGCTGAGTGGAACCATCCCCGCGAAGCCGGGTCTGGTTCGCGAGCCCGGCTTTCAGGGGCCGGGTATCGAGGCGGAGGTCTGGGCAGTACCGGAAGACGCCTTCGGTCCTTTCGTAACTGCTGTGCCGCCGCCTCTGACGATTGGCACGGTTACGCTCGAAGATGGAAGCAGCGTGAAGGGCTTCCTCTGCGAACCGTGGGCCGTTCAGGATGCTCAGGAGATTACCAGTCTGGGCGGCTGGAGAGCTTATCTCGCCAAGCGGGCGGCCAGCTAGGCCGCCCTGCACAGCGCGCAAGCGGGAGACGTTCTCCGCTATCCTTCTGTGCCTTCCGACACCAGTTGATCCGGCGCTTCGATGACCCTCGCCTCTCTTGCGACTCCCGGTTCCGTCAACAGACAGACCGCCACGAAGGTAAGGCCGCTAAGCACGGGAGGAACCAGCGTTTCCAGCCCCATAAGCGGCGGAGGAACCAGAAAGTGGCAGGCGATCCGCGCGGAAGTCCCGACGGCAATCGAGCTGATGGCCCCCGCTGCATTTGCTCTTTGCCAGTACACGCCCAAAAACAGAGGGACAACGCATCCCGCAAACACAATGTCGAACGCAACAACCAGGAGAACTCCCGGCTCGGGCCGAACATAAGCGACCCAGGCGGCGATTGCCGCGGTCGGGATGGCCAGCAGGCGGGACAGAAGGAGCATCTTCTTGTCACTGATCGTTGTTCCGCGCCATCTTTGCAAAACGCTTCGAGCCATCACGACGGAGATGACCAGCATCGCGCCATTTGCGGTCGACATGGAAGCGCCTACAATGCCGGTGAACACAAGCACGCCGATCCAATAGGGCAGGGAATTGGCAGCGAGCGTCGGAAGCACCATGCGTGGATCAGCGGCATTCGACACCGTTGAAATTGCCGCGATCCCTAGGATTGAGCCGCAGAGGCCGACGAGAACCGTCAGCGCGCCGGCATAGTAGCAGGACCGCTGCGCCACCTCCGGGCTCTTCGCCGCAAACACACGCTCCATAAAGTCGAGCGCCATTGCATTGCCGAATGCGAGCGCGATGATGAAAGACCAGTTAACGAGCCCGCCGCCTTCTAGTGTTGCGATGCCCGATGTATCGAGGAACTTGGTGGGGATCCCTGCGACAATCGCTTCCCAACCCCGCGTCGCGAGCAGCCAGCCCGCGGCGAGGACAAAACCGGCAATGGCCACGTGGATCTGAAGGAAATCTGTCCAGATGGCGGCGTAGAGGCCGCCAGCCATCGTATAGAGCATGATGACAAGTGTGACCACAAGGAGCGACGGCAGATATTCGAAGCCGCTCACCACGGCAAGGATCCACGCAACTGCAGAAAGATTGCCAGCCACAACCACCGTGAAGGAAATCATTGTGAGGATAGAAACAAGCAGCTCCGTCGCCTTGCCATAGCGGCGGTAGAAGAATTCGGGCAGCGTCAGGAGCTTCATGCGGTTGAGGGGCGCTGCCAGGAAGCGGCCGACAATAAACAGGCTGAGAGCAAGCCCGATTGGAATCGCCAGGCCGGCCCAGATTCCGCTGCCGTATGTCATGGACGCGCTTCCCAGCGTCGCATTGCCATCGATCGCCTGTGCGACGAGCGCGGTTCCCACCAGAATGAAGGGCATCGAACCTTCGCACACCGTGTAGCGCTTGCTCGAGCCTCGTACCTGCGTGTAGGTATACAGACCAATTGCCAACGAGATGGCCATGAAGATGACCACCGGCCAGAACATGAGTGTCATAAGCGTCCGCTGTCCGGAAGTGGGATTGGCTTCGTCGTGGAAAGTCAGGATTTCAGCGTGGAAGGACCGGTTGGCAACAAGGCCGGTAGGAAACTCTTCCATCATAAACTAGCGAGCGTAAAGCGCGGAAGAGAATCTTTGCGCGGGTTTGCAGGACGCGGGCGTGAGGCAAAAAAAAGAGCCCCAGTCCGCGGCGTGCTGCCGCTTTCCGGGGCTGTTTGGGTTAGGTTGAATGTACGCTTTCTAGCTTATTCGTCGGCTTCGATTTCAATACTGCGGCGGAGGTGCCAGTCTGCTTTCTCGTAGGCTTCCTGCGCGGCGCGGCGAGCCTGCATCGCCAGTTGACGCTCAAGCTGCCACGACTTGCGTGCCATTGCGGGCCACTTCAACTCCAGTGGGCTCGCCGGCCTCGAAAGGATTTTTTGGACCTCGGCTTCATGTTTCTTTGCCTCTGCCTCAAAGCTCTCGGCCCGGAGGCGATACTGTTTTGCTACAGCCACATGCTCCGCGCGTGTCTTCGCCTTGCGCGCCATGGCTTCCAGCTCCAACTCGTCCATGGGCGAATCAGCGCTGGCTCCTGGAGCCGCCGAAAGTGCAAACAGTACGAGGACTGGTAAAAAGCGCAGCAAACCGCTGCTCCGGTGCTTCATCATTGGCTTTCTCTTGAGGATTTCCTCTGGCTTCATTTAAGCCGGAAAGGGGTCTTGGCCAAAATCCGAAAATTTTCGTACTGAGAACGAGGTCAAACGGAGACGAGACCGTGTTTGATGGCGAACTGAACCAGCTGGGCGCTGGTTTGTACACCGAGGTCGTCCATCATCTTGTACTTGTGAGTTTCGACTGTGCGGGGAGAGATGTCAAGGATTGCTCCGATTTCCTTCGCCGATTTCCCTTCGGCCAGTAGTTGCAGAACTTCTCTCTGCCGCTGGCTGAGCTGAATTGTGTCCTTCACGCGCCTTCGGGACTCATTCAGGAACTCCTCGAGCGCCGGACCTCGCAGCATCTCCGAAACGTACGTACGCCCGCGCAGAGACTCCCGGATTGCCTGAACCAGCTCGTCCGAGGCGGAGTGCTTCAGGACGTAGGCAGAGGCTCCGGCTTCAAACGCTCGAGCTGCATAAACCACGTCGGGATGCATCGTCAGAAAGATAATCTTGGAGGGGATTCCTTCCTCCTTCAGCTGGCGTGCCGCTTCGATGCCATTGAGCAGAGGCATGGAGATGTCGGCGACGATGGCGTCCGGTCGATGCTGGCGCGCGGCCTCCAGCAGCTCGCGTCCGTTTGCGGCAACGCCCACGAGATCGAATTCCGATTCAAGCAGACCGCGCAGGCCCTCGAGGACAATCTTATGATCGTCCGCCAGCAGCAATCTTGGCTTGTTCATCCGTTCCTCCTGCGGGCACGCAGGCATAAATTCTCGTTCCTTCGCCACGGCGCGAATGGACTGTCAATTGCCCTCCCAGAAGCCGTGCGCGTTCTTCCATGCTTGCGAGGCCCAGCCCTGGCCGCCAGTTGGGATCGTCGCGGTCAAACCCCTGTCCGCTGTCTTCGAGCGTCAGCTCGAGGAGATCCCCTCTGCGCTCCAGATGCAGCCGCACGTCGTCTGCCGCAGAATGCCGGGAGACGTTGCGCAAGCCCTCCTGGACGATGCGATAGAGGGCCAGTTGCACAGGCTTCGGTACATCCGCAAAATCACCATGATAGACAAATTCGACCGGAGGACCGCCCCGCTCGAAGAAGCTCCTGCACTCCGATTCGATGGCGGCGGTCAAATCGAGGTCGTCAATCATCGACGGATGCAGTCTCCGGGACAGCCCGTGGACGTCGTTCGAAAGACGCATGATTTGCTGCTTGATCCCATCAAGGCTCGCCTTCCACCGCTCCGCATCCAGGGATTTCGCCTGCTGTTGCAGACGTCCTGTTTCAATTGCGACCGCTGCAAGGCGCTGGGTCAGATCGTCGTGCAGCTCACGGGCCAGCCTGCTTCTCTCCTCCTCCTGCGCGGTGATCAGCCGCCGGGCCAGGGCTTCCAGCTCCTGCTGCTTCTGACGCAGAGCGCTCTCGGCCTGTTTTCGTGCGGTGATGTCTTTGCAAATGACGGCGATACCTGCCGGCCGGGCGTTCTCGCCCATGAGCAGGGATAGCGTCATCAGTACCGGCACCTCCCGTCCTTCGCAATTCACTTGCACTGTCTCCGCGTTCCGGATCTGCGATCCGTTGAGGCACAGCCTCAGAGCCTGCTGCAGTTCTTCTCTGCGCTCCGGCGGCGCCAGCACTTCGAGCGTTTGGCCGCGCAGTTCGTCCCGCTTCCAGCCGTAGACGCGCTCCGCCTCGGCGTTGCAATCCGAAATCCGCCCATCCAGATCGGCAAGCACAATCGGGTCTGCCCCCTCCCTGAAAACCTTCGATAGCCGCCGGAATTGATCTTGCGCGGTCTTCCAGTCGGTGATGTCCTGGGCAGCGCAGATGATTCCGGAAGATCTGCCCGGCTCTTCGGGCAGCAAGGCGGCAGTAAAGAGAACCGGGACCGGTCCTGTACGGGAGAGAAGCGACGTCTCGACGGCAGGGAGGCGTCCCGATTGGACCAGGCGCTGGAGGAGTTCTTCTGCGCGGGAGCCATCCCCCTCGAACAGCTCGCCGAACGGTTTTCCGATGAGTTCCTCGCGGGTGGTCCGAAGCAGATCCAGTGCCGCCGGATTTGCTTCGCGGACCGGAGCTTTCAACATCGCTGCAGCGCTGTCGCCCGGTTTGGCATCGATGACAAGGACCGCATTGATCAGCGAGCCCAGCACGCGGTCCAGCTCCTCCTTCGATACCGTGGTCTGCTCCAGTTGCTCGATCATCCGGTTGAACACTGAGGCGAGCTGGCCAATCTCGTCTTCCGATTCGATGGGGACGCGGATTGCGAAGTCCCGGTCGCCAAGCCGGCGCGCTCCCTCGGCCAGCGCCAGGACCGGCCGGGTCACGGTCCGGGCAAGCATCCATGCGGCGGCATAGAAGATTGCTGCCGCCAGGACGCCGCTCCAGAGGATTCGCCTTCGCAGCTCCGTGACGGGCTGTAACGCCTCGGCTGCATCGATCTCGGCGACCAGCGCCCAATCGAGCTGAGGGATGGCAAGCGGGGCATACGAACGCAGCACCGGGACGCCATCCAGCCCCACGCCCATCTCCGTACCCTTCCTGCCGCTTCTGATCCGCTCTGCTACACCGGGGGCTACGGTTAACGCCAGGATTGCCGTCCGGTTCCTGCGGACTGCTTCTATTACCTGCCGCGAGACTCCCGCACGCTCCAACCGCGCGAAATAATCCTCAGGCTGCTCGATATCGAAGCGGAGGTCGCTACGCAAAGTGTTGTCAGCGCCGACGATATAGGTTTGGCCGGTTTCTCCCAGTCCTTCCTCGCGCCACTTGTGGTCTCCGGTCATCACGCGGTTGATCTCGTCCACCGATACCTGGATCGCCAGTACGCCGATTTTTGATCCGGCACGCCGGACAGGCGCGGCAATGAAGGCGGCCGGCGCGAAGTACGAAGCCACATAGGGCGTATAGTCTTCGATGACGTATTCTTCAATCTTCTTGAGAGCCATGGCTCGCTCGAACGCCTTCGCCAGACCCGTTGTCCGGTACGGTTCCGTGGTCAGTTTTGCGCCCAGGTCGATCTCTTTGAACACGGAATACAGAATCCGGCCTTCGGCAGCATCGATCAGGAAAATGTCGTAGAACCCAAAGGCCGTCTGGTAGCGGTGGAGAGTTGGGTGATACCGCGCATGCGCCCGTCCGTATCTGCCGGCTTGCGGCACGCTTAGCAGCAAATCCTTCGATCCGACAGGGTGCGGATTCGCGGAGAGAAAGAAGTGCTGAAGCGTGCGCGTGCGAGGCTCGTCAGGGAACCAGCGTTCGATGGTCTCCGCGCGGTCGAATTCGGGCGGAAGCCGCGGACCGAAGGAGGTGTTGTAGTAGTCCCGAAGAAGCCTCTCTCGTTCACTTGCTTCGTCTTGTACCGGAAGTTCCTGCCAGGCGCTCCTGAATTCTTCGAGCGCCGTGATTGTCGATTCGTCCGACGAAAGCGCCAGAACGTGGTTACTGACATCCTCAAAGTACCGCTCAATGCGCCGGCACTTGGTTTCGCGAATAGCGGTCAGCCGGTCGTAGGTTGCCTGCCTGAGTGAAGATGCCGCGCCTTCGGATGCCTCCCACCCGGTGACCAGAATCGCGAGCAAGCCCAGAGCCAGAAAGGCAGTCTGGAGCTTTGAGCGGAATGACCGGAATCGAACCATCTGTTTTGATCATTTTCGCCCTTTCAGCCAGTCAAAGTTTCAGCTTCTGAGTTGGGCCTCGCTCCGGGGCGACAGGCCGGAAGAAGTAAACTTGGGGCAGGCAGCCCCTCTTAGTGCCTGACCATGAATACGGAACGAATCACCACTCGTGACCTCCGCATCGTTCTTCTCTCGCTGCTGATCATCGTTGGCTGTACGATTTATACGCGCCTCAACTTCAGCCGCGCCTTCCCGGAGGCATCCATCGAACTCCTGTATTCCCGGGAACAAATTACGAAGATGGCCAGGGACTTTCTTGCGGCCCGCGGCCTCGCTACGGACGGCTTCCGTAACCTGACGCTGTTTGACCCCGACAATACGGCGCGTATCTATCTCGAACGCGAGCTTGGTCTCGAAGAAGCCAACCGGCTGATGCGCGGCGAGGTCGCGGTCTGGCGGTGGCGTGCGCGCTGGTTTCGGCCTCCGTCACAGGAGGAACGGATCGTCTTCCTCACTCCAGAGGGCAGGCTCGTTGGATTTCAGAACGTGATTTCCGAAGCAGCCCCTGGAGCCCGGTTGTCGCAAGAGGAGGCGCTTCAGTACGCCACAGCCTTTCTCAACGAGCAGACAACGCAGCCCCACCGGCTCATTGAGCAGCAGCGCATCGAAAGGCCCAACCGCCTGGATTACGTCTTCACTTGGGAGCGTGAGAACTTCCGCGCCGCTGCGGCGACCTACCGCAGGTCGGTGGTGATTCAGGGTGACGCCGTGGGGGGCTATCAGGAGCAGTTGTATGTTCCCGAGCAATGGCGCCGTGAGTTCGCAGGCCTCCGTTCCCGCAATGACCTCTTTGCGCAGATAGCGACCGCCTTTTACGTACCACTGATTCTGTCGGCGGTTGCGGTCGTGATCCTTTCGCTGCGGCGCGGAGCCATTGCGTGGCGTCCGGTCCTGGCGATCTCCGCTGTTGTCGGCATCCTCATGGTGCTCAACCAGTGGAACGCGCTGGCCTTCGTGATCGATCGAATGCCCACGAGCTCGCCCTTTCAGGAGATGGTTGCTCTCGGGCTGCTGCAGGGCGTGGGCTCAGGCGTCGTTGTTTTCTTCTACGTTGTCCTTGCTGCTGCCGCAGGCGAACCGCTGTACCGTGCCCAGCATCCGGAGAAGCTGTCCCTGGCGAGCGCGTTCAGCGCGAAAGGGGTAGCCACGAAAGAATTCTTTCTGGCGACGGTGACGGGTTACGGTTTCGCCGCGGCTCACATTGCCTTTGTCGTGGCGTTCTATCTGATTGGCAGAAAGTTTGGGGTCTGGAGCCCGCAAGAGGTTCCCTATTCCGATCTCCTTTCCACATGGCTGCCCTGGCTCTATCCGCTCACGATCTCACTACTCGCAGCGACTTCCGAGGAGTTCTGGTTCCGGCTGTTCGCGATTCCCTTCTTGAAGCGCTATCTGCGATTCGCATGGCTGGCTATTGTTCTGCCCGCCTTCATCTGGGGATTTCTCCACGCGAACTACCCGCAGCAGCCAGCCTGGATCCGGGGGGTGGAGGTGGGAGTGATCGGTGTCGCTGCAGGCCTCCTGATGGTGCGTTTCGGAATCCTGGCCACGCTGGTATGGCATTACACCGTTGATGCCATTCTCATCGGGCTGTTCCTCTTCCAGTCCGACAACCTCTTCTTCCGCTTGAGCGGGTGGTTTGTGGCGGGGGCCGTTTTCTTCCCTCTGCTGGCGTCGTTGATCCTGTACAAACGGCGAGGCGGCTTTCTGGTTGACCCGGAGATGCTGAACGGGGCCCGGCGGCAGCCTTCTCCCCCTGCCGCACTCTTAGAAGAAGCGCGGGCTGAATCCGCGCCCCCGCCGCTGCGTCCCGTTGTCCGATGGCCGCACCGCTACCTGTACGCAACCGGCGCCGTCGCTTTCATCGGCGGCCTCATCTTTGCGCCAACGCGGATTGGCGATTTCCTCGAGGTGAAGATCAACCGGCGTCAGGCTGAGGCGGCCGGGGTCTTACGCCTTGGGCAGTTAGGCTTTGACCATACGTTGTGGCGGAAGGTCACGGAGTATCTTCCGAACATCCGGATTGCCGAGTATGAGTACCTCCGCCGCGAGGTCGGACCCGCCGAGGCGAACCGGCTTCTGCAACAGTGGACCCAGCCCAACCTCTGGCGCGTCTGGTTCTTCCGGCCGCTCGAGCAGGAGCAGCGGTACTTCTACGTCGACCAGGAAGGCGGAATTGCGCGGGCGGACGTCGTGCTGGCCGAAAACGCCCGCGGCGCGAATTTAACGGTTGAGCAGGCGCTCGATCTGGCGGGCATCCACCTTGGCTGGAGAGGCATCGATCTGGACCGCTACAAGCTGGTCGACTCACAGATCGAAAAACGGCCGAACCGCACGGATCATTCCTTCGTCTGGGAGTCGCTGGAATTCAAGGTGGGTGAGGCGCGGGCCCGCGTATCGCTCCAGATCAAAGGTTATGAGCCGTCAAACTTTCAGCGATACCTCTACTTACCGGAGGCGTGGGTGCGCGACTTTGAGCGTCCGAGACTCCAGACGCTCTTGTTTCCGGCTGCTCTGGGCGTCCTCGCTCTGATGATTCTGCTTCTCTTCATAGGGAGGCTTAGCGGGCGTTTGCAGCCCCAAAATCCGCACCGTTACCACTGGAAGGTCTACTGGGGTGCCGCCCTGCTCATGAGCGCATTGGCGGTTCTGGAAATGCTTAACGAATGGCCGCTGCTGTTTGCCGACTATACGACGGAAACGCCGCTGGCGAACTACATCGTGAGCACGCTGTCGGGCAGCCTGATCACTGTGTTCCTGTCCGGAGTCGGGGCTTTTCTTGGCGTGATGGTGCTGGACATGTTCCTGCAAATGACGCTGAGAGAGAGACTGCCCCTGCCGCCATCCTTGCCCGCTGCCGCGGCAGTTGCCGCGCTGGTCTGGGGCCTCAACCGGATACTGGGATTTTTGGGACAGCTCGTTCCCGGGCCGCGTTACAGTTACTCGCTATCCTTGCCTGCCGGCCTTGAGACCTTTCTGCCCGTCTTCGCTGTCCTGAACCAGACTGTCACAAGGAGCATCGCGGCAATCGTCGTTGCGGGTGTCGCAGCCTGCCTGGCAGTTCGGTTTCTGCACGGCCGCCTCCGGATTGGGTTGATCGCCGGCTTGATCGTGCTGCTCGCCGCAGGACAGCCGACCATCCAGCAAGCCCTATTTCTCGCCGGGGCTTCTATTGTCTGGCTGGGCGCGGCCCTCCTGATTCTGCGAACAACCGGCTCCAACGTCGGCGCCGTTGCCGCAGGAATTTTCCTACTGCTCGGGACGACTGGCGCTGCGGCTCACATTGATCAGCCGAATCTGTGGTATCGGGGAAACGGTCTCGTTGCGCTGGCGCTTGTATTGCTGGTTGGACTCGCCCTCGCTCGGCTGCCGCATGGCCTGGCATCGGAAGAGTCATCACCGCCAGCGGCGTGATAAGATTCAAATTCCCTCAGGCGGGTCCGCCTTCTTTTTGAATTCTTGGAGGTCTTTCGATGCGGGTAATGGTGACGGGCGCTCAGGGATGCATAGGTTCCTGGGTGATGAAGTGTTTGCTGGATCGCGGGATCGATGTCCTGGCTTATGATCTCAGTCCGGATCCGGTCCGCCTTTCGCAGATCGCGCCCCCGGAAATGGTTCGCAAAGTGGTCATAGAGACCGGAGCCATCGAGGATACGGCTCGCATCAAGGCGCTCGTCAAGGACGGCGGTGTTACCCATATCGTGCACCTGGCAGCGGTTTTGATGCCCTATTGTCAAACCCATCCGGTCGCGGGCGGGATGGCGAATGTCATTGGAACACTGAACGTGTTTGAGGCTGCCCGTGATGCAGGCCGCCCGGTTCGCGTCGCCTATGCCAGTTCTGCTGCAGTCTGGGGGCCGGGGGAGAGCTACGAGGATCGCGCTCTGAACGAAAACGACCCGCTGCGCCCCGCGACGCATTACGGCGTCTTCAAACAGGCCAACGAAGGAAATGCGCGGGTGTTCTACGCCACGAACGGCATCACGAGCATCGGACTGCGGCCATGGACGGTGTACGGAGTGGGCCGCGATACGGGACTTACCGCCGACCCCACCCTTGCTATGAAAGCGATCGCCCTCCAGAAACCCTTCAAAATCAGGCTTTCGGGCTTCATGGACTTGCAGTATGTGGAGGATGTCGCCGAGACGTTCGTTCGGTGCCTTCTGTCTCCGATTGAAGGGGCTTACGTCTTCAACCTTGCCGGGGACATTGTTGCGATCGACGAGCTCGTGCGGCAGCTTGAGTGCCTCCGTCCAGGATCGCAGATCACGTTTGAAGGGCCGCAGGTTCCCGTCGCTTTCCGGATGGATGATTCCCAGCTGCGCTCGCTCGTTCCTGGAATTCCGAAGACTCCACTCGCGGAAGGGCTGCGCCGGACGATCGAAGGCTTCGAGCGCCTGCGCGCGGAAGGGCGGCTTTCCGACGACCTCCCAAACTGAAAGAAGGACCTAGCGGAACTCCAGCGAGACTAACTCTCCGTCGGATCGATACTCGGCAACCACCCGCAGGTCCTTCTGAGGGCCGCAGGAAAGCTCTCTGCTCACGTCCGGCGAATTTTTCAATCGCACACGGTTCGGCCTCCGAGATTGCAATATGACCCGCTGCGGGCCGTCGATATGTAACCTCAGTCCGGCGTCTGAGCATTCGACCAGCACAAGCTGTCCCTCAACCCGGTGCTCGCCCTTTGGTTCCTTCCAGCTCTCCGGCACGACAGTCGAAAGCCGTCGGCGCGGGGGCTGTTTCTGTGGAGGAGATTCCGTCAACGCTAGTGCTGCTTGCGCCATCTGCAGTTCACGCGAATTTGCGGCGCTTTGAAGAGCTCGCTGAGCTGCATTGCGGGCGGCGGTGCGGTTATCCAGGTGGTAATAAGCCATGGCAAGGGCATGCCACAAAGAGGACTGCCGGGGCAGAGTTGCGCTGGCTCGGTTGAGATGAGCGACTGCTTCCTCGTACTGCTCCTCGCCTGATGCCATCACGCCCAGCACAAAGTGCACTTCCGGATGATCAGGGTTCGCTTCGAGGGCTTTGTACAGGTTCTCGCGGACTTCGGACCTGCTGCCGCCGGAGTCACGGATGAGCATGGCGTATTCGAGGTAGGTGGAGGCGGACCGGTCGCCGCGTTCAATTGCAAGACGAAGCTGGCGCCGTGCCTCCTGGAAGTCGCGCCGCTGCACAGCGAGGATCCCCAGCCCTGCCGCGGCCTGAGGCGACTCAGGATACTGCTTCGCCAGTTGCAGGTAGATGCGCTCCGCGCCCTCTTGCTTTCCCGTTAGCAGAAACAGTTCAGCCAGGGCAAGCTGTCCGTCCAAGGGGGAGAGGGGCGTAACTTCGATGGAGCTAGTATCGGGCGCTCCAAGCGGCAGGCGGACTGAAGGAAGCGGGGATCTGGATATGTAGCTGCGGAGCTGCCGCAATGCTTCGTCCAGGGTTTTACCAAAAGCGGATTGAAACGCCGCGCCGGGTGGAACGCCTTGCGCGAGAAGCTGCGGGTAGCGGGGAATGCCGGGCCGGTACTCGGGCAGCGCATGCAGCATATGTACGAGCGCCCAGCTTTGTGCATAGAACAGCGCAGCCAGATCCGATTGCTCATAATGCGGAGAATTCTGGCTGACCTCTCCAAGCTGCTGCGCGTCAAGCCAGCGAGCACGCGAGAGGATGTACAGATGCTCGGAAATTGGCAAGCCGATCTGAGCGAATTCCCCTTCAATCTTCAGATTCGAGTAGAAGTCCGCCGTGCCTTCCTCGTACCATTTCGGCATCGCGGGCGCTGTGTGCTGCAGCACTGCATGGACATATTCGTGCCGTGCAGCGCTGTCGCTCAAATCGTCTCCGGCGTGGAGCACAAGATAATCGCGCTCGCCTCCTCCCTGATAAAACGCTCGCGCAATGGCGGTTGGCCGCAGCTCGGCAAATGTCTGGGCAGACTTCAGCAAGATCACCCGGATCGGATGACGTGACGGTGTCCATTGGCTCGAGAAAACACGGCGTACTTCTTCGAGGCGGTCCAGAACGTGTTTCGCCGCTTTTTCTCCAGAGTCTGTGAGCAATTCGAAGCTCTGAGAACGAACCTGAATCCACGCGGCAGGCAGCAGAGCGGACTGGGCTAGCGCAAGGCCGGTTGCGAGCTTCAGCAAAATCAGCGAGATTTTGCGGCTACGCTTAAACATGATAACAGCCTCGCCAAAGATTGATTATGTTCAAGACTTTAGCTTAATTCCAAACTTCCACGATAGGACCAATAGAAACTTTTGATTGGACGGTTACCGCCGCGCCTGTTTACGTTGGGGCATGGCAACGATGTCAATTATGGAGCCAGCGCCATCTTCCCAAGTTTCTTTGTTACACAGGATCAGCAATATTGTCAGCTCCCAGCTGAGCCTCGACGAAATGCTGGGAGAGATCGTCGGTCTAACAGTGCAAGTAACAAATTGCGACGCGTGTCTGGTCTATCTGATCGAGCATCAGTCAGGCGAAATCGTCCTCCGCGCATCGCAGGTCCCGCATGCCAATGAACTGGGCATCCTGCGTATGCGGATGGGCGAAGGGGTTACCGGATGGGTTGCCGAGCATCGGTCTGTCGTAGCCCTTTCTCGAAATGCTGCAGAAGATCATCGCTTTAAGCGGTTCCAAGGACTGATCGAGGACACGTACCAAGCTTTTCTCTCTGTGCCGCTGGTCACGGCGGGAGAGGTAATCGGCGTCATCAACGTTCACCACAGAGATCCGCACGAACATACACCAGAAGAGATCTCACTGCTGACCTTTATCGGAGAGCAGATGGGAGGTGCGGTTGCTAAGAGCCGCCTGGCAGAGGAGAACGCACGCCTGCTGGAGGAGACCCTGGAAATGAAGCGCCAGCTCGAGACGCGGAAGCTGGTGGAACGCGCAAAAGGCATTCTGCAATACCGGCATAATCTTACCGAAGAAGAAGCGTATCTCCGGCTGCGCAACGAAAGCCGGCGCCTTCGCCGCCCGATGCGCGATCTGGCTGAAGCGATCATCCTCGCCGAGGACCTCAGCAAAAAGACTGAGGTTCGCGAAAGCACGAGCACGGATGCGGATTAAGAAACAACGATAAAGGGACGGAAACCCTCCGTCCCTTCCCCTTCCGATACTCTCCGCTCAGGTTGAAGAGATTGTCAGAAAATGAAGCTAAGCCCGCCGCGAACGGCCCGCGGGGAGTGAATCAGCCGGACTGTCCGGCCGCTGGCGGTGGTCACCGGCAAATAGCCATCAGCCAGAAGATTCCTGAGATCCGCGGTGGCTTCCAGACGTCCGGGCAGCCCAGCATGGGGGATTGGCTGTCGGATGTTCACGTTGAAACCGGTCTGAGGAATGATGGACTGGGTGATGTAGGTATGCACCGGGGTAAGAGCGCTGCCGTCTGTCCACTGGTAGCTTGTCGTAATGCGAGTGCCCGTCACAGGCACCAGTGTCGACACCCGAGTGTTCACCCAGTGGCGCTGGACGCTTCGCAGTTGCTGGCGTAACTGTTCCGCATCTCCGATCGGCAGTCCGTCACCGTCAATTCTCAGCGCGCCTCCCGTCCCGTACGCGATACTCACAGTAACCCTGTCGCCGACTGCCTGCGTCACGCTGGCCATGAGTCCCCGGCTCCGGAAGGTGCCAATGTTGAAGATAGAACTGTTAG
>CALGAR010000128.1 GCA_937959285.1 uncultured Bryobacterales bacterium
GGCGCTGGTGGCCGAGGCCCCAGTTCCGGACGCTGGTCCTCGGGAACGTCCGCGATCGTCGCCGCCCTGGACAGTTGCAGCGCTCGGACATAGGCGACTACCGCCCAGCGGTCCGCCGGCGGTAAGCGGGACGCATAGCTGTACATCGCTCCGAATCCGTTGGTGATGACGTCGTAGATGTAGCCTGGAGTCGCGCTCCTCAACCGCGCCTCGTGGAGCGAGGGAGGGGGCGTGAAGCCTCGCTGCACGATCATGCCGTTGCCCTCTCCGGTGTAGGCATGGCACGGCGAACAGTAGATGTTGTACCGGTCCTGTCCGCGGTCAAGCACAGCCGCTGTGATGGGAATTGGAAATTCGCTCGTCTCCTGAGTCCCTACCCTTCCCTCATAAAACGCCTGATCGAGCCGGAGCTGCCCCCGCGCCACCGTACCTTCTGGAAAATCCCGGGCGGAGCGGCCGTCGCCAAAGAACTGGCTCGCGCTGAGCGGTCTGTATCGCGGCTGATCATGCATATCCTGGCGGCAGCTCACAAGAAAGCCACCCAACCAAACTACTGCTGCGATGGCGCTAATCCTCGACATAATGCAAGCCCGCTGGCTGAAGCCCTTCCAGAAACTCCCTGGTTCTGTCTTTGTCGAACTGCGGATCGGACGCCTCGATGACCAGGAAGAACTTATCCTGGCTCGCACGCAGAAACTCCGGCACATTGAAGACGGGATGATACGGTTTGGGAAGGCCGTTTAAGGCAATCATCGCGATCACGCCGCAAATTGCGGCGAGCAGCACCGTTGTCTCGAACATGATCGGGATGTACGAGGGCCAGCTGAAGAAGGGCCGTCCGCCTACGTTATGCGGGTAATGAATCACGGTGATGTAGTAGAGGAACACAAAGCCGCCAATTGCGCCAAGCAGGCCGGCGGCGAGTACGATTTGTGGGATCCAGGTTCGCCCCAATCCCAACGCCTCAGGCAGGCCGTGAACCGGCATCGGCGCGTAGGCGTCCACGTTCCGATAGCCTTCTTCACGGACCCTCTCAGCCGCGGATAGGAGATCCTCCGGCTGATCGAACTCCGCCATCCAGCCCCATGTCCTTGTTTCCAGGCGGCTGCCTTCCACTTCAGTGTTCCCCCTCTGTGCTTGTGCGATGCACCAGTTCTCGCATCTCGAAGTTCGAAATCATCGGCAGGAATCGAATAAACAGAAACAGAAGCGTGAAGAAGAGCCCAAAGGTCCCGAGGTACGTGGCCCAATCCCATGCCGTGGGGTAATACATTCCCCAGGACGACGGGAGGAAGTCGCGATGGAGGCTGACAATCACGATGATGAAGCGCTCCAGCCACATGCCTGTGTTGATGACGAGAGAAAGGCACCAGAGCAACACCGGGTTGCGGCGGACCCGCCTCGACCACAACGCCTGCGGAAGCGCGACGTTCGTCAGAATCAACCCCCAATACGCGGGGCCAAATGGTCCGAAGAGACGGTTGCGGACCAGGAACTGCTCGAAGTAGCTGCCGCTGTACCACGCGACGAAGAGCTCCATCAAATATCCGTAGGCCACGATCCAGCCCGTGCCGAGCATCACCTTGGCCATCGTGTCGAGATGGCGCATTGTGATGAAGTCTTCGAGGTGATAGATCTTCCGGATGGGTATCGTCAGCGTCAACACCATGGCGAATCCGGAGTAGATGGCGCCAGCGACGAAGTAGGGCGGAAAGATGGTGGTGTGCCAGCCGGGCAGCACGCTGACTGCAAAGTCGAAGCTCACGATGCTATGAACTGAGACCACAAGCGGCGTCGACACGCCTGCGAGCAGCAGGTAGAGCATTTCATAACGGCGCCAGTGCATCGCCGAGCCCCGCCAGCCCAGGGAAACGATGCCATAGAACTTACGCTTCAGGGGCTTCACGGCCCTGTCGCGGAGTGTCGCGAGATCCGGAATCAAACCGACGTACCAGAACAGAAACGACACGGTCCCGTATGTCGTAACCGCGAAGACGTCCCAGATCAGCGGGCTCCGAGGCTGCGGCCATAGCTGCATCGAGTTGGGGTAAGGCAGCAGCCAGTAGAACACCCACGGCCGCCCTAAGTGAAGGATTGGAAACAGCGCCGCGCAAGCAACGGCAAACAGCGTCATCGCCTCGGCGAACCGGTTAATGGAAGTTCGCCACTGCTGCTTAAGCAGCAGCAGAATGGCGGATATCAAGGTGCCTGCGTGGCCTATACCGATCCACCAGACGAAGTTGATGATGGCAAAACCCCACGCTACCGGAATGTTGATACCCCAAATCCCGGTCCCGCGCGTCATGAGCGCCAATATGGCAAACATGAGCCCGATCAGCAGGAGGAACGCAACTGTGAATCCGAACAGCCAGCCGGATCCCGCCGGCCGCAGGACGATCCGGTTGATCTGCTCGTTGACCGATTCCAAGTCGTGGCCCGGGGCCACCAAGGGCTCCCCGGACTGCCTTGCTACGGTTGTCCGCTGATCGTCAACGCTCATGCCTCAGGCATCTCCGAATTTGGATTTCGCACGACTTCCAAATAGGAAATCCGCGGCTGTGTGTCGAGTTCCGCCAGGACCTGATAACCCAGCTGGTGGCGCCTCATCTGAGCAACTGCACTGTTGGGATTGTTGAGGTCCCCGAAATGGATTGCTCTCGTCGGGCAGGCTGCCTGGCAAGCCGTCACGATTTCGCCTTCTTCCACGCGGCGGTTCATCTTGGAAGCCTGAATCTTTGCGCTCTCAATGCGCTGCACGCAGAAGGTGCACTTCTCCATCACGCCGCGGCTGCGAACCGTTACATTCGGGTTTCGCATCGCATACAAGCTCGGCGTGTACCAATCCGAGTAGAGAAAGAAGTTAAACCGACGGACTTTGTAGGGACAGTTATTCGAACAGTACCGCGTGCCGACGCACCTGTTGTACACCATCTGATTCAACCCGTCGGCGCTGTGCACCGTCGCGGCGACCGGACAGACGGGCTCGCAAGGAGCCCTTTCGCAATGCTGGCACAGCATGGGCTGGTGATATACGTCGGGGTTTTCCGGCTCGCCTCGATAGTAGACGTCGATTCGGAGCCAGTGCATTTCCCTGCTCCTCAGCACCTGCGCCTTGCCGACGACCGGTATGTTGTTTTCCGCCTGGCATGCGACGACGCACGCGCTGCAACCCGTGCAGATACCTTGATCAATCACCATGCCCCAGGCGTAGCCAAAGTAGGCATACTCGGGATAGAGGGATAGCGCCGGATGCTGTCCCTCGTGCGCGGTGGAAGCGGAGTTTTTGAGAAGTTCCTTGAGAGTAACGCTCCGAACCAGATCGCGGCGGCCCATTTCGTGGTGCCCCTGCGTCCTCGCCAGCGAGTACGTCTCTCCGAGCTTTCGGATTTCTACACCCTCTCCGAACCAGGGGCGATCGAACGTTCTTAACTGATAAGCATCGAAGCCCCTACCCTGGGCCACGGAGCCCGCGCGCCGTCTCCCATAGCCCAGGTGCACTGTCACGCTGTCGTCTGCGTGACCGGGCATGACCAGCACCGGGGCCCGAACGGAACGCCCGCGATAAGAGACCTCTACGACGTCTTCATCTCTCAAGCCCAGCGCCTTCGCCGTCGCCGGGCTGATCAGAGCGGCGTTGTCCCAGGTCAGTTTACTGATCGGCTTAGGAAGCTCCTGCAGCCATCCGTTGTTTGCGAACCGTCCGTCCCAAACCGTCGGATCCGGACGAAAGACAATCTCGACGTTCGTGGCGACGATTTCCGCGGAGGGAGCGGGCGGTGGTATCGCGCCGGCGTTGGCAGCCGCGGCTACAGAGGAAGCTTGCGTATTTGGAACAACCCCATTGTGAAGGACCGTGCGCCAGAAAGTTTCAAAGTCCGTGCTGCCGCTCTGCTTGCGCCAGTAAGCCCGTATCATGTCGTATCCGCGGCGGTCCGGCGCGGTTGTGAACGCCGCGAGAAATTCATAGATGGACCTTCCGTCGTAGAGCGGCTTGATGAGCGGCTGGATAATGCTGACTGTCCCGTCGTAGGCCCGGACGTCACCCCAGCTTTCCAAAAAGTGAGTCTCCGGTATGTGCCACTGGCACAGCTCGGCTGTCTCATCCCGGTACAATCCCAGGTGTATTCGCGTTGGGACAAGGGCCATGGCCTCGGCAAACCCCAAATCCGCCGGCGCCGTGTAGACCGGGTTTGTTCCGGCAATGACGAGGGTGTCCACCTGCCCCTGCCGCATCGCTTCGGCCAGCGCACCGAGAGACTGCATGTAGTCTTCTGTGTTCAAGAGCACAGGTTCGGTGTATCGGACCGTTCGCCCCGCGTTTCCAAGCGCTTCATTAATGACGTAAGCAAGCGCATGAACCGCGGGCGGCTGGCCCTCGCCCGCAACAACCAGACTGCGCCCTCGCGCCCGTTGGAGATCTGCCGCGGCGGCCTTGATCCACGCACGCTGGGCATCGCCGAGCTTGCCCGGCGCTTCTTCTACGGCTGCTCCGACCTCCCGCGCTAAAGCCCGCGCAAGAGGCTCAACGTCGACTGCCCGAATCGGCAGGCGATGATCCGCGACGCTTCCTGTTGACGTGAGCGCCGGCTCGGCCACGTACAGCCGGTTCATGTTCTTGATGTCGCCCGTAACACGCCGCCGGTCGGCGAACTGCCGCGAATAAACGAGGCATCCTGGCCCGGATGCAAGAAAGTCCGCGTCGAGCGACAGAATGACGTCAACCGCGGTGAGGTCGAAGATTGGGTGAAGCCTGCGTCCGAAGACCGCAGCGCTACGCGCTCCAGCACCGCCCACGGGCTCATAAAAATGCCACAGCGCCTTGGGGTAGGCTGCCTGGAGTTCCCGGATCTCTTCGGCCAGGGTCGGAGAGCTTGTAGCCCCTAAAAGGAACCGCAGCCCTGCGCCGCCCGTAGCGCTCTGCCTCTCGCGGATTCCGGCGGCCTCGGTCAGGAAGCGCGGCCAGGTTGTAATGCGGTTACGAAACGTCACCGCGCGGGAACGGTCCGGATCGTATAGCGTCAACACGGAGGCCTGAGCAAACGCGTCCGTTGCGCCCAGACTCCCCGGATGCGCCGGATTGCCCTCGACTTTGGTCGGGCGCCCTTCATGACTCTCCACCAGAAGTCCCAAGCCATACCCGCAGATCGGCATCGCAGTCGCGAAAAAGAGCGGCCTGCCAGGCACAAGCTGTTCAGGCTGACGAACATAGGGAACAATCTGTTCCTGCGGCTGAACAGTGCAGCCGGTCAGCCCGGCAAGCGCAAACGAGGCCGCCATCAGGCGTAGAGCTTCTCTTCGATTGGGAGAGCGAAGCCACTCAATGGAGCGATGAGGAAATTCGTCCTCCGCCCAGCGCTGGAACTCCTCCGTGTTGGTCAACTCTTCGAGGGTCTTCCAGTAGTCCCTGCCCTGAGCCTGCCGCAGCCGGCTTCGAATCGCTTCCGGATCGATTCGTGATGGCTTCATCGATGGCACGTGTAGCAGTCTGTAAGCTTTCGAATGTTGTACTCACCAATCAGCTTCCGGCCTAGTTCGAGCTGGTTCGCGGGCGGCCGGTACGACATGCTGAAAACCGCCTCCCGCGGCCGTACGTATCGTTCCGGCGCTCGATGACACTCCAGACACCAGGCCATCGTCAACGGCGTCACACGCCACATCAGTGGCATCGAGTCAACCTGGCCGTGGCACGTCGAACAGCCAATTCCCTTACTTACGTGAATGCTGTGGTTGAAGTAGACGAAGCCGGGGAGGTCGTACACACGATTCCAAGTGAGCGGGACGTTGTTTTGATAGCTCTGGCGGACAGGCTCGAGCATTTCGGCGTCGGTCCAGATCTGGGAGTGACACGTCATACAAGTCTCGGTCGGCGGAATCCCGGCAAAGGCAGAAACCTCGACGGTTGTATGGCAGTACCGGCAGTCGATGCCCAGTCCTCGCACGTGATGCTCGTGACTGAATGGCACCGGCTGACTGATTGGCACATTCACGCGCTTCACGTAATCCGAACCATTCAGCCAGTAAGACGCCGCAGTTAACGCGGCGACCAGCAGGACGAATCCAATCAGCGTTGCTCTCGCAGTAGCGTTGCTACCGCGGCTGAACAGTTGCGGCAGTGCGCTTTGCCTCCATCATGCTGTTGGACACAAGTTTCGGCTTTTTGTAACAGGGGATTTTCTCGTGTTTCTCAATTGTCGTGATTTCTCCCGCCCGGCCGTCATAAGCCATAAGATGGAGGGAGCGAAGGCACGTGTCACTGGAAGAGTACGCGCAAAAGCGGAAGTTCGATCGAACCCCTGAGCCGAAGCCGGGGGAGCATACGGAGCCGGGAGGCAGCCGGTTTTTCGTACAGCGGCACGATGCCACACGCCTTCACTATGACTTCCGCCTGGAAATCGGCGGCGTCTTGAAATCGTGGGCCGTTCCCAAAGGCCCGTCCCTTCAGCCGCTTGCCAAAAGCCTCGCCGTCATGGTGGAAGACCATCCTCTCGAATACGGCAACTTCGAGGGAAACATTCCGAAGGGCAACTACGGCGCAGGAAGCGTGATGCTGTGGGATCGTGGCGTATACGAACTGCTGGGCACAGCTACGGCAGAGGAGCAGATCGCACGGGGTGATTTAAAGTTCCGGCTGCACGGAGAAAAGCTGAAAGGCGAGTTCGCGCTCGTCCGGATGAAGGGCCGGGGCAAGGACAATGAATGGCTCCTGATCAAGAAGCGCGACGACGAGGCGGTCCCTGGCTGGGATATCGAAGATTACGCGCGCAGCGTAGCGACGGGCCGCACGCAGGAAGAAATAGCCGCCGACCTCCCTCCCCCGCGGAATGCGAAGGCGCGAAGCCACGGGAAGAGAGCAAAAGAACGCCAACAGGACGTAAAAATCCCGCCCGGCGCGGTGAAGTCGGATATGCCGAGGAACGTTGCGCCGATGCTGGCGCAGCTCGGGACGAATCCTCCCACAGGCGCAGGGTGGATCTATGAGATCAAGTGGGACGGAGTCAGAACCATTTGCTATATCAGCGGCGGCCAGTTACGGTTGGTGTCGAGACGCGGCCTCAGCGTAGATAAGCAGTATCCTGAACTCGCGATTCTCCCGCATTACGCGGACGCTGAAACAGCAATCCTGGATGGCGAGATCGTTGCCTTGGATGAACAGGGACGCTCCCGCTTTGAACTGATCCAGCCCCGCATTTCGGTCAAGGATCCTAACGCGATTGCTCACATGGCGCGCCGCTCGCCCGTGACCCTAATCCTGTTCGATCTCATCTACTGGAATGGGTACGATCTGCGAGACGTTCCGCTTCTCGAACGAAAAGCGCTGCTGAAGAAGATACTGAAGCCCCACGACCGGATCCGGTATTCGGAGCATTTTGAGACCGATGGCGCCGCGATGCTGCGGGCGGCCAGGGAGCATCAGCTCGAGGGGGTGATCGCGAAACGGGAGGACAGCCGGTACGAGTCCCGCCGGAGCGGCGCCTGGATCAAGCTCAAAGTGACGCAGCAGCAGGAGTTTCTGATTGCTGGCTTCACGCGGGGCGAGAGAAAGTATTTCGGCTCGCTTGCGCTCGCGTATCACCGCGACGGAGCTCTGGAGTATGCAGGGAACGTCGGGACGGGCTTCGACGAGAAGATGATGGAGACAATCTACCGGCAGATCGAACCCTTGATCACGAAAGAGCCGCCCTTTGCCGGTAAGCCCGATGTCGCAAAGGACATCACATGGGTGCGCCCGGAGGTTGTCTGCGAGGTCAAGTTTTCCGAGTGGACTCGCGATGGGCGATTGCGAGCTCCGGTCTTCGTCGGTCTGCGCACGGATGTGGAGCCATCGGAAGTCGTCCGCGAAGTAGCTCAGGATCCGGACACCATGAAGGCGCCTTCAAAGCGGGCGAAACCTCGAAAAGCGGCAGCAAAGCATGAAGGGCGATCGCCTCTGATCCCGCCCGGAAAGAAGGAGGTCACCCTGAACGTCGATGGGCGGAACTTAAAGTTCACCAATCTCGACAAGATCTTCTACCCGAAGGATGGCTACACCAAGCGCGACATCATCAACTACTACGATGCCGTCGCGCACCTCCTTGTGCCGCATCTCGCCAATCGCCCGCTGTCCCTGAAGCGCTACCCGAACGGGATCCACGAGCCGTTCTTTTTTCAGAAAGACATGCCCGAATCCACTCCCGATTGGGTACGGATTGAGCCGATTCCTTCCGAGCATCGCGGGGAATCGATTCGCTACGTCGTCGCCGACGACCGGGCGACGCTCCTTTACCTCGCAAATCTCGGCTGCGTCGACCAGAATCCCTGGATGAGCCGGATCGGAACCCTGGAGCATCCGGACTACGCGCTCATCGACCTTGATCCCACCGAAGGCGCCAGTTTTGACTTGATCATCGACGCGGCGCTGCTCGTCAAGAAACAGCTCGATCGGCTGGAGCTGGAAGGATATCCGAAAACAACCGGCGGAGACGGCATGCACGTCTACATCCCGCTTGAGCCCAGATACACGTACGAGCAGGTCCGCTCGTTTGCCGAGATTCTCTTTCACCTCGTCTACGGTGACGCTCCCGATCTCTTCACTACGCCGCGCACTGTCTCAAAGCGCCAGAAAGGCCGCGTCTACTTCGATTACCTTCAGATCTCGACAGGCAAAACGATTGCCGCGCCCTATGTGCTTCGGGCCTACGACGGAGCGCCGGTAGCGACGCCGCTCGAATGGAAAGAGGTGAAGCGAGGGCTGAGACCGCACGACTTCCGTATGGCGAACGTCCTGGATCGCTTCGAGCGGACGGGAGACCTCTTCCGCGGCGTGCTCGACCGGCCTCAGAAGCTGGAGCCGGTGCTCAAGCGTCTCGGAGAAATGATGAAGAGCTGATTGCAGGCGATAATAGTAGTCTGATGTTCGGTACGATCCGGGAACAGATAGAAACCATTTTTCGCGAAGATCCAGCCGCCAAAAGCGTTTTGGAGATCGTTCTCTGTTACCCTGGATTTCACGCCATCCTGATTCACCGGCTGGCCCATAAACTCTACAAGGCCCGTGTACCGCTGATTCCGCGGCTGCTCTCGCAGATTTCAAGGTTCTTCACCGGAATCGAGATTCACCCGGGTGCGACCATTGGCCGCAGGTTCTTCATCGACCACGGCATGGGAGTCGTCATCGGCGAGACCACTGAAATTGGCGATGACGTTCTCCTCTACCAGGGCGTCACACTCGGCGGTACGGGAAAGGAGAAAGGCAAGCGCCACCCGACGATCGGGAATCGGGTTGTCATCGGAACGGGAGCAAAGGTTCTGGGCAACATTCAGATTGGTGACAACGTAAAGATTGGAGCCGGATCGGTTGTTGTCCACTCGGTGCCCGACAACTCGACAGTCGTCGGAGTCCCGGGCCGGGTCGTAAGGACGCGTGGCGAACCGGTCGAAGTCCTGGAGCACGGCAAACTGCCCGACCCCGAAGGGCAGGCTCTCGAAGAGATGGCCCGCCGGATTCAGCAGATTGAAGCGCAATTGCAGGCGTTGCTGGAAGAACGGGCGGCGCGGGAGTCCCGCTAAGACCGCTTCAGGGGAACTGCCCGTTCGCTGCCCCTGGCGCCGGATCGTAGGCCGGTCGCCTGATCCGCACTCTGACCCTGCTTCCGTTTCCGCGCAAAAGCGGCGCCAAAGGCCAGCCCCGCCAGACCGCCCGCAATCGGAGCCAGCCAGCTTCGATGCATGCTCGCCCAAGCCTGCGCGCTGAAGGCTGCAGACTCTTCGTCGAATTCCCCGTGCGCCCCCCAGGCGCCAGGCACGGACTCGAACAGGTTGTCCAGGCGGTTTGGATTCGCTGGCTCGTTCGTCTGCTGAACGTTGTAGTCCGCCAAGTAGTGATCAAGCCAGCCAGGCGCCACTTTCTGCCCCATAATCGCCGCGACGGTCGGCCACCCGATCTGAACTTCTCGAAGACGCTGCTTCGATGCCCAGACGATCGCTTCGGCGGCGATCTCGGGCTGATAGATCGGGGGTACAGGCTGGGGGTGCCGGGGAAGGCGTGACCTGCACCAACTGTGCTGCGGCGTGTTCAAGGCAGGCAGATGGACGACCGTGACGTGGATGTCCTTGCCGTCTGCGATGAGTTCGCTGCGGAGGGAATCCGTAAAGCCGACAATTGCATGCTTTGCTCCGCAGTAGGCCGCCTGCAGCGGGATCGACCGGTATGCGAGAGCGGACCCGACCTGTACGATGACCCCGCGATTGCGGGGGTACATGTACCTCAGCGCAGCCATCGTTCCGTACACCGTGCCCAGGTAGGTCACTTCCGTGGCTCGCCGCACTTCCTCCGGTCTTGTATCGACGACCCGCGCAAAGATCGTGGCCATCGCATTGTTGACCCAGATGTCGACCGGTCCAAGTTCCCGCTCCACGCGATCGGCTGCGTCTTCCACCGCGCGCGCATCGGCCACATCGGCAGGCAGTACGAGGGCTCGCCCTCCGACATCTTCCACCTCTCGTCTGGCTCGTTCCAGCCGCTCGCGATTTCTTGCGATCAACCCGAGATGCGCGCCCTCGAGGGCAAACGCCCGGACAGTCGCACGGCCCACCCCGGCTGACGCCCCGGTCACGACCACCACTTTCGCCAACGGAAGGTCCTCCTGTTCTTCTTCTAGATGGACACCGGATGGAGCGGTTACTGGAATTCCGGCCGGGATCGATACAATCGATGGAATGAAACGATGGCAGATCGTATTCCTGGCTTCGCTGGCCAGTCTGGGATGTTCAACCCAGTCCTCAAAGGATACCGGGCGGGCGGCCAAGACGGACCCGGTAAAGATCACCCAGTTCTACGCGAGTCCTGGGGTGATTGCGAAGGGAGAATCGACCACTCTTTGCTACGGAGTGGAGGCAGCGAAGCAGGTACGTCTGGATCCGCCAGTGGAGGAGCTCAAACCCTCCCTGAACCGTTGTTTCTCAGTTTCCCCGCAAACGACGACGCGGTTCACTCTCGTTGCCCAAGGCGCGGACGGGAAGGAGATCTCAGAAACACTCCAGGTGGCGGTGCAGGGTGTTGCGAAGGCAAAGCCGGAAGGAGGTTCGCCGGAAGACGACCCCCAAATCCTCTTCTTCTCCGCAACCCCCGCTGTGTCTCCTGGATCGCTCACTACGATCTGCTATGGGGTTCGCGGGGCGACCGCAGTAGAGATCGAGCCGAACGTCGGGCCCGTCAAACCATCCGAGAGGATGTGCGTGACGACCACGCCCGGCCCCGCCGTCTATACGATCAAAGCAACCGATTCCGCCGGACGAGCCACGGTTTCCAAGGTGGACGCTCTCGCAATCAAGGAAAAGTAACGGAAACCGGCAATCGTTCCATTCGCCGGATCGGTGTGCTAGAGTTGGAGTTTTCGTAATCCGACCACTCATGTCAGTTCAGTACTTCTTGCAGGGGAAGCTACTCGGAATCGAGTCTTTTCTGCTTTCCGGGGTCCACGGTAGCGATGTCGAAGCCGGCGCCAGTCCTCTGCCAGGACGCTCCCGCTGGGTGACACTGCTGACCGAAGTCCTTCCGCGAGCCTTACTTGCGGAGCTGGGCTTGGCCCGGATTCTTCTCGGTTCGAGCGGCGGCGGCCAGTTTCTGGTGGTTCTGCCCCTCGAAGTCCGGCAGCAGGCCGAGGAGTTCCTGGCGAACGCCAACGCGCAAATTCAGCAAATGAGCGGCGGCGAACTGAAGCTTGCGTGGGCCGGCACGGAAAATCTTGGAGACTGGAGCGACGTCCGCAAGCGGATCACGGAAGCGATGTCCCGCGAGCGGGGAACGCCGGCTGCCGGCGCATCCTCGCTCTTTGAGCCATTCGATCCACCTGCTCCGGTGGCATCCGACGGTTATTTCTCGCAGGAAATGTTCGTCAATCTGCGGGACGCCGGGACCGTCGGCTGGTCCCAGGAGAATCCGGGACGGATTGAAATCGGCAGCGGCAAGCATCAATGGACGATCGGCAGCGGTCCGGATTCCATTCCCGTCGCCCGTCACACCGCCCTCGATGACGAAGGCCGCCTCCCGGCGAGTCTCGAAACCCTCGCCATGAGGGCAGAGGGCCGGCACGTCTGGGGTGTTCTCCGAGGCGACGTCGACAACTTCGGAATTCGTCTCCGCCGCGCCCAGACCATCGAAGAGCATATTCAGCTTTCAGTCGTTTACAAGCAGTTTTTCGCCGGAGAACTGGAAGTCCTGTGCTCGCTCCCCGAGTTTTGGCGCAAAGTGACGGTTCTCTATTCCGGCGGGGATGACTTCGCCGTTTACGGTTCCTGGGATAGCCTGATCCTGCTTGCCCGGGAGATCCAGCGGCTCTTCCATCGCTTGAGCGAAGAGGCCTTAAAGGAATATCCTGGGCCCGAGGGCAAAACCATCTCCATGGCGCTGGCGCTTGCTCCAAGCGCTGAGGCGACCCTTGCTTCCGTTTACGACGATGCTGGCAGAATGCTGAAGATTGCCAAGAGCACCGCGAGAGACAGTTTTCACCTTTTCGGGCAGACTCTCGAGTGGAAAGGTGTGGGCGACGCCGCCGGCATCAAGGACACCATGACGAAAATGATCAAAGAGTTCGGGTGTCCACGGCAATTCCTGTCCGAAATCGGGTCATTTTACCGGGAAGGGACGCTCTCCGGCCCGAAAAGCGGACGTGGAAAGGGCGAACGGTTTGAGAGACCCTGGCGATTTCATCGCCGGTTGAGCCGTGTGCTCGGGCCGACTCGCGAGCGCGAGCTGCTCAAGCTGCGGTCCGAGCTCACCAGCGAATTTCTCGGCAGAAACCCTGCCCAAGGCCGATTGCGGCCGGCAGGGCGTGTGGCTCTGGAATGGGCCAGTTTACTGACAGAGGCTTGATTTCATGGCAGAGCAAACCCAACAGCAGCAGGAGCGGAAAGGCGAGAAAAACAATCGGGAAGCGCGTGCCCAACGGGAGGGGGCACGGGAAGGCAGCC
>CALGAR010000129.1 GCA_937959285.1 uncultured Bryobacterales bacterium
CTTCGTTTCAACGCCGATGCCGTCGATGACTGCGAGGTAGGAGGTCAGCGTCTCAATCCCTTCTTTATCAGGGCTTCGTTTCAACAAGGTTGCTGATAGAGTTCGGGCAGGCACTGCCGTCTCAATCCCTTCTTTATCAGGGCTTCGTTTCAACGCGTCCGGCCTGCAGCCCGGACGATGGGAGTCCGGTCTCAATCCCTTCTTTATCAGGGCTTCGTTTCAACCCGTAAATAACGAGCATTATGCGTCGTGGCTGCTCCCGTCTCAATCCCTTCTTTATCAGGGCTTCGTTTCAACGGTACTGGAAGCTAGGTCTGTTGCCCCATGTGCAGTCTCAATCCCTTCTTTATCAGGGCTTCGTTTCAACACAGTAAGGACAATCAATGACATGGTAGCGGAGTCTCAATCCCTTCTTTATCAGGGCTTCGTTTCAACGTCATGATTATCTTAAACCTGACCCCGATTGGGGTTTCGTCTCAATCCCTTCTTTATCAGGGCTTCGTTTCAACACAGCGGTAACCGTAGTTAATAACAGGCAGGTGTCTCAATCCCTTCTTTATCAGGGCTTCGTTTCAACATTTCGAGCGTGGTCTCATTGTCATCCCCGAGACAGGTCTCAATCCCTTCTTTATCAGGGCTTCGTTTCAACGACGCATGTGAGGAGTACGTCGTAGATGAGGGTCTCAATCCCTTCTTTATCAGGGCTTCGTTTCAACGGAAGCATGAGGCACAAATGGCAGCGGTCCGGCGTCTCAATCCCTTCTTTATCAGGGCTTCGTTTCAACTGCACGAAGGTCCCTGCTACTGGGAGTACGAAGGCGTGTCTCAATCCCTTCTTTATCAGGGCTTCGTTTCAACGTACGAAGGCGTTGTCGGAGTGTCAGAGTCCGAAGTCTCAATCCCTTCTTTATCAGGGCTTCGTTTCAACGCAGCGGCAGGCAAACATCGTGCGGTTGCCTGCGGGCGTCTCAATCCCTTCTTTATCAGGGCTTCGTTTCAACTCCCGCAGTGACTCTCATCGTTGGCCTCAATACAGTCTCAATCCCTTCTTTATCAGGGCTTCGTTTCAACAGAGTGACGAATTTAACGCCGCACGAGATCGTCGTCTCAATCCCTTCTTTATCAGGGCTTCGTTTCAACCCCTCGCTGTTGTAACTCCCTTTCCTTTCAATCCGATACAGACTCACTTTCCAATACTTTCCGCACTGCGTCAAGTGCATCTCGCCAGCCTGTGGAAAACTCGGACTTCGCAGAGGCCTCTCCTATCAATACTACAGCCCGGCCGGACTCGGTGGACTGAGACAACCTTGTCGGAGTGTAACGAATCCGGCACTTCCCGTTTGCGCGCCAGAGCCGAACGCTAGTATGATGATCCGACCAGTAGCGAGGAGGTTCTATGAGTCGTGTAATTTCGGCCATGCTTTGTTTCACCCTGGCCTTCGGGTCGATCTCCCAACCTGCCTGGGGCCAGCGCGCCACCGCTTCCATCAGCGGTCTTGTCACCGATAGCTCGGGCGCCCCGGTGCCCGGCGCGACGGTGACTGTGAAGAACCGAAGCACGTCCGTCGAGCGAACCGCTGTCACCAACAACGCAGGTTTTTATAGCATTACCGCGCTCCCCGCCGGGACTTATTCTCTGACGGTTGCTCAGCAGGGCTTCAGCACCTTCTCCGTGCCGGAGATCGTCCTTCAGGTCGACCAGAACGCGACGGGGAACGCCCAACTGCAACTGGGTACGGTCAGCGAGACCATCACCGTGGAAGATGCGGTCGCGGCGGTAGATACGCGCAACTCGACACTCAGCACCGTGATCAACAGTCAAATGGTCAATGACCTTCCGCTGAATGGCCGGAACGTGCTCCAGCTACTGAGTGTGACGCCCGGTACGCTGAATACATCGGGCACTTTCAACCAGGCGGCCACCCGTCCGGAGTCCAGTTCTCAGCTCGTATCCGCCAGCGGAGGCCGGGGCAACTCCACGACCTTCGTTCTCGACGGAGGAATTCACGAGGATCCTTACACTGAGGTCGCAAACGTCCTCCCCAATCCAGACGCGATTCAGGAGTTCAGCTATCAGACCAACAACTATGGCGCGAAGTTCGCAGGACGTGGCGGCGGAGTCGTCAATGTCGTTACAAGGTCCGGAACCAATGAAATTCACGGCTCGGTCTTTGAGTATCTGCGCAACTCCAAGCTGAACGAGCGAAACTATTTTGCAGCCACAAACGACGGCCTGAAGCGCAATCAGTATGGCTTCTCTCTTGGTGGACCACTGAAACGCAACCAGACCTTTCTCTTCGGCTCCTGGCAAGGCACGCAGATTCGCTCGCTGCCTTCGACGCTGACTGCTGTGGTTCCCACCGCGCAGCAGAGGGAAGGGAACTTTTCTGTGATGTCGAAGCAATTGGTGGATCCGGATACCGGCAGTCCCTTTCCGGGTAATATCATTCCGGAGTCGCGCCTGGATCCCATCGCGCTGAAAGTTCTTCAGGTGATCCCGGTTGCTACCTCCGCTGACGGGCTGCTCCGTTACAGCCGGGGAGACAAGCAGACCGACAATCAGGTGCTGGCGCGGGTCGATCATCACATTGGCAGCGCTCATCACATTTCGGGCCGCTTCTTCTGGGATGAGCTCAACGTTCCCGCCGTGATCGACCAGTCTAATATTCTTACCGCCCTTCCTGACCGCCGCTGGCTCTCGCTCTCCACGGTCGCCAACTACACCTGGACCGTGGGACCGTCGGTTCTGACCAATACGACGCTCAGCTACAACCGTACTTCGAACATTGCGTTCGGCCCCGACTTTCCCGGCCACCGCGCGCTCGGCATCAACGTCCCGACGCTGTCTGCCGGCGATACATTCCGTATGAGCGTGTCGCAGTATTTCAGCCAGTCCTACAACGCTCTGTACCGGGTGCCCCGCAACCAGTACAACCTGCAGCACTCCTGGACCATCATCAAGGGACGCCACGAACTCGACTTCGGCGTGGACATCGTTCGCGAGCAGTCCATCCTGGACCAGGATTTCAACTCGGACGGCACGTTTACCTTTGCCGGGTCGTTTTCCGGTGACAACCTGGCGGATTTCATGCTTGGGCGGCCAAGCGCGTTCACGCAAATTTCGCCGCTCTACAACAACCTCATTCGCAACCTTTACGGCATGTACATTCAGGACAACTACAAGGTGAACCGGAGGCTAACTCTGAACCTCGGTGTGCGATGGAACCCCTTCGTACCGTTCACCGACGTCCCGGCCAATCAGATTTCCCAGTTCAACGACGAAGCCTACCGCGCCGGAGTCCGGTCCCAGCGTTTCCCGAACTTGCCGCCCGGCCAGCTCGCAGCCGGTGATCCCGGTGTTCCGAAATCGGGAGTGCCTGCGGCGTGGGCCATCTTCGATCCTCGCGTGGGCTTCGCTCTGGACCTGTTCGGCACAGGCAAGACCAGCATCCGCGGCGGCTACGGACTCTTCCATGACCAGATGCCCGCCCTCAGCTACAACCGTCAAGTGACCTCGCCGCCAAACTCCGTGCGCGTCGATATTACGGCCCCCTACAGCACGCAGGATCCATACCGCGGCTACACGAACCCCTTCCCCGTGACGCGGCCGATCTCGCCCAGCCAGCAGTTCGTGTTTCCGTTCCTGATTGTCGGTTACGATCCGGACTTCAAGTTCCCCAACATCCACCAGTGGAATTTCACGATTGAGCAAAGCTTGCCTGCTTCCCTGATTTTCCGGACAACCTATCAAGGGTCTGCCGGACGGAGGCTCTTCCATTCGTCGGAGCTGAATCCGGCGATCTACGGACCCGGCGCGACCATCGCCAACACCGATCGCCGCCGCCCGCGGCCGGAGTTCACTCAGATTACGTTCGCCGGCACCTACGGCCGGTCGAACTACCACGCGCTTGTGCTTAGTCTCGAACGGCGATTCTCGGGCGGACTAACGTTCCTCGCCGGGTATAGCTGGCAGAAGAGTCTGGACATTCTGTCCAGTACAGCCTTTGAAGGAAACGGCAACACGCATCCTTACGGGATGATCGACAAGGACTATGGATTGTCGAATTTCCACCGCACACACCGTTTGACCGCAAGCTTCAATTACCGGATTCCAATGCCGCTCACGCATCCAGTGGCCAAGTCCGTACTGGCCGGATGGCAGACGAACGGAATCGTGACGCTCCAAAGCGGAGGCCCGATCACGGTCAGCGAAGGGGTGGACGTCTCCCTTAGTGGGATTGGCCAGGATCGTGTGGATCTCGTTGGCGATCCCCATCTTCCCGGAGATCGTTCCCGCGAGGAGAAGATCAACGAGTGGTTCAACAAATCCGCCTTCGCGCGGCCTGCGCCGGGCACCTTCGGCACTCTCGGCCGCAACGTATTGTTCGGACCGGGGCTCGCTACAGTGGATTTCTCCGCGTTCAAGAACTTTGCGATGCCGTGGAAGGAATCGCACAAGCTGGAGTTTCGCGCCGAATTCTTCAACCTGTTCAACCGCGTCAACTTGAATAACCCGATTTCGTCGCGAACCAGTTCCATCTTCGGACGCATCACCTCGGCGGGTGATCCGCGAATCGTCCAGCTTGGACTGCGGTATTCCTTCTGACCGGGCGGCGCGGATCAGCCTGCTTTAAACGACTGCAGGAGGCGCGCGTAGCGCCTGGCCCGGTCGCGGAACAACAGCAGGAAGAACAGGAAATAGACGGCGCCGCCGGCGGCTACGTCGAGAGAGAGCCGGACTGCCGCGGGGAGGGAAAAACTGCCCGCCCCATCAAGCAGAACTACGGCTGTGGCCATCGTGACGGAGCCCAGGAATGGCGGCGCGATCGCGGCGGCGTATTGCCTCAAAGGGAGATCGATTCTACGGAGGGTGTACAGCAGAATCGGCGTTGTTGCGATCGGGTGCGCCACGATCCACGCGCATGCGATGCCCGGCAGTCCCCACCGGCTGCCGATCCAGAACGCTGACGGCATCACGATGAGAGCGAACAGCGAATTCGTCATGACAAAGCGGGTTGCGCCGACAGCCGCCAGCACCTGCGCATAGAGCGTCGAAATGGACCGGATGGAGGCCGCGCAAGCAAGCAGCTGGAGAGGAAGAACGGCAGCTCCCCATTGGGGGCCGAGAGCGAGCGGGACCAGATCCGGCGCAACGAGAGCAAGACCGAAGGATGCCGGAAACGTCACGAAAGCAAGCACTTCCGAGATTCCCAGGAAATACCGCTGAACTTGTGCATTCTCCTTCTGCACTGCGGCAAAGGCGCTCGGCGTCACGCGGGTGACGATGTTGGTGATCTTCTCAACCGGCATGCTAGCCAGGTTCCAGGCAACTGTGTAGGCTCCGAGGGGGCCTTGGCCGAACAACCGGCCGGCGATGACAAAATCCGCGTTCGAATGCAGGTACCACGCGATTCTGGAGACCAGCATGTGGGAACCAAAGACCAGAGCGGGACGCGTGGAGGCGTAGTCGGGCTTGCTGAAAGACTGCGGGGCAAGCAGCATCGTGAGCGCGGCCCAAACCGCCGATGAAACTACGTTGCCGACGGCGATGGCCCAGTAGCCAAAGCCGAGGGCGGCCAGGCTCAAACTGCACAGCACCTGGCTCAGCGCCTGCGCCGCTTCGAGCAGTGAGAGCTCCTTGAATCGCATCTGGCGCTGAAGAAGTCCGCCCGGGACGGTTCGAAGGCCCGCAAAGATGAAGCTGAGGCTCATCAGTGCAAGAACCGGGGCGAGATGAGGCGTCTGAAAGAAGCGGGAAAGCGGGACGGATGCAGCAAGCGACACCAGGAAAGCCGCGACTCCCAGCAGGAGCGAGAAGGTGTTTAACTGCCGGATCTGCCACTGCGAGAGCGTCTGGAGGTTCAGGACCGCACTGCTCAAGCCGAACTCGCTCACCATCGAGACAAGCCCCAGATACACGGAGGCCATGCCGACAAGGCCAAAGTCCGACGGAGAAAGCAGCCGGGCCAGCACGAGCATGGACCCCCAGGAGAGCACCTGGACGGACCATTTCGCGGCGACTGTCCAGGCCACTCCCCGCGCCAGCCGTGAGTCCAGATCCGGGCCCGAGGCGTGCATCCGGGAAGCGCTATGCGGGGACAATCTTTCCGTTGCGCGCCGATTCGTCGGCCGCCAGGACAATCTCGTTGATCCGGTAGATGTCCTTGCGGCTCACGCCCTCGGGCCGTCCGTTATAGAGATGGTCCAAAAAGTCGACGAAGAGGGGGCGTGGCTTGGGCAGATCGGTCACGACTTCCGGCTTCCGGTTCTTCGTCATCAGGGTGAGGCCGGTCGACTTCTGGAATTCCAGCACGCCCTTCGTTCCGGCGAGGCGCAGCCGGTCGTCTTCGTGGCTGGGCGCCGCATCCGGCCGGAGGTAGTCCAGACGCATAACCGCGACGCCTCCATTGTCGAGCCCGAACAGCGTTGCCGTTGCATTCTCAGCGTCTCCCAGTTCAGGAGCGCCGATGTGAGCCTGGCGTGAGAAGGCGGAAGTAATTTCGCGCCCGCTTGTGAAACGGATCAGGTCGACCGAGTGCGGGCCGATCCAGAGAATCGTCGAGCCATAGCTGGAGCGCCGGCTCTTCCACTCCGGCCAGCTCGTGGTCCGGTACGACTTTTGCGAATCGATCTGCGCAACCTCGCCGATTTCACCGCTGTCGACAATCCGCTTCATTGCGGCGAAGACCGGGGAGTAGCGCATCGGGACCAGCATTCCCAAGCCTACGTTCTGGCGTTCGACTTCACGCCGGACGGCTTCGAAGTCCTTGCGGTTCGTCGCCAGAGGCTTCTCCGCAATCACATGAAATTTGTGCTGTGCAGCGGCGATCACGGCAGCGGCGCGCGCGCCGTTGTCGTTGCAGACAGCAACGATGTCGAGCTTTTCCGTGTCGAGCATGCGGCGGTAATCGGAGTAGTGGCGGGCATTAGCCAGACGGGGGTTCCGCATCATTCGCTTTACGCCGGCTTCGTCGGGGTCGGCAATGGCCGCTACCTCCACATCGGGAAGCAGGGGGAGAGGGCTGATGATCTCGTTCGGATGTCCCACAAGGCCGATCAGGCCAACGCGGACCTTGCGAGGCAGACGCAGAAGGTTTTCTGATTCCTGAGCGGCAAAGGCGGCGGCCGCCACGCCGGCAAGCCAGTTCCGACGGGTGATGATTCCCATGAAAGGGATTGTGACACGAGATCGGCCCGGCGGGCAGGCTCTTATCGCCGTTCCAGCATCTCCAGGATGCCGAGGAGAGGTATGCGAACCCAGTCCGGCCGGTCATTCAGCTCAAAACCCAGCTCGTCGATCGCCTTTTCCAGCGTATATGCGTCCAGAAGCAGTTGAAGCTCCTCCCGGGTGGCGGGCAGGAACGGTGCGTTGCCGGCCGTCGTCAGGTAGCCTTCGAGGAAGGCCCGCGAGACCCAGGCGTGCCAGAAACGCGCCCACCCTTCGAGAATCGGCCTTTTCTCCGGGCTCTCAATGATGCCTGGCATCTGTCCGAACAAGACGGCGAAGGCGGCGTAGTGGAACGACCGCAGCATGCTTGCGACGTCGCGCAGCGCAGAACGCTTGATGCGGCGTTCGCTGAGCGGACGCGCTCGCTCTCCTTCAAAATCGATGATCGCGAAGTCCATGCCCGTGAAGAGCACTTGCTTCAAGTGGTAGTCGCCGTGGTGACGGATTCGAACACCGCTGACGCGCTGATCGCGGATCGGACGGAAGCGTTGATGGACAGCGGCTTCGAGCTGGAGGACTCGTACGGCTTCCGGCTGAGCGTCTGGGGGGAGCGAGCGGAGTTTCCTGTGCAGCAGGTCGAACGTCCGGTTTGCCAGTCCCACCATCCCGTGGTAGAGCGCCTTCCGGTAGAGTTCGTTGAAGCTCTCCGGGGCAAAATTGGGATCTGCCGTACTGCCCGACAAGGCCAGATGCATCTCTGCCGTACGCTGTCCGAGCAGGCGGGCGTTCTCCAGGTAAATGCCAATGAGTTCTTCTGCTTCCCGGGGCACCGGCTGGTCCAGGAGTTCCAGGGGGGACCCTGTTACGGAGGGCGGCTGCTGTTCGCCTGGATCCTTCGCGAGCGCCAATTCGTAGAAAAGCGCCAGGGAATCGATAGTGTAATCCCAAGCTTCGCCCTGGTTCGCGACGACAGCGTGGATGACGCCAAGCGTCATCGGCTCTCCATGCCTTGGCCGGTACTCGAGCCATCCGACTAGCGCCGGGACATGAGGGAAGCGCGCCTTCTCCGTCAGGAACCGGCCGATTTCGAGCTCCGGATTAATGCCTTCCTCCGCCTTCCGAAAGAGTTTCAGGATGAGCAGCTCGTCATAAAGAATGCTTGCGTTGCCGTTTTTCGTCTTTTGAAGCGTTGGCTCCAGCTGGGCGTCCTCCACCAGTTGACGAAAGCTGCGCGTTGGGATTCCGAGCAGTTCGCCCGCGAGGCCCTTGATCCGCCTGCGCCGTGCAACAGCTTCGATCAGCCCGCGGCGGAAATCCTTGTCCCAGAGCGCGCGGTAAATAATCCCTTCCTCGTTTCCCGGTCCTCGAACCCGCGTCATGACTGTATCTGTCAATTCGTCGAGCAACCGGAGCGCCTGTTCTCCGCGCGCGATGCTGACGGGTACGAGGTACATCTCCGGATCTCCCTCGCCAAAATGCGCCCGGATGATGACGATGTGAGAGTTCGAGCCCGGTATCGGGAGCGCATCGACGATATCGACCGTACGCAGCCGGCGTGTGCGTGCCGGAACCCAGGGACGCTGGCGAAGGTAGGGGGGCAGGATGCGGGCGAACTCGGTTCGCACTCGGACGTCCTGAAACGTCTGCTGCCAGGATCCGACAACGAGCTCCGGAAGTTTTCCCCGGGCAGCGCGCGCGGCAGCCGTTTCCTCGCGGCGGGCTTCAGGCAGCAGAAACCAATAGTAGCCGTACGGCCCGAGCATCACCAGGTAGGGCGCCTCGGTGATAGGAGGGAATTCCGAATGGCCCAGCATTTCGATCGGCGTTGTCCCCTTGAAACGGCTAAGGTCGAGCGAGACAGACTGCGGAAACCGGGACAGATTTACGACCATGAGGATGCGCTCGTCCTCGTGCCGCCGGAGGAACGCGAGGACGCGCCTGTTTTCGGGATGAAGGAACTCCAGCGATCCGCGGGAGAGCGCCTTCGAGTTCTTCCGCAGAGCAATCAGATGCTTCATCCACCAGAGAAGCGAGCTGGGGTTCTGCTGCTGAGCCTCTACGTTGACGGCCTCGTAGTGGTATTCCGGGTCGATGATCACCGGGAGGTAGAGCCGTTGGGGATTCGCTGCGGAAAAGCCCGCATTGCGATCCGGGCTCCACTGCATCGGCGTCCTCACTCCGTTCCGGTCGCCGAGAAACACGTTGTCGCCCATTCCGATTTCGTCGCCGTAGTAGATGACGGGAGAACCGGGCATCGAGAACAGAAGAGCATTCATCAACTCGATGCGGCGGCGGTCGTTGTTCAGCAGTGGAGCGAGGCGGCGGCGAATCCCGAGGTTGATGCGCATATGCGATTCGCGCGCGTAAGAGCGATACATGTAGTCGCGCTCTTCATCCGTTACCATTTCGAGCGTGAGCTCGTCGTGGTTGCGAAGGAATAACGCCCACTGGCAGTTTTCGGGAATGGAAGGCGTCCGCTCCAGGATATCGACAATCGGAAAGCGGTCTTCCATGCGGTGCGCCATGAACATTCGGGGCATCAACGGAAAGTGGAAGGCCATGTGGCACTCGTCGCCGTCGCCGAAGTAGGCGATGGCGTCCTCCGGCCACTGATTCGCTTCGGCCAGTAGAAGCCGCCCCTTGTACTTCGAATCAACGTGCCGTCTCAGTTCCTTGAGGAACGCGTGCGTTTCGGGCAGGTTTTCGCAGTTGGTCCCCTCACGTTCGAACAGATAGGGAACGGCGTCCAGGCGCAGACCGTCGACGCCGAGATCGAACCAGAAATCGACAGCATCGAGCACTGCCCGGCGAACCGCAGGGTTGTCGTAGTTCAGATCCGGCTGATGGGAATAGAAGCGATGCCAGTAGTAGGCTTTGGCAATCGGATCCCAGGTCCAGTTTGATGCTTCGAAGTCCTTGAAAATGATGCGAGCTTCGCTATACTTCTCTGGCGTGTCGCTCCAGACGTAGAAGTCGCGCCAGCGGCTGCCGGGTTCGGCGCGCCGGGCCCGCTGGAACCAGGGATGCTGGTCGGAGGTGTGGTTGAGGACCATCTCGGTGATGACCCGCAAACCTCTCCGGTGCGCCTCTCTGAGAAACACCTCGAAGTCGCGGAGCGTGCCGTAGGCGGGGTGGACGTCGGTGTAATCGGAGATGTCGTAGCCGTCATCCTTCCACGGTGACGGGAAGAAGGGAAGCAGCCAGATCGCCGTTACGCCAAGATCCTGCAGGTATCCGAGCTTCTCGGTCAGCCCGCGAAAGTCTCCCATCCCGTCCTGAGAGGTGTCCCGAAAGGCGCGGACGTGAACTTCGTAGATGATCGCGTCTTTGTACCAAAGCTCGTCTTGTTCTGATAACGGGGATTCGCTCATCTGTTTCCTAAAAGGGGCGCGAAACGGCTGCTGCTCATCATTGACTGATAGACAGCGGACGGGCAGACATGGGGCTGCCCCTTAGAATATCGATTCGGCTAGCACAAATCAGGTTTCCCCGCTGTAGGACGGCCTCTGTTTATGATGGTGGCTGTCTAGTCTATGCAAGAATCGAAAGCTGTTGGGTCGAATGTTCTACTGCACCTGTCCACGCAACTCGGCGTGCCGATGAAGAGTCTGGTGGCGACTATTTCCCTGCTTGACGAGGGCGCCACGGTTCCCTTCATCGCCCGGTACCGGAAGGAGGCGACCGGGAATCTCGATGAGGTGCAAATCCGGAACATTCAGGAAAAGCTGGAGTACTTTCGGGAGCTGGAGGACCGGCGGGAGACGGTTCTGCGGTCGATCGAAGAGCAGGGCAAGCTGACGCCCGAGCTCCGCGCCAAGATTGAAGCCGTTCTCGACAAGAATGAGCTGGAGGATCTCTACCTGCCGTACAAGCCGAAGCGCAAGACAAAAGCTTCGGTTGCCCGGGAAAAGGGATTGGAACCCCTCGCCCAATACCTGTGGGATCAACAGCCGGGCAGTCAGCCGCTCGAAGCCTTTGCCGCATCCTTTGTGAGCGCCGAGAAGGGAGTCGCGACAGCAGACGAAGCGCTGGAAGGCGCGCGGCACATCATCGCCGAATGGATCAGTGAGAACGCCGAATACCGCAAGGCGGTCCGGCAGATGATGCTCGAGGAGGGCATCGTTGTGAGCCGGGCGATTGAGGGCGCCGAGGATCCCGAGGGCAAGTACAAAATGTACGCAGACTACCGCGAGCCCGCCGCCAAAATCCCCTCCCACCGTATGCTCGCGATCCGCCGCGGAGCAAAGGAGGGAGTCCTTTCCTTTGAAATCGAGCTCGATCCCGCAAAGCCGATTGGCTACCTGAAGTCGCAGATCTTGCGCGAGCCCGGCGAGTGGACTCCGCACCTGACGGCTGCCATCGAAGATTCATACGACCGCCTTCTGAATCCCTCGATCCAAACCGAGGTCCGCCTCGAATTGAAAGAGCGCTCGGACGAGGAGGCAATTCGGGTCTTCAAGGAGAATCTGGAGCATCTTCTGCTGGCTCCTCCGGCCGGTCTTCTGCCAGTGATCGCCATCGACCCTGGAATTCGAACAGGCTGTAAAGTCGCCGTCATCGACGAAACTGGAAAGTTTCTGGAGCACACGGTCATCTATCCTTTCGAGCCGAAGAACGATGTCGAGGGGGCGGTCCGCACCCTGGCATCTCTTCTCGACAAGCACGGCATCAAGGCAATTGCGGTCGGCAACGGGACGGCATCGCGCGAAACGATGGCCCTTGTTCAGGACTTCCTCCGTCAATCCGGGCGCAAGGATGTCTTTGCTGTCACCGTCAACGAATCCGGCGCTTCCGTCTATTCCGCGTCCGAAATTGCCCGGCAGGAATTCCCGGATCTCGATGTCACGGTTCGCGGAGCCATTTCCATCGGACGGCGCTTGCAGGATCCGCTCGCGGAGCTCGTGAAAATCGATCCGAAGTCGATTGGCGTGGGGCAGTATCAGCATGACGTCGATCAGAAGAAGCTGAAGCAGGGGCTGGAGAGCACCGTGGAGTCGGCTGTGAACCGGGTCGGGGTGGATTTGAATACCGCATCCTGGGCGCTGCTTCGTTATGTTGCGGGCATCAACGAGCGCACGGCGCAAAAGATTGTCGAGTACCGCAACACGCATGGACGCTTCCGGTCGCGCTTCCAATTGATGGCGGTGCCCGGGTTCGGCCCGAAGACGTTTGAGCAGGCTGCCGGCTTCCTCCGCATTCGCGGTGGCGACAACCCCCTCGACATGACTGCTGTTCACCCGGAATCCTACCCTGTAGTTGAAAAGATCGCTGCCTCTTTGGGGGTAACGGTTTCGGACCTGATTGCCCGCCCCGAGCTGATCGAGAAGGTGGAGATTGAAGGCTTTCAAACCGCAACCATCGGAATCTACACGTTGAGTGATATTCGTGAGGAGCTGCGCAAGCCCGGGCGCGATCCGCGCGACAAGTTCGTCGCTCCAGCGTGGCGGGAAGACGTCCGCGAAATCACGGATATCAAGCCTGGAATGACGCTGGAAGGCGTCGTGACCAACGTGACAGCGTTCGGTGCTTTCGTCGACATCGGCGTGCATCAGGACGGGCTGGTCCACGTCAGCGAACTCTCCAACCGCTTCGTGAAAGATCCGAACGACGTCGTAAAAGTGGGTCAGATTGTCAAGGTGCAGGTGCTGGACGTCGACCCGAAGGCCAAGCGGGTCAAGCTTTCCATGAAAGCGCTGGAACCGGTAGCTGCGGCGGCAAAGGCAGGGAGCGGCAGGCAGCAGCAGAAGCGCCGGCCTCAACCCAGGCAGGAGTCGTTCGAAGAAAAGCTGGCGAAGCTGTCGGAGAAGTTTCGCACGCGATAGGACGAGGCGGAGCGCTTTGGGCGCTCCGCGCCGCTACGCCTCGGTCTTCTCCACCAATCTGTCGACGTCGATCGCGTAGATTGCCGGTTTTCCATCGCGATCGCTCTGAAAGTAGACGCGTTCGCTGCTCGGATCAAAGACCGGCATTACTTGAGAAGGGTCGGAAGCCCGGTGTTCGCACAAGGTGAACTCTCGCTTGTTGCTCCGAAGGAAAAGGAGGACGTGCGGAGATGCTTTGCTGCCGCATGCGCCGACAAAAACAGAGGCGTCTGCATTCCGGGAGAAGCTGACAAACTGGCTCGTCGGACCAATCAAGGCATCGCTCCGTGTGTCTGGATTGAATTCCCTTAGAGTGATCAGCTTTCCTGGCTCGGCAGGCGCCTGGAGATAGAAAAGCGACCGCCCGTCTCTTGCCCATGTTGCTGCCAGCACCTTGCCTGGGTTTAGCTGCAAACGGTAATTTTGCTTCCCTCCGAAGTCGACGAGCCACAGGCTATCGTCTCCTCGGCGCCGGTAACTGACGGCTGCTCGCCCGGGACGCGGCAATATGCTTTCGATTTCCCCTTCCGTCTCGACCAGCGTTGTCGCAGAGGATCGGGCCGTCGAGATGAGCCGGAGCCGGGACTTGGAGCCGCTGCATTCGGATTGGAGCAGATACAACCCATCGACCGTCATCGCGAGGCCGGGGGTCCGTGTCCAATCCGGGGGCGTGCGATAAACGACACGCTCCCGGAATCCTGGCAGCCGAAGCGCAATCACGTTTGCGCCATCGGCAAAGTAGACGCTTCGCTGATCCGGCGCGAGAAGAAGGCTCGTCCGATCGAGGTTTGACGCTTCTGTCAACTGACGCCACTCGCCGGATTTGTGTTCCATCCGGAAGGCTTGGAGACTGCCGTCTCGTTCACTTGCGAAGATGAGGAAGTCACCGCGCCTGGAGATGCATGCGTTGGTTGTAGGTGGCAAGTAGCTGGCGTAGCCGGGATTCGTAAGGCGCACCAGCGTGAATTCGGTCGCCGGATCGGTGTAACGCACCCGATCCGGTGGAAGAATCCGTCCCTTTCCGGCGCTTCCGAGAGCAGGCAGCGAGGCAAGTCCGGTGACGAACGCTCGCCGGCTGACGCCGCGGGCGCGCGGCAACGGAGCCTTCATACCCGCATGGTATCACGCACGACTGTTACTGCCGGTGATGACTGGTTTCGTAGTGCTGCTTGAGGAGGTCGAGCCCGAAGTCTCCCTCGAAGTCGCGCCAGACGCTGTGAATGTGATTTGCGCCGTTCTGCGTGTTGTCGTACTCAACCAGGAAGCTGGGAGTCTGGATGCGATAGTAATGCGGTCCGCCGCGCTGCTCCACGCCGGCCCAGGCGAAGTAAATCTTTGAGCCTGCCTTTGCGATCTGATCCCTTCGGATCTTTGCCAGATCCTCCGGAACGTTGTCGACGTACTCGTCAAGCAGCCGGTTGAGCAGCTCCTTCTGCTTCTGCGTCATCTTGGACACAGGCAGGCCACTGGGCTGGCCCTCAAGAGCGGCTTTGCGCGACGCTTCCGTCAGGATGTCAGGATAGGCCTTCGGGCTGACGATGGCGACCTTCTTCTGCTCGGGCGTTAAAGCCGCCAGAAGGTCCCGGGCGAGATCTTCCTCCCTCGCGAGAGTCCGCAGCCCTTTGCGCGGTCCTTCCCGCACTTCCGCCGGATTCGCTCCGAGGAAGGTGGGCGCGCCGATGGCTTTCCCCTTGACGACGGTGAAGTGGAGGCTGAGGTGATGTCCTTCGATTCGGTAGCCCCACGTGCCGTCGCGGGTCGGCGTGCCGAAGATGCTGAAGAAGTACTTCTCGGGATCGCGGCGGCCTACCGTGTCCTTTTCGAGGTTCTTCAGCACTTCTTCCAGGCTCATGATCGTTGTGGCCTTGATCGCGCCAATCTGGCTAAGTCCGGCGGTGAGCAGCGCCTGGGCAAGATGCTTCTGATGGGGCTGCATCTCCGATAGCGGCAGTCCCTTCCGCGGACGCTGATATCGCCTGGGAATGTCCGACGACGGAATGAAATGCCAGAAAAAGCGTTCTTCGTCTTCAAACTTGAAGACTGCCCGTTCACGCTGCTCAGGAGTGAGCGACGCGAGGAAGGCGTTCGCCGTATCCGCCATCAGGGTTGCCGACGAGGTCCGGTAATAGGCAGCCAGCAGAAGGCACATCCCGACCCCCAAAGTTATGACTCGCCAGTGAAGAGCGCGCAATGCCAGTCCCCTTTCCGTCTGAACAGAATATCAGAAGATCGGGGACTTGGCGCGGATTATGGAAGCGAAACCGGTTTAGAAAGGAAAATCACGCCGGGCGGTCTGGACGAAGCCGGATCGGACCAGAAATGGGTAGGGGTTGATGGGGGTGCCGTTGGCCGTTCGCACTTCGTAATGGAGGTGAGGGGAAGTTGCGCGGCCGGTGGCGCCGGAAGCGCCAATCACTTCGCCGCGGCGTACTTCCTGGCCTTCCAGGACGTCAATCCGGGAGAGGTGCGCGTAGTAGGTCTGGAACTCCTCTCCGTGCTCGATCACGATAAGCCTGCCGTACGCTCCTGCGTAGCCCGCGTGCGCTACGATTCCGTCTGCGGTCGCGCGAACCAAGGTACCGGTGGCCGCAGAGATGTCGACGCCCGTATGAAACGCCGGGCTGCCGTTGAAAGGATCCTCACGCTTGCCAAAATGGCTCATCAGGCGGCCGTTCAACGGCCACAGGCTCGGGCGGATATTATCCTGCCAGCGGCGGATATAGCTCCGGCGGAAGCGGGTATAGCTTCCGCTCTTGAGCATGGTGTACTCGCTCAGCGACTCTGAGAAAGTTGGAATCAAACGGCTTTCCGTGGAAAAGTCCGGCGGGCCGTCGATCGCATTCTTTAATCCGAAAGCCAGGGATACTTCGCTTGCGTAGAGCTGAAGCTGTGCGAGCTGCCCCTCCTTTTGATCGGCATCCTTCGCCAGTTCCTGATATCTGGCCTGGAGAGCTGCAAACTCCTGCCGGAGCTCGTTGTAGTTTGCCACTTTCCACGCCATACGAAGATAACTGCCGAGGGCCCCGAACAGGGAGAAAAGTCCGAGAACTGCAAGAACTACGACTGCGTAGACGACTTGATGAGGAACGTGGATGCGGCGGATCCGGCCGTGGAGAGAATGAGCGACTACGACGATAAAGTAAGGCTGATTCAAGAAACTCCTTACTTCCGAAGACCCAGCTTAGGATGTATGAGGATATGAAACCTGGGGTCTCCGGACGATGGTATAAGCGCCAACGAATGAGTCATAAAGATAATCAATTCTGCTGATTGATGTCAAGCCGGCCGGGAACCGGGTCCTGGCCGCCGGCAGGCCCCGTTTCAAAAAGCGGGAGCCGCATCCAGGCGGACGGATTTGACGCTGCCGGCTTGCTGATCCAGCCGGGTGAAGAGTTCGAGCGTCTGGATTTGCCGATATCGAACAAGCGGGCGAATCTGGAAGAGCCGTAGCTGCCCCTTCTCGAACCCGAACTCGATGTCCCAGGGCATGACCTCGCCCGCCGCTGTTTTGACAGCAGGATATCTGGCTTTGACGCTCGCTACAAGGCGGCGGATTTGCTCAATTTCCTTGGGCGTCAGAACGGCATCCTCGCCGGAGACGGGCAAATTCTGGAGGCCGCCGGACGGCTTCAGCACTTTTTTGTATCTGCCCCGTGCCTGCTGCAGCAGTTTCACCTGACCGCTGGGGAGCAGCAGGATGGATTCGGCCACTCCGCCATCCACCACTGCGCCGACGCCTTCGGAAGCGTTCACCGTAGACTCATCCTGGTTGCCCGTTTCGAGATTTACTGTCGCGATGACTCCCGACTTATCCGAAGCCACGGCGCGCATCAGAATGACCGATGGATAAACATGCTCGCCGTCCTCCAGGATCCGGCTGCGCCAGTCGTACGCGCGCTCGCTGAACGGCGACGCCCATACGTTGCGGAGAGCCTGGAGGATGGCCTTGGCGCCGACCTGGTTGGGCATCGTCAGGTTGAGACCCGCCCCGGTGAACTCCGGCAAGTCTTCGGCATTCGTGTCGCTGCGGACAAACACGCCGTAGGTGCCCTGCTGTCCAAAACGCTGCTCCATGCGCCGCATCAGCTCCTTCTCAAACTCGGGAAGAAGCGGCATGGATGAGATCGCTTCTCTGAAACGGGCCAGCTTCGGATAGATATAACGCTGCACTTCCTCAGGCGGCGCTCCGGCAGCGCGGAGGCGGTTCGCCTCCGAGTAGGCTTCCGCAATCTGCTCTGAAAGCGGCCTGGTATCACCGGGCAGGATGCGGTTGATGTGCTCAAAGTAGACACCGAACGGAATCACCAGTCCGGGAGCGACCTCGTTCGGAAAGTAGCGAGCAAGCTGGCCGAGGTTGGCAGCTTTAGGACCTGCGATTACGCCCGCATCCTTCAGCCCGACTTCGGAAAGGTCGAGGATCCGTGTCTCGCTGAGATTCAACCGGCTGCTATCCAGGCGGACTCTTTCCTGAATCGCCGGGCGCTCTGCCAGCGCGCGCTGCTCTTCGGGAGTCAGGGAACTCTTCTCCCTCAGAACGACAACGCCTCGCGGAGTGACCGCGAAGAAGACGTCTTTCCCTTGCAGCTTTTCGAACAGAGGAAGGAGACTCGAAGGGATTGTTGCATTGGGGATGCCAAGATTGGCGGCAAGCAGTTGCGTGTGTGAGAGCAGGTTGCCGCTATCGAGGCTGAGAATTCCCGCGACGGGTTTCAACTCCGACACCGTTTCCGGTATCACGTAAATCCCTCTCGGATTCAGGTTTCCGGCTGCGCTCTTGTTCGATTTGACGATTCCAAGGTTTCCCGCAGCGATCCCTGGATTCAATCCAACAATTCCGCTGCCGCCCGACTCCTCGCCAAGGATCGAATGGCGGACGCCGACCACCTGGTTCGCGTCGGAGATCAGCTGCTCCAGATGGTTGGACAACGGCAGAGCCGCGGATGCGCGGGTCAGATGATCCACAAGCGCGCCGGCCGCAGGTTCAACGTCGGCCCATCTTTCGGACACTTCTCCGAAGTCCCGCGCCACCGTCGCCCGCGACCACTCCGCCGCCCTCGCAAGATAACGAACGGAGCTGAACCAGGCATCCGCTGCAACTTCCTCCTGTCCTTCGAGCTTTGCCATCTCCCCGGCAAGGGCGTCGTATTGACGCTGCGACAGCAAACCGGCGCCGAGGCAATATTGGAAATGCCGGGTCAGGCGGGCGACAAGTTGCCGGCGCGAAAGGTTTTTCACAGGGGAGCCGGAGCGAAATCCGATCTCCTGCAGCAGCGAGTTGAGGTCCAGGAGATCCAGATTCAGGCTGCCATTCTTCGAGGAAGTGACGGCTTTGTAGATCTCCATGCTGAGAGCCGCGGCCGAGGCCTGCAGCCGGTCCGCGTCGCTTTGTTCTCTGAACGCCGCCGAAAAGGCCTGGAGCGGCTGTTCGAGCGGGCTGCCGCGCACTTTCGCCTGCAGCGCGGGCAGGCGTGCGATGACGCTTGTTCCTGCATCCTCGCGCATCAGCTTCGCCAGCGCCTGCAACATTGCCTTCACGGCCGGACTGTTTGCTTCGACAGCCAGAAACTTCTCTACGGACTGGAGGTCGGAGTCGTCGGGCGAGGAGTGGATTTTTGACCGGATGGGCTGAAAACCTGGCTGCTGTTCGGCGATCGCCGTCGCGAGCGTCCGGATCCGCTTCACGGTACTGTCGGGCAGCCCGTGCGGGATGGCGCCGATCAGCTGATTCGCCAGAAAGTAGTGCTTCCGGGTCCACTCGGGATCAGAAAGCAGACGTATCAGAAACTCGCGGCCCGCCTTTTCCTCATCTTCGGCCTGCCGGGCTCCCCGGTAGGAGTTCGCCCTGCGGTAGATCCATCCGCCGTCAACATCGACGAGATACTTTTCGAGTACGAGTTCGCGAAGGCGGTAATGGTCCCGGGCCGCATCGAAGAACTGCTCAAAGGTCATGCCGGCAAGGATCGTGCCTGCATCCAGATCCCATTTCGCCAGGGTGAGGGCCGCCGGGCTCAGCTCGGCGTGCTGCCGCCCGCCTCCTCGCTCAACGCAAGGGGGAGGCGACGGCGGGTGAACGGTGCCGTCATTGCAAAACCAGCGGATGCGCAGGAACGGTCCTCTGGGATGGCTCTTAAAGGACTGAAGCAGGCGTTTGGCTTCCTGTTGCTGGGATTCGGTAAGAGGGGGAAGAAGACCGCTGGCGCAGAGGGGAGCGCTCAGGACGACCGGAAGCGCAAGTCGAACCAGCAGGCGCATTCACAGAGACCTTACGAGCGCCATTATCGCAGACCCGGGGCAGGGAACAGGTTTCCCCGTCCTAAGAGCCACTGCGGATCAAGCCGGCGCTTAACGGCCTTCATCGCTTCAATATCCGCCGCGGAATACTGTAGTTCCAGGAGGTGAGCCTTTCTTTTACCCAAACCGTGCTCGGCTGCGACCGATCCGTCCATCGACACGACCTTGCGCGCAAATTCAATCATGAGTTCGCGGGCCCGGTCGAACTCGGCCTGAGAGCGAGGCAGAATATTGACGTGCACGTGAGCATCGCCAATATGGCCGAAAATCACAGAATTTTCCGGAAAAAGCTCGTCCAGTTTTTGCCGGTAGAAGGCGAGCATTTCCAGATTTCGATGGATAGGAACCGCGTAATCGGAACCTATTTTTGTAAAGCCATTCCTTCTGACGAGATCGTTGACCGTTTCGGGCAGGGCGTGACGAAAGCGGCGGAATCGTTCTCTGTCGCTGTCGGACGAGGCGAACCATGAGGATTCGGTGAGCGCGCCTGCATCCGACAGCCGCGACTCCCATCGATCGATCTCTTCCTCGTCTCCTTCCAGCTCCTGCTCGAACAGAATGGCTGCCGCGGCAGCCGTCGTCGCGGGGAACTTCGGCCGCAGCAAATCGAGAGACGCATGGTCGAAGTATTCGAGCATCCGCAATCCCTTGATCGGACGCCACGCGTCGACAGCGTGCAGGGCTTTTTCGTCGCTAGGAAAGAAGATGACGCCCGTGAGGAGTTCTTCAGGCAGGGGAAGCAGCGTGAGCTCGGCCTCAACCACGACGCCGAGCGTGCCCTCCGATCCGATAAACAGGTCCACCCAGTCCATTCCCGGCCGCAGTGGATAGCCCGCGGAATGTTTTCGAGCTGCCGGTTGCCGGATCAGCGGCACGTCAAAATCGATGGGCTCGCCGCGGCGGAAGGAGCGAAGCGAGCCATCAGCGAGGACAACACGAAGCGCCCGGACATGCTTCCGCGTAGCGCCGTATCGAAAGCTCCTCGAACCGCTGGCGTTTGTCGCGATCGAACCGCCAATGGAGGCGGACCACTCCGTCGGATCCGGAGCATAAAACTGCCCTCGCTGCCGGGCGGCCGCCTGGAGGTCTCTCAGTGAGGCGCCGGCGCCGGCGCGTGCGAAGCCGTCAAAGATTTCGATCTTGCGCAGCCGCTCGAGCGAGAGGACCCATCCTCCCTGCGCTACCCGCCCGCCTGTGACGCCCGTGCCCGATCCCGAGATCGTAATCGGTATCGCGGCGGCTGAAGCCTCGCGCACAGCCTCGCAGAGCGCAGCCTCTGTTCCGGGAATGATCACCCGCTCTGCGTATCCCCGGAACCCGGAGGCATCTTCGAGATAACTTTCAGTGACCGGCTGGCTGTCCACGTCTCTAGGATAGCGATCCGGTAGCGCGCGGGCGAATACCGGCATCGCGGCGTCTATCCGCTACACTTCGAGAATCACCGGCATAATCAGAGGACGGCGCTGCGTCTCTTTTGAGAGGAACCGCTTGAGATCCGTCCGGATCTTCTCCTGGATCACACCCCAATCCGAGCGTTCTTCGGCCGTCGAGGACTCGAGCGTCCGCATGACAACCTGGCGTGCCAGGTTGAGGATCTCCGAGGTGCTCTCCGAAGAGATGAAGCCGCGGCTGACAATTTCCGGCAATCCCTCCGCCTTTCCTGTGTTCTTGTTGATTGCGATGATCGGCAGCACGAAGCCATCCTCCGACAGGTGGCGGCGATCCCGGATTACCATATCTTCGACAACCTCGTCGATGCTGCCCGAATCGATACAGACGCGGCCTACCGGAACCTTTGCGCCCTTGCGCGCTCCGTATTGGTCGATTTCGAGTGTTTGGCCCGTTTCGAGGATGAAGCTCTCTTCCAACCCGGAATGCCGGAGGTGCTGCGCGAGCGACACGTGCTTGGCTAACTGCCGGTACTCGCCATGAATCGGGACAAAATAGCGAGGGCGGACGAGGTTGAGGATGAGCCTCAGCTCTTCCGAGCTGCCGTGCCCGCTGACGTGGATCGGCGGGTTCATTGAGCCATAGATCACATCGGCCCCGCGCCGGGCCACGTGATTAATCATCCGGTAGATGGCCTTCTCGTTGCCCGGAATAATTCGGGAACTCAAAACGACCGTATCGCCGGGTTCAATGGACAGGTTTTTATGATTATCCACGGCGACGCGCGACAGCGCCGACATCGGCTCCCCTTGTGTTCCCGAAATAATCACAAGGACCTTGCCGGGCTGAGCCTGCATAATATCCTGAGGGCGAAGCAAAATTCCATCGGGAATATGCAGGAACCCGAGATTGTGAGCGATTTCTGTCGCGCTCAGCATGCTTCTTCCGATGAAGGCGACCTTGCGGCCGTATTCGGAGGCAAGGTCCAGCAGAAGCTGGATCCGGTGGATCGAAGAGCTGAAGCAGGAGACGACGACGCGGCGTTCGGCGCGGTTCAGGATGTCTTCAAAGCGCGGGCGAACCGCCTGCTCGCTTTCGGTATAGCCCGGACGATCGACGTTCGTTGAATCGGAGAGCAGCAGCAGGACACCCCGCTTACCGTATTCAGCCAGCGTATGCAGGTCGAACAGCTCGTTATCCGTCGGAGTCGGATCGACCTTGAAATCTCCGGTATGGATAATCACGCCGAGGGGCGTCGTAATCGCGAGCGCGACGGCGCTCACGATCGAATGCGTGACATGGATGAATTCAACGGTAAACGGACCGATCGTAATCTTTTGGCCGGGCTTCACAGGATGCAGCCTGGTCTGGTCGAGCAGCTCGTGCTCCTCCAGACGCCGCTCCACGAGAGCCAGCGTGAATGCGGTGCCATAGATCGGTATATTCAGCGTCCCTAGCAGAAACGGGACCGCGCCAATATGATCTTCGTGCCCATGAGTAAGAATCAGCCCGCGGACATGTTGGGCATTCTCCTCGAGGTAAGTGAAATCGGGCGTCACGATATCTACGCCCAGCAATTCCGCGTCAGGAAACATCATCCCGGCGTCGACGACGATGATGTCATCGCCATAGCGGATGGCCATGGAATTCATGCCGAATTCTCCAAGGCCACCGAGCGGGATGATTTGCAACGTATGCTCGGCCATAAAGACTTCAGACTAACATTCCCGTAGTTATGGTCGTGGACAAACTCTCTCTATTTGTCGATCACCTGTACCCGGCCGCCTGGAGCTCGAAAAGTTCCGCGTACCTTCCGCCTAATTCCAGGAGTTGCTTGTGCGACCCCTGTTCCAGAACCGTCCCGTCTTCCAGTACCAGGATTCGGTCTGCCATCCGAACTGTGGAAAAGCGGTGGGAAATTAATACGGCGGTTTTGTCGCGAGTAAGGTCTGAGAATCGCTGAAAGACTTCATACTCAGCGCGGGCGTCGAGGCTCGCCGTGGGCTCATCCAGAATGAGAACTTGCGCATCGCGCATGTAAGCTCGGGCCAGTGCTACTTTCTGCCATTGGCCCGTAGAAAGATCTACGCCTCCTTCAAATCTCCTTCCCAGCATCTGATCAAAGCCCGCAGGCAGCCCGGATATTACAGAACTGGCCAGGCTTTTTTGCGCCGAGCTTTCGATCCTCTCCTGGTTGAACAGTTCTTCGACTCGACCGAGACCAATATTGTCGCGCGCCTTCATGTCATAGCGAACATAATCCTGGAAGATGACACCGATCTCACGGCGCAAATCATCGACATCGTACTCGCGCAGGTCGATCCCATCAAGAAGGATGCTGCCGGATGTCGGATCGTAGAGGCGGGCGAGCAGCTTCACAAGCGTTGTCTTTCCGGCTCCGTTTTCTCCAATCAAGGCGATCTTTTGTCCCCGTTCGAGGCGGAAGCTGACGTCTCGCAGCACCAGGCGGCTGGAGCCGGGATACGAGAAGGAAACCTGCCGGAATTCGAACCCCTTCGAGATCGGTCGGGGGGCAGGAATGGCTCCGGGCTTTGATACGACTGTTGGCTGAGTGTCGAAAAAATCGAAGAGATCCTTAACGTAAAGCGCCTGCTCGGAAACGTTTGTCAAGTTGGCGAACATCGTTTGGAGCAGCGTCCGGGACCGCAGGAAAGCGCCGGCCAGGAACGTCAGATCGCCCACCGAGAGGCTGCCCGACAGCGTCCGCTGAAGGATCAGCGCGTAGGCGCCGTAGTAGGTTGCCGTGGGCAGGAGGTTTAAAGCGCTCCCCGCGGCGGCCCGGCGAACGGCGAGCCTGCAATTCTCAAAGTAGAAGCTGGAGAACAATTCCTCCGCTTTTTGAATGAGATAGGGGCTCAAGCCAAAGATTTTGACTTCCTTCGCGCTCTGATTGCTGGCGGCCAGAAACCGCAGGTAGTCCAATTGCCTCCTCTGCGGGGTCCACCGGTACAGCATGGAGTATCCAAGCTGTGCGAAATGCGATTCCCCAAGGAAGACAGGCGCCAGGGCGGCCACGAGGACCACCAGGAACCACGGGGAAAACCACACCAGACCCGCAGACAGGAACACGAGCGTGATGCCGTTCTGAAGCATGGACGCCAGGAGAGCGAGCATGCCCATCCGGTCCGAAGTCTGCCGCCGCGCGCGCTCAAGCTTGTCGTAGAACGCCGGATCCTCAAAGGACACCAGGTCCAGCTTCCCGGCATGCTCCATCAGCCGGAGGCTTACATGGTTTGTGAACTTATCGCCCAGCAGGCTATCACATAGCGTGATGCAGCGCCCGAGCACGTCACCCAGGACTGCGAGAGCCAGTTCGGCTCCCAGCAGCAGCCAGATTCGAGATATGGATCCAGTGGCATCCCCGGAAATAATCTTGACCGTCTGGTCGATTATGAGCTTGCCGACCCAGAGCGCGGTGACGGGAACGACGGCAGCGAGCAGGCGTAACGCGAGTCCACCGCCTGCGAGCAGGGGGCTGGTTGCCCAGACCATCTTGAGCAAGGGGGGAAGATTCCGTAGCGCCACGAACCGGTCCCGCCAGCCGATTGAGGCCATCCGGCGGGCCGAATGGGGATGCATATCATTAGTTTAGCAACCGGAAGAATGAATTCATTGGTTTGTATACGGTGGTAAAAAATAGAAATGCTCACCTTGAACCCAAGGTGAGCATTTCTTTGCCCCAGCAATCAGCTGGGGGTGATGTTCATGGGAGAATCAGACTCGACGGAAACGCAACCGTCGAAACCTGTGTGTGATTGGATGTTATGGCTAGAGGGGATGGCAAGTCAAGAGGAAAAACCGAAACGGCTGTCAATGATTCAAGTGCCTGTAGATCAATTATTTGCGAGAGATTGTCAATTTTCGCCCGGCCGGAGCCGCCATTCCGCCGTTGGCTTCAAACGGCAGGTCTTTGCGTGTAAATCAGAGATTTATTTGAAGTTATTTGTCTTCGAGGTGCAGCAGAGTCATCGGATCCCGCGCATCTGAACTGCCAAATATTCGATCGGACAAACGGCGAACGCCGGCAACGAGCAGCCCGGCTCCAATACAGAACAGCAGGATATACCCGGTCATTTCAAAGATGGCGATGAGCAGATCGCCCGGATTCCCGTCATAGTCCCGGGTCGGTTCGTTCATCACCAGCTTCGCGCGATATTCAATTGGGCCAAGCACCTGGGAGGCCGCTTCCTGGGGACCGAAGGCGACGGCGACGAGCGGACCGGACCGCTTGACGATGGCGCCGTCCAGCTTCTCGAAGACCGGCAGGAGCTGACGGGCCATCTGAGGCGTAGGATAGGAGAAGATTGCCAGGTCTACGTTGGACTGGCCAACCCGGTACCTGGCAAGCTGCGCCTCGGCGCCCAGGTCGAACCGGACGAGGTTTCCGGCAATCCGGGGTTCGAAGCGTTGGAGGGAACCGGGACCAAGGGCGTAGCGTTCGGATTTCGCGATTAAGCCCTTCCTGGGCAAATACTTAGTCAGCGGAGGCGGCGGACCGCCTGCGAGTCCGGGAAGGCGGGTCTCAAGGTCCGCCAGCAGCGCTTTCCCGGGCCGGATGCCGGTAAAGTGGAGGACGTAGTTGCCGGTTTGCCGCCAGATTCCGTCCTCGGACTGGAACGCCTGCCAAAGAGCGACAGCGCCGGTGTGGTCCTTCAGGCGGTAGGCAGTTACGGTAAACGGCCGGGCGCCGCCGTACCGGACAGACTCCGCGCTCACCAGGCCAAATTCGTTTGCAAGAGCAGGATCCAGCTCAGGCGCAGGAAGCTGGTCGGACTTCTTGAAGTTTCCGATCTGCTCGGGCAGCAGTGAGCTGTCAGCCGCCCGGATTCCAAGGGGAACCAGCGCCAGGAGCAGGATCAGGCAGCGCCGCAGCATTTCTTATATTTCTTTCCGCTGCCGCAGGGACAGGGGTCATTGCGACCCACTTTGTTGGACCTCACCACCTGCTGCGGTTTGGAGGAGCTGTCACCGCCGACGAACTGAAGTTCCGCCAGCTCGCGCTCTTTCTTGCGTTGGATGTTCCGGGTAAAGTCTTCGATCGAGGCTTGGGCCGCCTGGCGCTGCTCGTGGCTCACAGCAACCATTTGCTCGTCGTCCTCGGGTCCCTCTTCGCCCGCGTAGTCCAAGGAACGCGGACCCTCCTCAACCCGCAGGAAGAACAGGTACCGCAGCGTTTCGTCCTCGATCCGGTCCATCATGTCCTGGAAGAGGAGGAAGGATTCCTTCTTGTATTCAACCAGGGGATCCTTCTGGCCGTACCCGCGCAGCCCGATGCCTTCTTTCAGGTGGTCCATCGATAGCAAGTGATCCTTCCACTGGCTGTCGATGACATTGAGAAGGATAATGCGCTCGGTTTCGCGCATCGCTTCTGCGCCAATGAGCTGTTCCTTCTCCTCATACTTCCGCACGAGCTGCTCGAAGACGTGCTCCTCCAGTTCAGCGCGGTTTAGAAGACGGAGCTCAGATGGATCAACGCGAACGCCAAACTGCGTGAGGATATCCGTCTGGAATCCCTCCAGGTCCCAGTTGTCCGGATGGAGATCTTCCGGGCAGCGCATGTCGAGGAAGGCAACAACGCTTCCTCGAATCATGTCCTGGATGCGTTCCTTCTGGTCCTTCCCTTCAAGCAGGCTGCGCCGCAGTGCGTACACCGCCTGGCGCTGCTTGTTCATGACGTCGTCGTATTCAAGCAGGTGCTTCCGGGCGGAGAAATTCTGTGCTTCAACCGCCTTCTGCGCCGCGGCGATTCGCTTGGTAATGAGCTTCGACTCGATCGGGACGTCCTCTTCCATCCCAAGCCGGAGCATCAGGTTCTGGATTCGCTCGCCGCCGAAGATACGAAGCAGATCGTCCTGGAGGGAGAGGAAGAAGCGCGACTCTCCGGGATCGCCCTGACGGCCCGCGCGGCCTCGAAGCTGATTGTCAATGCGCCGCGACTCGTGCCGTTCCGTACCGACAATATAAAGGCCGCCCAAGGCCACGACTTCATCGTGCTCCCGGTCGGTCTGCTCCTTTACCTGCCGGTACACAGCATCCCATTCTTCTTTCGAGACCCGATCCGGATCTTTCCCCTGCTTGCGGAGCTGCTCCCGAGTCAGGTACTCAGGGTTGCCGCCGAGCAGAATGTCCGTACCGCGACCGGCCATGTTGGTGGATACGGTCACGGCTCCCTTGCGGCCGGCCTGTGCGACGATGTACGCTTCGCGCTCGTGGTTCTTGGCGTTCAGCACTTCGTGCTTGACGCCCATCTTCTTCAGAATGGCCGAGAGCTTCTCGGACTTCTCGACAGAGATGGTGCCAACGAGAACTGGCTGTCCCTTTTCGTTCAGCTCCTTGATGAGCTTGGCTGCGTTCCGGAACTTCTCCTCTTCAGTTCTGTAGACGATGTCGGGGTGCTCGACGCGGATCATGGGCCGGTTCGTCGGAATCACAACGACATCGAGGTTATAGATCTTGCTGAACTCAGCCGCCTCGGTTTCCGCCGTACCGGTCATGCCGGCCAGCTTCTTGTACATGCGGAAGTAATTCTGGAAGGTGATGGTAGCGAGCGTCTGATTCTCTCGCTGGATCTTGACGCCTTCCTTTGCTTCCACAGCCTGATGGAGTCCGTCGCTCCACCGGCGGCCGGGCATCAGGCGCCCCGTAAACTCGTCGACGATGATGACTTCGCCGTCCTTGACGACATAGTCCTTGTCGAGATGGAAGAGAACGTGGGCCTTCAGCGCCTGTTCGACATGGTGCTTCCACTCAATGTGCTCGATGTCGTACAGGTTTGGAAGCCCGAGCAGCCGGGCCGCCTTGTCGAAGCCTTCATCCGTCAGTGCAACACTTCGATGCTTTTCGTCTACAGTGTAGTCGCCCGTCAGAAACTTTTGACCGGGCTCCTTGCCCTCGATGACTTCACCGCGGACGAGCTTCGGGATGATGCGGTTAACCTTATAGTATTTGTCGGTGGATTCTTCGCTCGGACCGGAGATGATGAGCGGGGTTCGGGCCTCATCGATCAGAATCGAGTCCACCTCGTCGACTATGGCGTAGTAGTGCTCCCGCTGGACGCAGTCCTCAATCCGGAACTTCATATTGTCCCGGAGGTAATCAAAACCAAACTCGTTGTTGGTGCCGTAGGTGATGTCGCAAGCGTAGGCTTGTCTGCGCTCGCGGTCATCCAGGTCGTGTACGATGACGCCGACGGACAGCCCGAGGAACTTGTACAGGCGGCCCATCCACTCCGCGTCGCGCCGTGCCAGGTAGTCGTTGACGGTAACGACGTGAACGCCCCGTCCGGCGAGAGCGTTCAGATATACCGGAAGCGTAGCGACCAGTGTTTTACCTTCACCGGTCTTCATCTCTGCGATCTTGCCGGCGTGAAGCACCATTCCGCCGATGAGCTGAACATCGAAGTGCCGCATGTTCAGAACACGGCGTCCCGCCTCACGGCAGACCGCGAACGCTTCAACCAGGAGATCGTCGAGCGTTGCTCCTTGGTCCAGACGGCTTTTGAATTCCGCCGTCTTCGCCGCCAACTCGGCGTCGGACAATGCCATCAGCCGCGGCTCGAGATCGTTGATCGCGGAGACGAGCGGACGCAATGCTTTTATCTCGCGCTCGTTCTTCGTCCCGAATATCTTGGCAAGGATGGCATCAATCATAGGGTGGGCGTGTCTTCCATTTTACCGCAGAAGACAAACTCGTCCTTCTTATTAGCTTACGCCAAGGCCAGCAAAAGGGGAATTGGGGCGGGAAGGATTCATCCAAGCCCTGCAACGTCTTCGCTGGCCTATCAATCCGTAGGCGTTCGGGAAGAAAATCTTCGTGCGGCCGCGAGTATCTAACTTAGCTTTCTGAGAAGAATCCTCCGAGTGGATGGGTCTCATCGCCAGGCGAGCCCATGGGCGCCAGCTCCCGGCGCAGTTTTTCAAGTGTCATGCTCTGCACAATGGCTCGTCCGGGACCGGTGAGTGTGGCAAGGAAGATTCCTTCTCCTCCAAAGATGGCGCTTTTGATGCCACCGACCATTTGAACGTCGTATTGCACCGATTCGTCAAACGCCACAATGCAGCCGGTATCCACCTGTACGGATTCGCCTGCCTTCAAGTCAAACTCCACAAAATCGCCGCCTCCGTGGATGAAGACCGAGCCGGGGCCTGTGAGCTTTTCAAGGATAAAGCCCTCGCCACCGAGAAGTCCGGCGCCGAGCCTTTTAACAAACGCGATGTCCAGGCGGACCGAACTTTGTGCAAACAGAAAACCGTCTCGTTGTACGAGGATGCTCTGTCCCGGAGCGAGGTCGAAATGCTGAATCCGGCCTGGGTAGTTCCCCGCAAAGCCCACCTCGCCAGGCGCCACCGCCCGGAAGTAGGTCAGGAACAAAGATTCGCCCATCAGCTTCCGCTTGACCGCGCCCCATAGCTTCTCGCCGAGCGAATTGCCGCTCATGCGGGTTTCCCACTGCACGGATGGCGTTTTGTACAGCATCCTTCCGGCTTCCGCCATCAGTTCCTGACCGGGCTTCAGACGGACTCTCGCCACCTGCAGATTGTCGCCCTGAATTACATAATCCAGTGGTTCTATAACCTGCGCTGGGGTCCCAACTCCGGACGCAACGGGCGCCAGGGACTGACCGCAGTAAGGGCAAAAGCGCGCCTCATCCGAAACCCCAGATCCACAACTCGTACAATAGGCCATCGATATCTCCAAGGATAACAACGAACAAGCTCTATCGCGAGTTCCCCTTGCCGGCTGATCCTGTACTGGAAAGTTCGCAAATGTAATACCGTTTCGTACCCTACAATGGGTTTTTCGCTGTTGCCATGAAACGCATTACCTGCCTTCTGTGCGCTGTCCTGTATACGTCCGCCCTGCTCCCGGCGAGGCAAGCGCCGACTGTCTGCGGCACTCACAGCGAGACCTGGCGCGAGGAGCTGTACCTGCACCGGCAGTCTCTCCGCCGCCTCAGTGCAGAGGCGAAGGCCACCGTCCGCTCGGCAGCTCCGGCCACTGCCCGGGACTTCGGCAACATCGCAGTCCTGGATGATGCCGATGGAGTGGTTTCACGCCCCAACGAGTTCGATCTGATCGGACGGACGGTCCAGTTTGAGCCTGTCGCAGCGGGCGCCTCCAGGTACCGCTTTACAGTTGGAGCCGGCAGCTATGACACGGAAGCCGCAAATGCGACCACTCGTCCTAGCCTTGATGACGATGACTACGTCAACGTGACCCTGCCGTTTGCGTTTCCTTTCTTCGGCACTTCTTACCAAACCGTCTTCATTAATTCGGACGGCAATCTTACTTTCAACAGCGGCGACGCGAGCATCTCTGAGCGGTCGCTCGGAAGGCTGGCCGCAGGACCTCCGCGGATTGCACCCCTGTTCCGCGACCTCGATCCAAGCCGTGCGAATCAGGGCATCCGCGTGTTCGCAGCTCCGGACCGGTTCGTCGTCACCTGGGTGGCAGTTCCCGAGTACAGCTTTTTGGGTCTCGGGCGGGCACACACGTTCCAAGTCCGCCTTTACCCCAATGGCCGGATTGATTTCTCCTATCAGACGGTGCCGTCTGGCAGCGCTGTTGTCGGTATCGCCCCAGGAGCGCTTCGCGGACCGACATCGGTGGTTTCCTTTTCGGATGGAAGCAGCGTTGAGTACTCGGCCGCGATCGCGGAAAGCTTCGGCAGTCAGACACAGGTAGATACCGTGCGAGCTGCGCAACGCTTTTATGAAACGCACGACGACTCCTACGACTACCTGGTCTTCTACAACGCCCTTGATATTCCGGCGCGGGACGGTGCGGTGGCGTTTGAGGTGACAGTGAGAAACAACCGTACGGGCTACGGTGATTTCCTGATCGACATTGGCTCCGAATATGGATCGAAACGGCGGCTCCAGGCTGTGATTAATATGGGACCGCTTTCGCAGTATCCGGTCGATCCCAGGGCGCGTGTTCCGGCCCGGGGGCGGACCGGGGACACGCCGCTGTCCGTGCTTGGCCATGAGGTCGGGCACCTCTTTCTCGCATTCGCCAGTATCCGCAATCCGAATAATCCGAATGCCCGTCCCATGCTCGATACTTCGAACGCGCACTGGAATTTCAATTTCAATTCCGATGCTTCTCTACTCGAAGGGAATCGCATTGTGGACCACGGCGCCGGCGCCAATCCGCGCTTTGAAACCGTCGCGACAGTCGAAGGATTCTCCCACCTGGATCAATATCTGATGGGGCTTCGTGCGCCGGACGAGGTGGCGCAGGAGATGTTCCTCGTACAGAACAGCACGGCGATCGGTGGGCTTCCGGCGGTTGGCGTCACATTTAACGGGGAGCGCCGCGATATCAGAATCGATGAGATTATCGCAGCCGAAGGGCGGCGGACTCCCGATCACACCGTATCCCAGCGGCGGTTTCGCGTTGCATTTGTCCTGATTACGGCCGCGGGCGTCGATCCCACTCCCCAGCAAATTGAGCAGGTGGAAGGGTATCGCCGTGCGTTTGAAGAGTATTTCCGGGAAGTGACTTCCGGCAGGGCTGAAGTGGACACGCGTCTTGCCCGCGCGCTTCAGCTTTCCACGTTCCCTGCTGCCGGCGTTCTCGCCGGGTCTACGGTTCAAGGAAGCATTACTCTTGATCAGCCTGCGGCCGCTCCTGTGACTGTGACGCTCTCTTCATCGAACGCCTCCGTCGAAGTCCCCGCATCCGTCGTGATTCCGGCCGGACAATCCCGCGCGACCTTCGAAGTGCGCGGCGCTGTGCCCGGCATTGCCGATATCGTTGCCGCCTCCGGCGATGACTTCGAGAGGGTGGTGTCAAAGATTCAGGTTCGTGAGACGGCCAGTCAATTGCGGGTAGCCGTAGTCTCTGGCGATTTACAGCTCGCCGTGCCGGGCCAGCCCCTGCCTCAGCCGGTCGTCCTGATGGCTGTCGACGAAAACAATGTTCCTTACGCAAACCAGCGCATCGTTGTGAATGTCTCTCCCGGCGGCAGTGTTCAGCCCGCGTCTGCCATCACGGATGAACGGGGCATCGCTGAGTTTCGTTGGACTCCGGGTGCAAACCCGCTGAACGAACTGAGTGCGTCGGTTGAGGGCTCTTCGGCGGCGCCGCTCACCGTCACCGCTCTCGGCCCTCCCGCCATTGCGGACTCGGCCGTCGTGAACGCCGCCTCCTATCAGCCTGGGCTGGCTCCCGGCGGGCTTGGTACAATTTTCGGAGCGAATTTGGCCGCGGGAGCGCGGGTCGCTGCAGGTCCGAACTGGGCGAATTCACTTGCGGGAGTGGTGGTCCGCATAAACGGGACTCCGACGCCGCTGCTCTTTGTCAGCGATCGTCAAATTAACTTCTGGACTCCAAGCAATCTCCCGCCCGGCACGGCTCAGGTTCAAGTTGTGACCCCGCTCGGTATTTCGCCACCGCAGCAAGTCGAAGTGTCAGCGGTTCACCCGGGCATCTTCTTCGATGCACTCTCCGGAGCTGGCGCGGTCCTGGTAGCCGGGACAGCGCAGACGACGGCGGAGCGGCCAGTTGAGCCCGGCGGATTCATTGAGATTTACTGCACCGGGCTGGGACGGACCAATCAGGACTCCGCGCTTGCCACGACAATCTCCACCCCGGAAGTTACAATCAATGGACAACCAGCCGAGGTGCTCTTCAGCGGACTTGCTCCCGGCTTCCTTGGCCTGTACCAGGTGAACGTTCGCGTTCCGGAAGGGACCGCTTCGGGAGAAGCAACCCTCGCAATTACGATGGAAGGCCGGCGAAGTAACGAGGTCAAGATCAGGGTTCGATGAGGATCGCCGGCGGGGTTGAATCTGGCCGCAATACGCATGCTATCGCGTTGTTAAGCCAGTGAAAACGCGCGGCAGGAGAGGAATCAGAACGGCGAAGCTGCAGGCGATGTGATGCGCCGGTCCCTGCTAAGATAAAGAGTTACTTGAGGATCGGAATTCACACGTCGACGGCCGGATCGCTGGAGAAGGCGGCGCTGAAGGCCGCGGAGCTTGGAGCGAACACCTTTCAGATTTTTTCCGCCAGCCCTCGGATGTGGCGCGCGAGAGTCCCCGGCGAATTAGAGATCCGGATGCTGAAGATGGCGCGTGAGCAACTGGATCTCACGCCGCTCGTCGTTCATGACAGCTACCTGATCAACCTGGCGGCTTGCGATCCCGAAATACGCCGAAAGTCCATCGACGCGTTTCGAGGAGAGATCGAGCGGGCGATTGCGATCGGCGCTGAGTATCTGGTGGCCCATCCAGGAAGTTGTAAGGGACAAACGCCCGAAGCGGCCATTGAGGTTTTGCTCGATTCGCTGGAGGAAGCGGCGAGGGGGATCCGGTCGACGACATTCACGCTGCTTTGGGAGAATACGGCGGGAGCAGGAGGCTCTCTGGGCGGGCGGTTCGAAGAGCTGGCTGAAATTGGAAAGCGGTCGGCTGAGCGCGTTGACTTCGCGGTAGGGTACTGTCTGGACACTTGCCACTGCCTGGTCTCCGGCTACGATATTGCAAGCCAGGAGGGGCTTCGCGGCACGATCAAACAAGCGGCCGAGCTGCTCGGCCTGGACAACGTGAAAGTCATTCACGCGAACGACTCGAAAGGGAAGCTGGGCTCGCGTCTTGACCGCCACCAGCACATCGGCGAAGGGTTCATCGGCGAGGAAGGTTTTCGCCGGATTCTTACGCACCCGAAGCTGCGTACGAAACCATTTATTCTGGAGACGCCCGTAGATAAACCGGGCGACGATCTCCGCAATGTGGAAGCATTGAAGAGGCTATGCCGGAAAAGTCCTACGATCACAAAGCAATAGAAGAGAAGTGGAGCGAGCGCTGGGCGCAGGATCGATCCTTATATAAGGCTGCTGACGACGGATCGCGGCCGCGCTATTACGTGCTGGAAATGCTGCCGTATCCAAGCGGAAGGCTCCACATGGGACACGTCCGCAATTACTCCATCGGCGACGCGCTCGCCCGGTATCAGTGGATGCGCGGCTACGATGTTCTGCACCCGATGGGCTGGGATGCGTTCGGACTTCCGGCTGAGAATGCGGCCATCAAGCGCGGCCAGCATCCGCGAGACTGGACGCTCGAGAATATCTCGCACATGAAGAAGCAGCTCCAGCGTCTGGGTTTCGCCTACGACTGGGATCGCGAGGTTTCAACCTGCGAGCCCGAGTACTACCGCTGGAACCAGTGGTTCTTCCTGAAGATGCTCGAGCGCGGGCTCGCTTTCCGTAAGAAGTCGCTGGTGAACTGGTGCCCCGAGTGCGCGACGGTGCTCGCGAACGAGCAGGTGGTCGACGGCTGCTGCTGGCGTCACGAGACTACGCCCGTCGAGCAGCGGGAGCTCGAACAGTGGTTCCTGCGAACGACGGCTTACGCACAGCAGTTCCTCGACGACATGAAGCAGCTCGAGGACGGCTGGCCTGAGCGCGTGCTCACGATGCAGCGGAACTGGATCGGCCGGAGCGAAGGCACGGAGGTCGATTTCGCTCTGAAGGACCGCGACGCCAAGGTTCGCGTCTTCACAACCCGTGTCGACACCATCTATGGCGCCACCTGCGTGATTCTCGCTCCTGAGCATCCGATGGCCAGGGATCTGTGCCAGGGAGAATTGGCGTCCCGGCTGAAGGAGATGATTGACGAGCAGGGCCGCAAGGATCCCGAGAGCCTTGAGAAAGAAGGTTTCTTCACGGGGCATTATGCCGTCAATCCCTTCAGCGGTGAGACGGTTCCCGTCTGGGTGGGCAACTTTGTCCTGATGGGCTACGGGACGGGAGCGATCATGGCAGTTCCCGCACACGATGAGCGCGACTTCGAATTCTGCCGCAAGTACAACCTTCCGGTCCGCCCCGTGATTCGGCCCGAAGACGGGCAGCTCGCGGACGGAGAGACGATCAAGGAAGCCTTCACCGCAGACGGCATCCTGGAGAATTCAGGCGAGTTCTCAGGTTTGCCGAGTTCGGAGGCGCGGCAGAGGATGTCCGCGAAGGCCGAGCGCGAAGGCTTCGGCAAGCCCTCGATCACGTATCGCTTGAAGGACTGGGGAATCTCACGCCAGCGCTACTGGGGCACGCCGATTCCGGTGATTCATTGCCCGTCGTGCGGCGTTGTCCCGGTGCCGGAGTCCGATCTTCCGGTGATCCTGCCGAGGAACGTGGAGATTACCGGACGAGGCCGTTCACCGCTTGAGAGCGTTCCCGAGTTCGTGAACACGACTTGTCCTAAATGCGGCGGCTCCGCGCGTCGTGAAACGGACACGATGGACACGTTTGTGGACTCCTCGTGGTACTTCTTCCGCTACGTGGATCCCAAGAACGACCAGGCTCCCTTTGATCCAGAGCGGGTGCGTCCGTGGTTTCCGGTAGATCAGTACATCGGCGGCGTAACTCACGCCATCCTTCACCTGCTATATGCCCGCTTCTGGTGCAAGGTGATGCGCGATCTCGGCCTGGTTAGCATCGACGAGCCGTTCAAGAACCTGTTCACGCAGGGGATGGTTCAACTGCATGGCCAGACCATGTCCAAGTCGAAGGGCAACATCGTGGACCCCGACGAGATGGTAGCCAAGTTTGGCGCCGATACCTGCCGCTTGTTCGTGCTCTTTGCTGCTCCGCCTGAGAAAGACATGGACTGGAACGAGTCCAGCGTCGAAGGGCAGTACCGGTTCATCAGCCGTGTCTATCGCTTTGTGACACGCAACATCGGCCGCAGCAACGTGGCCGGCAAGCCCGAAGCGGACCGCAAGGCGCTGAGGAAACTGCACCAGACAATCGCGAAAGTCACCCGCGACTTCGACAACCGCTGGCATTTCAATACCTCCATCGCGGCGCTGATGGAGCTGACCAATGAGCTGTATGCGTTGGAACAGGATCTTTCCTCGGACGTAGTGAACCAAGTGCTGGAGAAACTCGTCCTGATGCTTGCTCCATTCGCGCCATTCGTTGCCGAGGAACTGTGGAGCGAATTGGGCCGGACCGGGCCCGTGTTCCGGCAGAGCTGGCCGGCGTACGATCCGCAGCTGGCACGGGAAGACGAAGTGGAGATTCCGGTGCAAATCAACGGAAAGCTTCGTACCCGCGTGACTGTGGCCCTCGGACTCAACAGGCAGGACCTGGAACAGCGCGCGCTCACTGATGATAAAATCCGAGCTTTGGTGGACGGCAAGCAGATCGTCAAAGTGATTGTTGTGCCAGACAAGCTTGTGAATATCGTCGTGAAAGGATAGGCACTATGGAGCGTGAAGCGCTGCGCCGCGACTTCCTGAAAACTGCAGCCGCGGGCTTAACTACCTCGATCTTTACCGGCAACCTTAAGGGCGCCAATGACCGTGTCTCGGTAGCTTTCATTGGAACCGGCCGCATGGGCTTGGGCAACATACGGGCGGCATTGAAACAGGAGAATCTGGCCGTTTCCGCCGTCTGCGACGTCTACGAGCCCAACCTCCAGAAGGGAATGGAAGCGACCAATGGGCAGGCCAAGGCGATTCGGGACTTCCGCGAGATTCTGGCCGACAAGTCGATCGACGCCGTTTGTATCTCGACCCCCGATCACTGGCACGCTTATATGACGATCGAAGCATGCAAGGCCGGCAAGGACGTTTACGTCGAGAAGCCGATTTCCGTCACGATCGAGGAAGGGCGGTTGATGGTGAAGGCCGCGCGCAAGTACAACCGCGTCGTGCAGGCAGGCACCATGCAGCGCTCCGCGGTGCATTTCCAGAAGGCGTGTGAGCTCGTCAGAAGCGGAAAGATCGGTGAAGTTACCTATATTCGTACGTGGAACTACGGACTGGCGAATAGGGAAGGTATCGGAAATCCGCCTGACGGTGAACCTCCCAAGGATCTCAACTGGGACATGTGGCTAGGTCCGGCTCCTAAGCGGCCCTTCAATCCCAATCGATTTGGCGTCGATCCCAAAGCGTTCTCTCATTTCCGCTGGTTTTGGGATTATGCCGGCGGCATGATGACGGATTGGGGTGTCCACGTGCTGGACATCGCCCAGTTGGGAATGGGCGAACCGACGCCGAAGTCCGTGGTAGCCCTTGGCGGGAAGTTCTGGTTTAAAGATAACCGTGAGACACCCGACACTCTCCAGGTGGTTTACGAGTTTCCGGGATTTCTTGCCAGTTACGAGAACCGGTCCGCGAACGCGCTACCAATTGAGGGGCAGGGATATGGCACGCTCTTTCATGGCAGCGAGGGAAGCATTTTCGTCAACCGTGCCTTCTATCGATTGATTTCCGCCAAAGGAGAGGTCGTCGAGGAGGTGAAAGCCTCTAACAACGCCAACGTGGCGCACTGGGCGAACTTTCTGCAGTGCATTAAGACCAGGGAGCGCCCGGTCAGCGATATCGAGATCTGCCATAAGTCCACCACCATCTGCCACCTTGGCAACATCTCCCTGCGGAGCAAGTTGAGAATCGATTGGGATGGACAGCGCGAGACTACGCTTCAGGCGGAAGCAAGGAAGTATCTTTCGCGCGAATACCGGAAACCCTGGAAACTTTCCGTCTAAATTGTGAGCCGGGGAGGGGATGTCCCCCACCTCGGCTCCTGTTCAGTAATGTTGGAGAAGTTACAGAAGAAGGCCGGATGGCCTCTCTTTTGATAGCTACAAAGCGGGCGGCAGGGTAAGGTTGGACTTGGCTAAGGTCTTCTGGAGCAGGTCGATGGCCTGTTCCTCAGTAAGGCCGCGAGCGATCGAAATCTCGGTAATGAGCATGTGCCGCGCCTTGTCTAACATCTTCTTTTCCCGGAACGAAAGAGGCTTACTGCTTTGCAGGATCAGAAGAGACTTGAACACCTCTGCAATCTCCAGCAAGCTGCCCCCTCTCATCTTTTCCGAGTTTTCTTTGAACCGGTTTTTCCAGTCCGCGGAGTACTTACATTTGCCGCTGCCGAGATAGAGAAGAACGCGCGCAATCTCCCCGTTTTTCGTCACGCGCCGGAGGCCCACCTCCTCTGCGTGGGAAAAGGGAACAAGTACTGTCAAGCTATTGTAGTTAAGGCGTAGAAGATAAAAGCGCTCGGATTGACTGCCGAAAGCCCGGGTGCTGATATTCTCGATGGTGGCCACCCCATGATTGGGGTAAACGACCTTCTCGCCGATCTGAAAGGTCATGCGGGGACCTCGTATACACCTTACTGTAGTTGTTAGTAGTGTACTGCCATTACGAAAGGAAATATTAATCTCACACACATCGAAAGTCAACAACAAAAGTCAGAAAACAGGCGAAAACACGAGGGTCTCGATTTTTCGCTTTCCCGAAAGATGAAGATGTGTGCCATATCAGCACGATCCATCCGAGCCAAGTGTCACCTGGATAAAGTGTTATACCGTCGAGGGCGGGGTTTACCAGGCTCGAAGTAGTCCACCGGGAGCTGGGGGCGGGAGCCTAGTCAGGTTCGGGAAGCGGCCGGGGAGGTTTGCAGAGGAAAGGGTTGGAATGCGAGGAGACGTCTCCGTCTCCTCGTCTAGAGCTGGGATACGAGCTGCCGGATGTACTGGCGATTGCGCCGCATGTCGGCCTCGACATTATCTGATGGCGAGGACGTTTCCAGATTTGCGAAGTCGCTGTAGCCGATGTCAGCCATTGCTTTAATGACAGCAGGAAAATTGATGCGCCCTTCGCCGAGATAATAGGGGTTGTCCTTGAGATGCATCTGGCAAATGCGGTTCTTGCCCAGCCAGCGAATCTCCTTCAAAATATCGAAGCCCTTGTTAGTGGAATTGCCGACGTCATAGTAAATCAGCAGAGCCTTCGATTGTGCGCGCTCCATGATGCGGACGTTATCTTCGGCTGAGATCGTGTTTTCCAGGCCAAGAATGACGCCCTGCTTCTCCGCCTCCGGAGCAAGCTCTTTCAATACATCGCCGACATAATCCATTTCCGCGCGTGTCTCAAGGGCCCCTTTCCCAAAGAACGGAAGTAGCATTACGCGAGCATTGAGCTTCCTTGTTATCGGAATCCCGTCCGCGACCCACTTCTGCCCGAGCTTGTCGTTCTTCAGATAATTCACATGAAGGATATCCAGGCAGGTCCCGGCGAGCGCAATGCCATGTTCACGAGCCGCGGCGATGTAACGCTGCTGCACTTCCTCGTCGTCGAGCGGAAGCCGGTTTCCAACCGGCTTCCGTCCCAAACTAACTTCGACGCCGTCGAAGCCAAGTTTCTTTGCGAGAGCTACCGCTTCCACCTTTCCGGTCTGGCGGAGATTCCAATCCGTAACGCCGAGCTTGAAAGTTGACTTTGCCGCAGAGAGTGATCCAACGGCAGGGGCCGCAGCGAAAGCGGTGCCTCCCGTAAGTACCTGACGTCGAGTAACCATTCACATCCTCCTTGTGCTACTTCGGAATTTCATCTAGCGGAAGCTCGACATGGCGGATCTTTTGCCGTTTCCAGGTGTAAGTAATGTGCACCGTGCCATTCGATGCCTGAATTACCGCCGGATAAGAATACTCGCCCGGTTCCGTTTCAAGCGCTAAGAACTTGTTCCATGTTTCGCCGTCTTTACTCACGGCCACATTCAGGGGGCTGCGTCCCTTGGGCGTATCATTATATACAAGCAAAATGCGGCCGTCTTTGAGTGTCACGGCGTCGATGCCGCTATTCGGGTTCGGTAATGAGGTCGGCCGTGCAATGCTCCAGGTCCGGCCGCCGTCCGTCGAGTCGGAGTAACAGATTCGTCCAATCTGGGGAGTGGCGCGCACGTACATCCGCAGCTTGCCGTTGGGCAGTTTGACGATGGCCGGCTGGATGATGCCATAGCTCCGCGGGCCTGCAAAGGCAGCGGGCATACCCTCAACCGTAATCGGGCCGTGCTTCGTCCAGCTCTTGCCTCCATCGGTGCTGCGTTCTACCCAGCACGCCCACGCACCATAGCTTTCGACGGAGGTCCCGCTGATAATCGTGCCGTCTTCGAGAACCAGGGGCTTGTTGCGAATCGGGCCGTAGAGTCCGGCAGGGAGATGTTCCCGAGAGGACCACGTTGCGCCACCGTCCTTGCTCGCAATGCGGCCGCCCGTCCAGCGTTCCGGCGACGGGCCGAACTTGTAGTACATCCACAGGACGTTGTCGCGGGTGAGGAAGAGCACGGGGTTATAGGCTGGAACGCCGGGCTCCCGTACCAGCTCCACCTGCTGGCCCCACTTACCGTTTTTCTTGTGCGCTGCCCAGATGGCGACATCCGAATTGCCTTCGGCGGTACCGCCGAACCAGGCCGCCATCAGCTCTCCTGGTTTCGTTTCAACAATCGTAGAAGCATGACAGGATGGGTACGGCGCTGATTCGTAAATAAACTCCTTCAGCGGACCGCCCATTGCAGTGTAAGCGAGTAATAACGCGAGGATAACAGTTTTCATGTCTTTGCGGAGTCATTATACAGACTTTTCCGGCAATCCTCGCGAAGTCACACAAGGGAAACAGGCTCCGGCCGGTGTGCGATGAGGGGAGGCCTAGGGAGATACTTCGCCGCGAGTGGCCGCGTGAGCGGCAGCTTCTGGCGAACTACTCGCGATCTGAGGCTTCACCTTCCGGAATTCAACGTCTAGCATACGCAGCGAATCCACCTCGCCAGCTTCGTTGGTGTGGAAGACGGCGGGCGTGATGCCAAACTCATCATCGGCGGTGAAGAAGGTGTCGAAGTAGCGATGACGCAGAGCGGCTTTGAAGTTGCTCCATGCGAACACGAGTCTCTGGCCCTCGGCCGAAATCTGGACCGTTCCGTATGCCGGATCTTCGTAGATGCCGCAGTATTCGGTGAGGTCGCGCGGCGGCTTGGCGGAGTCTTCCTGCGTGCCGACCTGCTCCTCTTTTGCCCTCTGTTCCGCTTCGTCCTTCGCCGCCTGGGCCATATACGCCTTGTTCCAGTCCTTCCGCGGTAATCCGAGCAGCAGGTCGACCAGGCTGTCGCGCAGCGCCTCCGGCACGTTGAGCTGGTCGAGGTTGGTGAGCACCGCGATTCCGATCTTTTCCTTGGGAAGGAGCGTGATGTTTGCCCGGAAGCCGTCGATGGCCCCGCTATGAGAGACAACCGCGTGTCCCCGGTAGTCGTTGATGAACCAGCCGAGCCCGTAGGTCAACTGCGTCATCTCCGACGTCAGCATTCGGAGCGGCTGGTCCATCCGGACAACAGTGTGCGGCAAATGCGTTTCATGCAGCGACGCCGCAGAGACGAGCTGCTTGCCGTCAAACGTGCCTTCGTTCAACTGGAAGCGCATCCACTTCGTAAGATCTCTGGCGCTCGAGTTGATGGAGCCGGCCGGTCCGGCATTATCCACATTCCGCCACGGAATGACGCGGACGGAGCGGTCGAGCAGCTTACGGTGAGGGCTTGCATGGTCGAGCGAATTGAGTACATCCTTGACGCTGCAATCGGAGTTGGTCATGCCAAGCGGTTCGAAGATGCGTTTGCGGATGAAGTCTTCCCACGGCATGCCCGCCGCTGCGGCGACGGCCTCGCCGGCCGCGATGTACATGATGTTCTGATACAGGTAACCGCTTCGGAATGGCTGCGATAGCTTTACCTTCCCGATGCGCCGGATCACCTCTTCGCGGCTCCATGGCGACCCGTACCATAGCATGTCGTGCCGGCTGAGGCCTGTCCGGTGGCTGAGAATGTCCCTAAGGGTGACGTTCTCGTCCGCGAACGGATCGGAGAGGTGGAAATAGGGAAGGTGTTTTCTCACCTTGTCATCCCACGACATCTTGCCTTCGTCTACGAGCATTGCCACAGCGGTGCTCGTAAAGGCCTTGGTTGCGGAAGCGATCGCGAAGCGGGTGTCCGGCGTGACGCGCTCCGGGCGGCCTTTCTCGCGCACCCCGAAGCCCTTCAGGTAGATGATGTCATCGCCGCGAGTGATCGCGACTGCAGCACCTGGCACCTGCCACTCGCGGATCGTCTCCTCTACCAGCTGATCAATCGACCGTTCATCAACCTTTTGGGCAAAGGTGAGGGAGGGAAGAAGGACGACCAGCGCGGCAAGACACTGCCGCCTGGACGGGCGGAACAACACCATGGAAAAACTCCGGAATTTTTAATTTTCCGGTGCGGGTTACCGGGTTGTCAAATTTTGAAACGTGCGGCAGGTTAGCGGTCGCGTTCGGTGATCAGGTCGGTGATTGCCACCATGGCCCGCTGGTATGGCGAGTCCGGAAATTCGAGGATGATGGAACGGGCGCGCTCTGTGAATTCCAAAGCCCGGTCCCTGGTTCGATCAAAGCCCCTGTACTTCTCAATGAGGCAGAGAATGCGGGACAGCGGAATGTTGTCGTAGGAGGCGTCCTTCAACACGGTCTCAACCAGGCGCCGCTCTTCGGGGGTTGCTTCCTGCAACGCGTAGATTAGCGGCAGGGTGACTTTCCCTTCGCGCAGGTCGCTTCCCACGGGCTTGCCAAGCACGTTTTCGCGGGAAGTGAAGTCCAGCACATCGTCAATCAGTTGGAAGGCGATGCCGAGGCTCCAGGCATATTCACCGAGCTTGGCTTCGGTAGCCTCGTCGCCGCCGCCCATGAGGGCTCCGAGACGCGCGCAGGCGGAAAAGAGGCTCGCCGTCTTGCGGTCGATCAGCTCCATGTAGTCGGCCTCGGAAATCTCCATCTTCCCGATCCGCTCCAGTTGGAGCAGCTCGCCTTCAACCATCATCTGGGTGAGCCCGATGAGGATATCCAGCACGTGAAAGTTGCGCTGCCGGAGAGCGATCTGGAAGGCCTGCATGTAGAGCCAGTCACCGGCCAGGACGGATGTGTGGTTGCCCCAGAGCACGTTGGCGGAGGGCTTGCCGCGCCGTGTGCTCGCCGTATCGATGACATCGTCGTGAACCAGGGTGGCGGTATGGATCAGCTCGACAACCGCGGCCATGCGGACCGCGCTTTCGCTTGCCGGCCCGAGCAGACGGCAGGAGAGGAGCACAAGGATCGGACGGAGCCGTTTCCCTCCATTCTTCTGCATGTACTGGGCGATCCGGGAAACTGCCTCGACGGACGCAACCGATTCCAGACCAATCTCGCGCTCGACCTTTTCGAGATCCTCGCGCACCAGATGAAATACTTCTCTGGCGGTGAGTGTCTGCCCAAGCCTGCTGTAACCCATGGAATTGATCCAGTTTACCCGTTTGCCCGAGTTTCAGGCAAACAGATCCGCTCCCAATTTGCGGTTGTCGCTGCGGCGATCGTTTCTACGGCTTCTCCCCGCAGATCGGCAAGTTTCTGAACAGTATGAACGAGGAAGGACGGCTCGTTGCGCTTCCCCCGGTTTGGAACCGGCGCCAGATAGGGGGCGTCTGTTTCCACGAGGATTCGGTCCAAGGGGGCATCCTTCGCCGCTTGCTGCACGTCCGAAGCCTTAGGATACGTCAGGATACCGGAAAAACTGAGATAAAAGCCAAGGGAAAGCGCGCGTTGCGCTTCTTCCGGTCCCCCGGAGAAGCAGTGCATGATGCCTGGAGTGCCGGCCGGGCGCCAGTATTCCTCGAGGATGGCAAACGTGTCTTCCCAGGCCTCGCGAGTATGGATGACTACGGGGACGCCGGCATCCCGCGCCACCTCCAGCTGTTCGATAAAGACCCGGCGCTGGACGTCGCGCGGGGAGAAATCATAGTGGTAGTCGAGGCCGATCTCCCCCATCGCTACGACACGAGGATGGCGCAGCAATTCCCGCAGTTGCCTCGGCGTCGACGCGTCCGCTTTGCCCGCGTCATGCGGGTGAACGCCGACGGTTGCGAACATGCATTCGTACTTGTCGGCGAGCCGGATCCCGGCCGCGTCGTTCGCCCCGTCCCCGGTCATCGCCACCACCCGGCCGATGCGCTGGAACGACTCCACGACCCGGACCTTGTGCGCGGGCGTGCACCTGGCCACCACGTCGACGGTGGGCAGCAGCCGGTCCAGCTCCTCGTCGGCGAGCTCGTCGATCTGGGTGCCGGTGAGGATGTGGTGGCCGACGTCCCGGCCGGTGACGTGGGCGGCGATCGCGCCCGCCGTGCTCGGATGGTCGCCGGTGAGCATGACGATCTGCACGCCGGCGTCCTGGAGCCGGGCGATCGCCGGAGCGGCGGCGTCGCGCACCACGTCCGCGAGCCCGAGCAGGCCGAGGAACGTCAGGTCGCCCGCGGCGAGCGGTTCGGCGGCCC
>CALGAR010000130.1 GCA_937959285.1 uncultured Bryobacterales bacterium
TCTGCATGACTTCCTCGATGTAATCCATCAACGGCATCGCGTTCGGATCGCTGGCCTGCTCTTGCGAGAAGAGCTCCATTTGAACATAGGGAGGAATCAGTTCGATCACCTGCACTCCTCGGTCTTGTAATTGATAGCGCAGGGTTTGCGTATAGGAGTGGATGGCGGCTTTGGTTGCGGAGTAGGTAGGTGCGTAGAAAATAGGCACGAATGCCAACCCCGAAGACACTGTCATGATCACGGGATTTCGTTGCTTCAGGAGCGCTGGCAGAAGAGCCGCGTTGAGCCGGATCGGCCCAAGCAAGTTTGTTGCGATCATTGCTTCCGCAGCGGCAACGTCACCGGCGGTTATTTCCTCGGCCCTTGCCACCCCCGGCGTTTTGAATGAGCACATTAAGAGCTGGATACTCGCGTCTCACAACTTCCGCGAGCGATTGGATCGATTCCGGACTCGTTATGTCAAGCTCAATCGCTTTCATGCCGGGATTGTCCGCGATCGCCGACTCGAGCTGTTGCTTCCGCCGACCTGCAATGATGACCTGGTTCCCTTCACGATGAAATGCTTCGGCGAGCGCCCGGCCGATTCCTGATCCTCCACCCGTAATCAGAATTGTGTTTCCTGTGAGTTGCATTGAGAGATCTCCTGACAATACTCGTGGTTTCGCAGTTCCACAGAAAGCGGAAGCTTTCAGATCTGTTCAGATCTGTTCAAGTCCGCCATTGACGTTGATCTAGACGCCAGGTTCTACGAGGCATCTTCTGCCAAAATGGGGGTAACGACTAACCTTTCCAGCTGTGTCATTGTTTTCCGTTCCGTACGTCGGACCCCTCGGTTCCGCGTTCGGCACGATTGTTGACGAGCCTCAGAGAATCGTGATAAACCGGAGAGCATCTCCGCATCTCCATATTACCGGAGGCTATCTCCGTTTTACAAGATTTTTTTTTGATGGCAACAAAACGTACCCAACCTGTCGCGAGAAAACCGCGTGCTGACGCGCAGCGGAATCGCGAACGCATTCTGGAGGTCGCGAAGGAGGCGTTCACACAATTCGGCGCAAGCGCCAGTCTGGACGACATCGCGAAACAGGCGGGTGTTGGACCCGGGACTCTATACCGTCACTTTCCTACGCGCGACGAACTTCTTGATGCCGTTTACCGGACTGCAGTCGAAGAACTAGCTGAGGCAGAACGGACATTCGCTGAAACAATGCCTCCGGTTGAGGCGCTGCGAGCCTGGATGCTGTTGTTCGTCGACTACATCGCGGCCAAGAAAATCATTGCCGCTGCATTGACTGCTGCTGTTGGAGATCCCCAGAAGGTGTTCGAGTCCTGTCATGGGCGAATCTGGGAAGCAATTCGCTCCCTCGTGAAGCGGGCGATCAAGAGCGGCGATATCCGGAAGGATCTCGATCCAATTGATCTTCTACGTGCTCTTATTGGTGTCGCGAGCGTCTCGGCCAGCCCGGACTGGCAGCAAAGCGCGAGAAGACTCGTGGATATCCTGATTGCCGGTTCACGGCCAGTTAAATGAACGTAGGAAACCGTCAATTTGTCCAAGCTCTTTGAATGTAGGTTTATTAAGAATCAGGTGTTTCTGAATAGCAGATTCAGGTAACAAGTGGCTGCGGCGGGTAACAACTTCGCGTTTTTGTCCGAATTTATTCGAAGCGAGGGGAGTTGCGGGCTTCGGATGGAGGTTCTGTCCAGAAACGGACGCCCGCGAAGTCCCGTTTCGCTATCATAAAAGGAAGGACAGCCACCCAGGAATTGGCCGCGTACCTAACTCAATGTCAGACCAGACTGGACCAAAGACAAGTATCAATAGCTGGCTCGAAGAAGAGCTCTATCAGCAGTATCTGCATGACCGGAGAGCTGTAGACGACAGCTGGAAGCATATTTTTGAAGCGAACGGAGACCGGAAAGCGCCAGGTAACGGCATGATCGCTGCGACGGCGCCGGTAGAGAGCCGTCCCGCCGCTACGGCGGCTGCGGCGGCCATCGAGGTTGGGCCGGGGGAGCAGTTGGCGCCGCTTCGAGGCGCCGCGGCGCGGATCGCCGACAACATGACCGCCAGCCTGTCGATTCCAGTCGCCACGTCTGTACGTTCCATTCCTGTCAAGGTGATTGACGAAAACCGGAGGCTCCTGAACCAGCACCGGACCCTGACCGGCAAAGGGAAGATTTCGTACACCCACATCATCGGCTGGGCCATTGTTCAGGCCCTTAAGAGCAATCCTTCCTTAAACCATGCCTTCGTTCAAAGCAACGGCGACCCTTGCCGCCTCGTGCGGAACCAGATCAACCTTGGAATCGCGGTGGACGTCGCCGGGAAGGATGGAAACCGCAGCCTTGTCGTTCCTAATATCAAGAACGCCGGTGAAATTAACTTCGCCCAGTACGTCGAAGCGTTTGACGACCTGGTACAGCGCGCGCGCAAGGGCAAATTGACTGTCGCCGACTTCCAGGGGACCACGATCTCCTTGACGAATCCGGGAACCGTCGGGACGATCGCCTCCGTGCCCCGGCTTATGCCTGGCCAGGGGGCCATCATCGCGACAGGCGCCATTGATTATCCGCCTGAATACCAGGGCATGACCGATGAAATGCGGAACATGCTCGGTATCAGCAAGGTGATGACGGTCACCTGCACCTACGATCACCGTATCATTCAGGGCGCCGAGTCCGGAGCATTCCTCGGGCGTCTGCAAGCCCTGCTTCAGGGTGAAGACGGCTTCTACGAGGCGATGTTCCAGGACCTCCGCATGCCGCACAACCCGGTGAAGTGGGAAGTGGACCGCCTGCTGCCCGCGCCGTTTGCAGGTGGTTGGACTCGCACGGCGGAGATCGCGAAAGAGGCTGCTGTCCTGCAGCTCATCAATGCTTACCGCGTGCGCGGGCACCTGATCGCCGACCTCGATCCCCTTGGAACGGAACCGAGCTACCATCCGGAGCTTGATCCGGCGACCTACGGCCTGACAATGTGGGACCTCGACCGGGAGTTCCTAGTAGGGACACTCGGCCAACCCACGGGCGACCGACCGGAAACGATGCGGGTCGCCACGCTGCGGCAGATCCTGGAGACGCTGCGCCAGACCTATTGCGGCAAGATCGGGTGCGAGTACATGAACATTCAGCACCCCGAGCAGAAGCGCTGGCTGCAGCAGTACATGGAGCCCACGGCGAACTCCTGGCCGCTCGATAAGGCTACGCGCATTCGCGCGCTCGAGCGGTTGATGGAGGCCGAAAGCTTCGAGCAGTTCCTGCATGCGCGATTTGTCGGCCACAAGCGATTCTCGCTGGAGGGCGGGGAAGCGGCGATGGCCATCCTCGACGAGCTGGTTGAGCGGGCCGCAGAGAACAATGTCCACGAAATCGTGATCGGAATGGCCCACAGGGGCCGGCTGACCGTCCTTGCGAACCTGATCGGCAAGGCGATGACCCAGATCTTCTCCGAATTCGAGGGGAACATCGACCCGATGAGCACTCAAGGGTCGGGCGATGTGAAGTACCACCTGGGGGCGACGGGAGTCCGCCGGACGAACAGCGGACGGGAGATCATGGTCTCGGTTTCGCCAAATCCCAGCCATCTGGAGGCCGTCGATCCGGTTGTCGAGGGAATCGTGCGGCCCAAGCAGGACCGCCTGGGCGACGTCAACCGCGAACGGGTCATCCCGTTGCTGGTTCACGGAGACGCGGCATTTGCTGGGCAGGGAGTTGTGGCGGAGACGCTAAACCTGTCGCAGCTTGAGGGCTACACCACGGGCGGAACGATTCACCTGATCATCAATAACCAGATCGGCTTTACCACCGATCCGGAAGAGAGCCGGTCGACTCCGTACTCCACGGATGTCGCGCGCATGGTTCAGGCGCCGATCTTCCATGTGAACGGTGACGATCCGGACGCAACCATCCGGGCGGCGCAAATTGCTTTCGATTTCCGCCAGCGCTTTAAGAAGGACGTCGTGATCGACATGATCTGCTACCGCAAGCACGGTCATAACGAAGCCGACGATCCTAGCTACACGCAGCCGATTCTGTACCGCAAGATCCGCCAGCATCCCTCGGTGGCGACTCAGTATAAGGAGCGCCTTCTCCGGGAGGGCGTTATCACACAGGAAGAGATCGATCAGATTCAGAAGCGGATTAATGATCGCCTGAACGCCGCCTATGACGCTGCCCAGAAGCAGGCGGTGCGCTTTGAGGTGCAGGACTTGAGTGGCGTCGACGAGCGGGCGATTGGCGAGTACTCCTCCGAGACAGCCGTCAGCGAGGAAACGCTCCGCCAGGTGGTTCAGGGTATCACGACCTTCCCCGAGAACTTCCATTTGCACCCGAAGCTGCGGAACTTTGTCGAGAAGCGCAAGGAAGTGTTCAACGGGGGAACTATCGATTGGGCGTTTGCCGAGGCGCTCGCCTTCGGCTCACTGTTGCTGGACGGAACTCCGGTTCGTTTAAGCGGGCAGGACAGCGGGCGTGGAACGTTCAGCCAGCGGCACCTTGTCTTCTATGATTACGAGACGGGACAGGGATACGTGCCGATGAAGCACATCTCTCCCACGCAGGCCCGCTTTGACGTTGTCGACAGCAGCCTGAGCGAATACGCCGTGATGGGCTTTGAGTTCGGCTACAGTGTAGCGGATCCCCTGACGCTGGTGATGTGGGAAGCTCAATTCGGCGATTTCGCCAATGGCGCTCAGATCATGATCGATCAGTTCGTCACGTCGGCAGAGTCGAAGTGGGGCCAGCCGAGCGGTCTCGTACTGCTGCTGCCGCATGGATACGAAGGGCAGGGACCCGAGCATTCCAGCGCTCGGATCGAGCGGTTCCTTACCTTATGCGCCGAGAACAACATACAGGTGTGCAACGCGAGCACGCCGGCGCAGTACTTCCACCTGCTCCGCAGGCAGATGCGTGGCGGCCGGGATCGCCGCGGAATCCGGAAACCGCTGATCATCTTCACCCCAAAGAGCCTCCTGCGGCATCCGAAGGCGGTTTCGCGACTGGAGGACCTGACGTCGGGCGGCTTTCGTCACGTAATCGATGATGACGATCCGATGTTGCGGAGAGACCAGGTCTCCCGGGTTCTGATTTGTACAGGCAAGGTCTACTACGACCTGTTGGCCGCGCGAGAAGAGCGCAAGAGCAATAACGTGGCGATTGTTCGTATCGAGCAACTGTATCCGCTTGCGCTCGATGAAGTACGCGATGTGCTGCTCAGGTATCCGCTAACAAGCGAACTCGTGTGGGTGCAGGAAGAGCCCAGGAATATGGGCCCGTGGCGCTACATGCGCGAGTGGCTGCAGCCCATTCTCGAGGAAACACAGCGGTCGCTGCGTTACGTCGGACGTCCGGAGAGCGCCTCGCCCGCGACCGGTTCGCTCAAGCGCCATCTGCAGGAGCAGGCGCAGCTGGTCGAGGAGGCATTCGCTGAAATCGTAGACAATCCGAATCGCGGCCGGAAGCGCGCAAACGGACGCAAACGCAAGGAAGCCTGAAGATCGACGTCTGCCGCCATCTCCCCGGCAGCGGCGGTGATGGCGCCAGCGTGCTGCGTTCCGGCTTCCTGCTCCCCTCACATCAGGCTGAAGCTGGTTCTGTCTGACAGAGTCTCCCTTTTAGGGAGGTCTTGTGCGAATCTCCCGGAAGGTTCTCCTGGGCCTCGGGATTCTGGCAGGCACCGGTCTTGTTCTTGCACTCATCTTCGAACCCGAGTACGTCTATATGCCTCCACTTGTTGACGTGCTCGATCCTCAAAACCGGCGGCCGAAGCCGGCGTACGACATCTGGGGAAAGACTGTCAGTCACGACGAAGCTGAAGTGCTTCAGGCAACGAAGAAAGGCAGGGAACAGTTAAAACCCGAGAACGGCGCGGTGCCAATCGATGCCCGGTTTGTGCAGTTCGGCCGCGAACAGTTTTACAAGGAGACGTTTCAGAACGAGATTTTCCTTACTGGCGTTGCGGGCGTAGGCAAAGGGGATATCGGCCTGATGCCGTTCGTCAGGGCAGTCCTGGATCTTCGCGGGCGGGGAACCGACAACCTGGAGATTCGCATCCCGAGACGCACGACGATTGGAGGAAGAGTGTTCGAGGCTGGCGAGGTTGTGAGAACCGGCCTCGATGTGCCTCGGGGCTCGTGGTCCGTCCTCGGCGTCAAGATCAAGTTCTCCCGCTGGGGAATCCGGCTGGGCGTAACTTGCGCCTTATGTCACGCCGCCGTCGATCCAAAGACTGGCAAAGTCGTGGAAGGCGCTCCGAATCTCGATCTCAACGCAGGCTTTCTGCTGGCCGCTGCTTCGAACTCGGCGGCTTACTGGGTCCACACAGGAGTCAGATCACCGGATGAGTTTGTCCGAAAGCCGGAGCGGACTCTCGAGACATCCAGAGGGAAGATTTTCGCTCTGCCGGATATCCCTGCGTTTGAAGCGGCGGTTGATGAGTACTTCCTGAGCTGGCCGCCGGGAACCTTCGACTCCACCATCGACCGCCGCGCCAATCCAACGCAGATTCCGGATACCTTCACGTTTGCAGACTATCCCTATGGCTGGTCGGGGTTCGCCGTTGCAGGTCCATTTCACGGCCTGAGCGTCATCAGCAACAACGTGCACGCGCTCAATTCGGATGCGCTCAGTATGGCGGCTTTGAGCGGGCCGGTCTTCGGCGTGGATCCTGAGTTGTATATTGCCATCGCTTTTCAGAACGCCTTCGACCGCCAGTTCCGCTACCGCCCGGAGGAAAGGATCGCGCCCGTAGAATTCTTCTCCCGTGTCACTCGCGGACGCCGAATAGCGGGCTTCAGTGAACTCGTGAAGGTGCCCACCTACCCCTACGCGTCTCTGTTGAGCACGGCCGGCCTGATGGCGAGCTCTCCAGGGTTCCCTTTCATGTACCAGATCAACGCCATCTCGGCCTATCAGAATGTGCTCTTGCCGCCCCGCGGCGAGTCGGTGGACGAAGCGGCGCTGCAGAGGGGACGCAAGGTTTTCGAGAAGGCCGGTTGCGTCAGGTGTCACTCGGGTCCTGCCTACACGAATAACCGGATCCTGCCGGCCCCTCAAACCGGTACTCAGCCATCGCGCGCGGCAGCGTTCAAAGATTTCGGAAAAGTGCTGGTGGCGGCGAAGAGCTACTCACTGGAGACTCCGGTTCCTTTACCGCAGAAGCCGAAGGTGATCTCTGTGCCGACCCGCCATTTTGACGCGGAGCAGCTTCGTCTGTCGCTTGCCCTTGGGAACTCTCCCGGCGGCTACAAAGTGAAGGGGCTGATCGGGCTTCGGTGGTCTCCGCCGTATCTTCACGACGGCGGCGTCGCTGTTGGTCCGGACATAAAGAGGGACCTCGGCATTCCGGGGACATTCTTTCGTGGAAAGAATCCGGATGCAGCCAACAGCCTGCTGGCGCTCGTGGACAAGGATCTCCGATCGCGTGTGATCAAGGCGAATCGGAGTTCGCCCGAACTGCGGAAGGTGAACGTGGAGGGCATCGGGCACGAGTATTGGGTGGCTGACCGTAAGGATCGTGAAGCCCTCGTGCAATATCTATTATCCCTGACCGAATGACCCGGGCACGGCGATCGGCGAGTCAAGCGGCGTGGCTACGGGTTGCGGAGGCATCTGAGGCGCGAATCCAGAGCGCGAACAGGACGACACCGGCCGTCAAATAGCTGAGACTCCCCGTCATCCATAGAATCAAGCCGCCGAGCTGCTGATCTTCGAGGGGCGCTAGCCCCAAGACCTGCATCGGGCGGGCGTATTGCGGATGCCAAAGGCGATTGGAAGAAAGAAGAGCGCCAAGGATCGCCGTCTGGATAAGAGTGGTGAAGAGGTAAAGGCCGGCACGTCTGAAATCGCCCGCGTCGTACAACCGGACGAGAGCCGACCAGAAGAGAAGGGCCGAGACGAAGAGTGCAGGAAGGGCCGGCTGAAACAGAACCGGAAGGTGGCAGCTCCAGAGAATCGCGCAGTAGAGAATCCAAGCCGTCAAAGGCCGCGTGACTAAGTCGCGGAGGATAGTAACCGCTCGTCGCTCCGACCAGCGTCTGATTGAGTTCCGCCATGGTTCTGGCAGCACCAGAGAGGAGGCTTGCATCGGCCGGCCGAGCACGAGCATGGGCGCCGAGAGAATCGCGATCATCTGCTGCTGCGCCACGTGCGCGGAGAACAGCGTCTCCCCGAGCGTATGCAGCGAAGAGCCCAGTGCGATCCAAAGCGAGCCCCAGCCGGTCCAGAAACAAGCGATGTTCCAACGTCGCATCCCTCTGACCCGGTTTGCGCCGAACAGATACAGTGCTCCCGAAAGCAGAAGGCACAGGAGCACCAGAGGATCGGATGTCCAGGCGCTGCGTGGTTCGATGAGATTCATCGCATGCCGTCTTAGAATGCGGCTGCCGCCGCTTCGGCTACGGTCCTGTCCTGATCTGCCGTGCCGCCGCTGACTCCCACGGCTCCCACGACCTCGCCGTCCCGCTTCAACGGGATGCCGCCGGCGAAGATCACAACGCGCCCGTCATTGGTGGCATGAATTCCGAAGAACTGCTGGCCGGGCTGGCTGAGCTTACCGAGTTCTTCCGTAGAGATGTTGAATGCCCGGGCCGTGTAAGCTTTGTTGATCGAAATGTTCACGCTGCCGATCCAGGCTCCATCCATCCGGATGTGGGAAACAAGATTGCCGCCGTGATCTACAACGGCGATATTCATCGGCTGGTTGATTTCCCGGGCTCTCTTTTCCCCGGCTGCGATCACGCGGCGGGCATCTTCGAGTGTTACGGTCGCTAACTTGTTCGCCATATCGACAAACCAAGGACTCTTGGAGAAAGAAGCGGGTCGAACGGTGGACCCGAAACGTTCGACCCGAAATGGCGCTGAGGGAGCGGCTGCGAAGAGAGCTCACGGTTATTGGGTTCGCATATGACGCGCCCCTTTCGAGCGTCATGCGCTTAGACTCTGCGCGGAAACTTTGGTTTCTTCCTTTGGATAGCCGGGTTAGTTTTCAGGTTCAGGCTGAGACGCCGCCGCCAGATTTGGTTGCCACAACACTTCTTCGATCTTCATGATGTGGTTCGCCCAGCGGCTCCAGACGAAGAACGCGTCGCTCAAGCGGTTGAGGTATCGGATGATCTGCTGATCCACCTCTTCCTCATGAGCAAGCGCAACCGCAATTCGTTCCGCGCGGCGGCAGACGGTGCGGCAGACATGCAACTCGGTATTTAGCCTCGATCCTCCCGGAAGGACAAACGATCTCAGCCGTGGCAGAGGCTCATTCATCTGGTCGATCTCGTGCTCTAGCTGAGCAATCTCGGCCGAGGTAATCCGTGGCTGGCGGGGATGGACATCTTTGGGGAGGGTGGCCAGAATCGAACCGAGATTGAAAAGTTCATGCTGAACGCGTCTGAGAATCCGGGCGAGTTTGTCGAGATCGGGATATTTGGCCGTTAGCTCCTCGGCGGAAAGGCAGGCCATTCCTACAAATGAGTTCAGTTCGTCGACGGTCCCGTAGCAGTCGATTCGCAGTGAGTCCTTTCGTACCCGCTGGCCACCTGCAAGACTGGTCTGGCCTGTGTCGCCGCCTCGCGTGTAGATGCGATTCAGCGCGATGCGTGGCTCATCAAAAACAGTCTTTGGCATGAAGATCCCGGCCTCCCTTTCTCCATTGTACGGAGGCTCTGCCGCTTCAGGTTTTGCAGGAATCAATGATATAGCAGCAGATACAATAAAAGTATGAGCGAGCCTCGCGGCACATCCGTTCCTTCGGGCCGCTCGTTCAAGACCTTGAGCGGGCTGCCGGTAGAGCCGGTCTACGGACCGGAACACATAGAAGGACTGGACCCGCGCCGCGACCTTGGCGCTCCGGGTCAGTTCCCCTACACCCGCGGCATTCATCCCACCATGTATCGAGGCAAGCTCTGGACGATGCGGCAGTTCTCAGGGTTTGCAACACCCGAAGAGACGAACCGCCGCTATCGCTACTTGCTCGAACAGGGTCAGACTGGACTATCGGTGGCTTTTGATCTGCCCACGCTGATGGGCTACGACGCGGATCATCCGGCATCGCTTGGCGAGGTGGGCAAGTGCGGCGTTTCCGTCAGCTCGCTGGAGGATATGGAGATCCTTTTCGACTCCATTCCACTTGCCGACGTCAGCGTGTCGATGACCATCAACTCGCCGGCTTCGGTCATCTGGTGCATGTATCTGGCGGTTGCGGAAAAGCAGGGCGTGGACTGGACCCGGCTGAACGGCACGCTGCAGAACGACATTCTCAAGGAGTACATCGCACAGAAGGAGTTCATTTATCCTCCACGCCCGTCCATGCGTCTGGTGACGGATGTAATCGAATATGCGGCCCGGAACGTGCCGAAGTACAACCCGATCTCGATCAGCGGATACCACATTCGCGAGGCGGGCTCTACGGCTGTTCAGGAGCTGGCCTTCACTCTGCGCGACGGCGTGGAATATGTTGAATGGGCGCTCGAGCGCGGATTAACGATCGACGAATTCGCACCCCGGCTGAGCTTCTTCTTCAACGCTCATAACGATTTCTTTGAGGAGATCGCCAAATACAGGGCCGCGCGCAAGATGTGGGCGCACCTGATGCGAGACCGCTTCGGCGCCAGGGACGAGCGAAGCATGAAGCTCCGCTTCCACGCGCAAACGGCCGGCTGTTCTCTCACCTGGCAGCAGCCATACAACAACGTTGTTCGCACTACGATCCAGGCGCTGGCCGCCGTCCTGGGCGGGGCTCAAAGCCTGCACACGAATTCGCTCGACGAAGCTTACGCTTTGCCGAGTGAGCAGGCGGTTACGATCGCTCTCCGAACGCAGCAGATCATTGCCTATGAGAACGGCGTTGCTTCAACGGCGGATCCCCTCGGCGGGAGCTACTTTCTGGAGCGCCTGACGCTGGATATGGAACAGGCGGCAGGGGATTATATCCGCCGAATTGACGAAATGGGCGGCATGATCGCTGCAATCGAGCGCGGATTTCCGCAGAGCGAGATCGCCGAGGCCAGCTATCAGTATCAGAAAGAGCAGGAATCTGGCGAGCGTGTCATCGTCGGAGTCAATCGCTTTATAGAGCAGAAAGAGGAGCCAATCGAGCTTCTGCAAATTGACGAGTCGGCGCAGCAGCGGCAGTGCGAAAAGCTGAGCGCGCTGAGGTCGAGGCGCAATAACGACCGGGTGCGTGCAGCGCTCGATGAGCTCCGGCATGCGGCCGCCGGCACGGAGAACACGATTCCGTATATGCTGGATGCAGTCCGCTGCTATGCCACGGTCGGAGAGATTTGCGAAGCGTTGCGCGATGTGTTCGGCTCCTGGCACGAACGTAGCGTTCTATAATCATAGCGGCGTTTTATAATTGAAGCTGGAGTCCATGGACAAGCGGATCCGCGTTCTGGTGGCAAAGCCCGGACTGGACGGCCACGACCGCGGGGCGAAAGTGATTGCCCGCGCGTTGCGGGACGCCGGAATGGAAGTCATCTATACCGGTCTCCGCCAGACACCCGAGATGATCGTCGATGCAGCACTGCAGGAAGACGTTCAGGTGATCGGGTTGTCAATTCTTTCCGGCGCGCACAATACGATTGTGCCGCGAGTGCTGGAACTGCTTCGAGAAAAGGGAATGAGTGATGTGCTGCTTGTAGTCGGAGGGACGGTCCCGGATGAGGACGCCGAACGGCTGAAGCAGCAAGGCGTGTCCGCCGTGTTCCAACCGGGGGCCTCGCTGGAGCAGATTGTCGATTTTATCCGTTTGTCAGTCAAACAGCCGGCATGAGTCTTGTTCCTTCTTTGTCCTGTCTTCGAGGACGGTGATGGATCAGGGGGATTGGTGGCTGAGGGCGCCCCGCGTGAACAGAGGGCCGGTCTGCCGGAGTCAAGGCGGGACCGGTCGAGAGAAAGAGAGGCAATGCAAGACAAATTAAACATCGCGGTGTTTGTCGATTACGACAACATCGAGATCGGGGTGAAGTCCACGCTTCGCCGCGAGTTTGACGTATCGCTAGCGCTGGAAGCGTTAAAGGAGCGGGGCGATATCGTCGCGAAGTTCGCCTACGCCAACTGGAGCCGGCAGGAAGGAGCTACAAGGCAAATGGCGGAGAACGCGGTGCAGATGGTGCAGCGCATCCCCTCGCCTCGTGGCGACAAGAACGGCGCCGATATCAACCTGGCGCTCGACGCCCTGGAAATGGCGTTCACTCACAGTCATGTGAATGCCTTCGCAATTGTCAGCGGCGACAGTGATTTTATTCCGCTCGTGAACAAGCTGAAGGAGTACGGGAAAACGGTTTTCGTTGTCGGCGGAAAGGCTTTCACGAGCACGATCCTCCAACAAAACTGTCACGAATTCGTCAGCTACGAGTCTCTGCTTGATGGCGCACCGGCACGTACTGGCAAGGGGCAGTCTTCGCAGAAGGACCGCGAACGAGGGCAGGGGCAGCAGAGAACTCGTCCGGCGCCCCTCGATCTGGCGCTCGCGATGCCATTGGTCGAACGCGCGCTACAGGTTCTGGAGCGCCGTGCAGTCCAGCCGCAGCTTGGACTCCTCAAGTCCACCATGCTGCAGCTTGACTCCACGTTTAGCGAAAAGGCCTACGGGGCAAGCAGCTTCTCAGATTTCATTGAAAAGCTGAAAAAGGCGGACCTGGTCAACGTAACCGGATCGGGCGGGCGCTATCTGATCGAGCGCAAGAACACGCAGCCGGAGAAACCCGCTCCGAAGCCTGAAGAGGCGCTCCCGATGCTCCGTGACGTGCTCGAAACGCACCGCATGGAGATGGAGAATGGAGCTCTTTCGGAGGAGCTTGAGGCGTGGGTGAAGGCGGAAGCTCCCAACTTCGATCCGACGGCGTACGGATTCCAGGAGTTCGCGGAGTTCCTCAATTACGCGCAAGACAAGCTGCTGGTGCGCATTGAGCCCGACGAAGAGAAGGGATTACTCGTCTTCCTGGGCGCGGAGTTCTACCCGCCCGCGCCTGAAGTCGTACCAGAACCGGACATTCTACCGGACGAAGAGGACGAGGTCCAGCCGATCGTGCCCGGACAACCCTCTCTGGTTGATCCAAATCCACCACCTCCACCGCCCCTGATTCCGCTGAAGGCGACTCGTAAGGTGGCTCGAAAGAGAGCAGCGGCTTCGTCGGCAGGCGGAACGACAGAGCGCGTCAGACGCACGACAACACGCCGGAAGAAGGTTCAGGAATAAAGACAGGCCTCCCCTATAGGAGGCCTGTCGGCTTTTCACCTACAATCGCCACACTTTCGTTCTTCGTTTCGGCTTCGTACAATTGCAGGCAATGATCGAAGAAATTTTCCCTAAAGATGGCGCGCGTCCGCGCGGTCCTTACTCGCCTGCTGTACGGGCTGGTGACTTTATCTTTGTTGCCGGTCAGGTGCCGTCAGATCCGGTGACCAATGAGCTATCCACCGGCGATATCAAACACGAAACCCGGTTGGCGCTCGCGAATCTCAAACGGGTGCTGGAGGCTGCCGGCGCATCGCCAGCCGATGTGGTGCGCTGTAACGTCTACCTGGCCGACGGCGGGGACTTCGCCGCGATGAACGAAGTCTACGCCGAGTTCTTCGGGGACCGGCGGCCCGCACGGACCACGGTCGTAGTGAAGTTTGCCGCCGATATCAAGGTGGAAATCGACTGTATTGCCTACAAGCCTCGCTGAAGCAGGCCGGGCTGGCCGGGAGCTAGTAATTAGCTCTCGGCCGCTCGTAGGGATCCTTCATGTACTTGGCAGCCTCTTCCTGAGCCCCTTGCGTATTGTCTTTGGTCCGCATCGCAAGTGTGTACTCATTCCGAGCCCGCTCGCGCTGCCCCGTGATGTCGAAGATCTTGCCTAAATTGATTCGCGACCAGACCTCAGTCCAGGCGGGCTCCAGGTCTCCGTTCAAAGCTTCGCGAAACGCGTTTGCAGCGGACTGATAGTTGTTCTGCAGGAAGAACACTTCACCCACGCGATAGTGCGCCAGGGAGCTGTTGCGATTGACGTCCAACGCCTTCTGATACTCGCGGAGCGCCTCGGTAAACTCCCCGATTTCGGCAAACTGCTCCCCCCGGCGAATGGCGACGGCCACCCGCATCTTGTTGTTGAAACGCAGGACCTGATTGCCGGGATCGATGATGATGTTCTTCGGCTTGCCGAAGGTCTCAACGATAAACTCGGAGGACGTCCCTACCACCTCGATCCGCTTCTCTTCCGGATTTCCCTCGGTTTCGATCTTGAGGGTCACGGGCATCCGGAAGGTATCGAGATCCTGGGAAATCTTACCCATTACGCGGAATCCCTTCTGGGTTCGGAAGACGGTGTAGTCCATCTTAAATTCAGGCGCTCCGCTCGACTCAATCCACTGGATGAAGAAGTAACCCAGGTTCTGTCCGGAGACGGTTTCGACCACCTTGCGGAAGTCGTCGGTGTGGACGGGCTTCCAGGCAAACTGCTCTGGCACTGCCCGGAGCACCTTCTTGAAGCTGTCGTCGCCGATCACCGACCGGAGCATGTTCAGGACTGCGGCTCCCTTGCCGCCGGCCAGCGCAACCAGCTCGGGAGAATAGTCCTCCAACCTCCCGGCCTGACTCATGGGCGGATTCTCGACGGTCAACGCTTCGACGTACGTATCGCGAATATCGGATTCAACCGAGCCAGGACCATTCACATGTTCGAGGTAGAGCAATTCGCTGTACCGCGCGGGGCCATACGTCAGCCAGAGATGGTTGCGGCTCGCCGGCGACACAAGCGCGCTCCACCATTGCCAGGCAATCTGGTTAGCCAGGACGCGGACATTCACGCTCTCGCTGATCGCCTTCGGGGAGAGGAACAGAACGCCCGGGGCGGAATAGCCGGAAGGGGCTCCCTGTTCGGTTTCCACGAGCGTGAGTCCGGCCTGGGGAGGCAATCCATAGAGGCTTGTGAGGAAGGTCATGATCTTCCCGGTCTCTTCCCCGTAAGCGTTCGCCATGGACGCCTCTTTGCCACGGAAGTAGACTTCGGTCGATACTCCCTGGCTGCGGACCACTACGGGTTCGCCGCGCACAACAGCAATGCTGCCCGGAAATGTAGGGTTGGAGTAGCGGAAGATATAGGTCGTCTGACCGGCATGTGTCTCAGTGGTCGGCGTTCCTCCGGAGACGACGCGATATCCGGAGGGCACGCTGATGCGCAGTTCCGCGGTGTAGCGGTCGACAGTGTAATCATTCACCGGGAACCAGCGCGACGGATAGGTGAGGAAGCCGTAGTCAGGCTTAATCGCGGCGAATTTCAGACCATAGACTGGAGATTCTTCGTCTCCACTCAGCCGGCCGTCGTAGGTGAAGGTAAGGCTTTGCGGTTGGTTTTTCGGCAGGGACTCGGGAAAGTTCAGGCGGATGGTGAAGTCCTGGGGAACCCGCGAGGCCGGGACCTGGCGGCCCTGCGCGTCGACTACGCGGGCGACGTTCATCGCATTGTTCAACTCGAAGGCGGCCGTCGACGTGTGGTCGTCCAGAGGTACGAAGTCGATCTTTGCCGTAGCCTCCACGGTTTGGGCCTGAGGATTGATCACAGCCTGGATGGTGTAATGCTGCACATCGAGGCGTCCGCCGCGCCGTTCCTGGGCCGTGAGGCAGACGGATAACAGAGCGAACAGCGCCAGTACGGTTGCGATTCTGCGTGACATTGGTAGCTTACTTCCCTTTCAAAAGCTCCTCTGCCAGGTCCGCGGCTCGCTCGATCGGGTCATGATCGGAACTCAGCTTCCGCGCCACCGTGGCAAGTTCTTCCTTCATACGATGTCGAGCGGGAGCGTCGGTGAGAAGCCTCGCAGCCTCGTCGGCAAGGCGGGCTCCTGTCATCTCCCCCTGCATCAGCTCCGGCACAACCTTCTTCTCGGCGACGAGATTCACCATTGAATAAAAAGGTACATCCACCAGAAATTTTCCGATAAACCAGCTCAGCCCAGTGACCCTGTAAAAGGTCACCATCGGCGTGCCCAGAAGCGCGGCTTCGATGGTAACGGTTCCGCTGGCGGCAAGCGCAACGTCGCTGTGGGCGAGAACGTCCCAGGTCTCCCCCTCGACGATGCGAATAGCGGTACCTCTCGTCTTTTCCCTCAGATCCTTCGCTACCCTTGACCCGGACGGCACGGCCAGTACGTACGTCACGGGAATCCGCCGCTCCAACTGCTGCGCGCAATCCAGCACCGCTGGCAGATGCCTTCCGATCTCCCCGGTTCTGCTCCCCGGCAAAAGCGCCACCAGGGGCTTATCCCTCGGAATCTTGTGTTTCCCGAAAAAGTCCTCCCGCCGGCACGATGGCGCGACCAGCGAGGCCAGCGGATGACCAATGTAGAACGCCCGAACCCCGTTGTCGCAAAAGAACTTTTCCTCAAATGGAAAGATGCAGAGCAGGCGATCCACGTTTCGACGCAGGCTATGAATTCTCCCCTTACGCCAAGCCCATGCCTGAGGGGCGACCAGATAGCAGACGGGAATGTCCAGTTTTCGGAGCTGAGCGGCTACCCGCAGGTGAAAATCCGGGCTATCTGTAAGAATCGCAAGGGCTGGACGCTGCTTCCTGGCGCTGGCGAGGAGTTTCCTGTACTCCCCGTAGATCCTGGGAATGTGCGACACAACCTCCACCAGGCCGACCACAGAGAGGTTCGCCGCGTCCACCACCGGTTCTACTCCGGCTGCCTGCATCCGGTGCCCCGCACAGCCGAAAAACCGGGTACTCGGCATGCGGCGCCGCAGGGCCTGTACGAGGCGCGCTGCATAAAGATCACCGGAGGCTTCCCCGGCGGAAACAAGAATGCTTCGAGACACAGGCTCCTCCTATTATCTCTTGCAGACAATTCGTCGCGGAAGAACCTTCGAAAGCGTCTGATACAATGGCGGATTAGTCTAGATGTCTATCCATACAGACCTGTCCCGGCTCAGCCTGGGAGAGTTCGCGGAACGTTTCCGCAATGAAATGATCCCGCTGAGCAACAAGTTCTCCTACTTTTACGCCGCCCTCCCACTAACTGAGGATGACATCCGGGAGTATCTTGAGGAGCCGATCGCCGCTTTGCCACCCGACGTTGTGGCAGCACTACCCCAGGTCTATATCCTGCTGGTTCCCTATCTCGAACGCGGCAACGGGGGCAAAGGTCAGAACAAGCCGGTTGAGCAATATATCAGCGTGGAGAAGCCTCCAGATAACCGGTTCCTTCTGTCCGGAGAGCTGATCCGTGAGAATGAGGCGATTCTGGCTTTTTCAATGAAGGATCAGGAGGTGGCTGATTATCACTACCAGTTCTACCGGATGATCGCCACTTTACTGTCCCGATACTGGAGTGAAGAGGCTCAGTCGCAGTATTTCAGTCTTCTCCGGGAGGAACTGATATCGAACGTTCACGGGGAGGTGGACGAGGATAGCTGGCACTTTAAGCAGACGCTGCTCCGGAGGCAGACGAATGTTCGCCGCGAGACCAAGGTTTTCCGTGAATATGCCCAGCACTCGTTTATCGACACAATGACCTTGTACCTCCACGGCATCTGCTGCGACATCGATGTAGAAACCGGACCCCGCCAGTTACCGAGCCGGTACCTTCGGCGCCGCCTGGATCTGCTGCAATCGCTCTATCCGCCGCCCGAGGGCTACGCCGTCTTTCCCGAGGATCTCAACAATCTGAAGTGAGATACTGTCCGGAATGGGGACAGAGCCTTTCGAAGGGCCCGGCGTACGAGGGTGGATCCATTCGCAGGGTGGCAATCGGGCTGACGCGATCGTTCTTACCCACGGAGCTGGTTCGGACCGCAACTCGCCGCTGCTGGTTGCCCTCGCCGATGCCCTCGCGGAACGCTCCTTCACCGTAGCCCGTGTTGATCTGGCGTTCCGGCAGGCTCGTGCGAAAGGACCGCCTCCGCGCGGGTCCGGGGAGAAGGATCGGGCCTCCTTGGCGGAGGCAGCGGCAGCGATCCGGAAAGTCACAAGTGGACGAGTATTTCTGGGCGGACACTCTTACGGCGGCAGGATGGCGACCATGCTGGCCGCCGAGAATCCGCTTGTGTGCGATGCGCTCCTGCTGCTCTCTTATCCGCTTCACCCGCCTGGCAAGCCGCATCAGCAGCGAACTTCGCATTTCCCAAGCCTGAAGACACCCGCGCTTTTCGTGCACGGCTCGAACGATCCCTTCGCGTCATCCAGCGAAATGCGCGAGGCGCTGTCACTGGCGCCCGCCCCGACCGTCTTGCTTGAGATCCCGAATGCCGGTCATGATCTCGGGCGCCGTCCAGCGCTTCCCAAACTGGCGGCAGACATCGCTCAGGAATGGACAACCTTTATCGAGGGAGTCCGGTCTGCTTCAGGGGATTGAGGATTGGCGACGGACATCCATTTTCGCCAATGGGTACGAGCGACCTGGCTCGGCTGGGCTGTTGGACTGTTGCTAACGATTGCGGCTGCTTTCGCCGGAGATGCTGTGGGCGTGAGCGAGTCGCAAGCCCTGCTCGGTGCAGGAATGGGCGCCGGCGTCGGAATGATGCAGGCGCGGGCGATACGGGGTGTCGTGTCGGATCCTCGCGCATGGGTATTTTCGTCTGCGGTAGGGCTAGCGGCGCCGTTTCTGGCGTTCGATCTTTCGCGCGCTGCCGGCTTCCCATTGCCGTACTCTCTTTACGTCTGCGTGGCACTGGGCGGCCTTGTGGCCGGCCTCGGGCAATCGATTTTCCTGCGCCGCGCGGCCCGCAGGGCGTGGTTATGGGTTCCGGGAAGCGCGCTGGGATGGTCCCTTGCGGCCGCTACGGCTGCCATTGCCAATGTTTTGCCACGGGCGCTTTCACTAAGAGGGTTGGCTGGGGCCGGAATCTATCTGACGATTGTCCTCGGGGGTGGACTGATCCTCGGATCCGTCACCGGTTTGCTCCTCGTCCGGCTGGACTGGCGGAAAACGGGCAGCGGAACTGGGGGAGCCGCTTCCACTGGTCGCAAGTGAAAACACTAGCCCGGCATTGCGGCTGCTCGTGGTACAAGAGGCTGATAAGGAGATTTCAATGAAGATTCTCACTCTTCTCGCGCTTCTGCTTCCTGCACCCGCTCTGTTTGCGCAGGCCCAAAACCCGGTCAGCTCGGATACGAAGGCTACGTGGGAGGTCATCAAAGGCTACATCACGAAAGCCGCGGAGAAGATGCCGGAAGAACATTACTCGTTCCGGCCGACTGACCAAGTCCGTACGTTCGGTCAGCTCGTGGGCCATATAGCGGACGCTCAGTACGCGATGTGTTCGGCGGCCAAGGAGGAAAAGAGAAGCCCGCTTGGCATCGAAAAGACAAAGACGACCAAGGCGGAGCTGGTTGCGGCCTTGAAGGAGTCATCGGCTTACTGCGACGAGGTCTACAACGGAATGACGGACGAGAAGGGGCAGGGCGTCGTAAAGCTATTCGGGCGAGACCGCAGCCGTCTCGGAGTGCTGAATTTCAATATCGCGCACGATTACGAACATTACGGGAACCTCGTTACTTACATGCGTATGAAGGGCCTCGTGCCGCCCTCGAGCGAACGCCGCTAAGACAGCCGCGCGACTCGGAGGGGCCGCGTATAGTAGCATCTAGAAAGAGGGGCGGTTAGCTCAGCCGGTTAGAGCGCCTGCCTTACAAGCAGGAGGTCCACAGTTCGAGTCTGTGACCGCCCACCACGCGGCTCTGGGGGCCGGTTCCCGGTCCCATACACGGGTTCATCACATAAACCTTGACGCGCATCCGTACCGTCGCTTGAGTTCGTTGAGCGGAGCCCACGAATAGCTTCAGACGGGGAGCAGAAGAGCCTATGCGTGCAGAATCTGTAGATTAGTGGGACCCATTCCGGCGCCTTCTGTCATACTAGAAGGGTTCCTCGCAAAAGGAGATTCCTATGGCAATGAGGGAGCTTGCCGTCGTCGCGTTAGTCACACTTTTAGCTGTGCTTCTCTGTGCGGCGCCGTCCGAGAAGGAGGCGCAGGCAGCGGCTGAAGCTTGGCTCGGGCTGGTTGACTCGGAAAAGTACGGGGAAAGCTGGGCGGAGGCAAGCTCCGACTTCAGGTCCCGCGTGACGAAGGAAAAGTGGGAAGAGATGGCGAAAAGTGTCCGCGAGAGCGTGGGAACCCTGGTATCCAGGAAGCTCCGCGAAGTCACTTTCACCAAGACACTGCCCGGGGCGCCCGACGGCGAATATGCCGTCCTTGTGTTCGAATCTTCCTTTCAGAACAAACGTTCGGGCGTAGAAACTGCCGTGATGATCATGGAACAGGGTAAATGGAAGGGCGCGGGCTACTTCATCCGGTGAAGCTACACCTTCTGTCGTAGCCCATTCCCCTGTACCGGGCCGCGTTCCTCCCTGCTACGGGTAACCGGCTGCGCCGCGGATACTTCGCATACTTTAAGAAAGCTCTGGCAGCAGCGACGCGGATTCGGCGTCCAGGTAGAGGACGGCATCTCCGTGCGTGCGCAGGATGGAGGCCGGACATTCGGTGGAAATCGGCCCGAGCAGCGCATCGCGCACGGCCTGCGCTTTCCGGAGTTCTGGAACGCAGCAAATGAGGTGCCGCGCAGAAAGGAGCGCCGGGCACGTGAGGGTCAGAGCCTCAGTAGGGGTAGACGCGAGATCGGGGAAGTGTCCCTCGCCCACCTGTTGCAGGCGGCAGCGCTCGTCGAGCTGTACGCGCTTAATCAGCAGCGGATCGCAAAAATCGGCCACCGGGGGATCATTGAATGCGATGTGTCCGTTTTCACCGATCCCGACGAAGGCAAGATCGGGCACGCGGTCACTCAGCAGATTCGCGTAGCGCCTCATCTCCGCTTCCAAATCTTCCGCATCCCCCTCAATGTAATAAGCAGCGGCCGGCCGTACCCGCTCGACGACGCGCTCGCGGATCCACTTCCGGAAGCTCGCCGGATGATCCGCACTCATGCCGACGTACTCGTCCATATGGAAAACTTCCACCCGCCGCCAGTCGACTTCGTCATGCCTTACGAGCGCGTCAATAAAGGCCAATTGGGAGTTGCCAGTGGCGACGATGATCCGGGCCTGGCCGCGCTGATCAATCGCATTCTGGATCAGCGTCGCCGTTCGGGCAGCCGCGGCTTCGCCAGACTCCTCTCGTGTGTTGTGAACTACTACGCGCAACTGCCCGACGGTAAATTCTCTGCTTGTCATATTTGAGGCTCGCTTATTTGAGGTTAGCTTACGGCTCGGCGATGACTGGTTCCGGTTCAGCGATCACGTTTTCCGCATCCAGAACGACGGAAACGGCGTGGATGACTGCAGCAATTCGAATCGCAGCCGCAATCTTCTCTTCCGTCAGTCCCTTCTCGCGCAGAACGTGCTCGTGCGAAGCCATACAAGCGCCGCAGCCGTTGATTGCGGAAACAGCCGTGCACCACAGTTCGAAATCGAGCGGCTCGACGCCATGCGTTCGGAGTGCCTGCATCCGAAGACGGGCTGGAATCGTGCTGTATTTCGAATTGCCGGAAAGGTGAGTGAAGCGGTAATAAATGTTGTTCATCCCCATGATCGCCGCAGCCGCCTTTGCGGCTTCGAGCGCTGTTGGGGAGAGATGGGCACGGCTTTCAGCGTTTATGATTCCAATGACCGTCGAGTTTCGAGATGCGATTGCTGACGCGAGAGCCGTTCCCCAGAGCTGCTGCGCCGTCAGTTCCGGCTGCCGCAGCACGCTGGAAAGGTTCAGCTTGAGGTCCTTCGCGTAAGAAGGCAAAGTGCTGGACAGGGTTTCGAGTGTCATCTGGCCCTTTTTCTCCTTAAAGCAAGGTCGGCGTCCGGTAAGACGCCGGCCTTCCAGATTGCGTTTTTAGACCTTGAGGGTCGCTTCGCCCTTCTTCCAGTTGCACGGGCAAAGCTCATCGGTTTGTAGCGCATCGAGCACCCGCAGCACTTCCTCCGGGTTGCGGCCAACCGAAAGATCCGTAACGTACACGAAGCGGATGACGTTGTCGGGATCCACGATGAAGGTGGCGCGCTGCGAGACGCCCTCCTTGGGATCGAGAATTCCGAGCTGACCGCTCAGTTCCCGCTTGATGTCGGCCAGCATGGGGAATGGCAGGTCCTTCAGATCCTCATGCTGGTTCCGCCACGCAAGATGTACGAATTCGGAATCGATGCTGGCGCCGAGGAGCTGCGCATCGCGGTCCTGGAACTCGCGATTGAGCTTCGCGAAACCCGCGATCTCGGTCGGGCAGACGAAGGTGAAATCCTTCGGCCAGAAGAAGTAAACCTTCCACTTGCCCGGATAATCTTCGTGTGTGATTGTCTTAAAGGCTTCGTTCTTAGCCGTGCTAACTGTGGCCGTCAACGAAAATGCCGGAAATTTTTCTCCAACACTGAGCATTCTTACTTTCTCCTCTAGTCTTCGATAAGCGAAATAAAATTTCGATTCAGGATTTACTGCGCCGCGCCTTCTCCGATTTAGCCAGACAGGCGGCACAAATACCTAGCGCCTCTACGCTGAAACGCTCTACCCGAAATCCCTTGGGAGGTTTTCTCTTCAGCCTCACCGGCTCCAGGTCCTCCGGTTCGAGATCCATGATCGCCTTGCACTGCGTGCACACCAGATGGTGATGCGGCGACATGTTCGCTTCCAGGCGGACCGTGCCGTGGTGGACGCTTACTTCACGCAGAAGCCCCGTGTCCAGGAAGGTTTTCAAATTCTTATACACGGTCCCCAAGGAAATCGAGGGGATCTGCTTCCGGACCACTTCGTAGATCGCTTCGGGACTCGGGTGGTGCTCCATCTTCGACAAGGCTTCGTAGATCACCTGCCGCTGATGGGTCAGCGCAAGACCTTTCTCCCGGCACCTCTGCCGGAACAACTCCATGCGGCGATCAAGCTCGCGGGGCTCCATGCTGTGTTTGACTCTTCTTATTAAACGATAATTATTCTCCTTTGTCAATGACTCTCCAGCACCTGTCTGCTAAAGTAGGAAATTAGCGCCCGCTTCTATGTCGTTGGTTTTAAGCTGCCAGTCTGTATCGAAGGCCTTCGGTGCGGATCCGCTGTTCGAGGATGTTTCCCTCGTCATATCCGACGGAGACAGGCTCGGCGTCATCGGGCCGAATGGAGCAGGTAAGAGTACACTGCTCCAGATCCTGGCCGGGCGCATTCCGCCAGACGAAGGAACTGTGGTTTTGCGCAAGGGGGCCAGGCTCGGCTACGTACCGCAGACCTCGGAGTTCCCGGCCGGCGCTACCGTGCGCGAACTGGTGAGCGGCGTTCTTTCCGGGCTGGGTCTTGAGGAGGCCGAACATGCTGCCCGCCTCGCTTCCACGCTGGGACGCGCCGGGTTCGTGAACGGAGATCTAGCAGTAGACATGCTTTCCGGTGGCTGGAAGAAGCGGCTCGCGATTGCTTGCGAACTCGCCCGCGATCCGGACATTCTGCTTCTCGATGAGCCCACGAACCATCTCGACCTCGAAGGGATCCTGTGGCTGGAAAAGCTGATTCAGAATGCGCCGTTCGCCACTGTTGTCATCAGCCACGACCGCTATTTCCTCGAAAACGTCGCGACGTCGATGGCCGAGCTGAACCGCCTCTACGCGGGAGGGCTGTTTCGTGTGGACGGCAATTACAGCCGCTTTCTCGAGCGGAGGGAAGAGCACTTGCGCGCGGAGTCGAAAAGGCAGGAATCGCTCGAGATTCGGGTCCGGCGTGAGGTGGAGTGGCTGCGGCGCGGGCCCAAGGCGCGGACAACGAAATCGAAAGCACGGATCGACGAGGCCGGACGTTTGATCGAGGAGCTGGCGGACATCTCCTCCCGAATGCGGACGGCCACCGCAAAGATCGATTTCACGGCCTCGGGCAGGCAGACGAAGAAGCTCATTGAGGCGCGCGGAATCGGGAAGACGCTTGGGAACCGGCAGCTGTTTTCGGGATTGGATCTGAAGCTGTCACCGGGAGTGCGGCTTGGCCTTGCCGGATCAAACGGCAGCGGCAAGACGACGCTGCTGCGAATCCTGAACGGAGAGATCGAGCCCGATGCAGGAACGATCGAGCGGGCGGAGAACCTCCAGGTGGTCTACTTTGATCAGAACAGGGAACGGCTCGACGCCACGACGACGCTCCGGCGTGCTCTGTCTCCGGACAGCGATTCTGTCATCTTTCGCGGACGCCCGATGCACGTGGCTGGCTGGGCCAAACGGTTCCTCTTCCGGCCGGAACAACTGGACATGCCGGTGTCACGCCTGTCGGGCGGGGAGAAAGCGCGCGCCCTCATCGCCCGGCTGATGCTCCAGCCCGCCGACGTGCTCCTCCTCGACGAACCGACGAATGACCTCGACATTCCGACTCTCGAAGTGCTCGAGGAGAATCTCCTCGATTTTCCGGGCGCTTTGGTCCTGGTCACTCATGACCGCTATCTTCTCGATCGCGTGTCGACCGTGATCCTCGGCCTGGATCAAGGGGAAGCGGGCTACTTCGCCGACTACTACCAATGGGAGCAGTCGAAACTTGCCAAGCCCGCAAGGGCGGAAAAGGCAGAGAAGGAAAAGCCCGTGGCAGAGCCGAAGAGTTCCACCGCGCCGCAGAAGAAACGCCTTTCCTACCTTGAGGGGCGCGAGTACGAGCAAATGGAGTCAAGGATCCTGGCCGCGGAAGAGGAACTGGAGAAGTGGAAGCAGCGGCTCCAGGACCCGGACGTCGTCACCGATCCGGTGCGCCTTCGCGAGGTCTCCGAGGCCCTCGAGAAGGCGCAGCGCGAAGTGGACGCGCTTTACAACCGGTGGGCGGAACTCGAAAGCAAGCTTACTTAACCGGCGGCCGCCGTCCCTCGGTCAGCCGCAAGGCTGCCTCGAGCCCTCCCGCTCTCTGAATGTGGGGGACGAAGAAGTGGTCGATATAGTCGGCGTCGGCTCCGCGGAACGACGGCAATTTCTGCAGATGGACCTTTTCGGGTGCGATGGCTGCCGCGAAGAGCCCCCAGAGAAGGCCCGTTCCCTCTCCCGCAACTTCAATTTGTCCGGCCCCCGTTGACTCTAGGTACCGGAGCGCAGTGAGAACGTCCTGAACTCTGGCCGCGTCGTCGCTAACGTTGAAGGTCAGGAAGTGACGGTGGGATCGATCGCGCGACGCTTTTGCCGATCCGGTTTGGAAAGCGTCGATGAGCAGGACGGGGCGTTTGGCCGCGAGCAGGGCAGCGACTTCCTTCGAGTTCCGGGCGGCGGCTATCCCTTCAGGGTGAAGGTAGAGCACCGGCGTCCCTTGCCCCGGAGTCCATGCGGCGGGCACCCGATCTCCTGCGCCCTCCCGTTGCAGCGCCCCTCCGGCTAAGGTCACCTTTTCGGGCCACGCTGCCGCGAAGGCCAGACGCAGCCGCTCGCGCAAGAGCGCGAGGTCCCGGATCTGAGCAAACTGTTTGCGGGACATCTCTTTCCATTGCTCGAACAGGCGGTCGTAGCTCAGAGCATTTTCGGGCAGCGAACGCCCGTGAAAAACCAGCATGTCCTGGAGCTTTTCCATGTGGGCGTTACGCTCGGAGATCTTCCCGCTGTTGCCGAGCACGTGTTTGCCGAAGAAGGTGTAGACGGCTTCCCGGCTGTCCTTGTTGTAGTTGTGCGGGGCGTCGAACTGGACCGCTTCGACGTTGGAGGCCTTGTCATACAGCTCGTAGATCTGCCGTATGGCAGGGAACTCCTCCCGTGGGAGGTTGCGGGTCCAATCGCCAGTGGCGGAAACCAGCAGCATGGGTTTCGGAGCCATCATCGCGGCGATTTCGACGTTTGACATGCCGATGCGCAGGCCTGGCGCGTTCTCGCAGGGAGAGCCGCCCTGCATGATGAAGGACACCATGTTCACCGGCGCCGAATAGGCAATGCGGTCGTCGACGGCGGTAAGCAGAAAGGTTTGGGTTCCCCCGCCAGAGGCGCCTGTAGCGCCGATTTTGGACGGGTCGACATCGGGCAGCGACTCCAGAAAATCGACTACCCTGATCGAGTTCCACAGCTGAAGCCCAAGAGGACCAAAACTCCAGAGGCGCTCGGCAGGGCCGTCGAAATCATGAGGCGTCTGGGCTGTGTCATTCCAGCCGACCATATCATAGGCGAAGACCACGTAACCCTGACGGGCGAGATTGATGCATTGGAGAGGCACTGAGCCAAGGGGCTGATTCTCCAGGCGGCCGTATGTCCAGTGGCCGTGCGGCCGGACGATCGCGGGCAGTTTTCCGGTTTTGCCTTTGGGACGGTAGAGGTTGCCGCCGAGGTAATAGCCCGGCATTGTCTCAAGCGCTACCTTTTCGATGGTGTACCCGTCGCGATCGAGCTTGCCGTAATAGCGAGGGTTCAACGGGGTCTTTTCCGGCATTGGCAGCAAGCCGGCAGCGTGGAGGATTTGTTTCCGCAACTGGGCCCTCCGGGCCTCCCACGCCGCCACCGTCTTGTATTCGGGCATGGAATATTTTGTGTCCGTGTTCGGCGTGTTGGTGTTGCGGGCGTCCTGGGCCGGCAGGCCGGGCAGCAGGGTGAAGACCGCCAGAGTGGCGGGAAGCGCGACGAGTTTTCGATTCCGTGTTTGCATGACAGCCGTGTCGATAAGTATATAGGGCCTGAGTGAGTGTAATGAAGACCTTCGGGGAGCGTCCAAAGGGCGGATCAGGCGCCTTGGCAGTAGTCCGAGGGGGGAGGAGGAATTCTTGACCCTTCGGTTTCAACACCTTAAAATCAGTAGCAGGGTGCGCAACCTTATTTGATTGAGGTATGAGGCAGGCAGAGCTGTCACCGCGGGATGCAGAGATTCTGCATTCCATCGTACAGTCCTACATCGAAACCGGCGAGCCGGTCGCATCGCGAACGATTTCGCGCCGCCGGAAAGATAACTTGAGCCCTGCCACAATCCGCAATGTGATGGCGGACCTCAGTGATCTGGGGTACCTTGCGCAGCCGCACACATCTGCGGGCCGCATTCCCACCGAAAAGGGCTTCCAGAGCTACATCCGTTCGCTTACAGCCCGGAAGCTTCTGTCAGCGGAACTGGAGCGCCTCCGGAGCGAACTGATGGAGGCTGCGACTCTGGAAAGCCGCGTGGAACGCTCTTCCCAGATTCTGACCGAGATGACGAAGAATGTCGGAATTGCGGCGGCGATTCCGACTGCGAATCAAATGCTCGATCAGATCGAGCTGCTTTCGCTGGGCGATTCCAGGCTGTTGATGATTATCGTCACGCGCGACCGGAGCGTGCGGAATCAGGTTGTTGTCCTGGACGAACAGATCAGTCAGGATGAGCTGAATTCCATCCGCAACTACGTGAATCAGAACTTCAGCGGGTGGATGCTTTCAGACATCCGACGCGAGCTGCAGCAGCGGCTGGAACAGCAGAGTGCTGCGTATGATTCGATCCTGCGGCGCCTGACGGTGCTCTACGAGAAGGGATTGCTGGAAATCGGGATGGCGCCGGAGATTTATATGGAGGGCACCTCCAACCTCATCGGCCTGGACCTGCATCTGACGCGAGAGAAGCTGCGCGAGCTGTTCCGAGCCCTCGAGCAGAAGAAGAAGATTCTTCAACTGCTTGACCGGTTTTTGGAGCAACCGGCGGGCGAGGTCCGCGTACAGCTGGGTCTGGACGACATCCACCCATCCATGCGTGAATTCTCCCTCATTGGTATTTCAGTACAGTTGCCAGGAGGGATCTACGCCAAAGTGGCTGTTCTTGGCCCGATGCGAATGAACTATCAGCGGGTCATTTCAGCCGTCGCCCATCTCGGGGAGGCAATTCAAAGCCTTCGCGCTTGACCGTTCCACCGATCGGATCTGTTCCCGGATCTGGAGGAACGAAATATTGTTCAAACGACTCTAACGGCGGATTCAACTTATGGAAGACAGCAAGATCGATCTGGAGGCAACGCCTTCGCAGGGCGAGGCGCAGGAGGGTGCGCCTACCGAGATGCCCGTTGACACCTCGGCCCTTGCGGCAGAGCGCGATCAGTTGATTGCGGAAAAAGATCGGCTGATCGCGGAAAACAATGAATTGCAGGATCGTCTGCTGCGGTTGCGGGCTGAATTTGATAATTTTCGCAAGCGCGCTGAGCGCGACCGCGCCGAACTCGTGGAGTACGCCGCGATGGATGTGCTTCGGCCAATGCTCCCGATTCTCGACGACTTCGAGCGGGCGCTGAAGGTGGAAACATCCGACAAGGAGTACGCCAAGGGCATGGAGCTCATCTACAACCGGACTCTGGAGATCGTCAAGAAGCTTGGTCTGGATCCAATTGAATCGACCGGCAAAACCTTCGACCCCTACATCCATCACGCCGTGGAAATGGTTGAGACAGAGGAAGCCGACGACAACACGATCTTGGAGGAGTACCAGAGAGGTTACAATTTCAAAGGAAGGCTACTGCGCCCAGCCATGGTGAAGGTCGCGGTTAAACCTCGCAACAGCCAGTGACAAAACGGGATTATTACGAGATTCTCGGAGTCAGCCGTGACGCAAGCGAACAGGAGCTGAAGAGCGCCTATCGCAAGCTCGCCCTGAAGTATCATCCGGACCGGAATCCGAACGACCGGGAAGCCGAAGAGAAGTTCAAGGAAGCAGCGGAGGCGTACAGCGTCCTAAGCGACGCGCAGAAGCGGGCGGCGTACGATCGTTTCGGACACCAGGGTCTCCAAGGCGGGGTTGCGCCGGACTTCGACGCGACGACCTTTGCGGACTTCGCGGACATCCTGGGGGACTTTTTCGGTTTCGGCGATGTCTTCGGCAGCGCGAGGCGGCGAAACCGTCCTCAACGCGGTGAGGACCTTCGTTACGATCTGGAGATCTCCTTCGAAGATTCTCTCCGGGGAGCCACCGTGGACATTCAAGTGCCGCGGATGGAAACCTGCTCCCGCTGCCACGGAACCGGCGCGGAGAAGGAAGACGGCCTGACCACGTGCCCGACGTGCCGGGGCCGCGGCGAAGTCATCTACCAGCAGAGCTTCCTCTCCATCCGCCGCACATGCGGCCAGTGTAACGGGCGAGGCCAAATCATCCGCCGTCCTTGCACGCAATGCCGCGGCGAGGGGGTCACCAGGGTCGAGCGTAAGCTGAAGGTCAACATCCCCGCTGGCGTTTATGACGGAGCGAAGCTACGTCTGAGCCAAGAGGGACAGCCGGGTTACAACGGCGGCCCTCCAGGGGATCTGTATGTGTTCCTGAAGGTCAAGGAGCACCCCGTGTTCGAGCGGAAAGAGAACGATCTTCATTGCAGGATTCCAATCAACGTTGCTCAGGCAGCGCTCGGAACGGAGGTCGACGTTCTCACGCCGCTGGACGGAGTGGAGACAATTAAGGTGCCTGAGGGAACCCAGCCCGGGCACAAGATTCGCCTGAAGGGCAAGGGCGTTCCGGTTCTCAATGGCTATGGCCGCGGCGATTTGTGGGTCCACCTGGATGTGAAGGTGCCAACAAAATTGACCAAGGAGCAGCGCAAGATCTTCGAGCAGCTCAAAGAAACTCTTCCGGTAGACAACGAACCGGAAGGCAAGGGCTTCTTCCACAAGGTAAAGGACTATTTCGTCTAACTGACACAACCTGCCCTGGCGCCGGCGTCTATCCTCTGAGGTGACAGGCGATGGGCGATACTACCATCACAAAGATCAATTCTCATTACTCACCCAAAGGGAAGCAGGGGCAGGTCTACCTTGCATCCGGTAAGAGTGTGGCAATGCGTCTTTGGCGCGAAAACCCCGGTGAGCCGAAGCCGCAGTCAGCCCGCAATTACGAAACGGTTGGATATGTGATCGAAGGTAGCGCCGAATTGCACACCGAAGGCCAGGTGGTGAAGTTGGCGGCCGGCGATTCGTGGGTGGTTCCGAAAGGCGCGAACCATTCCTACCGCATACTGGAGCCGTTTGTGGCCGTGGAAGCGACGGCTCCGCCCGCGCATGTGCATGGCCGCGACGAGTGATTTCAAGTTGCTTCCTGCCACTCTACCCGAACATCCGGGTCAAACGTCCGCAACGCTTCCTCGAACGCGCGGCGCAGCTTCTCCGTCCCGCGCGGAGTGGGTTGCGACGGATAGCTGATTGCGACATCACTGCCGGTGACGGAGAACAGAAGTTCCGGTCCATCGTGCAAGTTCACATGAGCTTCCCAGATCCTGCTTAGGTCAGCAGCGTCGATCGGGTGGCTTAACCGGGCTCGAATCGTATGTGGCATCGGTATCTCCAAATGAAAAGCTGGAATCACTGAGCGGGCTCCGGGATGATCACCCCGGACGGCGAGATGCTCCCTTCCAAGGCTTCAAGTTCCCTTCGGGTCAGCAGGCGATTCAAGGGCAAATCGAGCAAGCACGCCGATTGCGCGACGCAGTGAGCCCACGTGCACTCGTTCACGAAGAGCATTCCATTCGCGTCAAGCGTGCCGCCGTTGCCCAGAAACCCAAGGACGGCAGTAGCGGAGCCTGTGACGAGGGGTTGCAGTAAACCGCGGATCGGCTCCGGGCGTGTATGCGTGACAAAGAGCCGACGCCGGATGCTGGGCGGGTATAAGTTCCAGCGGAGAGTGTCGGGAGCCATGTGCTCGGCCTCGCGGTCGCTGCGCGGTTTCCGGAACCTTGCGGGTTCCACCATGTAGATGACGCGGTGTGGAATGCCCTTTTCCGACAAGCGAAAGGCCGCCTTTACCGTTTCGACAAGCTGAAAGCTCCCCATTGCTGTCAGAAGGATCTCTGCCTGTTCCCTCTGATATCCTGCCCATTCAAGTTCCACTGCTCCCTGTTGCAGCAGCCGCCCTGCTTCCTCCCCTGTCAGCAGATCCGGCATCTCGCTCTTGGGCACGACCACAGTCCAGATCTGGCCGTGAGTCCGATACACCCCGTTCATCAGTGCCGCGGCGCTGTTGTAATCGGCTGCGAAGAGAACTCGAGAGATTTCCGAGGTCTCCGCCAGCATTGCCTCTGCCATCGTTGGATCCTGGTGCGAGTATTCGTTCTTGCCGTTCTCCCAGGTGTGAGACGTAAGAATGAGAGGTATCGAGAGCCAGCGCGAAGGGCGGCCTGTGTCTGCCTTTTGCTTTTCCCACGTTACTTCCTGTCTGACAGCCCCGTACATCTTGGTGGCGAACGCTTCGTACGTGACGATGATGTTGATGCCGGCCTTGTTCGCCAGTGCCGCGCCAGCGACCGCCTCCTCGTTCAGGGCCGTAATGACTGCGCCCTCGACGGCCTCCGGAACGCTTTGTTCCGGATCGGTCACCCGGAACTTCAACACCTCCAGCGTGCGCAGCATCCGGTTCGATTTCATTTCGTCGGGGTTGCCGACGCGAGGGCGAAGGTGCCGGTTCATCTGGCACGTTCGAACGTAGAGATCATCGACGGCGGACATCGGGCTGGCGTAAGTCCACCTGTCCAGTGCTCTTCGATCATCTGGTGCCGCCTTGTACCGTGGTTCCGGAAACTCCCGCAGAGACACATTACGACGGACCAGAGGATTATCCTTCTCACGAGGCCTGCCCGAGCGCTGATGCTGTTGAAACCACCCGACACAGGGAAGCAGTTCGTCCGCCGGAACCCAGAGCCGGCGGGCATATTCATTGAACAGGCGAGCGCCTTCCGGGTCCTTCCGCGGGTTTGTCATTAGCGGAAGATTGTGAGCGAGATTTGTGCCTTCGTTATAAAAACCGGCCCCCTTTGGGGCTACAGCGATTCCATAGGGCAGGCGAACCGGATAGCGGATCTTTCCCGTACGGATTGCCTCTACCTGCGTGCGGAGCCGGTCTTCCATCTCAAAAATCGCCCAAACGAAGGCTGCCGGATCGCGTCCGTCGAAGACGATCGGGTCGAACGCGTTGAGCCGCAGGTGCTGGACAAACCAAGCGACGCCGCCCTCCATGGACATGGTGGTTCGCTGATCGATGCGCCGGCCGTTTGCGATCATGATCGGCAGCGCGATGCCGCAGTCTTCGGCTCGCCACCAGCGTGGCGCCCAATCTGCTCCACGCTGTTCTTCGAAGGCGCCGTCACTTAGGAAAGTAACCAGCGTCTCTCCCGGGATGGGCATGTGAATATACTGGACCTCTGCAAAGCCCAGATAGCCCCCTTCGAGCAACCCGCCCGCCGTGTGAGCGTTCACATGGCTGCCTAGCGGCGACGCTGGCCTTCCATGTTCGTCCACGCGGTAGGAATAGAAGTCGCGGACGAAACGCGTGAGTCCGTCATCGCTGATGCTATAGCGCGCGGCGTGCGCCTGTGACATGTTGCCGCACAGCAGGTTTACCGAGTCGATTGCGGAGACGCAATGCCCTTGGCCCATGAGCCAGGCCCGGGTACGGCCCGCGAGCGCATTGGCGGCGAGATAGCCCACGTAGGCAGGGACCATGTTCAACGATCCGCCGGTGTGGCCCTGAGGGTCCTTCTTGAAGTCTTCGGCTTCAAGCGGGCGGCCATCGAGATAGACAGCGCGAGCATACGTCTGGTGAACTACAAGCCACATCGCGGCGCTTGCGACCCGGTCCGCTGCGTAAAGCAGCTCATAGAAGGGAATGCCGTCGCCCACCGGTGCGTGTGTGCCTAACCGCTCCCCCAGTGCGGCAATATTCTCAATCGTGACGCTCTTGTGCTGAATGACTCCGTACCCTTCCGACCAGCGCTCGCGCCATTGTTCTGCCTCCGCGACCTGGCTTGGCAACTCGCTCTTTTCCATCCGCGAGATAGATCACCGCACGGATCGCGCAGTTTCGCCTTGTTGCCGTCGGGGCGCGGCGAGCTGTGGCGGAAGAAACTACTAAGCCTTGAAATTCTTACCAGCAGCGTTCGCGGTGATTCAAAACGAAAGGTTCGTCCTGGTGTAGCTTGGAGCACATGCCGATTGGCTGTCTGGTTGCGTTAGCGTCAGCCTTGAAAGACTAACGAATCGAGGAGGCACAGCTATGGCACAAAATCAAAAAGAATCTGCGGGCCGGGGCGAAGAACGGGGTTTGCAGCGAGAACAAAGGCAAGGAACTCTCGCTCGCCGGCTCGAGTGGCCGTCATTTTTCAACATCAACCCCATCGAGTTCCTGACGATGAGTCCATTCGCCTTGATGAGGCGTTTTACGGACGAGTTTGACCGCCTGGCCGGAGTGACTCGCGAAGTGGCAGCCTGGGTGCCGCCGATCGACATACGGCAGGAAGAGAACCAGCTTGCCATCAGCGCGGACCTGCCGGGCGTGAAACCCGAAGATGTCCGCGTGGAGGTAACCGACGAGGGCCTCTTAATCGAAGGCGAGCGGCGCCGGGAACATGAGGAGCGTGGAGAGGGATATCAGAGGTCGGAGCGTAGCTACGGAAAATTCCAGCGCCTGATCGGCCTGCCCGAAGGCATCAATCCAGACAATATTAAGGCCGATTTCAAGAATGGCGTGCTCGAAGTGCGAGTGCCTCTGCCGCCCGAGCAGCAACAGCAACGCAAGCGTATCCCGATCCAAGTGGCCGGCCAGTAAACCACGCAGAAAACACCAGGCGAGGAAGGGTGACTATTCTGCAGAACCAGAAGGAGGCTCCGCGCGCCTGGGTGAAGAACGAAATATACACGGCGGACACCATACGGCTGTCCGCCACGCGCCGTTCTCTATGCGCCTCGGCCGCAAACTTTTATGACCCCGGATCTGCCAGCTAAGTAGTACCCGCGCGGTTCTCAGTACTTCGGCCGCACCCACTTCTGGGTGCGCATCGATTGATATCCTGCCTCAAGGATGCAGTTCACCACGTAGCCATCCTCGTAGGTTTCCCTCGGCTGAACACCGTCGCGCACGCACTCGACAAAGTGCCTCATTTCCGCCTGGTAGCCGTAGGCGAATGCTTCTTCCGGGAGCGGGCGCATCCAGCCGAAGTCGATGTCCGCCTTCTCCACGACATATCCGGCTGGGCGGCTTGTAAAGCATGAGATCGGCGTACCGCGCGTGACATCGGTGAAGATGGAACCTTCCGAGCCGTGGATCTCGTTTCGCAGGTCGAGCCCGCCACGCGTCGTCCAGGACAGTTCGCAATGGGCAATTCCTCCGCTCTCAAATTTCAGAACCAGCAATGCGTTGTCTTCGCCCTTTGTCTTCTTCTGGTGGACGAGCGTATCTCCCCATGCCATGACTTCGACGATACGGTTGTCCTTTCCGAAGAAGTATCGTGCCGCCTCGATGCAGTGGCAGCCTAAGTCATTCATCGCGCCGCCGCCCGTCTTTTCGACATCCCAGAAGTGCGGGCTATGAGGGCCGCTGTGGGATTCGCGCGAGCGAACCCATAAAACTCTGCCGATCGCCCCCGACTCAATCGTTTCTTTCGCTTTCACCACTGCCGGAGCAAACACTTCCGTCTCGGCGTATCCGTGCATTGCGCCCGATCTGCGCGCCGCGTCCAGCATTGCCTTCGCTTCTCGGCGGTCGCGGGCTAAAGGCTTCGTGCACACTTGATTCTTCCGAGCTTTGGCAAGCTCCAGCGCCACGGGCATGTGCGCCTCATTCGGCAGGGCGATTACGTACAGGTCGATGTCGTTTCGCTCGATGGCCTTTGAGAGCTTCTGAGTCGTTTCGGGAATTCCCCATTTGCGGGCAAACGCTTCGGCGCGTTTCTTTGACCGGGAGTAGTTCAGTACAACTTCCTGCCCATTTACATTCGCCAGCCCTTGCATGTAGAAGTCGGCGACGAAACCGGATCCGAGCATTGCAATGCGTATGGTCTTCATCAGGTCCTCACTGGAAAGAAGCGATCATATCAGGGGATCGGGATGTACGAACAGGAAGGGAAATCTTTGTTTGATGGCCGGGACCTGGCGGCTAGTTGGATGTGACGAGCTTCAGCCCAATGATGCCCGACACGATCAGGAGAATGCAGAACAGGCGAATAAACGATGCGGGTTCGCCAAACAGCAGAATGCCTACGATGACAGTCCCGACGGTCCCGATGCCAGTCCAGACGGCATAGGCTGTGCCGAGCGGCAAGGCACGCACGGCCAGGCCCAGCAGTATCATGCTCAGGGCCATCGCAGTCAGTGTTGCCACGCTGGGCCAAAGGCGAGTGAATCCGTCGGTGTACTTGAGGCCGACGGCCCACACAACTTCCAATAAGCCAGCGATTACAAGAACAAGCCAAGTCATCGCGTGTTTTCCAAACGTTTCGGAGAAGCGAATGCGTTATCTGTTTCGATTGGAGTCATGCACAGAGCGTAGAGCTAACTTTCATAGTATCAGCCTGCGTTCGGGCGGACGGAGAACGCGCAAACGGGCGGCGAAATGGGATTAGCCAAGAAGATGATGCAATGCCGGTCCAAGCTCGGGGTATTGGAACCTGTAACCGCTCTCAATGGCAACGCGGGGAAATACGCGCGCGCTTGCGAGAAGCGGCTCCGCTGCTTCCCCGAACCTGATCTTGAGCGCGAATGCAGGAATCGGTACGACTGCGGGGCGGTGGATTGCCTTCGCGAGCTGCTCGGTAAACACCGCATTGGTGACGGGATTGGGGGAGGTCGCATTGGCCGGGCCCGTAATCGTCCGGTTCTCCAAAATGTGAAGAATCAGGTTGAGCAGGTCGTCGCGGTGGATCCAGGACATCCATTGCTTGCCGGAGCCCAGTCTGCCTGCCAGGCCAGCTCGGAATGGAGGAAGCATCTGCTTCAGAGCACCGCCTTCGGGACCCAGCACGATACCGATTCGTATTTTCACGACGCGAATTCCGAGGGCCGCCGCGAGGTCTGCGCTTCGTTCCCACTCCTCGCACACCTTCGAAAGAAAATCTCTTCCAGGGTCTGACTCCTCTGTCAGCAGTTGATCGCCGCGGTCCCCGTAATATCCGATCGCGGAGGCCGACACCAGCACCTCGGGGCGTCGGGAGAGGGTGGAAAGAGCCTGCACCAGCCGTTGTGTGCCGAGAACGCGGCTGTCTCGGATTCGCCGCTTCACTTCCGGCGACCAGCGCTGCGCCACACTCTCGCCCGCCAGATGAACAACCGCATCGACGTCCTGCAAACTCTCTTCGGGAGGTTCGCCGGCCATTGCATCCCAGCGAAAGGCCTGGTTCGGACCTGTCGCTTCACCGCCGCTGCGCGACAGTAGATGCAGGACATGGCCCTGCTCATTCAAGCGAGCTGCAAGTGCTTTGCCGAGGAATCCTGTGGCGCCTGTGATCGCAATCCGCATTCGTTGCCTCGTTATGGAGCGGCATAGGGTGATTGGCCAACGATCTGGCTCCAGTTAACAGTCTCTCTCACGTTGCAGGGTGCCGCCACATAACCGTGGCTACAATAAGGAATAATGCGCGCCTTGAACCGGGCCAGGCTGCTGTGGGCATACCTTACTCGAAAGACGACGATCCCGGGCCTTCCCGTTGAATTCATTGTAGAGACGACGGCCAAGTGTAACCTGTACTGCCCGATGTGTCCTCGCGAGACCCACGCCCAGCCTAAGGAGGACATGACGGATGCCATCTTCGAGCGGCTCGTAAGAGAATCCTCACGCAGCGCTGAGCACATGATGCTGATCGGGTTGGGCGAGCCCTTTCTTGATCGGAAGATCTTCGAGCGGATCGAGTTTTGCGACAAGCACAAGATCGCGACTCTGCTTTCCACCAACGGGACGTTGCTCGACGAGAAAGCGGCGGACAGGCTGTTGCGGACCCCGCTCGAACACATCACCCTCAGCTTCGACGGCGCTACAAAAGAGAGTTATGAGTTTTACCGCAAGGGGGCGCGTTTCGAGAAAGTACGAGATAATTTCGTCCGCTTCGCGCGAATGAAGCACGAGCGCGGTGCTAAGGTCCAGGTGGTGGTGCAGATGGTGCGGATGGAGCGGAATGCCGGCGAGGTAGAAGATTTCATCCGCTTTTGGCAATCCGTGCCGGGGGTCGACCAGGTTCGCATCAAGGAAGACGAAACGAATCTGATGCGGCCATCTTCGGGCCACGAGGCCGAGGATTGGAAGCATCCCTGCCACTACCTCTGGCGCGGGCCGATGTACGTGAAGCACAACGGCGACGTTTATCCCTGCTGCCAGAGTTACATGCTGGATGGGAAGCCCGTAGGGCGCATCGGTGAGCAAACGTTGCCGGAGATCTGGAATTCCGGCGAGATGCAGCGGATGCGAAGGCTGCACGTCGAGCGCCGGGCAGGGGAAATTGATGTTTGCTCCCGCTGTTGCACGACCATTCCACATCCGGCCCTTGTCGCGGGGAGCCTTGTGCTGCACGGCCGCACGGTCCGCCGGCTGCTGCCGGTCATCGAGCGTTTGACGTATTTTTCGAAGTTGCCCCGGCGGCTGTTGCGGCCTCCTAAGCCTAAGACTTCCGAGCCGAAGACCGAGCTTGTGCAGATTGCCGTGCCCGCGGGAGAGGATTCCGGGAAGCACGGAGGAGAGTGAACAGATGAAGCGCTATCTTGTGGTCGTCGGACTGATCGTCGCTGCGTTCCTTGCTGGCTACGTGCCGGCTAAGCTCCGCTACAACTCCCTCGAGCAACAGTATCGGAAGGCACGACTCCATCGCTTGCTCGGTATGGTGCTGATCGAGGTTCAAATGAATAACTATGGGACGGCACGCGAACGGGCGACCGAATTCTTCAATGCTGTCACGGAGGCCGCCAGTCACGCGGACCGGCGGACTCGCCTGCGCCTTGAGAACATCCAGAGCCGGCGGGATGAAATTATTGCCGATCTCACCGCGATGAATCCCGAGGTCACAAGCAAGGTCCGGGGGATCTTTGTCGAATTACCGAACCCCGAAGCTGACTACGCCCGGGGTTCGACTCAATCGGCGGAGGCTCGGAGCACCGCGTCGGCCAACTGAACGACGGGAATCATTTCCTTCACGTCGTGAACCCTCACGATGTGAGCTCCTCCGAGGATGGAGGCGGTGACGGCGGCCGCGGTTCCGTAACGTAAGGCCTCTTCATCCCCGCGCGGCAGGAAGGATTTTCGCGACGGCCCTGTAAGGATCGGCAGTTCGAGCCGCGCCAGCAGCGGCAGGCGCGCGAGGATTTCCGCATTCTGCTCTTTCCGCTTTCCGAAGCCGAGGCCCGGATCGACGACGATACGGGAGCGGTCCAGACCTGCTCTTCTCGCCCGGTTTACGGCGGCATCGAGATCGTGAAAAATCGTCCCCATCACATCGGGCAACGGCGCCAGCCTGGCCCAGGTCTCCGGAGTGCCGCGCATGTGATTCAAAATCAGGCCGGCATCGTGGTGGGTGACAACCTTTGCGAGCGCGGGGTCAAAAGTGAGGCCGCTGGGGTCGTTGATGATCTCGACTCCCAGGCTCAGCGCCTTTTCTGCAACGCCCGACTTATATGTATCGACACAGATCGGCACGGCCATCTTGTCACGCAGCCGCTTGAGCACGGGCACGAGTCGCCGCAGTTCCTCCGCTTCCGAGATGCGGGCGGAGCCTGGACGGGTGGATTCCGCGCCGATATCGATGATGTCCGCCCCTTGCTCTTCAAGCTCCAAAGCGCGAGCGAAGGCGCGGTCCGGGTCAGAGTACATTCCGCCGTCGGAAAAGGAGTCTGGCGTGACATTGAGGATACCCATGATGAGAGTCCGGTCACCCAGCTGAATCTCGCGATTCTTCAGCTTCCACTCGAATCGCTTTCGAATCATTGTTGAAAAGCCCGGAGGGTCAAAGTTCGTTCATTCATAGCGCAAGCAGACAATTGGATCGAGGCTTGCCGCGCGATTCGCCGGATAATAGCCAAAAAAGAGGCCCACGGCGGCAGACATGGCAACACCCAAGCAGATCCATAGATAGGATAACGTGGCGGGGATCGAGGGAACGAAATGCCGCACAAGATAAGCGATGGTGGCGCCGCATAGAATGCCGATCACGCCGCCCGCCAAAGTCACGAGAACTGCCTCGAGCAGGAATTGAACCCGGATGTCCGAACGCCGCGCGCCCATCGCCTTCCGCACCCCAATCTCCTTGGTTCGCTCCGTCACTGAGATCAGCATGATGTTCATCACACCGACGCCGCCGACCAGTAGCCCGACAGAGCTGATGACGCCGGTAAGGATGACCAGGGCGCCTGTGAGCTGATTCCAGAGCGTGCTGAGAAAGTCCGGCGAAAGAATCTCAAAATCGTTCGGCGCACCGGGCGCTACACGTCGAATCCGGCGCATCACCGCAGTTACTTCTTCCCGGGCGCTGTCCAGATCCACGTCGCGGGGAACATTGAAAGCGATGATGAGCTCTTTCGACTCAGGGTAATTCTTCCGGAAATTACTTAAGGGAATGACCGCGAACTGATCGACGCCTGGACCGCCGAACAGCCCTGGATCAGGTTCGAAAATACCGACGACCTCGAAAAGAAGTCCGTTCAGGCGCACGGTCTTGCCAATGGGGTCGGTGTGAGGGAACAGGGCATCGGCGATGGCCCGTCCGAGCACGACGACAGGCCGCGAGTGTGCCTCGTCGTCGTAGGTGATGAACCGGCCCTGGGCAATGCTAAAGAGGGGAATCGCCTCAATGTATTCGGGTTCCGCTCCGCGAAGGATGATCTTCTCAACCCGCTCCCTGCCGTACCGTATCTCATTCGTATGATTTGGGTTGAAGAAGCTCGCACGCGTTCCGAAAGTCGTCGCCGACGAGATCAATCGTGCCTGCTCGCGCAGCTTGCCTGCGTCCTCATACTGGAGATACTTTCGGACTCGGATGTGCTCGGGCATCTTCATGAAATTCTGCCCGCCCAGAGGAATCCGGGAAATGAAGTAGGTGCGTGATCCCAGCCCCTCTACCTTCTCCTGAATGTAGCGGTTGAGCCCTTCAATGATGGCGGCGACGGAGATCACCGATGTGACTCCGATCACGATGCCGAGGAGTGTGAGTGCCGTCCGCACTTTGTGTCCCGCGAGGGTGCCCAAGGCGGTCTGCAAATTCTCGCGAAACTCGCCAGCCGTCATTCGGCCCTCAACGCAACCACGGGGTCCAGCCGCGATGCGCGCCGGGCTGGGTAGACCCCGAAAAAGAGCCCGATGATGCAGCTAATCATCAGGCCGAGCACAGCGACCCAGGGATGAACAGCGGCTGGAAATGCGGTGAAGACGCGCAGCGCGACGGCTGCCGTGAATCCGACTAAAACGCCCGCGAAACCGCCCAGCAAGCATTGAAGCACACTTTCGGTGAGGAACTGCCGGAGGATATCTGGCGCGTCGCACCGATGGCTCTGCGAATTCCGATCTCCTTCGTTCTCTCGGTCACGCTGACAAGCATGACGTTCATGATGACGATTCCGCCGACAATCGCCGAGATCGAGCTTACCAGGAGAAAGACGGCGAAGAAGGCGGAGCTGATGCTCTCCCAGAGGGCGATATAACTATCCCTGGTCCCAATAAAAAAGTCCTCTTCCCGGTTTCCGGTGATGTGACGGCGCGCCCGCATAACAAGTCTGGCTTCATCCTGGGCTTTCTCAAACGCTCCCGGTTCAGGCCGTGCTTTCACGTTGATGATGAGGCTCGTGCGGGAACCGCGGTAGCGCTGGTACGTGGTCAGGGGAACGATCGCGAAGCGATCCTGATCCTGCCCAAGAACATTCCCGATCTTGTCAAAAGTTCCCACCACTGTAAGCTCCTGATTGCCGATCCGGATGGTACGGCCGATCGGGTCGAGGGAAGGGAAGAGCTCTTGCATCAGCGCGTCGCCGATGACGCAAACGGGCGCGGCCCGCTGCTCTTCGGATTCCGTAAAGTAGCGGCCGTGCGCGATCGTACGCGTGTCGATCTCCGCCATATTGGCCGTGTGCCCGATCAGATCGACGTTCAGCACCTCGGTATCACCGCGTCGCGCGCTCGTAGGAATGGTCGCGCTCGCACCAACGACCAGGCAATTGGGGCATCCTTCGGCAACCGCTACGACGTCAGGCCACTCAATGTGCTTGTTGCGGAGAGCCTTGACAATCAGGCTGAAATCAGACACAGCGAACGGAACGCGCCCGATCTGAAAGACGTTCGTTCCGAGAGACGCGACCTTCTGCTCTACATAGAGGTTGGCGCCCTGTACGAGCGTCATCACAGTGATCAGGGTCGCGACGCCCATTGTCAGGCCGAGCACCGTGAGCACAAAGCGAAGCTTGTGGACGCGCAAAGCGTCAACGCTTTGGCTCAGGTTATCCCGCCAGACGAGCATTTAGACGATGATCTTCCGGAACTTCTTCCCTGCCCGTATCACGTACTCGCCCGGCGCCAGCCGCTCGGCGGGATTCGAAACAGGATTGAGTGTGGCTGCCGGCCATGGCGCCAGAGTCACGGCATTTGCCTTGACTAAACGGTCCGCCTCAGAGACAGACCCGGCAAGCCTGGCCTGGACGAGGATGCGATTCACCCGAGGGTCACTGATGGTGACCGTTTCAAGGTCTGTAGGAATCTCTCCCTGGCTGACTTCGCGCTCCCAACGATCCGCGGCTTCAAGAGCTGCTGCCCGCGAGTGGAAGTCGGTCACAATCTGGATGCCGAGTTCGCGTTTTACGTCTTTCGGGTGGCGCCGCCCTTCAGCAACGTCTCGCCGCAGTTGGGCGATCTCGGCAAGGCTCATGTCCGTGAGCAGTTCATAGTAGCGGTACATCAGCTCGTCGCTGATCGACATGATCTTCTTGAACATCTCTTCGGGCGGCTCGGTAATTCCCACGTAGTTGCCCTTGGATTTGGACATCTTCTCGATGCCGTCCAAGCCTTCGAGAATCGGTACCGTGGCGACAATTTGCGGCTCCTGCCCGTAGTCGCGCTGGATCTCCCGCCCTACAAGGAGGTTGAACTTCTGATCCGTGCCGCCCATTTCGACGTCGCAGCGAAGCGCGACGGAATCGTAGGCTTGCGCCAGCGGATAGAGTAGCTCGTGGACCGAAATCGGCACCCCTTGCTTGTAGCGCTTCGAAAAATCATCCCGCTCCAGCAGGCGTGCGACCGTGTATCGCGACGCAAGACGGATCATGTCTTCGAAGCGCAGATTCTCCAGCCACTCGCTGTTGAACCGCACCTCCGTCTTTTCCGGATCGAGGATCTTGAAGACCTGTGCCTTGTAGGTTTCCGCGTTCCGAGCAATCTCTTCGCGGGTCATCGGCGGGCGAGTGACGTTGCGGCCGGTGGGGTCGCCGATGAGTCCGGTCATATCACCGATGAGAAAAATCACCCGATGACCGAGGTCCTGAAAATGCTTCATTTTGCGAAGCAGGACCGTGTGACCGAGGTGCAGGTCGGGCGCGGTAGGGTCAAAGCCCGCCTTGACGCGCAGAGGCCGTCCCTCCTGCGCTGCCTTCGTGAGACGCTCACGGAGGTCCTCTTCACGAATTAACTCGGCAAGACCTTTTTTCAGGTACGTTAACTGATCTTCAACTGATAGGGGAGACACTGGATCTATTGTAACTGTGGCCACAGGCGGATACCGTGCTCCGCCTCCCTCGGCTGGCTGACAATAGAAGCAAAGGGATGCGCCGTTTTCTTCTCCTTTTTGGCTGCCTTTTGCCGCTTGAGGCCGCCACGTTCTACAAGGACGTCCTGCCGATTTTGCAGAAGCGCTGCCAGTCCTGCCACCGGCCTGGGGAGGTCGCTCCGATGGCTTTTCTTACGTACGAGCAGGTGCGGCCTTGGGCGCGAGCCATACGGCAGGCGGTGCTGCGGAAGAAAATGCCCCCGTGGTTTGCCGAGTCGGCCTCGGTACGGTTCGAAAACGACGCGCGGTTAAGCCCCGAGGAAGTGGCGGTGCTTGTTGAATGGGCTGACCAGAAGGCGCCTGCCGGAGATATCCGCGATGCTCCTCCTCCTGTCCAGTGGACCTCGGGTTGGAACATTCCCAAGCCGGATCTGAGCGTGACGATGCCTGTAGCCGTAACGGTTCCGGCGCGTGAAGAGATCGACTATCAGTTCATCATCCTGCCGCTCGGCCTCAAGGAGGACCGGTGGGTGCAGGCCGCCGAGATCCGTCCCGGCGAGCGGTCCGTTGTCCACCACGCAGTTGTGTACGTCCGGGAAAAGGACGACTCGTGGCTGCGGGACGCTCCGCCGGGGAAACCTTTTGCGCGTCCTGGCGTAACACGCAACGATATTCTCGCGATCTACGCACCCGGACAGCCTGCCATGGTGACGCCACGCGGCATGGCGAAGAAGATTCCGGCCGGAGCGGACCTCGTCCTCCAGATGCACTACACACCCAATGGGAAGACGGCCGTCCAGGATCGCACGACAATCGGCATCGTCTGGGCCAAAGAGCCGCCGGAAAAGCGCGTTCTGACACTCCAGCTTGCGACCACTGATTTCCGTATTCCTCCCGGAGAGCCGAATCACCGGGTCAGCGTATCAGGCACAATGCCGAATGATGCGCTGCTCCTGTCTTTATTCCCTCATTTACATTTGCGCGGGAAGGCGTTCGAGTATGCGATCGTGAAGCCGGGCGGCGTTTATGAAACTCTTCTGCGAGTTGCACCGTACGACTTCTTCTGGCAGTTGAACTATCGCCTCGCGGAGCCGCGCCTGCTGCTGAAGGGAACGAGGCTCCTCTGTACCGCCTGGTACGACAACTCGCCGAACAACCCGCGCAACCCGGATCCCGAGGCGGAGGTCACTTACGGCGAGCAGAGCGATGACGAGATGATGGTAGGTTTCTTCGACGTGGCTGTTCCTGCGAACGTCGACAAAGCCTCATTCTTCATTCGCTGAGCGAGCATTGCGCCATCAGGAAAGGTGCCGGCACGGTGCTCCCCTCTGATTGCGCTCTTGTGATTACATTAAGACAAATGCGCGCCGGATTGCTGTCCGTCTTCCTCGTCCTCAATGCGGTCCACGCCGCCCCGCCGGAAATCGATTTTGCAAAGGACGTACATCCGATTCTCGCGGCCCGCTGCAATGGCTGCCATTCGGCAGCCAGCCGCCAAGGGAAGCTGGCCGTGACGACGCGGGACGACCTCGTCCAAGGTGGTGTGAGCGGTCCGGCTGTGATCCCGGGCAACAGCAAGGACAGCCTTCTGATTCAAAGAGTCACCGGTCAAAAGCTCCCGGCCATGCCGATGTCCGGCGAGCGTCTTTCGCCTGCCGAGATCGACATTCTTCGAGCCTGGATTGACCAGGGCGCAAAAGCTCCTCAGCAGGCAGCGAAGGCAGGATGGAAGCCGATCCTTGCTCCCCGCCGTCCGCCCCTGCCGAAAGGCGCACCTTCCTCGGCCAATCCGGTGGACGCCTTCCTGGCGGCTTACTTCAAGCGCAACCGGATCACGCCTCCCGCCGTTGTGAGCGATTCCGTTTTCCTGCGGCGTGCCTACCTCGATCTTTGGGGCCTGCTCCCGACGCCCGAGGAGCGCCGCGCCTTC
>CALGAR010000131.1 GCA_937959285.1 uncultured Bryobacterales bacterium
TCCGGGATGAAGTGGTGGCAGGGGCGGCGGTTGCGGCGGCACGGGAACGTCTCGAACTCGTGCGTCACTCGACGAGGGCGGAAGACATTCGCCGGACCGAGGCGGAGCTCGCCTCCTCCCAGGCACGCCTGCGAGAGGCTGAGGCCTATCTTGCAAAGACATTTATCAAAAGCCCGATCCATGGAAGGGTCTTGCGCCGATGGCTCAAGAGCGGCGAGTCGGTCACATCCGCGGGAGGACCTATCTTATCGATCGGGAACGTAAGCGTACTGCGCGTACGAGTGGACGTCGACGAGACGGACGTTGCGCGCATTCGAATTGGACAGCCGGCCTATGTCACCGCGGAAGCTTACGGCGACAAGCGGTTTACCGGAAAGGTCGTTCAGATTGGACAAGCGCTCGGCCGCAAGAATATCCGGACCGACGAACCAACGGAGCGCGTGGATAAGAAGATACTGGAAACTCTCGTCGAGTTGGACAAGGGTCAGGAACTTCCGATCGGACTGCGCGTCGACGCCTACCTGCAATGAGATAGGGTAAGGCATGATACGCTTCTGCGTCGTGCCTCACTAATATAGTGCTCCTGCTTTGACTCGCCTTGCAGCATCAAGCGCATTGGCGTGAACTGTTCTATATTTCATAGTTCTCCACGTAGAGTACGATGAACGATCTTAGTTTTTAGAATTTGTCGCTAATATGTAAAGCAAGTATGTAAAAGGCGGTTTGGCGAAAATCCGAAAGTAAGAAGGCAGTAGAGCAGCTCCCGAGGAGCGACCGTTCTCATTATTGTTCGTGTGGAAATTGCAGATGCTCAGTTCAGGTCTTCAACATCAAACGCGCGGCCGTTCCTTTCTGCTATGTGTGGCGGGCGGTTCGACAAGAGAAACCGTAGCCATGCTTCGCAGATGCCGGCGGGGCGAATCTGCCGGATTCGCTGGGGATGGTCCGTGCCGTTTGGCTATCGTCTACAACAGTGCGGCTGACCTGAGGGCCAAGCTGGAACGAGCTGAGAATCTGCTCTGCGCCAGATCGTCGGAATCCCTTACTGATGCTTCAGGTATTTACTACGAGCCTGCTCTCTCCCGTCAGCCGTCCATCGCCTTCCTTTATCCAGGACAGGGAAGCCAGTCCGTCGGCATGCTCGCCAATCTGCGGAGCGCGCTCCCCGGTTTTGAAGATCAACTTCTCAAACTGGATGCAATCTGGCAGGAACTCGCGGGAAGTTCGCTACTTGCCCTAATTTACGGCGAACGAAATGCAGATACGGAATCCCGCCTGCGAGATACTCGTCAGGCGCAGCCTGCTCTCGGAATTGTTTCTACTGCGATTCGCGTAAGTCTTGAGTCTCTGGGCATCCGGGCTCGATTCCATGCAGGCCACAGCTATGGAGAACTCCCCGCGCTCTGTGCCGCGGGTGTCATGGACTTCCCCGCGCTGCTCCGCCTGAGCCGGCAGCGTGGCAATCTGCTCGGGCAAGCCGGTGATCTTACACCGGGCGCGATGATCGCTCTTACCGGCCGCCGCGAAGAAGTGGAAGCCTTGTGCCAAAGCGTAGATCCGGCCCTCCAGGTAGTCAATTTCAACTCGCCCTCCCAGTTCGTTGTGGCTGGCCCGATTGCTGCCGTTGAGCGTCTGGAGCAGGCAGCTTCTTCGGCGGACGTCCAGGCCAGAAAGTTGAATACCGCATGCGCGTTCCACTCGTCTCTGATGGCGCCGGCCGCAGATTCCTGGCGTGCGGCCGTTGTGAGTGAACTTCAGGGTAAGTCGGCGAATTTGCGGGCCAGCGCCTTCAGTAACGTCACAGGCAGGCAATACTCTTCCACAGAAGAAGTTGTCCAGTTACTTAGTGAGCAGATTGTGCGGCCGGTACAGTGGGCTGAGATCTGCTCCAATCTGGTCGCGGCGGGCGCCAATATTTTTATTGAGTCGGGTCCGGGCCGCGTCTTGTCGGATTTGATGAAGCGGAACCTGGGGAGGCGCGGCGACTGTCTGGTCCTTCCGGCGGATCCCGGCCCTGCTCCTGCGAGAGAACACGTTGTCAACCTGCTCGCGCAGCTTTACGTCCGCGGCGTCGATGTTGACTGGAAGAAGTTCGCAGATCCTGGCGCGATAGCATCGTTCGTTGAGCCGCCGCAGGAAGCCGTGGCGGCGCGGCCGGAACGAATCGAGGTCAACATCTTTCAGGCAAACCAGGAGCTGCTGGACCGCTACTTCCGCCAGCAGACCAATCTTGTCGAGCTTGCCATCCAGCAGACAGGTCCGTCTGAGTGCAGAATGCTTCTCCAGACGGCTCTCGAATCGAACGAGCGGATTTTGAACGCGGTCCTGGCAGTCAATGAGCAAGCCGTACGAGGTCTGCTCGGCAATTCTGCGACTTCTCCCCCGGCGCCTTCGCGAACAATCGCCGCGCCGGCGCCAGTCGATAAGCGCGATACGGCAGACGAGCCGGCTGGCGATCTTGCATCGCGCGTTCAGCAGTGCCTTCGCGCAGAGATCACCCGCGTCACGGGCTTTCCGCCCGAAGCCATCACTCCGGATCTCTCGTTTACCGACCTCGGCATTGATTCGCTCTCCATGGCGGAAATCTGGGGTGAAGTCCTGGACAAGATGCCGGAACTCGAAGAGTATGCCGATCACATCTTCGAGATCCACTCGCTTGCGGACATCCGGAAGGTCTGGGCTCCTGGCAACGCGGCGGAAGCAAAAGCGAGCAGCAAAGCGCTAGCGCCTTCAGCACCACCTCAACGCCCGCGATGGCGGGAACTGCGGCCGGTTCTTGTCGATGCAATTAGCGCCAGATTAGGGATCGAGGCCCTGCGAATCCTGGATTCGCAGGACTTCGATACAGAGCTGCGATTGGATGTCTTTACCCGCGAAGAGCTCTATCGCGAATCTCTTGCGCATCATCCAGGGTACCGGCTGGCAGGACGCGAACTGCTGAATGCCCGGAACTTATTCGAGCTCGGCGCGCTGCTGGAGAGATTCGAACTGCCGGAGTCAGCAGAGGCAGGCCAGGAAGCGGTCACCCGTTTTATCCGGCGAAGGGAGAAAGTCGTTCTGGCAGCCCCCGCCAGGCTTCCCGCCCGCGTCCTGCTTGCAGGTGAGGCATCTCCGGGCATGGCGCAGCTCCATCAATTGCTCCAGGAAGCCGGAATCTGCGTAGTGAGCCTCCAAGCCGACGTTGGCGGCTGGTGTTCCGGTTCCGAGCGCTTCCGGCTCGATTCGATTTCCCACCTGCGCCAGTTTGCGGACCGGACATTCGGCCCGCGGCCGTTCTCCGTTGTCTTCGTTGCTGAGGGACAGGCCGGGTGTGCAGAAGCTCTGGAGACCGGAGTGACGTCGCTTTTTGTTCTCGCGAAGGCCCTGTGGGGAGAGGAGGAGGACAGGAAGTCTCTCAACCACTTCGCGGTTGTCGGAACACCTGCCAGCAAGCCTGTGTATCACGCCGCCCGCGGACTGGCGCGATCTCTGCGGCGGGAGTTCTCGGATGTCCCGGTCAACTGTGTCTGGCTGCAGTCGAATCTCGCGGACGTGGAGCGGTCGGGCCTGCTCGACGCCCTGTTCTCGGACCGCCTGGAGCACGATGTTTTCGAAGAGCGGGGGCAATTCTACCGCGAAGTCGCCGAACCGAATAGCCTGGCCGCTGTCGATAATTCGCCAGCGCTCGATCTAAGCCATACTTCGCGGGTACTCATTCTCGGAGGAGGCGACGGCATTTCGGCCGAGATTGGCGTGGGGCTTGCACAGACGTACGGCTGCGAAATCGTGGCAATTGGACGGACGCCTTGGCCTGCCGGACTGCCGTACGCCGAGATCGAACCGGGACCGGAAGCGGAACGCCTCATCAAGCGGAAGCTCTACGAGGAAATCGAAGCTTCCGGGCGAGTCACGGGCGACCTCTTGCAGCAGCGGTGGAGACTTGTATCGCGGCAAAGGGCATTGTGGTTCACCAAATCGAGAATCGAAGCGGCAGGTGGCAGGTTCGAGTATTATTCCGCTGACGCGCGGGATGCTGTATCGCTGCGCAGCACCCTAGACAAAATTCTGGCGCAGGGACCGGTTCACGGAGTGATCCACGGCGCGGGCGTGATTCGCGATAGCCTCCTTGCGCAGAAGACGGTCGACGAATTTCGAGATGTCGTCAAGACGAAAGCCATTCCGGCAGTCGTTCTGCGAGAGGTGCTACAGAGTCAGCCGCTCGCCTTCGCCTTCTTCCTGAGTTCGATGACATCCTTTACCGGCACGGCAGGACAAACGGACTATGCCTCGGCCAATGAGATCCTGAACGCCGTTGCTGCGGATTGGAACCGGAGTGCTACCTATCCTGTCAAGTCGCTGCTGTGGTCTGTCTGGACGGAGGCGGGACTGGCCGGGCCAGCAATGAGGAATCAGATGCAGCGGATGGGCCTCGGCGGAATTCCTACTACCGAAGGGGTGAGGCTGCTGCTCGATGAGTTGAAGTATGGGCGCAAGCAGGACGACTGGGTGCTCTTTGCCCCTCAATCCACGCTGCGCTACTCGATGAACTATCGGAATGTTCCTGCCGGTTCGCGGGGAAAGCCGGCAGAAGCCAGGCGCGCTAATACTGTTCCTGCGAGCGCGCTTGCAGTGCGATGATCGAGCCTATCGCCATCACTGCGGCGTCCGGCGTCTTTCCGGGCGCGAACGGACCCGAGACGATCGATGAGTTCTGGCGGAGCGTCAAAGCGGCACGCAGGGCAAGGCTCGACTCTCTGGAGAAAAAGTGGGGACTGCGCCGCTCTGACTATTTCGATCCGGCTCCCGGGACTCCGTACCGGACCTACCTCGATCGCGCCTTCACGATCTCCGACAGCCTCGGATCGCAGATCGATTGGGGTGTGCGGGTTTTAAAGGATCTGCTCCACTCTGTACGCGGCCAGATGCCGGCTCCATCGCGGACGGGGTTGTGTCTGGCGACATCGTGGACAGACTCGAGCTACTTCCATGCCGACACCAGCAGAGTAGTCGGAGGTGCATCTGCGGTCGAGGGGCAGGTGTATGCGCCGGATGCGCAGTTGCAGGCGATCGCGGATGCGGGCGGAATCGAAGGCCCAGCATTGGCGGTCGACAATGCCTGTGCCTCGTCGCTCTATGCACTCGATACCGCCATCGGGATGCTGTTCAGCGGTCAGGCCGACGCGGTTGTCGTACTCGGGCTGAACGTCTTTCTCCCCGCATTCCTGTATCTGGGCTTTTCCAAGCTCACAGCCCTTTCTCCCACAGGTGAGATTCTTCCATTTTCAGCGGATGCTTCCGGCATCGTGCCTGCAGAAGCAGCTGCCGCAATCCTCGTGGAGCCGCTCGGTCAGGCTCAGGCATCGGGCCGCCCTATGCTGGCCGTAATTCGGGGGCTCGGCCTCTCCGCCGATGGCGGTGAGCGGTCGATCTTTGCGCCCGGGCCAATCGGGCAGCGGCTGGCGTATGAGCGCGCATACAGGGAGATTTCACCGGCGGACATTCACTATGTCGAGGCCCACGGAACCGCCACTGTCCTCGGTGATCAGACAGAAATTGAAGCTCTCGACGCTTTCTTCAAGCCCCACCGGCGGAATGCCAGGTTGCCCATCGGCTCAGTGAAAGCGCTCGTCGGACATTCCCTTGCATGCGCCGGACTGGTTTCCATCGTGAAGGCGTTATGTATGCTGCGCGATGGCGTCATCCCGCCGCACATCCCCGTGCAGCCGAACCCGCGTCTTGCGGACAGCTGCCTCCGCCTTCCGGAGGAGATCGAGCCCTGGCCGGAGGATGAGCCGGTCCGGCGCGTCGGCGTCTCTTCGTTCGGCTTTGGCGGCGCAAACGCGCATTTGGTCCTGGAGTCCAACGCTGCGTATGCGGCTGGAGGCGCAAAGCGGAGCATCGGCTTCAGCCCTGTCGCGATCCTCGCGGCGGATGCAGTGCTGGGCGAGGCGCAGGGTATCCGCAGTCTGACTGAGAAGCTCTCGTCGCAGGAGCCGAAGCTTCAGCCTTTCCCTCTCCAGCGCTTTTCAGAATCAGCTCTCCAGGACGGGGTGTACGGCAGCTACTTTCCGCCGCAGCTTACGGTAGAAGGCCACGGCGTTCGGATGGGCCCCAAACCGCTGTCACGGCTAGACCCGTTCCAGCGACTAGGCATCCACCTGGTGCAAGGAGTCTTGCAGGACGCCGCAGACACTCGTCCGGAAGAGACGGGACTCGTCTTTTGCACGAATCTGGGCGGGGAAATGTCTCTTCAGCTTACGAGACACTACGTGGCGCACTTCGCCGGACAGAATGACAAGAGCAAGCGTTACGCGCAGGTCGAGCCCTCCTTGGAAGCGATTGCTTCGGGACTGCCCTCTCTTTGCTCCGGCTTCCCCGCCTTTTGTCTTGGGATCAAGGGCTTTCACCAGACGGTCTCCGGCGGCGCAATGTCCTTCTGGCAGGCGCTGGCGCTCTCGCCCTACTGGCTCAATGGAAGATGCTCCGCTTTCCTTCTGGCTGCCGGCCGTCACATCAAGAGCCCTCTGGACTTGGATCGAGCGTCAACACCGCAAGGAGAGGGGTCGGCTGTTTTTCTCTTGCGCTCGCTTGATTCGCTTCCTGCCGACGACGAACCCCTGGCAGTAATCCATTCCGTCGCTTTCGGTGCCGATCTGGATGAGGTCTGTGCAAGCACGAACATTTCCGCTGCCGGCATCGACTTGATTGAGATCAGCCAGATCGATCCGGAAGTAGAGGTGGGCGGCCTCGGCAAGGCACAGAGTAATTGCGGCTTCCTGGGCGAAGCGACCGGGATCGAAGCGCTGCTGCGGCTCCTGTTAATCCCCGGCACAGGCTGGCGCGCTGTCCAGATCCAGCGCGGGACAGAGACTGTTGGCAGCGTTCTTCTCGAGAAGCTCCGCGAAGTACCCTGTGCCGAACGAGCCATCGTGACCCCGTTGCCCGTGATCTTTCAGCCGGCAGCCGAACCCGCAACGGCGAGCGTGCAGGCGTCGTTGGGGGGAAGCGCCGCCGCTCACTTTCTCAACTGGCAGCGAAGCACGGAACGCGCAATTCTCAGTTACCTGGAGGCGCAGAGGAGACTGTTTGCGTTGTTTGCCGGAGACGAAACGGCCGCAGGCACAGCGCCGCCGGCTCTGCGCCCGCTGGACAAACTCCGGAAGGATCCGAGGAATATTGTCCTGGAATCGCCGCTCGTAAGCACTTCTTCCGACGGCGAATGGGAAGTATCAGCGGTGCTCAAGGTCGATGAGAGCCATTCTTACTTTTTCGACCATCCGCTCGATCACGTTCCGGGAATCCTGATTCTGGAAGGCATGCTCCAGCTGATGGAGCTCTTTCTCCCTGATAACCAGTTCATCAAAGCGCTGGAGCTGAACTTCCGGCGGTTCTGCGAGAAGAGGGACCGCATCCTCATCCAGGCAAGGCCAATCCGCCCAGCGCGAGCTGGCGCTTATTCGGTCAGCGTCGTGCAGCGCGGTTCCATGGTCGCGCAGTGCAAAGTCGAAACCGGAGAGATTCCAGAGAATCTGGCGCGACAGGCAGCAGGGCACGCGCCGGTACCGGACCTGCGCCCGTTCCCGGATCCGAAGTATCTCCACAAACTGCATGAAGAAAATGTGCTGGTGACGGAGCTTCAGGAAATTGTTGCGGGCGAATCCTGCTCCTGCGGGTTGCTGGCGCCTCCGGAGAATCACATCCTCGCCGAGGGCAGGGAAGACAGCTACTCATTGCTCTACCTTCTTGAGACAACGCGCCAGTGCGTAATGCTCATTGCGCACCTGCTGGAACGGATCCCGCTCAATATGCCGATGAACCTCGTGTCTGTCGGTATCCAACTTTCCAGGCCCGTGCCGCGGGGAGTGCCTTTGCAGTTCGTCTGTTCCCGGCAGCCGGTCCGTAAGGTGGGACAGATGACCATCGCGCATATAGCCCTGGACATCCAGGCAGCAGGAGAAAGCATCGGCCGGACTGCGATTAAAGCTCAGGTTGTGGACAAGGCTACGTATCAGAAGCAGCGGAGTCAGGGGAGTTAAAAAAGAGATGACCACTGCAACGTCCGCCGGGAAGATGGAAACAGGCTTCATTTCGATGTTCCTCAACGTCGCCCGGACTACGCCAGATGCACCGGCGCTCACTTTGCTCGATGCCGATTACGCGGAACAGACCCGGTGGAGTTATCGTGATCTGCTGCTGTTGATGGAGCGGTATCGGAAGGTTTTTGTTTCGCTGGGTGTACAACCGGGCGATCCGGTTGCTCTGCAGCTACCGTCCGGACCGGAGCTGATCGCCTGCGTCTATGCGTTGACGTCGATCGGGGCAATCTTTGCGCCGGTGAATCCGAAGCCCACGCGCTATGAGCTGGAATCGATCCTCAGCGATTTGAAGCCGGCCGCCGTCGTCACGACTCCGCAGCTTGTGCGCGATTGTCTCGGCGCCCTTTCTGCCGTCCAAACGTGGCCGCGATTTGTGCTTCTGACCGGGGCGCTCCCGAAGCACCTGCACCGTCCCAAGGGTCTGCACATTGTAGCTGAGACGGAAATTCCGGCGGGCGGGAGTCCTCTCGAACCTCCCTCCGGTAATCCGGTTGTCAGTTGTCACCATACGTTCAAGGGACTCGGATATCCGCTAGGCGTACCGCATCGCTATCACGACTACACTCCGTGTATCGCGGCGTTCATGGAACGCTTTCCGGAAGAGCACGGCGCGCCCTTCTTGGTTGGGCTGCCGCTCCATCTGATCTACAGCCTCACAGCCGGTCTGTTCAGCCCTTTCTCGGTGGGTTCGCACGTTCTGCTCTCTCAGAAGCCGCATGAGCTGGACCTTATCGGAACCCTCGAGCAGTACCAGGTGCAGATGGCTTGCCTTGTTCCGCTGCTATTGAAGATGCTGGCTGCCAGAGCACGCAACCGAATCAGACAGGGCCGCCGCCTGCAGTTTCATCCGTTGTTCAAGATTGCGTCCGGCGGTAGCTTGATGGATCGTGCGCTGGCCGCCGAAGTCTGCAGCGCTACGGGCGTCGAAGTCTACCAAGGATACGGGCTCACGGAAACACTTCCGGTCTTGGGTACCTTCCCTGGTCGCAACAAGCCCGGCGCTCTTGGAGTGCCTTTTTCGGAGGTGGTGGAGGTGGCTGTGTTTGGCCAGGATGGACGCGCCGTTTCGGATGGCGTGGCCGGAGAACTTTGCGTTCGAGGCCCAAGTGTTACGGAAGGATTTTGGCGCAGGCCCGAGGAAACATCGTCTTTTCTCCGTGATGGCTGGTTCCATACAGGAGATCTCGCTTTTCGCGACGAGGAGGGATACTTTCACTACTTGGGCAGGAGCTATCCGTTCGCTAAGATTGCCTCGCAGATGGTGGACCTCGTCGAGGTGGAGGCGACGCTCCGGCGCAACCCGGCAGTGGCGCGGGCGATGGTTACGGTAACCCGCCATGCGGATCGGGGAGAGGGACTCGCGGCGTCGGTGATACTCAAGCCAGGATCGCAAGCCACGGCGAAGGAGTTAAAGGACACCTGCAAGAAATTCCTTTCTCCGCACAAGGTTCCTCGCGAGTTCATGATTTACGAGAACAACGTCGCCACTGTGGGGGCACGATGAAAGCCTGGACTCCTTTACTCCTGACGGTGCTCGGATTTGTCGGCTTAGGCGCGCTGGCTGTGTACCGGATGATGACAATTGAGTCCCTGCCTATGTTGCTTTTGGCCGGTACGGGCATGGCAATGTATGCAGGCTGGATGCTGTGGGAGTCACGGGTTTCGGTAAAGGAGATATCGAAGCCTGAGCCGGACAGGGATCGCGGGACGATGGAGCTGTGCGCGTTCGTAAAGATCTCCCTCCTTGTCGCCGCCCTTGCCGGGAGAGGATCGATTTTGACGGACCGGGGAGCTATCATCGCCGCTCTCGTCGGGCTTGTGGTTGTTGCGGCGGGTATTCTGCTTCGAACGAACGCCATCCGGACGATGGGAGACGCTTATAGCCACCGTATTCGCACTCCGAGCTTTCCTCTCGTGACGCACGGCCCGTACGCCTGGATCCGGCATCCGGCCTATGCAGGTACGGTGCTGATTCACGCTGGCGCAGTTCTGATCTTCCTGAACGTGGTCTCGGCGGTCGCACTGGCCGCCTGGCTTATTGCTGTCTGGTACCGGACACACGTGGAAGAGCGGTGGCTGTCGACCTTCCCCGAGTACCAGGAGTACAAGGCAAGAGTAACCGGAGCATGGATCCCCGGACGGCGCTCGCGGCCGCTTCCTGCCGCAAGTGCAGGAGGAGGTGCACGATGAGCTTCCAGGCCCGGCTTCCGGTTCTGCTCTCGGTGAGCTTCGTTGTGCTCATCTCGATCTTCTCCGGGCGGAGGCTTTCCGCGATGCCTGGCGATCTGGCCGCTGCTCTGGGAGTTGTGGTGCTGCTCTATCTCGCGTGGCTCTTCATCGAGTCTCGCGTTGCGGTGAGAGAACTTTCCAAGGAAAAGACGAAGATTGACCGTGGAACGCTTGAATTGTACGCCGCCGGTCGTGCGGTCACCGTATTATCCGCGCTTGCGCTGCCAACGGCCTGGGATCGCATCGGCCTCTGGTACCCGATCGGTCTTGCAGTGTTTGTCGCGGGGGTAACTTTCCGCCTTGTCGCAATCCGCGTACTCGGCCGCTTCTACTCCCATCGCGTCCGTATCGACGATTCACACCAAATCGTCCAGCACGGTCCCTACCGGTTCCTGCGCCATCCCGCCTACACCGGGATGATTGTTGCGCATGTAGGCTTCGTCGTATGCTTCTTTCACCCTGTGAGCCTGGCGATTCTGCTTTGCTTTTTCATTCCCGCAGTGGTCTTGCGCATTCGAGTTGAGGAACGAGCGCTGTTTGCCCTTCGTGGTTACGCCGAGTACGCCAAGACCCGGAAGCGGTTAATCCCCGCGGTGTGGTGAGGCGGTCGATGGAAATGAACATCGTCCTTCTCGGTTGTACCGGGTTCGTCGGCTCGGCAGTGCTGCGGAACGCGCTTGGAAGCAATATCCGGGTCCATGCGCTTGTGAGGGATACCCCGCGCCGTCGAGGGACCTTGCCCGGCTCCGTGCGCGTTCTTGAGGGCGATATGGAGCGCCTGCCGCGGAGCCTTTTCCCGGAGGAGCCGCACGTGGTTATCCACCTGGCGACGAAGCAGATCGACCGCGACGGAACAGGCTTTCACGCCGTGAACGTAGAGGGGACGCGGCGGCTGATGGAGGCGCTGCCAGATTCAACGCTTGGCGTCCTGTATGGCAGCTCAATGTCCGTGTACGGCCAGGGCGAGCAGGTGAATATCGATGAAACGGCGCCCATTCGTCCTGAGACTCCGCTTGCACGCTCCCGCCGACATGCCGAGGAGATCATCCTGGACACAGCCGCTGCACGCGGGCTCAGCAGTTATGTGCTGCGTCCCCGCTTCATCTTCGGCTTAGGCGATAAACATACGTTTCCGGGGCTCGTGCGCATGGTTCGCGATGGTGTCAGGCCCGGAACGGGCAAGCAGCGGTACTCGATCATCGGAGTCGACGACTACGCCCGCGTACTGCTGCAGCTCGCAGGTCGAATCCTCGAAGGAGCACCGCCGGAACAAACCCCTCTGAATCTGGCTTATACGCGCTCCGTGAGCATGCAGGAGATCGTGACGCTGATCAGTGAGCGTTTCGGGATAACGCCGCCGAGAATCGGAATCCCCGCGCCCGCATGGCTGACGCGTACTTTGCGTGCCATGCCGATTCGAACGCTACAAACGCTGGGGACCCGGCTCGAATTGTTCGGTCTCTCCCATACGGCGAACGTCGATGCCCTATCCGCAAGGATCGGTGGGAGTATTCCCGCAAAGGATCCTATCAATGTGCTAGAAGCCGCGGCGGCAGCCTACAGCGCTACGCTCCGGCATCCCTTACAGGCAGGTGTTTCATCCACGTGACAGCCTTTCCCGACGACACTTCTCCGCGGCGGGTTGCGCGCGGGCCCAAGATCCTGACTCTGGCCGATCGAATGACTCCGGAGCAGGTAGGCGGAAAGTTCTACCGGCAAAGCGTCATGAGCCGGTCCGGCATTGCGATCCCGCCCTTCTTCTGCCTGACAGCCGCGTTTTATGAGGAGGTTACGGCCTCGCTTTCTCCCGCCATCAAGTCGATCCTCGACCGGGTGAACTTCGAGGACTCTGAAGGACTCGGCCAGCGGCTTGAAGAGGCGTCCGAGGCGATCCACGATATCTTCCGCCGAATCCGGTTCAGCAAGGAGCAGGAGGCCCTAATCACGAAGGCATTCGATCGGTGCTTTCCAGGGAATCCTCTCGTCTCCGTTCGGTCCTCGATGATCGGCCATCGCGCGGAAGAGAGTGAAGATTCCGCCGACAATCCCTTTGCCGGAATGAGCGAAAGCTTCCTTTATGTGAGGCGGGAGGACTTGTTTGGACGGATCCTGGAGTGCATGGCGTCTGGCTTCAAGGCGGAATCGATTCTCTACCGCCAGAAGCAGGGGATGGATCTGACGGGGTTCTCCGTTGCGGTGGGCGTGCAAAAGATGATCTTCGGCACGAGATCATTTGTGCTGTTCACTTGCGATCCGAAGACGGCGGCGCGCGAGACGGTAGTGATTGCCGGGCACGGTATCGGAGAGGGGATCGTACAGGAGAAGGTTCCGGTAGATCACTTCTTCTTCAACCCGATGTCGAATGCGATCCGGAAAGAGGTCGCGAGCAAGGACTGGATGCTCACACTCGCCCCGGCGGGATACGGGTTGACGACGGTTGAGGTCCCGTCAGAAAAGCGTGACACGCCGTGTCTTTCCGAGGAAGAAATCCTGCAGCTTGCGGCATTGGGCGGACGGATTGAGCGAATCTTTAAGGCGCCGCAGGATATCGAAGGCACGTTTACAGACGACGGTAAGGTGTGGATTCTCCAGTCGCGTCCAATCGCGATGGACAGACGCCGTCAGCGCGTGTGGACCAACGCGAACGTCACGGAGAGCTTCCCTGGAGTAACCACTCCGCTTACATTCACGCTGGCGCGATACTTCTACCGGGTCATCTTCTACGACTGCTACAGAATGCTGGGGATCCCCCGCGCGGAGCTGCACGATCAACACGAGGCGCTTGACCGGATGATCGGCTTCCTGGGCGGCCGGGTCTACTACTGCCTTACGTCCTTCTACCTTCTCCACAGCCAAAGCCCTCTGTTTCCCATCTTCCGCGCTCATTGGGAAAAGATGATGGGCTTTCTGGCCTCCTATGAGATCCGCAGAGAAAGTGTCTGGGAAAGGGCCACCCAGCGGATCAAGGCGATCCTGCGTCTTGCCAAGGCCGTGATCGTCATCATCTGGCGGTTTGCGACGCATGAGCGCGACATCGTGCGGTTCCACCAGTGGTGGGAAGGCCTCATCGCCCCGCGCCGGGGCCGCAGCTACGACAATGTTGATCCAGTCCTCGCAATCAGCGACTTCCACGAAGTGTGGCGGCAGGTGGGAAATCGCTGGGGCATCACTCTGATGAACGACACCTATCTGCCGGTTCTTTATGGCTGGGTCGAGGGGTTGTTCAAGAAATGGAAGCTGAACTCGGGAAGCGAAGGCGAAGGGCTCCTGAGCGGCCTCCTTTGCGGCGATGACGGCCTTCTCAGTGTAGAGATTATCCTCTCCGCCGTCCGGCTGGCAGAACAGGTGCGCTCCGATCCCGAGCTGCTGCATAAATTTGAATCGGAGACACCGGAGCGGCTATGGGAGATGCTCGAGGCTGGAGAGCTGAACCCCGGATTTTGTAAGGTCGTCCGGAACCATCTGCACCTTTACGGAGACCGGGGCTTTCAGGAACTCAAGATCGAGCAGCCCAATCTGCGTCATACGCCCTGGGTGCTGCTTCGAATGCTTCAGTCCTATGTGAAGGATGGAATCACGGAGTCGGCCTACCGAAGCAAGGAGCAGGAGGCGCGCCGGCGCGCAGATGCGGAGCTGTCGCGGTTGCTTCGAGGGCATCCCTTCCGAAAACTGTTGCTCAAGGCGCTCCTTTGGAAGCTGAGGAAGCTGATCCGAAATCGGGAGAACTCTCGCTATTGTCGCAGCGAGCTGTTCTCTTTCAGCAAGAGTATCTTCACTGGGATAGGCCACTACCTGGTGCGGGAAGGGAAGCTTCGCTCGCTCGACGACCTGTACTATCTGACGCAGGACGAAATCTTCGGATACATCGATGGCACCGGCGTAACAGAGAACTTGCAAGCGCTCGCCGATCTGCGGCGCGCGGAAGCGGAACAGAACCGGCAGCGGGAGACGGACATGCAGATAACGACCGTTGGGCCGCTTCGGCAAAATAACCTCTATTCCGTCGCGACGTCCGGAGCGGAGGGCAACGTGTTGCGTGGTCTTGGATCGAGCGCGGGCAAAGTAAGGGGCAGAGCACGGATTGTGATCGATCCGAATCAGCCAGTGCAGTTAGGCGACGACGGAATTCTCATCGCCCGGGAAACAGATCCTGGGTGGCTCTTCTTGATGCTGTCTTCAAAGGCGATCGTGGTTGAACGGGGAAGCATGCTTTCTCACACCGCAATTACCGGCCGAAAGTTCGGTATCCCGACTGTTGTTTCTCTTCCGCATGCCACGACGCGCATCCCCGACGGCGCTGAGATCGAAGTCGACGGAGCGTCCGGCGTCGTAACGATCCTCTCAGAAGCGGGCGCGGCGAAAGGAGCAGGGAAGTGAAGACGACGCAAAGCCGGATCCGGGCGCTCGCAGAATTTGTTCAGGATGTCTACGCGCCGGGCTTGCACATCGCGTTCGCTGCGGCGTGGTACGTGGCTCTTGATGGCGGCTTGCACGTCGTAAACGGGCTCTCGTGGCAGCCGGGCTGGTATCTGGCAACCGGCAGCGCCATCTTCTTCGTCGTGCTCCTCTACCTTCGGATCCTGGATGAGTGGAAGGACCTCGAGTACGACAGAGTGCATAATCCAGACCGTCCGCTCGTCCGCGGAGTGGTCACACTGCCGGACCTGTATTGGTTCCTGGCGTTCACGGCTCTCCTGGCAGTCGGGCTTCAGCTGCTGACCCCGGCCGGAGTTTCGACCGGGCTTCCTATGGGGATCCTGGTGGCCGATCTCGCCTACGGATTGTTCCTTGTCGGTCTGGAACGGATGTCCCCCTCCGTACGCGATCGCATGATGCTGAATCTCGTCGTCACCTACCCGGTGAATGTCGCGTTGAGTTTCTATGCGAGCGCGGCCTTCCTAGGCAGGACTGGAGGATCGTGGAACCCAAGACTACTCCTCTTGATCGGCGGATTCGCCATGGCATTTCTCCATTACGAATTCGCGCGCAAGATCTCGTGGCCGCAGCATGCAAAGCAAGGGAAGAGGCTGTATTCTACGGCGCTAGGGGCTGTTCCTGCTCTTCTGTTGGCTGCCGGCTTTGCTGTGGGCTCGATTGCAGCGGTCGTAGCGCTCCTTGCGCCCGCAACCCCACTCGGCTTTACTCCCGCTGCTGCACTCGTTCCGGTCGCAGCGGGCATACGGAAGTTTCTGGCGATACGTGGGCAGAAGACAGTCCCAAAGCCCTCGGCTCCTCTAACTCCGTTTGCAATGATGTTCCTGGTGCTGTTTTACTCCACCCTGATTCTGACGAGTCTTGCCGCGTGACGGAGGGCTGAAATAGGCGATTTTGATAGCCCCTCTCACACGGAAGGGAGCAAAGCCGAGCCCTGACATGAACTGATAAAGAGCTTCGGCAGAACTTGGGGACAATAAGGGGACAAAACTTACACCGATCAAAGGGTCAAGAAAACCCTTTGCAGACCCGACTGTTTAGTATGGTATCTGTAAGTTATTGACTAACTTGTACTTCTTGGTGAGCCGGGCGGGACTCGAACCCGCGACCCTTTGATTAAAAGTCAAATGCTCTACCTACTGAGCTACCGGCCCGAAGAGGCATGTCTCTAATCAGGATAACATGCCCCTTGCGGATACTTCCGCTAGACGACGTAAGGATGGCGATACTCCCGCGTCAGGAGCTTATCCGCCTCCGGATCGTTCACGAAGCGCCGCTTCGCATGATCCCAGGTCAACTGGCGGCCGACGCGGTACGCAATATTGGCCAAATGGCAGAGATCGGCGGACGTGACACCGATCTGGACTTCCGCATTCAGCTTCTTGTAGTCGCGCGTCCGGCAGGCCTCGAGGAAATTCTCCATGTGCAGCTTCGCGCCTGCGCCATCGGAGCCTTTCTCCTCCAGAACCTTTTCGTGCGACTCGCCCTTATAAACGACGAAGCCGTTGCCGTCCACCCACATCCATCCGTCGGCGCCGTAGAACAGATTCCCGATGGTATTCCCGGGCTTCACAGGCAGACCCGCCTCCGGTCCTGTGAGCAGCCCGCGAACCTCGAACACAAGCTGCGCATGCCCGTAGTCGAAGGTCGCAAGCTGGGTGTTCGGTGTCTCCTGGTCGTCGTCATAGATGAACTTTCCGCCTGTCGACGAGACCGTCTTCGGCATGCCGAGCTCGCCCAACCCCCACCGGGCAATGTCCATTTCATGGACACCCTGGTTGCCGATGTCGCCGTTCCCCGTATCCCAGAACCAGTGCCAGTTATAGCGGAAGCGATTCAAGGTATAAGGACGCATGGGCGCGGGTCCAAGGAACATATCCCAATCGAGCCCGGGCGGCACCGGCTCGACCGGGGTCTTGCCGATCGACTTCCGCCGCTTGTAGCAGAGGGCTTTGGCCAGATACAGCTTGCCGATCACGCCTTCTCTCAGCAACTGCATGGCTCTGATCTTGTGCGGCGTACTGCGGCTCTGGGACCCAACCTGCACCATCCGGTTGTATTTACGCGCCGTCTCCACCATCTTGGCGCCTTCGTAGACGTTATGGCTGGCCGGCTTCTCGACGTAAACGTCCTTTCCAGCCTGGCAGGCCCATATCGTGCCAAGGGCATGCCAGTGATTCGGCGTAGCCATCGAGACCGCGTCAACCTGCTTGTTCTCGAAGAGCTTCCGCATGTCGGTGTATTCGGCTGCCTTGGCGCCGCCGGCTTTCTGGATTCTCGCCTGGGCGCGTTCACGCGCCGCCTGATTGACGTCACACAGAGCCACAATCTCGCAGGTGCTGATCTGGGAGTAGTACCCAAGGTGGGCCTGGCCGCGTCCGCCGAGCCCGATGATGCCAAGCTGCACCCTATCGTTTGCCCCGATCACGCGGGTAGCCGAGGCGGCGAGCAATGCACCCTGGAAGAATGAACGACGCGTTACTGACGACATAGCGATTGCATCTCCTGTCCTGGTTGGATACGGTATCAGGCTTCCTCGATGGTAATCAAGGCACAAACCTGCTCTTGGCAATTGTCATACCAGACATGCTACTAGCGCAAGGGCGCGAGGTTTAACTGCCCTGCCGGACATCCCCAACGGCGCTACGCACGACGGCTTTGCTAGTGACAGAATAGAGGAATGTCCGATCCCGTCATCTTGATTGCGAGCGGAGACTTGCGGCTCTCCGCCAATCGTCAGTGCTGGCCAGCGCAGGAGCGTGTCGAAGCGGCCGTGATCGCCGCCATTGAAAAAGAAGGGCGGACGGTACGGAGAGGCCACCCGGTCGATAGCGCCAAAGGACACGGGTTCATCGACTCCCAGCGCTATGGAATGGAAGTCTTCCGGCAGATCCCCGAAGACGCCCCCCTCGTCGTCTGTGAAGCGGTGTGGCAGTACAGCCATCACGTGCTCGCCGGCCTCACAACCCACCGCGGCCCCATTCTGACTGTGGCCAACTGGAGCGGACAGTGGCCCGGCCTCGTCGGGATGTTGAACCTCAACGGATCCCTGACAAAGGCTGGCGTGAAGTACTCGACTCTCTGGAGTGAAGATTTCAAGGACGCGAAGTTTGTAAAGGGCCTGCGCCAATGGCTCAACGGACAGGAGGTGCAGCACGATCTCAGCCACGTGCGCCCGCTTTCCGATTGCAAGCTGCCGCCCGAGGAAGCGCAGCTGGGCGCCGAACTGGCGCGGGAGCTGCGCCGGAACAAGGCCATCATGGGCGTCTTCGACGAAGGATGCATGGGCATGTACAACGCCATCATCCCGGACGAACTGCTGCACCCAACCGGAGTCTTCAAGGAGCGCTTGAGCCAGTCCGCCCTTTACGCGGAGATGCTGGCGACTTCCGACGAAGAAGCCAGAGCCGTCAAGAAGTGGCTGGATCAGCGCGGCATGCGGTTTTGCACTGGCACCGACGAGGAAACCGAGCTGACCGAGAAGCAGATTCTCGAGCAGTGCAAGATGTATATCGCCGCCTTGCGAATCGCGGACGATTTCGGATGCGACACGATCGGCATCCAGTATCAGCAGGGACTCAAGGATCTCGCCCCAGCCTCGGACCTCGCCGAAGGGCTCTTAAATAACGTGGACCGGCCGCCTGTGACGGCCCGCGACAGCAACCGGGTCCTCTACGAGGGCCAGGCGTTGCCTCATTTCAATGAGGTGGACGAGTGCGCGGGACTGGATGCACTCATTACAAACCGTATATGGCGAAAGCTTGGCTTCGACCCCGAAACGACGTTGCATGACGTACGCTATGGTGAGGTGTACGGCGGCCAGTTCGTCTGGGTTTTCGAAATCTCCGGCGCCGCGCCTCCCCAGCACTTCATAGGTGGATACGCTGGGGCAGTCAGCGAGCGGCAGCCTCCCATGTACTTCCGCCTGGGAGGCGGTACGGTGAAGGGAATCAGCAAGCCCGGCGAGATTGTCTGGAGCCGGATCTACGTCGACGGCGGGTTGAAAGCGGATATCGGGCGCGCGAAAGTGGTCGAACTGCCGCTTGAGGAGACAGAGCGGCGGTGGAAGGCAACGACTCCTCAATGGCCGATCATGCACGCGGTCACGTACGGGGTAGGAAGGGACCAGCTGATGGCGAAGCACAAGTCCAACCACATCCAGGTGGCCTACGCTCCGGATGCGGCGGGCGCCAATCGCGCACTGGCTGTCAAGGCATCCATGTTCCGCGAGCTCGGCATCGACGTCAACGTTTGCGGTACTGAAAACGGACTTTAAACGGACTTAAAGGAGAGTCTCAATTGCGAGTTGGAATCATTGGTACGGGCGCAATTTCTCATAAACACGCGCAGGCATATAAGAACATCGGCTATGAAGTAACGGTCTGCACCGACATCAACGAAGAGTCCGGGCGGAAGTTCGCAGACCAATATGGCTGCGAATTTGTGAAGACCTACGAGGAAGTGTGCCGGCATCCGAAGGTCGACTTTGTCGACGTCTGCACATTCCCGGATTTCCGTCTGCAGCCCCTCGAAATCTGCGCGGAAACGAAGAAGCACATTCAGGTCCAGAAGCCGATCTCGACGAATCTTGAGACGGCTCGCAAGATGATCGAGACGGCGAAGCAGGCCGGGATCATTCTGGGGGTTGTCAGCCAGCACCGCTTCGACGATTCGAGCCAGTTCCTGTACAAGGCGATTCGGGATGGCCGTCTCGGAAAGATTATCCAGGCCGACGCGTATGTGAAATGGCACCGCACCGCGGCCTACTATTCGCGGCCGATCAAAGGAAGCTGGGCAGTAGAGGGCGGCGGCGCACTCATCAACCAGGGAATCCATCAGGTCGATATTCTGCTCTGGCTGATCGGCGGAGTCCGGGAACTCTTCGGCTACTGGCAGCTCGGCGCGCTGCACAAGATTGAATCCGAAGATGTCGTGAATGCCATCTTGAAGTACGAGAACGGGGCGACGGGCGTCATTCAGGCTTCTACTGCGTTCTGGCCCGGGTACACCGAGCGGTTGGAAATTCACGGAACGAAGGGCACCGCGATTATCTCGGGTGACAAGCTCACAACGTGGGACGTGGAGAACGATTCCGGCGAACCGGCTCCTGTCGAGAAGGACGTTGCCTCGGGTGCTTCCGATCCGATGGCAATCTCCCTTACGCCATTTGAGAGGCAATTTCTCGATTTCGGCGAGGCGATTGAGAAGGGACGCAAGCCGCTGATCTCGGGCGAGGACGGATACCGCGCGCTCGAGCTGGTGCTTTCGGTCTATCAGTCGTGCAAGTCGGGAGAAAAGGTCACTCTAGGGGCTGCAGCAGCCGGGCAGGGTAGGACCGTTTGACCGAATGCCAGGCTGGATGAAAGTTCGTGTCCCGGCCTCCAGCGCCAATCTGGGGCCGGGGTTCGATGCGCTCGGGCTCGCGCTGGCGATCTACCTCGAATGCCGTTTCCGGCGGTCCGATGAACTCGTCATCCGTGTCTCGGGACGCGACGCGGAACTGATCCCGGAAACTGCGGACAACCTGATCTGGCAGACAGCGCTCGCCGTTGCCCGTGACCTGGGTGAGACGCTCCCGCTGGTAGAGCTCGAAATCGACAACGGGATCCCGCTTGGAAAAGGCCTGGGCTCGAGCGCGGCAGCCCTGACTGCCGGCGTGGTGATCGCCGACCATTTGCTGGGGTTGGGCTGGAAACCCCTTCGCATTCTCGACGAAGCGGCGCGCCTTGAGGGCCATCCGGATAACGTGGCCGCCTGCGTTCTGGGCTCAATCGTCGCAAGCGCGATTGATTCCGGAGGCGTGGCGCGCGCGGTGCGCCTGGAACTGCCCGACCGGTATGACGTGGCCGTCGTCGTGCCGGACTTCGTTCTTCCTACATCGAAGGCGCGGGAGGCGCTCCCAGCCAGCTATCCCCGTGAGGATGTCGTTTTCAATGTCCAGCGGGCTGCGTTGTTGATTGCAGCTCTCGCGACCGGCACGACCAGTGCTTTTCCCGCGGCTCTCGAAGACCGGCTGCATCAACCCTATAGGGAGCGTTTGGTCCCAGGGCTGGAGGAGATCCTGAAGCTCCGGGCGCCCGGACTTCTCGGATGCGCCCTTAGCGGCGCTGGACCTTCGGTCCTCGTGTTCTATGAGAAAGGGCATGAGCATGTTTGCGAGCTGGTGCGGCAGATCTTTGCTCTGCACGGGCGTGAGTCCGAAGTTCTGCGCTCTCAGATCGCCAGCCGCGGCTACCAGCTAACGGAATGCTATGGCAAGAGCGAAATCAGAACTGTTTGAAGTAACATGCCCGTGCTGTGAAGCGACGCTGAAGATCGATGCGGCGACGCGGGCTGTGATTAGCCACAGAGAGAAGGAAAAGCCGAAGCCCTTCGAGGACTTCTCGGAAGCCCTGGAACGGCTGAAAGGCGAGGCGGCAAGGCGCGAGGAGGCATTTCGGAAGTCAATGGAAGCAGAGAAGGCACAGGCACAGGTCCTGTCGAAGAAATTCGACGAACTGTTGCGCCAGGCGCGCGAGAATCCTGATGCCGGTCCTCGGAAAAAGGATATTGACCTTGACTAACGGAGCAACGCTGCCCCCGGGAGGGAGCACCGGGGGCGATGCTCAGCTGGCAACCGGGGTGTTTACGACTTTCGGCTCGTTCGCTTTTTGTGCATTTGCGGATGTAGGCCGAATGATGTCAATGCTTCCCTTAAAGTAGGCGCCGTCTTCGATCACGATTCCTGCAACCTGAATGTCTCCTACCAAAGTTCCGTCGTTCTTGATCGTGATCTTGTCCTTGGCTTCAATGTCCCCCTCCACGGAGCCCTGAATCAATACCTCGCGAGCCACAATCTGGGCTTTTACTTTTCCGCGAGGACCTACAGCCAGCCGGTTGCCTTCAAGCTGTAAGGTTCCCTCCACAGTGCCATTGATGAAGAGGTCCTCCTTAGCGACGATGTCACCTCGTATGACGACTGTGGGTCCAATAACGGCCGCATTGCTCGGGGAAGCCGGCATCGAGTAGGTTGGCGTCGCTGGTGCGGCGGCGGGTCTCACAGGCTCCGGCTCGCGGTGAGTCTGGGCCGGCTGACGTTGTTGGGTTCGATCTTCGTCTCGTCTATTCCACATGATTTAGGGTCTCCTCGCTTTCAGTTAAACCTTGGCTTGAACTCGGAGCACAAACAGGGCAGGAACAGCCAGGAATTGTGCGGTCTGGTGCAAAACGGCAGCACCATTGTTATTGTAGGAAACCCAGGGCGCGGATCGAAACATAGCCGCTACAGATTTAACTTAAAAAACATAAGCTGCGAAAATGTTTTTCCTCGCTTGCGCGCAGCTCACCGGTTCCGAACGACCGGATTTGTGGCAACCTGGACTTTTTGGGCAATGAACGAAGCGGACAAGCACTATAGGGCAGGGATCGTGTTTGCAATGCAGGGGCGATATCAGGAGGCCTTCGAAGCCTTGGAGGCGGCCGTTCAGATCAACCCCAGCCATGTGGAGGCATGCAAGGAGCTTGCGCGCCTGTCTCTTCAGGCCAATGAGAAGAGAGCGTTCGCAAACTGGTGCCACGAGGCCATCCGCATCGATGCGCAAGACCCTGAACCGCATCTGATGCTGGCAGAGGAACTCGCAAATACGGGACGTTGGGGTGAGGCGCTGGACGAAGTCACTCTGGCGCTGCAGCTTCGCCCGCTTGCCGACGAGGACGCCAGGAAAGCACGAACGATTGAAGCCATGGCCCTGGAACGCGTCTCCAGGGATTTCACGCCGAAGCTTCGAGTTCGGCAAGCCTGGCGTTCAGGTGTTCCAGAGCGAGCTTAAGCAGGTCCTTATGCCGCTCGCTTCGGGCGGCTTCCAGTTCTCTCATCACGCGGGTCCGTTCAAGCAGAAGGCTCTCTTTCTTTTGCCTTAGCGCCCTCTCCTCCGGCGTCAGACGCTCTTCTTGCGACACCGTCTCCGCAGAGAGCATCTGCTCCTCGACGGACTTGCTCTCCCAGCCTCTCGCCACACTTACATTATCGGCTTAAACGGTAACCAGCAGCCAGAGCTAACCAAGAGAAGGCCACTTCGGCGGCCGCTTTTCCCTGAACGCCTGCACGCCCTCCTTGAAATCGGCAGAAGCGAACGTCTCGTTGCGAAGCTCGGCGCCAAGTTTTCCCGCCGACGGCCAGTCGAGCGTACGGCTCAGATTGACGAAGTCGAGACCACGCCGGATGGCCTCAGGACTCGCCTGAGAGAGCCGGACGGCGATGTCGGTGGCCCGGTCGTCGACCTCAATGGCCGGCGCGATTTCGTGGATAAGCCCCCATTGCAAGGCTTCCTGAGCGGAGAAGATGCGTCCGGTGAGGCTGAGGGCCAGAGTCCTCCGTTCACCGATTGCAGCCGTCAGCGCACGGTGAATCAGGAACGGCCACATCGCGAGGCGAATCTCAGTGAGGCCGAAACTGGCTCCCTGAGCCGCAACGGCGATGTGAGCGTTAGCGACCAGCCCGACCCCGCCGCCAAGCGCAGGTCCCTGAACCGCGGCGACTAAAGGTATGCGCAGTCTCGAACCGATCGTAAACAGCGGTTCGTGAATCGCTGTCTGATCGGGAGCATTCGAGGCTAGGGCCTCGTCGAGATCCATGCCCGCGCAGAAGACTGGACCGGCAGCGTCCAGCAAAATGCATCCAATTTGGGGATCCTGTTCGGCCTCCTCGATGCGGGCGACCAGATCCCGGCAAAGATCCGCGCTTAGAGCATTGCGCTTATCCGGGCGGTTCAGAGTCAGTCTGAGGACGCGATCCTCCCGGTTCACCAACAGGCTGCTCATTCGGTCCTCGCCAGCTCATGCTCGTCGATTTCGATCTCCATTCGCAGCAAGGCTGCGCCAAGCGTTTTTCCTTGCGCGTCCAAACGGAGCGACAGCGTCCCGCCTCCGCCAAGAGCTTCGTAGAGGACAAAGTTCAGTGCCCCCAAGTTAGGCAGTTCGTAGCGGACGACCTCTCCCTTCACCAAATCGCCGAAGAACTGTTTCACCCGCTCCGCGGTCACTTCGCGCAGAAGGGTAGGGTAGTGGAACCCCTTGTAGGCGATGACGCCGATATTCGCGGTGTCGCCCTTGTCGCCGGATCTGGCGTGCGCAATCTCTCCTAGCCGGATCTTCATTCGATGACCTCCACACGCGTCTGCACTTCGTGCCTCGGAACTAACGCTGGCCAAAAGGCGACAACCTCGCGTACCGGGGGTCTGCCCTCGCCATAACCTGTAGCCGTAGGCGGACCGCTAAGCACGAGCGGGACGAGCTCGCGTGTAAACCGTTCGACCGCCTTTCGATCCCGGCCCCGCACACCGATTCTCAATTGCACTTCGGGCGGGTCCTCCACCGGAGTCGCCACCGGCCCGTGGCACGCGTTGACTCCAAGGAACTCTGTGTGGATCTCATCGAATGTGAGGCCGAGCTGCTCGAGCCTCTCCCGCACGATCCGGTCTGCCGCCTTCGCTTTCGCCAAGGCGTCGGGCCAGCTATAGACCAGCGTCCCGATCGCCTTCCATCCCCAGGAGTAGCTGATGGAGACCTTTAACGTATCCGTGGGAGGCCCGCCCCGGATTCCCGAGAGGCGAACGCGGTCGGGTCCGACGTCCTCGAGTTTGATGGAGGTGAAGTCGGCGGAGCAGTCAGCCGTAAGATACCGCTTCGGATCGCCGATTTCGTAGAGCAGCTGCTCCTTCACGATGTCGCTGTTGATGCGCCCTCCGGTGCCGCGATGTTTGGTAATGAAGAACGTACCGTCGGGCTCGGCATCAATGATGGGATAGCCGATGTTGGCCAGATCCGGGATCGTCTGCCAGTCCACCTGGCAGTTGCCTCCCGTGCATTGCGCTCCACACTCTACGATATGGCCGGCGATCGTGCCCGCGGCAAGCTTATCGAATTCGTCCGCCTTCCATCCGAAGCGATGAATCATCGGGGCGAGGGCGAGCGCTGAGTCCGTCACACGGCCGGTGACGATGACGTTGGCTCCCGTAGCCAGCGCGTCGACCAGCGGGAAGGCGCCGATGTACACGTTGGCGCTGGATATTTTCCCAAGGATCGTCTCCAGGGGCTTGCCCGTATCGAGATTCCTGAGGTCGTAGCCCTTGGCAAGCAGATCGTCGATCCGGCCGTAGATGTCATCGCCGAGCACCACGGCCACTTTGAGCTGCGGCGCCAGCCGTTTCACCTCTCTGGCGCAAGCAATCGGATTGACACCGCCGGCATTGGCAATGACGGTGATGTTCCGCTCCAGGAGTGTGGCGGCAATCCGTCCAATCAGGGGAGGGAAGTCACGGGCATAGCCCAGGTTCGGGTCGTCCTGCTTCTGCTTTTGCAGGATCGACATTGTGACCTCGGCCAGATAATCCAAAATCAAGTAGTCGATCGGCCCTTGTTCAACAAGCCGTACGGGCGCTTCGAGCCAGTCACCCCAGAAGCCTTGCCCGCTTGCGATACGAATCATAGAGTCTCCAGAATGAGATGCTCCTGGTGCCGCGTGTACGTAGTAGCCTCGACTGCAAACGTGAGGACACGACGCGTTTCCAGCGGATCCAGAAGAGCGTCCACATGACCGCGCGCCGCCGCATACTTCGCATCAAGCCAGCGCTCATAGTCGGCCTGCGTCTTTTCAATCCGGCGCTGGAGTTCCTCGGGCACGGGCTGGCCGCTGCTTTTGTACTTATCCAGCTCCGGTCCGTATATAGCCTGAACCGCGGAGTCGCCTTCCATGACGCCGATTCGCGCCGTCGGCCATCCGAAGGTGAAGTGTGGATCGAAACCCTGGCCGGCCATCGCATAGTATCCGGCGCCGCTCGCATGGTTCACGGTAAGAACAATCTTCGGCACCGTCGCGCAGGCCATCGTTTCGACCATCTCCGCTCCCGCCCGGATAATTCCCTCGGTCTCCGCCTCCACGCCGACCATGAACCCGGATACGTCCTGCAAGTAAATGATCGGCAGCCCTTGGCGTTCGGCTACCTCGACGAAGTACGCAACCTTGCGAGCTGACTCCGTATAAACGATCCCGCCCACACGAGGGCTCCCGGCCGATTTGAGAAACCCCCGCCGGTTGGCGATGATCGCTACCGGGTATCCGGACAGCCTCGCTGTCGCGCAGAGCAGCTCCGGCGCGTGCTCAGGCTGGAATTCGAGAAACTCGCCCTCATCGAACAGCCGGTCGATGATTTCTTGCATGTCGTAGGGTAGGCGGTGATCGGCGGGCAAGATCTCATACAGCCCTTCGGCGGGCTTCGCAGGAGGCTTGCCCTTCGGGCGCTCCGGTGGCGGCGGCAGCTCTCGCGCCTTCTGGCGCATCAACCGGAGGCATTCCGAGTCGTCCTTCGCCCGGTAGTGGGCGACGCCGCTTGTCGATGTGTGCATCCTGGCGCCGCCAAGCGACTCGGCGTCCACCACCTGGCCCGTCGCCCCCTTAACCAGATTCGGCCCGCCGAGTCCCATGAAGCTCGTGCCCTCCACCATGAAGATCACGTCGCTCAAGGCGGGGAGGTAAGCGCCTCCGGCGATGCACGGGCCCATCACGGCGGCAAACTGAGGAACGCGGAGCCGGCGCCGCATCAAGGAGTTGTAGTAGAAGATGCGGCCTGCGCCGTACTGGCCGGGAAAGATTCCATCTTGCAGCGGAAGATTCACCCCAGCGGAGTCGACAAGGTAGAAGATTGGGATGCGGTTCCGCATCGCGATCTCTTGCGCCCGCAGAATCTTCTTGATCGTTTCCGGCCACCAGGCCCCCGCCTTGACCGTTGCGTCATTCGCTACGATCACCGCCGGGCGTCCTTCGATCCGCGCAAGCCCTGTTATGACACCAGCAGCGGGAGCCTGCCCGTCGTATTGATCGTAGGCCACGAGCAGGCCAATTTCGAGAAACATTGTGCCGGGGTCGATGAGCTGAGCGATCCGCTCGCGAGCGGTGAGCTTTCCGTCGCGATGCTGCTTTTCAATCCTGGCGGTTCCGCCGCCCTGGCGCAGCCGGTCCTGGAGGTCTTGCAGCCGTTCGACCAGCCGCCTCATGTGTTCGGTTGCCGCTTCGGTCATTCAGTTCGCCGAATGTGCCGCCCAGCGGCGGCATTTCGTCCTAGGCCTCGTGCCGTGATTTCAGTATATTGATTTCGGAGAGCCGTATGCCGGCGATGCCGTTGCTTCCTTGCGCCGGCCATCCCGAGTATTGCCTCACAAAGACACGTCCGAATGCATCGAACCGCCTCATTGCTCGTGCTGGCCGTAGCGCTGCCCCTTGCGGCGCACATGGTCAGCATCAGCACCGGGGAAGCCCGTCTGGAAGGCGCGAGGCTCACGTACGATCTCCGGATGCCGCTTTTTGAAGCCGAGCATTTGGAACGTCCGGAAGCGCTACTGGACGCGGTCAGTTTTGCAGGAGCACGTCCCATTGAAAGCTCGTGCCGGCAGAACCCGGCGGACGAAACGCTACGCTGTTCCGCTGTGTACGAGTTCCCCGAGCCTCCCAAGAGCCTGCATGTCGAGTCACGCTTGCACATCGTCACGGTTCCAAACCACGTTCATGTCATTCGAGCAGTGCGAGGGGAAGAAAGGGACCAGGCCGTGCTCGAACTTTCGGCTCCGTCTGCAACGATTCGTTTCGAACCCCCACCACCGTTTGAAGCCGCTGCGCGGCATGTGACGGCCGGGTTTCTCCGTCTCGGCGCCGCTCCCTCGCTGCCGCTCTTTCTACTGGCCCTGGTTGTTGCCGGCCGCTCCCTGCGTGAGTTGATTCAGCTACTGATGATGTTCTTCCTGGGGCAGGGGACGGTTGCCTTCGCGGTCTCCCGACTGCCGTGGCAAGCCTCCCCAACATTCATCGAAGCTGCTTCCGCCCTGACTGTTGCCTACCTTGCGGTTGAAGTGCTGCTCCTGCCCAAAGCCGGGCAGCGCTGGTTGATCGTAGGAGTTCTCGGTGCATTTCACGGGCTCGCGCTCAATGCGTACCTCACGGAAGTCTCCGGCGGTGGGGTCTGGTTTCTTTCAGGGCTCTTTATGGGCGAGCTGCTGCTCGCCGCACTGCTATGGGTGATCGCACGTCGCGCAGCGCGGTGGCGAACGCCGCTGTGGCTCTCGCGCGCGCCCGCTGTTTTCCTGCTCGCCATTGCTCTGGTCTGGTTTGGGTGGCTGCTGTACTGAGGACTTGAGGGACCGCATCCTCGATGCGGCCCCTTTCCCGGTTACTCCTCGGGAGGCTTCGGATTGAAGACCGGGAACGTGATGATGTTGCTGACGTAGAAGCTCTGGGCGATGGTCAGCTGGGTTCGCGGATTCGTCGGCAGGTCCGAGTTCAATTCGAGCAGTACCTCGTAAACTCCAAAGCTGCCAGGAAGCAGGTTCGCGGAAATCACGTTCGCGGTTTTACCACCCGCTAGCGACGACACGAATTCGTTCGGCTCATTCTCAACCGGACCATCGTACGCCCTGCCGGTGATCATGGCCTGCCGTGCTTCCTCCTGCTTGACCAGACCGAGGCCCGTTGCCAGCACCTTGATGTACTGACCCGGGACCGCAGGATTCTCTTCCGTCACCAGAGCGCCTTCGATATTGGAGCAGCACAGCGCCGTACCCGTGGGGGAAAGCGTAATCTGGCCGCCTTCCGTCGAGCTCGCTCCGTACCGGATGCCCTCGCCCGCCTTGCCCGGGACCCGGGCGCGCAAGCGCAGCCAGACGCCGAAAGTGACGGCGCCGTCGGCTACTACCTGGGGATCGGACTGGTTGATCAACGTGACCAGTTCGTCGCGAACGTGATCGATGGTCTGGCCCTCTTTGATTGTGTACGAATAGCTCCGATCCTCAATCGTAACCGTGGCTACTTCATTCTCTTTGGCTGTGCCGGTGAACAGGATCGTGCCTGTCGCATAGCTGCTACCGTGCAGGACGACACCTGGCCGAGGATCCGTGCCGCCTTCCGCAAAGATACCGGGATTCTGCGGCACAATCGGGACAGCGATCGGAGTCGTAATGATCGTCCCGGTCGATTTCTGGATCCGGACGTAGGCGCTCACGCTTTTCGCGTCCGCGACTTCTACCGGCATCTGGGCATTAATTTGATTCGGCGACACATAGAGCAGAGGTGCACGGATGCCGTCGAAATACACCTCCACACCGCCCAGTTCCCGCGGCAGCTCACCGCTTGAGGAGTCGGCAACAACCGTAGTTTCGGCCAAACCATCGCCGATCAGCGAAACGAGGGAAAAGGGAGCGATCTTCGCGGCATCCTGCCCGCCTTGCAAGTTGGCACCGGAGGTCTCGGTGGTAATCGATGCCGCGGCAGGTTCCGTCGTCACCGAGAAGCTGACGTTATTGCCGTTCGGTCCGGCTTCACGGGCGGTGAAGATGATCGAGTTCAAGGTCGTATTGGGCGTGGCAAGCACCAAGGGATCGCCCTCACCCGCATTGATCATGTCCACCAGCTTCTGGATTACGGAGGCGAAATTGTCGTCGGCTACAATCTTGTATCGGTACTCCTTCTCTCCGATCTTGACAATGACTTCCTCATCCGCTTTGATCTCGCCGCCGAACTTTACTGTGCCGACGGCAAAAACTTCCGGACTCGCTGCATTTCGCACGCCGGTGTTGGGAATGAGGCGCTCGCCCGGCGTAAAGACCATGATGCGCCGGTTGAACAGATCGCTGACGTAGAGATTGGTGCCATCCCAGGCAAGGGACATCGGCGTCCGCAGCGCATCAGCAGCAGAATTGCGCGACGGATCGGAATCTGAAATCTGGCTGATCTGGTCGCTTGGCTGACCGAGCACCGCATCTGCAGCCTGGCCATTCTGGGTCGGGATCGAGTTGTACACGAGCACCCGGTCGTTACCGCCATCCGCGATGAACAGCCGCTTTCCATCCGAGAGAGCAAAGCGTGGGAAGTCCAACGTTGCAGCACAGCGGGGAGGGTAGACGTCATTACCGTCCTCATCCTGCCCCGTCGGCTCGCAGAGCTTGGTGCTGTTGTTCGCATCGCTGCTGTTCATATCCGGCTGCCCGAGGACCAAGTCGGCGGGCTGGTTGTTGGATGTCGGGATACTGTTCCAGATCAGGACCCGGTTGTGACCAAGATCGGTGACGTACAGCCGAACCCCATCCGAGGTGACCGAGACGGGATTCAGGAGAGAGCTAGGTGACGGATCGGGGAGCAGGCCTGATTTCGTGCTGGTGAAGTCGGGAAAGCCCAGTACAATGTCGGCCGGTTGGTTATTCTGCGTAGGGATAGAATTCCAGATCAAGACGCGATGATTGCCTGTGTCGGCCACAAAGAGGCGGTTGCCCTGAATCCAGACTCCTTGAGGGCCGCGCAAAGACCGCTGATCGGCAAACGTGCGTGGACGCACGGGCACCGATGTCGCATTTTCCTGGCCGACAACAACATCGGCAGGCTGATCATTGCTCGTCGGAATCGAATTCCAGATCAGCACTCGGTTGAAATCGGTGTCTGCGACCGCCAGCCGCTGCCCGTCGGTAGCAACAGCGGTCGGATGCCGGAGCACATTGGCTGCAGGCGGCCGAAACTCTTTCTTGTCAAAATCCGTCTGTCCGAGGACTGTGCTCGCAACACCCTTACAGACCGGGCAACGGTCGCCAGTCAGTGGGATCGAATCCAGCGGAGCAGGGAGTAATGAATTCAGATTACGAAAAATAAGGACTCGATTGTTATTGCCATTGGGTTGATCCGTTAGAATGTTCGAGTCGGCAACAATCAGCATGTTATCTGCGTATGCTAACCCGCTTACGTTCCCCAAAAGGCTGCTGGAAGTTCCATCCTCCTGCGCCGTAAATGTCTTTTGTCCGATCACGGCACGCGCTGCCTGACCGGTTGAAAACTCTGCGGCTCCACACAGCGCCGCGGCACAAAAAAGAATACCAATAGACTTCATGCTGAAAGTAGCTCGCTTGTCGACTGTTTAGTATAGCAAGCGTGACAGACGCACCCTGGTACGTCCAGGTTGCGTGCGAGCTTCTGATCTGGATTAAGGAGAAAAATTTACTTCGGCTGCAGGATTTCGCCCCAGACGACCTGGAAAGCTTCCACCTCGTTGTCGAAGTTTCTGCCCGCGCGAACGAAGACCCGGGAGTTCAGAGGCAGGTCATCCGGATTCGCCGGCAAGCCGGAACCGAAGAAACGCGTATCTTCTCGGAGGAGAATGCTTTGCTCCTCGCCAGACCGGGTCCGCAGGATAATCCGCTCGGGGCTGCGGCGGACGACGACGCCGGCAAATGTAAGATTTCCTCTGGGGAAGAGGCTTTCCAGCGCGTACGACGTCGTGGCGCGCGGGACCTTGCGCATCGGCACACGCTGGGACGGACGAGGCTCAGCCTTGGCCGGAGCCTCCATGACACGGAGGGCACGAATGTAACACTTCGAGTTGCCTGGATTCCGTTCCGCGAGCAGAAGGAGGTGGTCGCCGGCTTTGAGCAGCATGGCCGAGGCGGAGTGCCTGGAGTGCTCGATGTAGGTTTTCGAGTCAAACGAGCACCGGTAGACCTTGTTGTCCTGCTCTCGCACCGTCAGGGTGCCTTCGGATGCCGTACCCTCCCGTTCGAGCAGTTCCCCTTCAAAGAAGCCCGGCCGGACGCCGTCCTGCGCCAGCGCTCCTAAAGTCATCAGGAGTAAGAACATGATGACTTGCATCGGCCCTCCAGTCTTCCGTCAGGCTGGGCAACCCGCCACTCCAATCGAGTATAGACTACCGTTTCGAATACATTACCTGTTGAATTGATAAAATGGAACAATCTGTCAACAGGGGAGTTCGAGTTGTTTACGAGTACTACGGGGATCGCTACGCGTGCGGGTGCATGGTTTTTACAGTCAGGCATTGTCGATGAACAAGGAGGCGTTGCCCGCTACTACAACCTAGATGCCGGCCGGAACGCGCTCGTATCCACTGAGATCACTGGCTACACAATCTCCACATTGGCGTTTCTGTACTCTTCAACAGGCCGGACGGAGTTTCTCGACAACGCCATCCGCTGCGGGCGGTTCCTCTGCCGCAAAGCGTGGGACTCGCGGCTCCGCATTTTCCCCTTCGAATATCCATCGCAGGGGAGGGCGCCTGAGCCCCTCGGATACTTCTTCGATTCGGGAATCATTTGCCGGGCGCTGCTTTCGCTATGGAGAATCACGGGGGACCCGGAGTTTCTGGATATTGCGACGCAATGCGCCTCTGCGATGGCGGTCCACTTCGCTCCTCGCGACGGCGACGTGCCGCCGGTGCTACGCCTTCCAGAGCTGGAGCCGGCGCCCTATGAAAAGCGGTGGTCGCGCGAGCCGGGATGCTATCAGTTGAAGGCGGCGCTCGCATGGCTCGAGGCCGGCGAGGCAGCGGCTGACGACTCCTACTGCCAGCACTATGAGCGGCTGCTAGAAAGATCGCTCCAAACCCATCGCGACTTCCTGCCAGGCAGCGACGAGCGCTCGAAGGTCATGGACCGGCTCCACGCCTATTGCTACTTCCTGGAAGCGCTTCTCCCCAGAGTCGAGCGCCCGGACGTGCAGGCTGCATTGGAGGAGGGAATCGACAGAGTGAGCTTCTTCCTCCGCGACATCAGCCCCGAGTTCGCTCGATCCGACGTGTACGCGCAGCTACTGCGAGTTCGCTTGTTTGCCGCATCCGCGGGGATCCCGTTGGATGAAACGGCGGCGGCCGAGGAAGCAGCCTGCCTGGAGTCTTTCCAATTTGAGTCGGCGGATCGCCGTCTGGATGGAGCCTTCTGCTTCGGGCGCAAGCAAGGGGAGTGGATGCCGTTCGCCAATCCCGTATCGACCGGGTTCGCCTGCCAGGCGCTGGCGCTTTACCAGCAGTACCTGGATGGACACTGGAAGGCAGCCTGGCAGGATCTCATCTGACGCTCCTCGCTATCCCAACCACGGCACAACGCCTTCCACTTCCGAACTGTTGCCGGGCATCGAGCGGCGCCGTGCGTTAAAACGTGCCGCCCGATGTTTGGTCGAACGCCTCTACGATTGGCATGCGATTGCCACCGTTCAGGAGGCTTTGTACGTCTGTCCCTACTGGCCGTAGCCGGTTTGTGGCTGACTCACTACACGGGGGCAGTCCGTCCACCGAGTCTGCGCTACACCCGATTGCGGAGCGGTGATCCGATCCTGCATTAACGCCAGGTTGCGTTGATGGACCTCTTCCAGCCGAGATATGGCGAGACGCTGGTTGGTTGCAAGATCGCGAATGGCGCTGACGATCGCATCCAGTTTTTGTTGCCCGGTCTCTGTCTGCATCTGGGTCAAGGCCTGTTGCAGGCGCTGATCGGTCTGACGGAGGTTTGTCATGTCTTGCTCCCAGCGCGAGATCATTTCCTGGCAAGCCTGCGGCACTACGGTTGTCATCTGCTGCATCTGGATGGGCTGCTGCTGGGGCCAAGTGGCCGTGCTGGGACATGGCGTGGACGAGATCTGTGGGTCACATTGTCCGTACTGCTGAATCTGCTGCGATTGGAACGTCTGCTGTCCAAACGCTGCCGTTCCTAGCATGAGGGTGCAAAAAAGCACCGCGCTGCATTTCCCGTTCATTGCTCCTCCTAGTTTCACCGGCGCCTGCTGCCCCACTAGGTCCGGGGCGCAATGACGGTGGCACCGGGACAACCGTGTGACTCTGCCGCAAAAGCGAACGTTACGAGATGCGGCGAGCGAGGACCGTGTAATCGAATCCCCCAAAGAAGGTCTCTCGAAAATTCTCAGGCAATTCCAAAAGCGACGGAATAGCCTGCGAAGCCGGAGCAAGCTTTTGTACGTGAAGGCGGCCAAAGCCAGCTTCTTCGAGGCAGAAACACAGCAGCGCAGGAGGAACGGGACGTAGGTGCGTGGGATCAAGATAGAAGAACGTGGCGAAGATTGCAAGACACTCGGGGTTTGGCGTCTCGATGGCAAGAAGGCCATTGAGTTGTAGCTTGCGGGCAGCTAACGCAATAAACTCGGGCAGCCTTGAAACCGGCAGATGCTCTACGACGTGGCAGCAAAAAAGACCGTCGAGCGAGGCATCAGGAAGGCTGTCGAGATACTCGAACAGATCGCCCTGGCTGACGTTCAGCCCTTTGCTCTGGCAATATCTGACCAGCTCTTCGGACTGTTCAACCCCCTGGGCGGAAACACCAGCCTCCCGCATCAGATCGAGGAACTCGCCGCGGCCGCAGCCTACATCAAGAACGGAGCGGCAATCCTTGAAGTGAGGCACGTAGAAACGCTGCGTTTCGCGCACGTGCTCCTCGCTCCCGCGGAACCGTTCTGCGAAGCGCACAAAATCGATGTTCACCTGCGGCTGCTCAACGGGCGCCTGAGCGACAGCCGGAGCAGGGGACACCGGAGCCGTTGCAACGCGGCGGCTGGCAAGTCTCAGCTCCTGATGGATCAGCCGCTCGAACTCGCCGCGTACCTTCTCGAGGTCTGCCCACAGGCGCTCTTGAATCTCGTGCACGGCCCGCTCCAACGCAGTCGTGAACTCGCGGTGCTGCTGCCGCACGAGATCCCGAAACTCCTGCTCCTGCAATGTAAGGCGGTGTGAGTGGGCAGCCTGCGTCTCCGAGATCGAGCGGAGAAACTGAATCTCGTTTGCCGCCAGCTTCTGCTCCCAGGCATTCCGCCACTCCGCCCAATGCACGCGGATATCCTTGAGTTCAGCCGCCTCGGTCTGCAGATTCCGGGCCTGCTCTTCGCTCCGCTGCCTGGACTCCCGAATGAGGCCGTCGATCGCCGCGAGCGATCGCTTGATTTCGTTCAGCGCCTCGAGCTCCGCCTCGACGCACTGCATCACCGCGCGGTTGAACTCCACCTGCTCACGGACATGCCAATCCAGTACCCGTGCGACGGTGCGCTTCACAAACTGGATCAGGTTGTTCAGCAGTCCGGGCGGGCGGGGATTCACCGTACCAATGGCCGCAACCTTGCCTTCCGCCGCATCACGCGCGTGCACGATGGGCATGAGGTCGGGCAGCGGAACCGAGCCGCCGCTATCGCCGAGCGGATAGCGGGCGCGAACCCGGTCCTGGATCTCGCGAATGATCGCTGTCAGTTCGACGGTCTTCGGATCAAGTCCTTCAGCGGCCATTTTTGCGGGACCAGCTCGCTGTGATCTTCGAGTAGACGCCGCCCCGAGGAGTGAACTCCCCGGTCACGGTCGCACACACAGGCTTGCAGGCATCCACGATGTCCCGCAGGAAGCGATTGACGACGTTCTCCTGAAAAATGCCAAGGTTGCGATAGGCGAGCATGTACATCTTCAGCGACTTCAGCTCCAGGCACAGCTTATCCGGCACGTAGCTGATCGTGATGGTGCCATGATCGGGCAGCCCTGTACGCGGGCACACAGAGGTGAACTCTGGCATTTCGATCTCGATGTTGTAGGGCTCGCGGTACTGGTTCTCCCACGTTTCAATCCTGGGCAGCTCGGCGTCGATACCCGATTTTGCGTGCTCCAGCGTATACTCCGGTTCCGTCTGCTGCGCGTCTTTCGGAGTTTTCGCGTCTTCCGGATCCTGGTGTCCTTTGTGATTTTTGTGGTGCTTCTTCTTCATGCTCCTCCTCCGTTCCCCAGTGTTCGCACAAGCAGATCGAGAAAGAGGCCGACATCCGTAACCACTCCGACCGCCTGCCCAGTCCCCCGGTCGCTTACCTTGGTTGCAACCGCCGGGTTGATGTCGACGCACACAATCTTCACCCAGCTAGGCAGCATATTGCCGACAGCGATCGAATGCAGCATGGATCCCAGGCAGAGCACGAGGCCGGCGCCGCGAAGCTGTTCCGCGTACGCATCCTGGGCCTCGTTCATGTCCGTGATCGTATCCGGCAGCGGTCCGTCGTCCCGGAGGCTGCCCGCAAGCACGAAGGGAATGCCTGCCTTCACACACTCGTACATCACGCCGCTTTTCAGCTTTCCACTCTCGACAGCCTTGGCGATGCTGCCGGCGTGGTAGATGGCGTTAATGGCGCGCATGTGATTGCGATGGCCGTGTTCCTCCTGGCGTCCGTCCGCCTGGCGCACCCCGAGAGAGGTTCCCAGCAAAGCGGCTTCGATGTCGTGAACACCGAGGGCGTTCCCGGCCAGCAACACCTGAACCCAGCCTTCGCGGATCAGTCTGGCAAGCGAAGGAGCCCCGCCTGTGTGAACGACGACAGGCCCTGCCACGACGACCACCTTCTGGCCCGCCTCGCGCGCCTGACGCACGAGCGCAGCCGTCTGACGTACCGCCGTCTCAACCTGCCGCTCCGAAGAGATGCCATTCGACATGAAAGCGAAGGCAAGCCGGTCGCGCTCCTTCGGCTCTGGAATCACGCGGATTCCGCGCATACCCACGACGACCTGATCGCCCGCTTGCAGATCCCGCAACCGCCGGCAGTAGGCTTCGCCGTTCGCAATGACGATCATGGCATCCATCCGCTGATTCTTCACTTCAAGCCATTCGCCGTTCAATCGAACCAGCGTGCGGTGATTCGTCGTGGAGTAGAAATCCTCTGGCGCACACTTGTCCCGTTCCACCGTGCGCAGCTCAACGTCGCCCGAATCGACGGGTGTACAGCCGAGGCCCAGAAGCTGGGCGAGCATCTGCCTCATCTGCTCCGAGGTAGGCGCCTCGACTTTCAGGCGGAGGTAGGATGGTTCGCTATTGGTCTTCCCGATCTCGAAGCGTTCCACTTCGAAACGCCCGCCGAATTCGACGACGGTATCGAAGATACGCTCCATCACCTGGGAGTCGATCAGGTGTCCGACAGCCTCGACAACCTCCTGAATAGGTACAGCTCTTGTGCTTGATTCCATGCGATGTCTATCTCTTCAGGATACCTGCTTCGAAGCTCAGAGCGAAGGATTGCCTGAACTTACCGGTGGGCGATCCAGGCGAGGAAGAGACCGTCGGGTGCCACGTCCTCCCAATAGGAAATGTATTGACTGCGGACTTTCCGGCAGTGGCGCCGCAGGAGCCTTTCCAGTTCCTTCCGCCCGAACCACTGTTCCCACGCCGGCGTCTGCAGACGGCCCCAATGCGCCGCGTTCTTGTCGATGATGATCACCGGAGCGCCCGGCTTCACAACGCGGCAAATTTCCGCAACTGCAAGCTCAATGTCCACCGCGTGCTCCAGCGACTCGGTGGCGTATGCGCCGTCAAAGCAGCCATCCGGGAAGGGAAGTGCCGTCATCGAGCCGGCGACCGGACTAATGCCGCCCGGAACCGCCCGCAGCATCGCTTCCGCAAGGTCCAGCGCTACAATACGGGCCCCGGGGTTCTTTTCATAGAGAACTCGCGCAAACCTGCCCTTGCCGCAGCCTACGTCGATGACTCGGCGGCCATTCAGGTCGCCCATTGTCTCGAGGATCAGTTTGACGTGAACGATGCGGGGGTCAATGGTGGAGGGGAAATGCTCTTCATCAGCGGCGGAGGTTTCGAAGGACTGGCGGATCTCACGGAGGAGATCCGCCGTCAAGGCCTGTGCCTTCCGTTTCCGGCCGAGAAGCCTGGAAAGCCAGTTCACGCGCGAGTGAGGAAGATCGGAAGTCCGACCTTGTTTGAATAGTTCGGCCGGTAGCGTTCCACGTTGTACATCGTGTTGACGTCCACCTTGCGCGGTCCGAGCTTCGGATCGGGAATCGGAACCATCGCGTAGCAGCCGTTCTGGATGGCCGTCATCAATCCGCTCTTGTTCGCCAGGATCGTATCAAAGGCCATGTTACCGAAGGTTGCGGCGACCATCTTGTCGACGAAGTCCGGATCACCGCTGCGAAGGTCATAGGTGAGGTCGCTCACAATGGTCTCTTCCTTCGTGAGCTTCTTGATCTCCTCGCTCAGATCCTCCGCAACGTTCGCCTTCTTGCGGTGGCCGAAGGCGTCTGCTTCTCCGTAATGCCGCACTTGGTAGCCTTCCCATTCCGCTCCCTCGGACAGTACAACCAGGCAGTAGTTGCTCGGGTTGTTCCGCTTATCCGTAATGAGCAGATCCACCATCTTCTCGAGGTTGAACTTGTACTCGGGAATGCCGCAGCGGATCGACGTCACATAAGCGGTGTACAAGGCGGTATAGCCGGCGTCGCGCCCAAAGACGCGGAAGATGCCGACGCGCTCATGCGAGCCGACGGTCGTCCGCTGACGGTTGATGGCATCCATTGCGCGGGTGATTGCGGTTGAGAAGCCGATGCAGTATTCGGTGTTCCGGACGTCGTTGTCCATCGTCTTCGGAACCGCCACCACCTTGACGCCCAGTTCATGCAGGCGCGCTGCGTAGCTGAGTGTGTCGTCCCCGCCGATTGCAATCAAATACTCGATACCGAGGCGCTCAAGGTTCTTCAGAACCTGGGAGCTCATGTCGAAGACGACCGACGTCTCGCCGTTTTTCGTCGATTCGTGCTTTGGAAACTCAACCCCGCGCAGAAAGTCCGGAAGCTTCTTCATTTTGGAAGGGTTCGTCCGGCTGCTATGAAGGAAGGTTCCGCCCGTGCGGTCAACCGTGCGGGTATTCTCTCGTGTCAACGGCAGGATGTAACGGGCCTTGCTCGCGGGGTCATCGAGGTTTACGTGGGTCAAGCCTTCCCACCCGCGCCGGATGCCGATTACCTCGGCATTGACTTCGCTCGCCCGATAAGTGACACCTTTGATAACCGAATTAAGACCGGGCACATCACCGCCGCCGGTCAATATACCAATGCGCTTCGGCATTAAAGCTCCCTGAATAGAATTTGGAAGGATTCAACAACGATTATATCTTGTCGCCCGCTGAACCCTATTGGCGGCCGGAAGACACACGACGAACTAACGGGCCGCAACAACCCAAGCCGTCGCCGAATCAATTCCGGGAATAGACAACCTGGCCGTTGACTACCGTCTTTTCGACCTGAATGGACCGCTCGTTCTCGTTAAAGCGGAACAGGACGAGATCCGCCCTCTCGCCCGGAGCCACGCCGCGCTGCCGCAACGGCACCCGGGCTGCCCTGGCTGGATTGCGGGTCGCCATCGTGATGGCTTCAAGAAGGCTCAGACCAGCCAGTTGCATGAGCTTCGTGACGCCGCGATCCATCTTCAGGGAAGAGCCAGCCAGCCGCACGCCGTCCACCAGACGCACGCTGTCGTCCTCGGACAGGACTACCTCCACCTCTCCCAGACGGTAGCGGCCGGGTGCGCAACCCGCAGGGGCCACAGCGTCGGTAGTGAGCACCGAGCGCTCAATTCCCTTGGCTCGCAGCGCTACCTTCAGGAACGAGGCGGGCAGGTGGATGCCGTCGGCGATAAAGCTCGCCGTCAAACGGTCGTCCGCAAGCTGTTCCCAGATGTAGTTGGGGTGCCGAGGCAACATGCTGTCCGCGCCGTTGCCGAGATGCGTCGACATCGTGGCGCCCGCCTTCACAGCATCGTCCAATTGCTGTGCCGAGGCGCGCGTATGACCGATGGCGACCACAACGCCCTCCCGCACCAGCGATTCGATGTAGCGCGGCGCTTCCGGCCACTCCGGGGCCACCGTGACCAGACGCACGTTGCCCTGGGCTGCCTCCTGCCAGCGGCGGAACTCTTCGAGATCAGGCGGGCGAACCCAACGGCGGGGATGCGCTCCCCGGGGTCCGTCCTCCGGAGAAATATGGGGCCCCTCGACGTGGAACGCCTCCATCGAGGCGCCCTCCGGCAGACACTCTTTTGCGCGGGCCAGATTTCGCAGAGCTCCGGCCATATCCTCGGGGCTTCCTGTGATGACCGTGGGAAAGAAGCGCGTTACGCCGGTCTCGTACATTTTTCGGATCGATTCGGCGATCGCCTCGTGGCTCGCCGTCGGCGAATTGTAGTCGACGCCGCCAAAACCGTTGACCTGCACATCGATAAAACCAGGAGCAAGATAAGGCAACCCCTCAGAGGGCGCGATCAGATGGTCCACGGACTGAATCTGCTCGTCAAACGTGACGGCAATCGCCTCTCCGCTGCCGACATCAATACCTTGATATGTCATCGTGTTTGCCGCCTCCGCACAACATTTCCGATCTCTGCTGGTTTATGCACAGAATGTTCACAGCCCCGCCTCTCTAACTGAAAGGAAGAGCGAATACTTATTTCTGTTGAAAAGAAACACAATGCCTGCTGATTGCCTGGCAGAACGATGCTCCACCTTGGTAAAAAGAACTCCAAGATCCTCTGCGGAAGCGGTCCGGCGGAACAATCTCGGGGGAGGTGGCCATCGGATCGCGACCGCGGGTCGAATCCCTCCCGCGGCAGCGAATTTACTTAGGCTTCCACAGGCTCTCTGGATCTGACCGAACGAAGCCAGCCGAAGCGATCCGGAGACTTTCCGTTGATGATCGAGAAGAACTCGTTCTGAAGACGCTCGGTGATCGGCCCGCGCCGTCCAGTGCCCACCTTCACGCGGTCCACCGACCGGATCGGCGTGATCTCGGCTGCCGTGCCGGTAAAGAAGACTTCGTCGGCGATATAGAGCATTTCCCGGGGGATAATCGTCTCCACGACGGGGATCTCCAGGACTTCCGCGAGCCGCAGAACCGTATCCCGTGTAATACCGGGCAATACCGAAGCTCCAAGCGGAGGCGTGTGAATTTTGCCGTCCCGCACGACGAAAAGATTCTCGCCCGATCCCTCGCTGACGTAGCCTGAGGCGTCGAGTGCGATGCCCTCGGCGTATCCGTTCGCGTGCGCCTCCATTCGGATCAACTGTGAGTTCATGTAGTTGGCGCCCGCTTTCGCCAGCGCGGGCAGGGTATTCGGCGCAATCCGCGTCCAGCTTGAGACACACACGTCGACGCCTTCAGCCAGCGCCGCCTCGCCGAGATACTGGCCCCATTCCCAGCAAGCGATGTAAACCTCGACAGGATTGTTGATCGGAAGAACGCCCACATCCGCGTAACCACGTAGCACAATGGGCCGTAAGTAGCAAGAATCCAAATTATTTACACGTACAAGTTCAACCATCGCATCAGAAATCTGCTGCGCGGTGAACGGTATCTCCATCCGGTAAATATGAGCGGAGTCAAACAGCCGGCGAACATGCTCTGGGAGTCGGAAAATTGCCGGGCCTGCGGGGGTCGAATAACATCTGATCCCTTCGAACACGGAGCTGCCGTAACTGACGACATGCGACAAGACATGGATCCTGGCGTCGTCCCAGTTGATGAAGCGTCCGTTGTGCCAGATCTTCTCGGTGGGCTTCAACATGCCGTTATCATAACAAGATGCGCGGTCTCTTCGTGATAGAGGCCGGAAACCGGTGCTAGCCGTCGTACATCAAGAGGAAGCAAGGGAGGAGCAGATTGCATGGCACAAGCGGCGCGTACATTCCTGGCAGCAGTTCTCTTAGTTTCAGCGATCTTTGCACAGCAGCGTACGCTCAAGCCCGGAATGAACTTTTTCAGCAAGGAACAGGACATTCAACTGGGGAAGGAAGCAGCCGCACAAGTCGAGCGTGAAATGGAGGTCGTCCGGGATCAGGCGCTGAACGAATATATCAACCGCCTCGGCCGCCGTCTCGTCGAGCAGCCGGAAGCAGACCAGTATCCTTATACTTTCAAGATTGTTAACAACCCGGCAATCAATGCCTTTGCGCTGCCTGGAGGACCGACCTATATCCATACTGGTCTGATTGCCGCCGCCGATAATGAGGAGCAACTGGTCGGGGTCATGGCGCACGAGGTCTCTCACGTGGCCCTGCGGCATGGCACCAACCAGGTGTCGAAAGCGAATCTGATCCAGATTCCAGCGTTGCTTGCGGGAGCAATGGCAGGAGGCTCCATGCTGGGCCAGCTCGCCCAGATTGGAATCGGACTCGGCGCAAACTCGCTGCTGCTCAAGTACTCGCGGAATGCGGAGCGCGACGCGGACCTGCTCGGCACCCGCATGATGGCCAAGGCCGGATACAACCCGATTGAGATGGCCCGGTTCTTCGAAAAGCTTGAGGCGCAGGGCGGCAACCGCGGGCCCGAGTTTCTCGCGTCACACCCCAATCCGGGCAACCGTATGAAGGCTGTTCAGGACGAGATACGATACCTGCCGCAGAGGCAATACAACGCCGCCAGCGGACAGTTCGACCAGATGAAGCGGCGTGCCGCGGATCTGCTGAAATCTTACTCGCCCGCGAAAACGCAGCAGCCACAACAACTCACGGCCCAGAATCTCCGGCCGTCCGGCCGCTTCAGGCAGCATCGCGCTCAGAAGTTCAGCATCGCTTATCCGGATAACTGGGAGACCTTCAGCCAGAGCAACAACCCCTCGGCCCTGACCATCGCGCCCCGTGCCGGCGTTCTGTCCAACGGCGTCGGATACGGCGTCATCGTCAGTGTCTACAACAGCCAGGCGGGGGCGGCGGACCTTCGCCGCGATACCCGGCAGCTGATCCGGGAGATGCAAGCCGCAAACACAAGCATGCGGGCAGCCGGCGCCTCACGAAGGTTGCGCGTGGATAACCACGACGCGCTTGTCACAACCCTGTACTCGCAGTCGCCATTTGCCGGCGGTGAGCGCGAGATCGACATGCTTGTTACGGTTGCGCGCCCCGAGGGTCTTTTGTACCTCGTCTTCATTGCGCCGGAGAGTGAGTTCCGTCAGGTTCAGGCAACCTTCGAGGAAATGCTGAGGTCGGTTCGATTCAGCAGCTAAACGAGGCTGACAACCCGTTATCGGATACTTCCGATAACTTATATTATGTCAACTGTTGTTGGCGTCAAAAAAGAAGCCTGTGCCCGGACTCGCCAAGCACAAGCCTTGAGGGAAGAAATTTTGCCTGCCCGAAAAGGTCTATCGCGACCGTCCGGGCCCGTGTCCGCGACCGCCGCCCCCGCCGCCTCCGGACCTCATCGGTGGCTCGCCTCTGGATCCGTGGCCGCCGCCTCTATGGATATCTGACGATCTCCCCCTGGAATACGCGCGGTCGAAATCGTAACTTCCACGCGATTTTCCTAAGAATCCGTCGTTTCCTCGCGAGCTTCCGCGCGGCGATATGATTTCGGCCCGGGGCGTGGACGGGGGCTGGACCCGACCGAAGTCCCCGTTTCCGCCCCGGCTTCTGACTCGATCCGCCGGGCTCCGATCCTGCCGGCTAAAGCCGCGGTCCACCGGGTTGTGGCTGATCCCTCGATCGACGCCTGGACGGTCGAAACCTGGGCCACGGTCGAAGCCGGAAACGGTGCTGCGCCTTGGATCGCCAAACCGGTGCCAACCGGAAGAAGAACGGCCTTCCCAACCCTGGGAGCCGGACCGGTCCATACCCTCCGCTTGCCGGTTGGGCCTGCCCCCAGCCGGCCGGCCAAAGCTACGCCATCCCCCGGACCGCTCGGTGCTCCGGTCCGCAGCCCTCAAGGTTTCGAAGCCGCTCGAGGGCGGATCGGCCCGGCGCCATCCGTTAGCCCGGTCCCCGGCGGGCCCCGCAACGGAGCGGTCGCCGAGGCGCCGCCACCCGGCGATGTTCTCGCGTCCAGCCGTTGCTCCGCTGCGCTCAGGGATACTTGCACTCCCTCCCGGGATTCCAAACGTGCTCCTTGCGATGCGCTCAACGCCTCTGCGCTGATCCTCAAATGAAACTCTGCTCACCGGCGTGGGCTCCCCTCGGCGGAAGAAGCGATCATTCGAAAACGTACGCGAGGATCCGGTCCAGCGTGGCTCACGTTCCGTCAGGCGCAGGCTCTCTCGCTCAGGAACAACCGGCACAGGCCCGCGCACGAGGCTCGCCCGGCGCAGATCGTCCGTGCCCACCCTCACCAGATTTCCGACGCGCCC
>CALGAR010000132.1 GCA_937959285.1 uncultured Bryobacterales bacterium
CTCAATCCCTTCTTTATCAGGGCTCCGTTCTAACAGCTCGGTCGGCAAACTTGGCTCAGCAGGTTAGTCTCAATCCCTTCTTTATCAGGGCTCCGTTCTAACATCACAAAGAGCTACCCCGTTCGCGAGTATCGTGTCTCAATCCCTTCTTTATCAGGGCTCCGTTCTAACTCCTCGCCCCTGAAGTCGCCTTCTCCTCCAATATCATACAGACCCATTTTCCAAGATTCTTTCCCGATCGTCGAGTGCATCCCGGAAGCCTGTGGAAAACGTCAGGAGATCTCTCCTCTTGATACCATCCCCCTGCCCGTGCGTCGACGCGACAACGTTGTCACCCGCCAGCACGGCGATATTTCCATTGCATACTCTCCTCATGCACCGGCGCCTGTTTGTAGCAGCGTACGACGTTTCTCATCCGCGGCGCCTCCGGCAGGCGCTCGAAGTGTTGAAGGGCTACTCGACCGGTGGCCAAAAGTCCGTCTTCGAGTGCTTCTTGACTGAGGGCGAGCGCGGCTCGCTCCTGCGGGAGATCAAGAGCGTACTTGAATTTCAGGAAGACCGTTTCCTTTTGCTCCCGGTCGATCCGGGAGCAGAAGTGCAGACTCTGGGAGTCGCGGTGCCCCCTTCCGACCCAACCTATTACTACGTCGACTGATCGAAAATGGCCACTTTGTACATCGACCGCCGCGATGTCAGCCTCCACATCGAGCACGGCTCTGTGGCCGTCCGCCTTAACGGCGAGCTCCTGCAGCGGGTCCCCTTGAACCTTCTCGAACGGGTGGTGGTATCGGGCGACGCTTCGCTGTCCACACGCCTCCTGCAGGCCCTTGCGGAGGCAAAAATCGGCGTCATTCTTGTGGATCCCCGAAACACGAGCCGGTATGCAACCGTCTGGGGCCGTTTGGGCTCAGATGCCAGCCGGCGGCTGGAGCAGCTCAAGCGCTTCAATGACGAGTCATGGAGAACGGCATGGGCAATCCGGCTTCTCCGGGCAAAGTTCCGCGGTTACCGACGCGTGATCGGGAAAGCCATGAGCGGGCATCGCGTCGATGAGCATGCGCTGGCTGCCGCGGCGGACAGCATCGACCGGGCCATTGCGATGCTGGATGATCCCAGGAGGACTGACCGGAACTGGCTGATGGGGCTGGAGGGGGCCGCAACAGCGTCCTACTTCAAAGCCTATCAGAAGCTCTTCGCACCCTCGCTGCAGTTTCACGGCAGGAACCGCAGGCCGCCGCGAGACCCGGTCAACGTTCTCCTGTCCTTGACTTATACGCTGCTTCATCACACGGCCGTGCGGGAAGTCTTATCTGCAGGGCTCGACCCGTATCTTGGCTACTTTCATGAGCCGGCGTTTGGCCGGGAATCGCTTGCCTGCGATCTTGTGGAGCCAGTGCGCGGGTCCGCGGATGAATTCGTTCGCAGGCTTTTCGGCGACGGCGTGCTGCGGCCGGAGCACTTTCAACGGAAGGGCGAACGCTGCCTGCTGGGCAAGACGGGGCGGCAGCGATATTACCTGGAATTCGCTGCTTTCAGTCTCCGTCCCCAGAGAATGCTTCGGCGGGTCTCCCGGCTCCTGGCGCGCTCGCTGTCTTCTAAGCGAGCAGATCAGCCAGCACTGGAGTTTGAAAATGAAGAAGAGCTTATACCTTGACGCAAACCGTGCGCTACGTGTGCGAGCGGATGGCCCGTCGTTGCTTGTCGAAGCGGCTGGTAGCGCGAATCGCCGTTATCCTTTGAGCCGGCTATCACGCATCATCACCTGGGGCGCGGTTGAGCTGGAGCATGAGGCGCTCCAACGGTGTGCGGAAGTTGGAATTCCGATCACCCTGCTCTCTGCCTCCGGGCAGCCGCAAGGCTTCTTCCTTCCGTGGCTGCCACAGCGGACCCGGCTTCACGACCTTCTTGCGGACTTCCTCGCGCAGCCTCACTGGCGGGACCGCTGGACAATGTGGCAGTACGCCATGAACCGGCGGGCGATTCTAGCCAGCCTCGCCCGAATGGGATTGAGGGACGAGGATCCAAGGGAATCGAGAGCAAGGCTGGCGCTCGAGCGGGCCGCGTCGCGAGGCAAACCAGTGGCGCGAGTGGCGGACACGATTCGCCATTTGGAAGCCTTGCTGACGCAAAGGGCAGCTGAAGCGCTGACGGCCGAGGGCGTGCGGGGGGAATTCCTCGCCCGTCACCCGGATCTGGACCTGATTCATGCTTTTGCCCACATTCTCGCCTGGCGCTACTACAACGATCTGGCGGAAGGCTTGCTCCCTGTTGAGCCGGAGGTCCACCTTCAGCGCCGCACTGCCGCCGGCGCTTTCGAGCGGCTGTCCACCCGGGAATCGGCCCGCCTTGGCAGGCTGCTTGGAAGGTTTCGAGTATGGCTTGGCGAACAGGTTGACGACAGGGGCGATGAGTTTCGCCGGTAAAGAGGAATGAAATGAGCGATGCCGAACGTGTCTGGCTGATTTCCTACGACGTCGCAGATCCGCGGCGCCTGCAGCAGATCCACCGCTTGCTGACGGACCATGCGCTCGCAATGCAGTACTCGGTCTTCGTGGGAGCCTTTCGCCAGAAACGCCTCGATCACGTCGTCAGAGGCATTCAGCAGGTGATTGATCCCCGGGAAGATGATGTGCGGGCTTATCCCATAGTCGGAAGGGGCCAGGTGGATGTCATCGGAAGAAGTGTGAAAGGAATTACACTTGGGGGATTGGGCTTACTAGACCTGCTGAAATCGGAATACGGCACAAATGTCTTCGAATAAACCGACAATGGGCAGGCAATAAGTGCTAAACATGAGATACAATTCGTAAGCGGCTCGGACTCGATTCATGGATCAGGAGAACTCGAAAAAGGTGGACGAAGCGGTGAAGATACTCCCGCTGTCGCTGTCTCGATATCGATTCCGCTTTCGAGCAGAACGGGCGCTGCCGGAATACGGCTATCGGGGCTCTCAGTGGCGGGGAATTCTGGGCCATTCCTTGAAGAAGCTCGTTTGCATTACGCACCATCGAAACTGCGGACAGTGCATGCTTTACCGCTCCTGCGTATACCCCTATGTGTTCGAGACGCCGCCTTCGGAGAACAGCGAGATGATGCGGAAGTATCCAGCGGCTCCGCATCCTTACGTCCTGGAGGTGAACCTTCGCAGCGCTGCGGGCGTTGATCAGGAGCTTGGTTTGACTCTCTTTGGTGCTGCGAACCGGTATCTCGCCTACGTGATACACAGCTTCAAAAACGGTGCGAGGAAGGGATTTCTCCCGGAACGGACGCCTCTGGAGTTGGTTCGAGTTGAGCAGGAAACAGAGGCGGGAAGCGGCTGCTGGCAGCCGATTCTGAATGGAGATGTTTTGAACGCGCTCGCCGCAGCGGTTCCTGCCTGCCCGCAGGCGCCTGAACGCGTCCGCTTCCGATTCGAGACGCCCCTGCGGCTGAAGGCCGACGAACAACGTGTGACACCGGACAAGTTCAAATTTTCGGATTTGTTTCGAAACCTGCTGAGACGAATCTCGTTGCTGACCTTCTTTCATTGCAATCGCCGGCTGGAGGAAGATTTCGCCGGGCTCAACGCGATGTCGAGGGACGCGGAGTTTGATCGCGTTGCGCTCCGATGGCACGACTGGTCCAGATATTCCAATCGGCAGCGGCGCCATGTCCCGATGGGCGGATTCATTGGAGTAGCCGAACTGCCGCTTCGCGGCTTCGAGAGCTTATGGCCGTATCTATGGCTCGGCCAGTTCACGCATGCGGGACAGGGAACAAGTATGGGTCTCGGCAGGTATGCGTTGGAGGTTCTGTAATCCGACAACGTTGTCGCACCGCTTTTCGCGTTCCAGGGTCGGCATAATCCAGTCAGATGGGAACGGGAGATATAACGCAGCCGGCAGAATATCCGCGGCGCATTCTCCTCATGGCGCTGGGGCTCTCTCCCCAGGTGGTGACCGAAACAGTTTATGCGCTGGCGGTGATGGCACAGCCCCCGTTTATCCCCACAGAAGTGCGCGTCCTGACGACCAGAGAGGGTGCGGATCGAGCTCGCTTGTCGCTGCTGAGCCCCGAGCCCGGATGGTTCAGGCGCCTGCTTCGCGAATATGACCTTCCTGAGATTGCGTTTGACGAAGGTTCGATTCAGGTGCTGAGAAGCCCTGCCGGGGAAATGATCGACGACATCCGCACCGAAGACGATAACCGCTGGGCAGCGGACGCCATTGCACGGCAGATTCGCGATCTGACCGCCGATGACGAATGTGCGTTGCATGTTTCGATCGCGGGTGGAAGGAAGACGATGGGCTTTTATATGGGCTACGCATTGTCACTGTACGGGCGGCCGCAGGATCGTCTGTCGCACGTTCTTGTATCTGCCCCGTTCGAGTCGCACCCAAGTTTCTACTTCCCGACGCGGACAAGGCAGGTGATTTACTCGCCTCCGCCTGATAGCCGGCCGCTCGATACATCGACGGCATGCGTTACTCTGGCCGAAATTCCGTTTGTGAGGCTTCGGTCCGCTCTGAACACCGCAGACGCGAGCGCTCTTGCCACATTCTCCGGTGCGGTGTCTGCCGCGCAGGATCATCTTGGTCCTCCGCGGCTCCGGATCAATTTGAAGGGACGCTTCATACAGGCGGCAGCAAAGGTGGTAACGCTGAGGCCGTCCGAGATGGCTTTCTATTCGATGCTCGCGCGACGAGCGGCGGCAGGCCTACCGGGTGTGTCGTGCCCCTCCGACGGAGCGCCCGAACCGGAACTGGCGGCGGCCTATCTGAGCGAGTACCAGGCGGTGCTCGGGGAGTTCAAAGATATTGGAGCCACCTGCAAGGCTTTGCAGAGCGGTATGGACCGCGCGTTTTTCAATGAGAGGAAATCCCGAGTGCAGAAGAGGCTCAGGGAGGTGTTAGGCGTGAACGCGAACCCCTACCTGATTCATGCCTCCGGCAGGCGCCCGGAAACACGGTTCGGAATTACTCTGCCGGCGGATTGCATCGAGTGGGACGACTAAGAGCGAGAAGATGAAGCTACCGACCTTATATGAAACAGCCCTCGGCGCGTTTCTGCATGACATGGGGAAGTTCCTGCAGAGGGCGTATGGAGGGAATCAGGCGTTATCTCCGCAGACGAAGAACCTGGATAGTGTCTTGCTTCCGTTGTTCCAGGGCCGATACTCGCACTGGCACGTTCTGTGGACAGAAGAGTTTCTTGACCGGATGGGCGCCCGCTTTCCCAAGCCGCTCGACAAGCAGAGCATTCGAAATATGGCTGTGTTTCATCACAAGCCGGACGGTGCGAACGCAGAGGTCGGGGCAGCAGCCTGGATCGTTGCAGAAGCGGACCGTATCTCCAGCGGCATGGAACGAAAGGAGCTGGATGAACAGGTTGAGGCCGAAGGCGGGCGCAAGGGTTGGGACCGGTTCATCAAGACAGCGCTAAAGAGCCCCTTTGCGGCGGTTGATCTGGGAAATGGCCGGCCGACGGCAAGCGAGCTGCCTCTCGAAGAGCTGTGTCCGGGCGAGGCGTTGATGCCGCAACAGCGCGTCGACACCAGCGACTACCAAAGCCGCTATGCGGCGCTTTGGCGCCGGATGGAGGAAGAGCTGCATGCCCTCCCATCGGATGTGTCGCCGGATCTCTATTGCGAGGTTCTGTTGTCTCTCTCTGAGAGATTTCTCTCCACGGTGCCTTCGTCAACCATCGACCAGCCGGATATCTCGCTCCATGACCATGCGCGCGTGGCCGCCGCGCTCGCTGCTGCGTTGCACGCATGGCATGAGTCTAAGGGAAATCTCAACGACGAAGCGGCGATTAAGGATCGCGATATCAAGAAATTCCGTTTCGTTGCAGGAGATCTTTCCGGCATTCAGAGCTCTTTGTTCCAGCTCGCGAATCAGCAGGTCCGCGGAGTGAACAAGATCCTCAGGGCAAGATCCTTTTTACTAGGAATGCTTACAGAGGCCGCGGTACTGTTGTGCCGCCGCGAACTGAATTTGACTCCGTTCAGCCTGCTGCAGAACGCCGGCGGGCGGTTCCTGCTGCTGGCGCCAGACCTCGACGATGTCGAAGAGCGTGTGGACCGCGTCCGGAAGCAGATCCATGTGTGGATATGGAAGAGGTACCGGGGCGAGCTGTCGCTGAACGTGTGTCTTTCGGAGCCGTTTGAGGCGAATGCGCTGATGCCGGACAGGCTGCACCAAACGCTCCGGATGGTTTCGGAAGCCGTGGATGACGCAAAGCTGCGAGCCTTTGATGGCTGCTTCGAGCCCGTACACCGCGATCTCCGCTACGAGCATGGGGTCTGCAAGGCGTGCAACGCGCGGCCGGCCGAACGTCCCGACTCCGTGGAAAGCGGCCTTCCTGTCCGCTGCTCACCCTGCGCGGATGAACACGAGCTCGGTGGCCGCTTGACGCGCGCGGCATGGCTGCATTGGACGATGGATGGCAACACGGGTCTGGAGTTCTTCGGGGGATTGCGGCTGATGTTGAGCGAGCGGCGTCCCCGAACGACAGAACAAACAGTATCGCTGGTGCGCTTCTACGGCAGGGATGAGGGAGAGCGGGGCACGGCAGTACGGTTCGTCGCAAACTACGTGCCCCGGCTGCAGGAGGGTGATGTCTCGAAGCCGGCCTACGCGCATCTTTCCGAGGAAGCGCGATCGACAGAGGTCGGAGATATCAAGACGTTCGAACATCTTTCACTGGACGCGCTTGAGGCGAAAGGGACCGATCTTCGAGGCCTGCCTCTGCTTGCCGTGCTAAAGGCGGATGTGGATCGCTTGGGCGAAATTTTCTCCCGCGGAGTTAAAGTGCCCACCTTGAGCCGGACAGCCGCTCTGTCTCGAAGCCTGGATTTCTTTTTCACCGGATACCTGATGCACTTACTGCAGGAGCGATATCCAGATACATACACCGTGTATGCGGGGGGAGATGACTTACTCCTGGTAGGTCCGTGGTTTTCGACAATCCGGCTCGCCAAAGATATGCGTGAGCAGTTCCTTCGTTGGACTGGCAACAATCCGAACATCACGATCTCAGCGGGCATTGAGCTCATGAAGGTGAACCACCCGATCAACCGCGTCGCTGCTGCGGCTGAAGAGCGGTTGGAGGCGGCCAAGAAGGCAGATAGGAACCGCATATCTGTCATCGATCGGAAGCCAGTTTCCTGGGAAGAGCTGAACAAGCAGCTGCAATTGGCGGACCAGTTGGACGGGTATCTTCAGAACGGCGTGCTCAGCAGCGGTTTTGTATACAACTTACTCAGCTTTGAGGAGGACAAACTGGCTGCGGAAGAAGCTGTGGGTCGCGGCAAAGGAGTACCGCTCGCGGCTGCGACGTGGCGAGCGCGGTTGGGCTATCAGATTGCCAGGCACTTGCAATCCGATCGCGCCAACGGCGATTCAGACAAGAGTGCTGCGACAAAGCTGGTGTGCGAGCTGCTCAGGGTAGATGAGCAGCTCACAGTGAAAGGCAGGGGAAGCGCTGCACGAATTCCCGTAAGTATTGCCTTATATCGAAATCGGAGCGGAAAGGAGAACTAGAGCATGGACCGTGCAGGTGTGCGGCTAGCGCCGTCTCGGCCAACCGGTGCGAAAACAATACCAGCACCGCGCAAAATGAAATACTTCGATGACAAAGGACGGCTTCGTCCGGAGCTGCTGGACGGGGAAGCTGAAGCGGCTGCGCAAGCTTTTGCGAGCGTCTCATCAACTCAGCTGCGGCGGTTCTACGAGCACGTCCTGTCGCTCGAGCGCCGGCTTCGTCTGGAGTGTGACCGGAACCAACGTGAGAGCGAGGAAGAGGTGTTTGCCCGCCTCAGGCCGGAGGTCAAGATGTTAAAGGCCAAAGCCATCTACGCAAAAGGGCGGGATGGGAAGCTTCCGGAGCACTTTGTTCAGTTCTTCGTGGACCATGACGCGAGCATCGAAACAGCCCGTGACTTTGAAGCTTTCAAGAAGCATTTTGAGGCGGTTGTAGCATTTCATAAGTTCTTTGGCAAGGATTAGGCATGGGGGCAAGAATCGAATATCGCACGACATACAGAATTACCGGTGTGCTGCAGGTGTGCACTGGTTTATTAATCGGCGCGGGTAAGGATGCTATGGAGATTGGCGGCGTGGACAACCCCGTAGTTAAGCATCCTCACACGCAGGATCCGTATATTCCCGGCTCCAGTTTGAAAGGCAAGCTGAGGTGCCTGCTGGAGTGGTTTCACGGAGTCGTGGAAGACACGGGGGCAGTGTACGGGAGTGACCGGAGGAAGGAGTATCCAGAGAAGGATCCCATCCTCAGGATTTTTGGCACTACGCACGAGAACTGGAAGGGAGGACCTACGCGCCTCATTGTCCGCGATGCTTTCCTTGACCCGCAGTGGCGGAGCCAGGTTGTAGAGAGCGGATTGCCCCTCACAGAAGAAAAGACGGAGGTTTCCATTAACCGACTGGAAGGCAAGGCGGCATCCATGGGGCCGCGGCGGATGGAACGCGTGCCTGCTGGAGCCATCTTCAACCTTGAGATGCTCTTCAAGGAGTATGCCGTCGACGGCGACGAGGGCCGGCAAGACCGGCATTGCCTGAACATATTTCTTACTTCCCTGAAACTTTTGGAGCAGGATTCGCTGGGGGGCTCCGGCTCCAGGGGATATGGGCGGGTTTCGTTCAAGAACCTGAGACTGAACGGTGAGGACATTCAGCAATCCTTCGAATCCATCCGCTCTTTAGTTAAGGACCAGCCCTTCCAGTTTCTTCAGGAGTAGACCATGGCGACATACCGAGTCGCGCTGAAACTGGAAAGTCCGGTTGCGACGCCCTTCCGTTCCGGCACCTTGTTCGGGCACCTTTGCTGGGCCTGGCGGCACGAGCAGGGAGAGGAGTCGCTGACGTCATGGCTCAGGAGCCTGAAGGAGCGACCATTCTTGATATCGGACGCATTCCCGGCCGGCTGGCTGCCTCGTCCTCTGCTGAAGCCGTGGCGGCTTCCTCCGAACGCCGCCACGGAGACCAATGGGAAGAAGATCCGCAAAGCCACATGGGTAAAGGTAGAGGATTTTCTTTCATTGCGCGATGGACTGTCGGAAGAGGCGTTGATTCACCGGCTTGCCGAACAGCCGGAGATGCCTCTGGAACACCGGGTGGCGCACAACACCATTGACCGCAGAACCGGCACAACGCCAAGGGAGGGCGGAGGGCTGTACTTCATGGACGAAAGGTGGCCGTCGGACTCCTGCAGAAACTGGGATGTGTATGTGGACACGGAGCTTGAGGCAGATCAGCTGCAGCGCCTGTTCACAAAAGTGGGTGAGTTCGGATTCGGGCGCGATGCAAGCATCGGACGAGGAAAGTTCACAGCGGAAGTAGGTCCTGCTCCAAAGGATCTTTTTGCCGGCAAGGGTACGAGGCGCATGAGCCTCTCGCATGGATCGCTAACTTCGAATATGGAGCGGGTCCGCTACCGCTTGCGGACGCACTACGGGAAAGTAGGATCCTTCTTTGCGTCGAGCGGGAATCCGTTCAAGCATCCCATCACGCTGTTGCAACCCGGAGCCACGTTTACTCCCGCTGGCGATGGACCTTATGGAGAATTGCTTGAAGGCGTCTGTCCTGGCTGGCCAGGAGTCGTGGAGAACGCATGGCACCTCACGGTTCCTTATACCGAGAAGGAGCGATAGCGAAACATGCCTGACTCGATTCGTTACTACCGGCTGATCCCGCTAAGTCCGGTCCATATCGGGAGCGGCGAGCGTTTGGCCCCTGAGGAATACGACATCATCGACAGCCATTTGGTTCGCTTCAATTCCTCCTCGGTATTGCGTGCCATGACACACTCGGAGCGGCAGCGGTACATGGGCATGGTGGATCAAAACAAGCTCACCGAGGCCCTTGGTCTGCTGCGCGAAGTGTTTCGCCGGGCTTTGAAGGACAAAGCGTCCCGAGCGGAGATGTACCGGGTCCGGCTTGGAGCGGATTCGCGCCGTGAACTGGGGGAAGCGGTTGCGCGGAGTGAGACCAGAAAAGGTGAGGTTCAGTCCCTGCTGCGAAACCCTTATACAGGCTCCGTGATCATTCCTGGCTCGGCGATCAAAGGCGCAATCCGCACAGCCACTTTGAGTCAGTTGATAGAGGGGCGTCTGGAGGAAGTGAGGCGGGATGTCGAGGCGGCTCAGAAGTGGAAGGACACTGTTCTGGAGGAGAGTGGCTTCGAGTATAAGCGAAGAGAGACGGAGCGGGATCCGATGCGCGTTCTGGAAGTCAGTGACGGGCAGTGGCCGGCGGAGGGCGTGCAAATCGACAAGCCTTCTTTGAGAAAACTTGGACGTGATGAAGGGAAGACCAGCGGCGTCCAGATTCATACGGAACGGCTTCTCTCCCAGGCGGATTCCGTGCCCCCGCCTTCATGCGTGATAACGCTGCAGTTAAACGAAGACCTGCTACGGCATCGATGGACCAGCGGTGTGTTCGACAAGCTGTCTCTGGACTGGTTCGAGTATTGGTGCAACAGGTTCTTCGGGCAGCGCCTGCACGACGAATGGGACCGATTCAAGAACCTTTTCGGGAACCAAGGCCCATGGTTTCCAAACCCGAAAAAAGGGGACGTGCTTTTGCGAGTCGGGCGGTACTGCCACTTCGAATCTCTTTCGGTCGACGGCTTGCGCCGATCCTATAACGTCAGAACGAAAACGCAGATCACGGCAGGGTCGACCCGGACTGTGTGTCCGTTGAACGCTGGTGGAATCGCGCCTTTTGGCTGGGTCTTACTAAGGAGGGTGGGATGAAGAGCAAAGCTGGACAAGTGCTGCTGATGACAGTCGGCAAAGGGTATGAGATGGATATCATTCACAGTCTCTACGCGCCGATGGAACGAAGTCTTGTGAAAGGCGAGTGGGCGAAAATTTTGCTCCTTCCTTCCCTTCAGACAAAGGCTCATGCGGAGCAGTTAAGAGCCCGTAATCCAGACTTGCCAATTGACGTCGTCGAGCTGCCAAAAGACGGGATGGAAGACAACGCGGACCTGTGCTTCGACTTCTACGATCACGTCATCGGCAATCTGGAAAAGGCGGGGTGGAATTCCGGCCAAATGACCGTTGACTTTACGAGAGGGACCAAGGCAATGAGCGCAGCCCTTCTGCTGGCAGCGACGAATCGCGGCGTGCGAGCACTTCGATACGTCACGGGAGAACGCGGTCCTCTCGGAACTGTCGTGCCGGGTACTGAGAAAGTGTTTGATTTCGCATCAACCCGCGCGACTGCACGGCGAGACTTGAGATTGGCTATCGCGTTTGTGAAGACCCTCCAGTTCGAGGCCGCGCTTGCCATTCTTGAGCCGCAGAGCGATTGGTGCAACCGCTTTCCAGGGCTTGTGGCCAAGGAGGCGGCGGCGATTGCTTGGCTCGCGAGGTTTTGGGGAGCTTGGAGCCGATTTGACTACAGCGAAAGTCTCCGCCTGCTTGGGGAGCGGCCGGAGCTTCCAGGAGACCTGGAGAAGCTAGGACCGAAGGCCGGACACTGTGAAACTATTTCGCGGCTGGGAAAACCAATGCCCCTAGCGCTCACCGACCGGGAGCCGTACGTTCTACTGCTGGCCGCCGATATCCTCGCTTCCGCCCGGCGAGCGGAGCAGCAGGGAGACTACGAGGATGCACTATTGCGGGGATACCGAGTCGTCGAGCTGATCGGGCAGGCTCGGTTGTTCAAACACGGGTTGGATTCCGAGAATCTGGACCGGAATCGGCCGGAGGTGCAGTCGTGGTTTCACTACCTGGAGAAGAAAAAGGAACGCGTCCCCGAGGAGCGGAAGGGAAGGACCAGCATCGCACGCGAGATGGTGGCTCGCCTCCTGAAGCACATGAAGGATCCCTTGGGCGAGCGGCTGATCGATGTGGCCGAAAACGGGCCGCTTCGGGTCAAGGCTCGCAATCAGAGCATCCTGATTCACGGATATGAGACACAGGCCCGGACAGAGAAGAAGGAACTGCTTTCATCCGCATTATCGGATGTCGAGAAACTGCTGAGCGAAGTGATGGGGACTAAGACTCCTCTGGCTGGTGTGACTTTTCCCTTTTGACTCAGGAAGGGTCACGTTGCAGAGCTCCCGGCTTCCTTCGCTTCGCGTCCTGCAGGTGTGAACCACGGATAAAGCAAAGGCAGCACGTACAGCGTGAGGACCGTTGAAGTCACCAGCCCACCGATGACGACAGTTGCCAGGGGACGCTGAACTTCCGCGCCGGCGGCTGTCGAAACGGCCATCGGAATGAATCCGAGGCTGGCCACGAGGGCTGTCATGAGGACGGGACGGAGCCGCAGCGACGCTCCGTCCAGGAGCGCTTCCTCCAGCGGAAGGCCATCATCCCGAAGGCGGTTGATGTAGCTCACCATGACAACGCCGTTCAACACGGCGACGCCGAAGAGGGCGATGAAGCCTATCGATGCGGAGACGTTCAGATTCAGGCCGCGCAGCCACAGAGCGCCGATTCCTCCCACCAGCGCGAACGGCACGTTCAGCAGGATCAGGGCTGCTTGCTTCGCGGAGCCGAAAGCAGCGAACAGTAAGCCGAAGATGATGAGGATCGAAACCGGCAGGACCACCATCAAGCGTCTGGTCGCTCTTTCCTGATTCTCGAACTGGCCGCCCCACACGATGTCGTACCCGGGCGGCAGATTGATCTGGGCGTTGATCTTCTGCTGTGCTTCCTTGACGAAGCTTCCCAGATCACGTCCTCGCACATTGGCTTGCACAATGATTCGGCGTTGCGCCGCTTCCCGGGATACAATCTCGGGACCATCTTCGACACTGATTCGTGCAACCTGGTTCAGCCGTACGAGTTCACGTGCTGGAGACACCAGCAGAAGGTTTCCCATCGCTTCGAGGTCGTTTCGATAATGCGCCGGCAGGCGGACTGCGATCGGGAAGCGTCTTTGTCCTTCCACCATCTCGGAGACCTGCCTTCCGCCCGTGGCTGAGTCGACCAGGTCCTGAACGTCGGTGACGTTGAGGCCATAGCGGGCAAGGGCCGCCCGATCTACCCGAACCCGGACCTCATTCACTCCTGTGAGAACCTCTGCCTGCGTGTCGGCAGCTCCGGGGATGCCGGCGAGAATCTTGTGAACTTCACCGGCAAGGCGCTCGAGGACTGCAAAGTCTTCGCCGAAGATCTTAACAGCGACGTCGGCCTTGATGCCGGAGACAACCTCGTCAAGACGCATGGCCATTGGCTGGGTGAAGTTATACTCTACGCCCGGAATGCGTTCCAGACGGGCGGACATCGCTTCGATCAGCCCTTCCTTCGTCTTCGCGGTAACCCACTCGTCGCGAGGCTTCAGCAGGATGTAAACGTCAGCCTCATAAATGCCCATGGCCTCTGTTGCCAGATCCGGCCGCCCGAGCTTGGTCACGACGCTCCGGACCTCCGGAAAGCTGAGCACCGTCTTCTCTATAACTTGGCTGATTCGAATTGATTCGCTGAGGCCGATTCCCGGAAGCTTGCGCGTCGTGATGAGGATGGAGCCTTCATCCAGACGGGGCATAAATTCCGTTCCGATGAACGCGATGGAGCCGACTGCGACGACAACCGAAATTAAGGCAAACGCGAGCACCGCGGGACGCGCGCGTAACGCGCGGCTGAGCGAGCGGCGATAGGCTGTACGCAGCCTCGAAAACCAGCCTTCTTCCTTTTCTATGATCGGCCCCTTCAACGCAAAGCCGGCCAGCACGGGCACAACGGTAAGCGCCAGGAGCAGGGAACCGACGAGCATCGAGCAGACTGTAATGGCCATCGGGCGGAACATGCGCCCTTCCAGATCCTCGAGCGTAAAGATCGGAAAGTAGACAGCGATAATGATGGCGACTGCAAATACAATTGGGCGAGCTACTTCTTTCGCTGCGTCACGGATAACCTCAAGGCGGTTCGGGGATCTGCTGTGAGCGAGCCTCCGCACCGAGTTCTCCATCATGACGACAGCGCCGTCCACAACCATGCCGAAGTCGATGGCTCCGAGGCTCATCAGATTTGCAGAGATGCCGAAGGCCGCCATGCCGAGAAAGCCGAACAGCAGGGAGACTGGAATCACAGAAGCAACGATCAGGGCGGCACGAATGTTTCCAAGGAACAAGAGAAGGACGGCCACGACCAGCAGTCCTGCTTCAATCAGATTCCGTGTAACTGTCCGGATGGTTCCCTTGATCACCTCGGACTGGTCGTAGAAAGGAACGATCTTTACGCCCTCCGGCAGGCGAAGACTGGCAAGTTTCTCCTTCGCACGTTCGATGACTCGCAGTCCGTTTTCGCCCTTCAGCATGATGACCATGCCTGAGACAGTCTCTCCTTTGGCATCGCGCAGCACAGCGCCTTGGCGCGGGATCGCTCCGACGTAAACGCGAGCGACATCGCGGACCAGGACGGGAGTCCCGTTGTGCGCAGTGAGCACAATGTTTTCGATGTCCTCCAGAGATTGCGTGCGGCCCAGCCCTCTTACCGTGTACTGCTCGGCCGCATGTTCGATAAAGCCGCCCCCGAAGTTAGCGTTGTTATCGCGCAGGCGCTCGAAGACATCGCGGATCGTCAAGCCGTACCGTTGGAGATGGAGCGGATCCACCTCGACCATGTACTGCCGTGTCTCCCCTCCCCAGCTATTTACTTCGTTGACCCCAGGCACAGTTCGAAGTTGAAACCGCATCTGCCAGTCATGGAGCGTCTTTCGATCCATCAGGCTGTGCCCGTCGCCTTCCACGGTGTACTGGTAGACTTCGCCGAAGGCTGTCGCAACGGGCCCGAGGGTTGGTTCGAGGCCTTCCGGGAGGCGCGAACGGACCTCTTGAACACGTTCGTTCACCATCTGCCGCGCGAGCCACGTGTTCACGTGGTCTTCAAAGATGATGGTGACCGTGGACAGACCGAGCTTCGAAATCGAGCGGACTCCTTGTGTGGAAGGCAGGCCCATGACAGCCGTCTCGATCGGAAACGTTACGGATTGTTCGACCTCCAGCGGAGAGAACCCTGGGCATTCCGTGATGACGACAACCTGATTGTTGGTGAGATCGGGGAATGCATCGATGGGAATATGCATGGCTACATACAGGCCGCCCGCAATCATGAGAGCCAGGGCGGCGAGAACGAGCCAGCGGTTGTCCAGCGCGAAGTCGATGATTCGCTTCAGCATGACCGCGCTATTCTCCGGAGCCTTTCATCAACTGCGACTTCAGCAGGAAGGCCCCGTCGACGACCACCTCATCGCCGCGCTCCAGACCGGAGGTCACCTGGATCCAATTGCCGGACTTTGAGCCCAGCCTCACTTCCCTCTGACGAAAGACGCCCGGGCTCTCCTTTACAAAAACAACCTGCTTGCCGTTCACCTTCTGCACGGCGGACTCAGGAATCTGCATCATGCGGCTGGTGTCCGTTTCAAACTCGGCATTGGCAAACATATCTGGCTTCAGCAGCCCATGCGGATTGGGGACGAGAATGCGAACCTGCAGTGTTCGCGTCTGGGGGTCCAGACGTTCTCCAAGGCGGAGGACACGCCCAAAGAACTTGCGGTCCGGGTAGGCCCGAACCGAAACCGCGACGCGCTGTCCGGGGTGAATCCGCGAGAGGTCTGCCTCATTGACAGCCGCGATCAGCCACAAGGAGCTGAGGTCCGCGATGAGGAACACGAGATCGCCTGTGGAGACAACCGTTCCGGCCGTCGCTCTTCGTTCCATCACTGTTCCGGAGGCAGGGGATTTGATGGTAAGCGCGTCCGCCGTGCGATTGTGCTCGGTGCGTGGCGGCTCTTCCGCCGGGACTTCGAGAAAGTCGGTCAGGTGAAAGCGTGCCTTATCAACCTCTGCCTGAGCAATGGAGACGGCGGTTGTAGCGCTGAGGTACTCCGTCTCCGCTGCATCGAGCTGCTGCTTCGACGCGGCCCGCAACTCAAACAGGCGCCGCGTCCGGTCACGTACCGCGCGGGCCTGATCGGCTACCGCCTTCTGCTTGGCCAGCTCGGCAAGCGCCTGGCGGTAGGTCGCGCGTGCGTCATGGACGTCGTGACTGTGAAGGATGGCCAAGGGCTGGCCCTCCTTCACAAAGTCTCCCACGCGAACTGGGACGGAAATGATCTTGCCGTTCGTAACTGCTCCCACCTGCCAGCTTGCGTCCTCGTTAAGTTGGAGCTGTCCCGTGGCGAGAACGGGTGTTCCAGCTGGCAGCTCGGCAACTTTGACGACGCTGATACCCAGATCGCGGCTGGTGTTGTCATCGATCCTTATGGAGTCAGCCTCTTTGCTTTCAGAGCCATCCGCCCCGGCATCCGAGGGCGAAGGCCGGTTGACAGAGCAGGAAAACAAAGAAGCACAAACAGCAATGGCAATCGTTTGAAGAACTTTCACGGGAGCATTCCTGTGGCAGCTTTCAAATTAACCAGGGCGACGTGGTATTCGGTGAGTGAGCGAACGAACAGCAGTTGAGCCTGCAGGGCTGTGCGCTCGGCGTCGAGCAGGCGTAGCAGGTCGCTTGCTCCTTCCCGATAAACCGCCCGCGCGATCCGGACCGTCTCTTCGGCCTGGCTGCGAATCTTGGGTACTGTCTCCGTAACCAGCCGCAGCTTTTGGTTGTACTCGTTCTGAGCCGCGAGAATTTCGCTTTCCGCTGCCAGTTCGGCTGACTTTAATTCATGTTCGGCAGCTTTCGTCTCTGCGACGGCGGCTGCAATCCCGCCCTGGTTACGGTGGCGAAACGGCAAGGGGATCTGAAAGCCCGCGATCACGGTGTTGTATCCGGCTGTTCGCTTGTAGCCGAACAGAACCTCCGGATCGGGTTTCGCATTCGCGTGTTCGACGCGCTCGGCTGCTCTGGCCTGTTGCACAACCTGCCGTCCGAGCTGCAGGTCCCGCCTTCTCGCCATCGCCTGCTCGATCGTGTCCGTGATGAATGGCCGGACATCGTAGAGGTTCCCTGCGAGGACCACGTCCGGCTGGTCGGGCTTGCCCATCTCCTGGAAGAGCTGCAGGCGGAGACGGCGCGCTTCCTGCTCCGCGTTCTGGTACTGTACGGCGACCTGATCCTTCTCTACCTCGATTCGGATCAGATCCACTTCCGCTGCCGCGCCTTCGCGCACGAGATTCCGGTGATACTCCACGGTCTGCTCGAAGTTGGCGAGGTTCTGCCGAAGTATTTCGCGAATGTGCTCGCCGCCGACGGCGGACCAGTAGGCGACGGCGACGCGACGGGCGATCTGGGCGCGGAGAAGCTCAAGATCCGCCTGGCGGCGGCGAATGACCTCTCCTGCAAGCCGGGTCCGCATATCTCGCTTGCCCGGGGCTTCGATCACCTGGGAGGCGTAGGCGAAATTGTCCGTCTCCTGGGCGAAACGAAAGGGTGTGGCCGTTCCCCCCAGGCGTGCGTTCTCCGACTGAAGATAGAGGCGCGGATTCGGCCGGAGAGAAGCCTGAAGACGCAGACCTTCAGCCGCTTCGATCCGCGCCCGGGCGGAAGCAAGCAAAGGATGCGACAGCAACGCCTGCTCCACTGCCTGTTCCGGACTCAGGCTGGTCTGCTCCTGTCCGGCCGCGCAAAAAGCGGCCGCCAAAAGGATGAGACTTCTCATGATGCACTGATGCGGCAGGACGTGATAGCCCGTGCGACAGAGCAGGATACAAGATGGAAGTTAAACCCAGGATAAACGCGGCAGCTAACCCGCGGCAGCAACCCGCCGGGCGCGTGCGTAGGGCAGCCAGACGCGGAATGTGGTGCCCGCCGGAGTGCTGGAAGCGGAAATCGCGCCGCCGTGCAGCTCGGTGATCCACTTGGCAATCGCAAGGCCGAGGCCTGCTCCGCTGCCGGCCCCCGGATCACGGCGGGAACGCGCCTTATCTCCCCGGTAGAAGCGGTCAAAAATAAACGGCAGATCTGCTTCGGCGATTCCCGTTCCGGTATCGCTGACCTCTAACACGTACCCGCCGTCCTGTCCGTGTAGCCGGAGTTCGACCCGGCCGCCAGACGGAGTATGCTTCACGGCGTTGTCGAGCAGGATGAGCATGAGCTGCCGCAGCAGGCCTTCATCCCCTTCGAACTCGTAGTCCTCGTCGGGCCGGCTATCGCGGACTGCAACCCCTTTCGCCTGAGCTAGCACTTTAGCCGCTCGCAGTGCTTCGTCCGCCAGGTCCGTCAAGTACAAGGGTGATATCGAAGGCTGGTAGGCTCCTGCGTCCGCCTGTGCGAGGATGAACATGTCTTCCACGATCCGCTTCAGGCGCCGGAGCTGCTCTTCGACAAGGATCAAAGCGTCTCTTAACTCCGTGGTATTACGGTCGGGCTTCTTCAACGTAAACTGCGTTGCCGTTAATGCGATAGACAGAGGCGTACGCAGCTCATGCGAAGCGTCCGCCATAAACTGCTGCTGCTGCCGGAAGGCTTGCGCAAGGCGATCCAGCAGCCCGTTGAACGTCTCACCCAGGCGTCCGAACTCGTCTGACGGATTGTGAATTGTCAAGCGTTGATTTAGGTTGGCAGAGCTGATGTGCTCGAGCGTTTGCGCCATATCGGACACAGGACGAAGGCTCTTGCGGGCCAGAAAATATCCTCCCGCAGCGGACAGAATCACGCAGAAGGGGACGGAGAGCAGCAGCACATAGCGTACGTTGGCCAGTTCGACTTCGACATCCTGCAGAGATTCGTTTGCCGTGACGCGATACGTAGCACCGATAAATGGTACGTCGACGTCGCTGACGATCAGGCGGTACTGCCGGTTTCCGATTTGAACGGTGCGAAGCCCCGGTTCTGCGAAGGTGCCCGGGGGAAGGAGGGAAGCGTCGATTCCTTGCCGGCCGCTCTTGTCCGCGACGAGACGATCGCCATCCCAAACGGCGATCGCGGTATCCGGAAATGACGTTTGATGCATCGTCCGGAGAACGTCCCGCACGCTCGCCTCTCCAGGTTCGCGGCCGCCGTGCTCTTCGATCTCATGGTTCAGGGCGAGCTCCGTGACCTGTTCGGCGGAGCGCAGCTTGCCGTCAAGACGGTCGTGCAGGGTCTTTGCAAAGAGGGCGTAGACGCCGAAGGAAAAGAGCAGCAGGATCGTGCCCAGTGCGGCGACGTGCCACAGAATCAGTCGCGCCCTGACAGTGCTAAGCTTCATCGGATTGTCCTGCGGCCAGTTGATACCCTTCGCCGCGCCTCGTGTGAATGAGCCGGATCGGATGCCCGTAGTCCACTTTCCGGCGAAGCCTTTGCACATAGACTTCGATTAGGTTCGAAGTGGGATCGTAGTTCTCATCCCAGACGTGTTCGGAGATTTCCGCACGTCCGACCACAGCCCCTTGCCGCCACGCCAGGTATTCGAGCAAGGCGTACTCTTTCGCGGTAAGCGGAATCGGCCGGCCCGCACGGGTAACCCGGCGCTGGTGCGTATCGATTTGCAGGTCCGCCACCTGGAGGATTGGGCCGTTTAGGCGGTCCCGCCGGCGGAGCAGGGCATGGATCCTGGCGAGGAGCTCACCCAGATCGAATGGTTTGATGACGTAGTCGTCGGCGCCCGCATTGAGTCCCGAGATGCGATCGGGCACCTGATCCCGAGCCGTCAGCATGAGGATCGGCACGGAGCTGCCCGCTGCACGCAGCTCGCTACAAACTTCCCGGCCATCTTTGCCGGGGAGCATCACGTCAAGGATGATCAGGTCGTAGGAATTGACGAAAGCTTTATGTAGGGCTGTGGAGCCATCGTGTGCGAGATCGACGGCAAAAGCGTGCTCACGGAGACCCTTCGCAAGCACACGCCCGCCGTCCAGATCATCCTCGACTACTAAAATGCGCATGGGACACTGCCCTATATCAGACTACTGCAACGGAAGGTCGTCGCGGGGAGGGAGCGGTAGGCACGCTGGGGAGCCGGTCAGGCGGAGAAAACTCCCCGCCTTCTCCGTCTCAAAGTCTTTTCCAGATCACTTCTTCAGCCGGCTGCAAGCCGCCTGAGCGCCGCTGATGTCGATCGCGCTCTGTCCTTCTTCGATGTATGCGATCTTTCCTTCCTTGTCGATCACAAACGTTGCGCGATTTGCCAGCCCGCGGGATTCCATCAGTACGCCGTAGTCTTTCGAGACCTTCCGATGGAGAAAGTCGCTCAGCATGGGAAACTTAGCGCCGATTTGTTCGGCAAAGACCCGCTGGCTCGGCGTGTTGTCCGTACTAATCCCGAAGACCTGTGTGTCCATGCCTTCGAACTTGGCGAGGTTCTCTCCGTAACTCGTCATCTCCTTCGTACAGCCGCCGGTAAATGCGGCGGGGTAGAACGCGAGAACGACATTCTTTTTACCTCGGAACTCAGAGAGCGTAACCTGCTTTCCCGTTGTTGACGGCAGGGTGAAGTCAGGGGCGACGTCCCCGACTTTTAAATGGGTCTTCGGGGGCGCCTGTGCCAGCAACATCGGCGCAGCCGCCAGGAAAAGGGAGAGTGCTAATGATCGCATCGTGTCCTCTTTTATCGAGGGAGAATTGGCATTATACCGAATCAAGGGGACGGACTTTTCGTCGTAAAGGCGCCTGAGCTTACGGAGCCATAACCTTTAGGAACAATAATGAGGGCGACGGCCGGAGCGCCGAACGACGGTGGCTTTAACTGCCGGCAGGGAGGCAGGACTCAGGTCCCGGCCGCGTTCTGACGAGGAGGCGCTGAATAACCGTGGCGCGCCAAGTGCTCTCCGCGCTCCCGATAGAAGTTCGGATCCTGCGGAGCCCAGGTTGCCAGGCCGTCCACGTATCGATTGAACATACAAAAAGCCGCGGCGATCAGAACGGTATCGTGGATTTCCAGGTCCGTTGCTCCCGCATTGCGAGCCCGCTCGATTACGTCCGAAGTAACCTGCTTGCCGCCTTGCTGCACTCTGGCCGCGATCGCAAGCAAGGCCTTGAGCTTCTCCGAGATCGGCGCGCTTTCGAAGTCCCGCTTTGTCTCTGCCACCAGGTTCTCGTCACCGCCACAGTGATGAGCAGCAACGGCTCCGTGTATGGTTTGGCAGTAATAGCAGTCGTTCAGTGAGGAAACGAAGGCGCCAATTAACTCTCGCTCACCGGGTGGCAAAGTATGGGGCCCTCTCAACAGAATATTGGCAAGCTGATTCAACGGCTCCGCCGTCTCCGGCCGGTAGGCTTGCAGCGCCCGCATCCCGGGCAGCCCTTCTGGCAGGGCAATGTGAGGCATGCCCGTATGCTAATGGGCGTATCATTCGGCAGGCAATAATAGATTTCTACTATTTCGACTGCACTAACTTCACCTTTTCGACAACCACGCCAGCATGATGAATCGCCAAGCCGTCTGACTAATGCTTTTCAGTTATTGTCGGCCCTCAAAAGGCACTGTTAGAATCAGGACCCGCTGGAGGGACATGAAAGCCAGATTTGTATTGGGGCTGCTCGCTTTTTATCTGGCGACCTTTGCGCAAGATCCGGTCGCTTCGTTGGAAGGCGAGATTCGCGATGCATCGGGCGGAGCAATTGCTGGCGCCTCCGTCACGGTTACGAACCTGGACATGGGCTATCAGCAGACGCAGACAGCGTCGCCAATGGGCCTCTACAAGTTCTCGCAGTTGCCTCCGGGGCGCTATAAGATTTCGGTTCAGCGGGACGGGTTCGCGACCTTCGAGCAGCAGCCGATACAACTCAACGTGAGCCAGGTTGGAAGGCTCGATGTCGTGTTGACACTGGCTTCCCAGCAGGAGGCGATCACGGTCGAAGGGGAAGTACAGCTAGTCGACACAGCCAGCAATGCTTTGGGAAAAACGGTGACCACGAAGGAAGTGCTCGATCTTCCGCTAAACGGGCGCAACTTTACCCAGCTCGGTTTACTCCAGGCTGGTGTCGCTCCCATGACCGCCGGAATCCAGCAAGCAGGCGGCAGCCTTCGCAGTGGTCATGGTTACGCCGTCAACGGGCAGCGGCCGGAGTCGAACATATACCGTTTGGACGGAGCAAGCAATGTCAACCGGATGGACGGCGGCTTTGCTTTGCGAGTTCCGGTGGATGCGATCGCTGAGTTTCGAATCCTGACGCACACAGCCTCGGCGGAGTATGGCGGCACCAGCGGATCCACGACAACTGTTGTTACACGGTCGGGGACAAACTCGGTTCATGGCTCGCTGTATGAGTTCTTGCGCAACGACAAGCTGGATGCCCGCAATTTCTTCTCCGAGAAGGTCGAACCGCTGAAGCAGAATCAATTCGGAGGGACGCTAGGCGGTCCGGTTCGGCGTGATCGCACGTTTTACTTTCTCTATTTTGAAGGTTTCCGGAACCGTCAGGGCGTGACGCGCTCCGCTGTGGTGGCTACCCCATCGCAGCGAATGGGCGACTTCTCGGCAAGAAGCCAGCCGCTAATCGACATTTCAAGCGGAGGTACACCGTTTCCCGGCGGGGTCATACCGGCATCGCTGTTGAATCCGGTTTCCCAGACTGTCATGGAACGCTACATTCCTCTCGGGAATGTGTCCCCGTCCATCTACACGACCACCGTCGTGACACATAATGACTATGACCAGGGAGGTGGCCGCCTCGATCACCGCTTCAGCGACCGTGATCAGCTCGCATTCCGGTACTCCTACTCGAATGGAACCAATTTGAATCCGATTTCTATCCGCGGCTCGGATTTGCCCGGCTTTCCTGTTCAGGACGACCTGGCAACCCATTCTGTAGTTCTTTCTGAGACGCATCTGTTTTCGCCCAACATCGTGAACTCGTTCCGCGTGTCCTATTTCCGGCACAAGTTCTTCTTTGACCAGCGGCTGAACAAGACATCGCCGCGTGAATTGGGCTTTCAGTATGACTCCGCGTCAGAGGCCGGCCAGAGCGTGCCATTCTTCAACATCAACGGGTACTCGCCGGTTGGCGGATCGATCGTCGGGCCGCGGACCTCCGTGCAAAACGACTATGAGCTCTACGACGCACTCTCAGTGGTATCCGGGGCGCACAGTATCAAGATCGGCGGAGATGTGCGGCATACGCGGATTGCAGCGTTCCAGGCCATCGCGCCGAACGCCTTCTTCGTCTTTACGCCTTCCTTTCCATCAAACGACGGATTTGCGAATTTCCTGATGGGACGGCCCCTTGTGTTTTACCAGGGCCTCGGGGATCTCTCTCGGGGGCTCCGGAACCAAAGCTTTGCGCTCTTTGCTCAGGATGAGTGGCGGGCGAACAGCCGTCTCACGATCAATTACGGACTTCGCTGGGAAGTAAATCCGCCGTTCACGGAGGAACGCGACCGCCTGAACACCTTTGTGCCAAACCAGCAGTCGACGGTGTATCCGGACGCGCCTCCCGGTGTCCTCTTTCCGGGTGACAAGGGCGTAGCGAAGGGACTCGCACCGATCCAATGGACGAGTTTCATGCCGCGGGTCGGTTTCGCGTGGAATCTGGACGGGAGCGGCAAGCTGGTGATCCGGTCAAGCTACGGGATCTTCTTTGACACGATGGCGAACGGGCAGGGCACAGCGTTTCAAGCCCCGGTCAGTTCTCTTCCGTGGACGCAGTTCATTCAGTTCAGCGGTCCCGGAACAACGTATGTGAATCCCTACGGAAATCAGCCCAAGCCGGAGCCGGGCACGTTCCTGCGGCCATCGACCGTGATCGCGATGTCGAAGGATGCCCAGCCGCCTTACGCGCAGAACTGGAACTTCTCGATTCAGCGGTTGCTGGGGAACAGCTACGTGCTCGAGATGCGGTACGTGGGGACGAAGGGAACCAAGCTGCCGCGCAACATCGAGGCGAATCCCGCGGTCTGGGGGCCGGGTGCGACCGCACAGAACGCTGATCGCAGGCGCATCTATGCGAACTGCCCGCCGGATGGCTCGCCTTGCCGGCTTGTTCACGTGGCGATGCTGTCGAATATTACGAATTCGACGTACCACGCCGGGCAAATCTCGCTGTCCCGGCGGTTCACCTCGGGCCTCGGCTTCAACGTCTCGTATTGGTTCTCCAAGACTCTGGACTACCTCTCGTCAATGAATCTGACGGGTGCGGCGGCGCGGCCCTTGTCCGGGGAAGTGGACATCGCCCAGAATCCGTTCAATCTGGCTGCCGAACACGGTCCTTCGCTCTTTGACGCCAGGCACCGCTTCGTTGCTAGCGGAAGCTGGGAGATTCCAACACCGAAATCGATGAGGGGCGTCGGGCGAGTGTTGCTTGCTGGGTGGCAATTGAACGGCATCGCGACTGCCTCGACCGGCACGCCGTTCACAGTCTTCGACAGCACGAATGTGTCTGGACAAGCCTCTCATCCGCCGATTTCGGGCTTCGCTGGAAGCCGGCCGGATGTGATTTCAAATCCGAATAAAGGACCGCACACCGTCGAGCAGTGGATTTCCCGGTCTGCGTTCCGCCGGCTGGATCCGGTGCTGGAAGCTGGAAAATTTGGGAACGCTGGGCGGAACATCGCGCGAGCGGATGGTGTCGCGAATGTGGATGTTTCGCTGTTCAAGAACTTTGATCTTGGAGAGCTGCGGCGGCTGCAGTTCCGGGCGGAATGCTTCAACATCGCCAATCACGCAAACCTTGGGCTTCCGGTGTCTGATTTGGCGTCGCCCAGTTTTGGCCGGATCCTCGAGGCAGCGCCGCCGCGCTTGCTGCAGTTTGGACTGAAGTTCCTTTTCTAAGGAGTGTGACGAAATGAAGCCGATGTACTTGCCCGATGTGGAGAATAATCCTAACGCCGAGGGAGCCTACGCCGACTTGATCAAGGCGGCGCGATCCGCCGGCCAGGAGGTGCCCCAGATTTGGCATCTTTTCGCGTACAAGCCGGATATGACGCAGCATCTGGAGCGGCTTACACACGCGGTGATGCGCGGGCCCTCGCCGTTGAGTCCTGGTTTCCGCGAGCTGATTGCGACGCTGACTTCCAAGCGCAACCAAACACCTTTCTGCGCGACGACACACGCCGCCTCTACGACCGAGCTCCTCGGCAATCGGGAACTGGTAGAGGCCGTCCTCCAGGATCCGCGCTCTGCGCCCGTGACTCCGGCTGAAAAGGCTTTGCTGACTTTCGTCGAGAAGGTCAATCACGAGTTCTGGAACATTGGAGAAGAGGATTTTGAGGCTTTACGGGCCGCCGGCTGGTCCGACGAAGCAATCTACGACGCAATTACTGTCTGCGCCCTGTTTAATTTCTACAACCGTTGGGTACGCAGCACGGGAGTGTCTCAGATGGGAGAAGAGGGCGTCCGGATCTCGGGCGAACGGATTGCCCGGACCGGGTATTTGCGAACGGATGCAGACGCCGCTATTGCATAACGAGTCCTTGGCTCTTTCGGCGGAGGAAGAAGTAAACACTTTGCTACGGCCAGAAGGCAGGTGCAGGCGGAGCGTCAACTGTTTGAAAAAACATTCCGCTCTTTTCCGGTAACGGATCTGAGCTGAATCGTTCCTTCTGCGCTTCGCCTCCTCTCTGGCCGCTCTCGTTCGCCAAACGTTGCGGCCCCCGGCTCAGCGTGTTGAAATGATATAGGACACCTTCCCGGAGGAGCTTTCGATTTGAGTCAGGCAATTCTCGCCCTGGAGGACGGGACCGTCTTCGAGGGCAGGAGCTTTGGTGCGCCTACAGAACGCCAAGGCGAGGTCGTTTTTAATACCTCCATTACCGGCTACCAGGAAATTTTCACTGATCCATCCTACGCCGGCCAGATCGTCGTCCTTACAAATCCCCAGATCGGAAATTATGGCGCGAACGCCGGCGACTGCGAGTCTGTCCGGCCCTTCGTCGAAGGCGTCGTCGTCCGGGAATGCTCCCCGCAAGCGAGCAATTGGCGTGCGGAACAACGCGCCGAGGCCTTCCTTGCCCAATACGACATCCCCATCATTTCTGAGATTGACACTCGCGCCTTAGTCCGCCACCTGCGAAGCCGGGGCGTGATGCGCGGCGTTCTGTCCGGGATCGGTGGAGACCCGAAGGAGCTCGTCGAACGGGCGCGCAACAGTCCGTCGATGTCCGGGCTCGACCTTGCAACTCGGGTTACCACAACCTCTATCTATGAATGGCGTGAGGGGATTACCCCCTGTTCCCCTTCGGAAGTTGTTCCTCCTGCCGCGAATCACGGTCTGCGGGTTGTTGCCTACGACTTCGGGATCAAGCGGAATATCCTCCGAAGGCTTGTCCATGCTGGTTGCCAGGTGACGGTGGTTCCTGCATCCACTCCCGCCGAAGACGTCCTTGCCTTAAAGCCGGACGGCGTCTTTCTCTCGAACGGTCCGGGTGATCCTGAACCCCTCGAATTCCAGGCGGCGCAGATTCGAAAACTAATTGGTAGAGTCCCCCTGTTCGGCATCTGTCTGGGCCAGCAGGTTCTCGGTCTGGCTCTCGGCGGCCGGACCTATAAGCTCAAGTTCGGCCATCGCGGCGCCAACCACCCGGTACTGAACCGCAAGACGAACAAGGTGGAGATTACCTCTCAGAATCACGGGTTCGTTGTCGACCCGGATTCGCTAAACGCCAGCGAGATCGAGCTGACCCACATCAACCTGAACGACCAGACTCTTGAAGGCTTCCGTCATCGGAGCCACCCGCTCTTCTGCGTTCAGTATCACCCAGAAGCCGCTCCCGGGCCGCACGATTCTCACTACCTCTTTGATGACTTTGTGAACATGATGAAAGAGCACAAGGCGGGCAAGCAGTAGATGCCGAGACGTAACGACATTCACCGCATTCTGATTGTTGGATCCGGCCCGATCGTGATCGGCCAGGCCTGCGAGTTCGATTATTCGGGAACCCAGGCCTGCAAGGCCCTCCGCGCCGATGGCTACGAGGTGATCCTGATCAACTCGAATCCGGCCACCATCATGACGGATCCGGAGCTTGCCGATCGTACTTACGTCGAGCCGCTCACCGTCGAATTCGCGGAAGAGGTCATCCGGCGGGAACGGCCGGACGCGTTGCTCTCCACCGTCGGCGGGCAAACCGGTCTCAATCTGGCTGTTGCCCTCGCCGAGGCGCAGGTTCTTGAAAAGTATGGCGTCGAACTTATCGGCGCGAAGATTGATTCGATCAAGAAGGCCGAAGACCGGCTCCTCTTCAAGGATGCGATGCGCAAGATCGGCCTCGAAACGCCGCAGTCGCAGCTTTGCAACAGCGTTGAAAAGGGACTCGAGTTTGCGGCGCGCATCGGCTACCCGCTCATCCTCCGGCCAAGCTTTACGCTTGGCGGCACTGGCGGCGGCATCGCCTACAACCGCGAGGAGCTGATCCAGATTCTTGAACGCGGCCTCGACCTTTCACCCGTCGGAGAAGTGCTCATTGAAGAGAGCGTCCTGGGCTGGAAGGAATACGAGATGGAGGTGATGCGCGATCTGGCGGACAACGCCATCATCGTCTGCTCCATCGAAAACTTCGATCCCATGGGCGTTCACACGGGCGACTCCATCACCGTCGCGCCTGCCCAGACGCTCACCGACCGCGAATATCAAATGATGCGCGACGCCTCGCTGGCCTGCCTGCGCGAAATCGGGGTCGATACCGGCGGATCCAACGTCCAGTTCGCCATTCATCCCGAGACAGGCCGGATGGTCATCGTGGAGATGAACCCGCGCGTCTCCCGGAGCTCCGCTCTCGCTTCCAAAGCTACGGGCTTCCCCATTGCGAAGATCGCCGCGAAGCTGGCGGTTGGATACCGTCTCGACGAGATCAAGAACGACATCACGAAGGTCACTCCCGCGTGCTTTGAGCCGACCATCGACTACGTTGTCGTGAAAGTTCCGCGCTGGCAGTTCGAGAAGTTCCCCGGTGCGGAGCCGGTGCTCAACACGCAGATGAAGTCCGTCGGCGAGGTCATGGCCATCGGACGGACCTTCCAGCAGGCGCTCGGCAAAGCTCTCCGCAGCCTTGAAACGGGCAAGAGTTCTTCCGCTGAAACTTTCGACGAAAAGCTCATCACTCCGAAGCTCATTACGCCTAATCCGGATCGCCTCAACTACATCCGGTTCGCCTTCGAGCGTGGCTGGACCGTCGAGCAGGTGCGCGAGCTCACCTCAATCGATCCTTGGTTCCTTGAGCGCGTTCGCGATGCCGCACTGCTGGAGAAGAGTCTCGAAAAGGAGAGCTTGGAAACGGTCACTCGCGAGACCATGCTTCGCGCCAAGCGCGCCGGAATCTCGGATTCCCGATTGGCGCGTGCCTGGAATGTCGATCCGCTCGAGGTGCGAAAGAAGCGCAAGGAACTCGGAGTCACCGCTGTCTTCAATCGCGTGGATACCTGTGCGGCCGAGTTTGAAAGCTTCACTCCCTACCTTTACTCCACGTACGAGTCTGCCTGTGAAGCGGAGCCGACCAACCGGAAAAAGGTCATGATTCTTGGCAGCGGTCCGAACCGGATCGGGCAGGGAATTGAGTTCGATTACGCCTGCTGCCATGCCTCCTTTGCGCTGCAGGAGTTCGGGGTCGAGTCCATCATGGTCAATTGCAATCCGGAGACCGTCTCGACGGACTACGATACCAGCGACCGGCTGTACTTTGAACCCCTGACCCTGGAGGAAGTGCTCAACATCGTCGACACGGAAAAGCCGGATGGCGTGATCGTCCAGTTCGGCGGTCAGACGCCCCTGAACCTGGCGCTTCCGCTGAAGCGAGCCGGCGTTCCCATCATCGGAACCGATCCGGAAAACATTGACCTGGCCGAGGACCGGAAGCTTTTCGGAAAACTGCTGGACGATCTGGGTATCCCCTCTCCCGCAAATGGGACCGCTACCAGCGTCGAAGAAGCGTGCGCTGTTGCCTCGCAGATCGGCTACCCGGTGCTTGTACGGCCCAGCTATGTTCTCGGCGGCCGGGCCATGGTGATCGCCTACGACAGCGACATGGTGCGGCGATACATGCAGGAGGCCGTCACGTTCTCCCAGAAACGGCCGGTTCTGATCGACCGCTTCCTGGAAGACGCCACGGAGGTCGATGTCGACGCGTTAAGCGACGGCGAGGATGTGCTGATCGGCGGCATCATGGAGCATATCGAAGAAGCGGGCGTTCACTCGGGCGACAGCTCCTGCGTGCTGCCGACGTTCTCAATCGCGGAGCAGGACCTGAAGACCATTGAGGAGTACACGACCAAGCTGGCTCGGGCGCTCAATGTCGTTGGCTTGATGAATGTCCAGTACGCCATCAAAGACGGCGTCGTCTATGTGCTTGAAGTGAACCCCCGGGCGTCCCGGACGGTTCCTTACGTCAGCAAGGCAACCGGGGTTCCTCTGCCGAAAATTGCCGTCGGCCTCATGCTCGGGAAGAAGCTGAAGGACTTCACGCATTTGACAGGCGGGCTGTCGAGCGGGCGCCTACCAGTGCCGCAGTATTTCGTCAAGTCCCCCGTCTTCCCCTTCGCAAAGTTCCCGGGCGTCGATCCCGCGCTCGGACCGGAAATGCGATCGACGGGTGAGGTGATGGGAGTAGGCATCCACTTCGGGGAAGCTTTCGCCAAGGCGCAGTTGAGCGCTGGAGTGCCGTTGCCCGACCGCGGCAGCGTCTTCCTCAGTGTGAATGATCGCGATAAGCCCGCGGCGGTAGGAGTGGCCCGCCGTTTCGCGGAGCTCGGATTCGAACTTGCTGCGACCCGTGGGACTGCCTCCGTTCTAAAAGCTGCCGGATTGAAGTGCAAGACAGTCTTTAAGGTCAATGAGGGCCGGCCCAATGCCGTTGACCTGATGAAGGCGGGCAATGTCCAGCTCGTGATCTATACGACGAACGGCGCTCACTCTTTCAGCGACGAGCAGGCGATCCGCAGGACCGCGGTTAATTATCGCGTCCCCTGCATTACGACCATGAGCGGAGCGAGAGCCGCTGTCGAAGCTGTCGCCAGCCGCCGGCGTGACCCGATTCGCGTGTGGAGCCTCCAGGAGATCCACCGCGCCGGTGAGACTCAAAAGATCGCCGCATCAGAGCGGACGAGCCCAGTATAGGACCGTGTCGTATTCCATCGTCACGCGGCCCTCGGCATTGCAATCCGTGAAGATCTGCTCCAGTTCGCGGATCAGAGGCTCGTGGTTCGGATCGCCGGGCAGCGGCACGTAGGACGCAGAGAGCAACCTTCCCTTCAAACCTTCCAGGTCCAGGCTCTGCGCGTATCGGAAGGTTCGCTTCCGTACCGCGGCTGTGCCGAACAAGTCGTGAATGGCCAGGATCGCTTTTTCGGTATCGCCGCGGACCTGGTTCGCATAATTAGGGCAGTAGCGAAGCAGCAGGCTTTCTATGCGCTGGTTGAACTCGGAGCCCTCCGTCCGCCGGAGATTCCAAAGCACAGCGACTAAACCCTGCGGCTTGAGGATTCTCAGGAACTCGCTGCGAGCCTCGGCAGGCCGGAACCAGTGGAAGGACTGTGCGCACAGCACGAGGTTGATGGATGCAGCAGGAAGGCCGGTTGCTTCCGCCCGTCCTGATAAGCTCCAGTAGGCCGGATTGCCGCCAAGCCGCCGCGCCGCCTCCGCACGCATGCTGGCGTTCGGTTCAACGCCGATGACTGCGTAGCCCCTGCGAAGAAAGAGCTCCGAAGAAATGCCGGTGCCTGAGCCAATGTCGGCAACCGTTGCTCCAGGAGATAGACCAGCCTCGGACTCCAGAGTGTCGACTACCTCCTCGGGATACCCAGGCCGGTAGAGCGCGTAGTAGGCAGCTCGCGACGAGAATCGTTCTGTTGGTTCCATTTACCGGTTTACAGACTCATCACCGAGCTCGGGATCAACTGCTGCGTTGATAACGAAGCCAGGCAAGAGAGTTTCATTCATGCTTCCCTCATCATTGTAGATACTCAAAACATGGCTTCGATCTTCCTGTGCTATGGAGCCGCGGATTCGGCGGCCGCAGAAGAACTGGCCGCATGGCTCGAACGAGGAACGCGATTTTCGGTTGAGCTGTCGATGATTCCGCCGGGGGAAACTGCGCTGACGTGGTTCGAGCGCGGCCTTGGGCTCACCGCAGTCATCGTACTGCTGTCCCCCGACGTCGTGCCCGCGGAGCCACGATTTGAGGAATGGGCGCCGCTGCTGAACGAACCGTCTCCGCTCGCTACAGTGGTAGTGCGGAAATGCCATTATGCTCGGCTCTTGGAACGACGTCAGAGCCACTTCACGCTGGTCGAACGGCGCCGGCTGAAGCAGTGGCTCCAGAGCCTGATCGCCGGGGAAGACCGGATCCTGGGAGTGCCTGCGCATGTCCGTGCTGACCTGCCTCCCAGATACCTCGAGGCGCTGCGCGAAGCCATCTGTGACCGTCCCGGCGCAGCCAGAGTTCCTCCCGAAGATGCTTTGGCTGTCGCTCGTCACTTTGCCGACGACTTCGAACGAGTCATTTGGATCAACACACATCGCCGAAGTCTTGCAGGAGTCCTGGGCGATCTTGCATGGCGTGCAGGGCTCACCCTGGTGGAACGGCCGGAGGATGCGCTCGCAAAGGTCGAATCGCACTACGATGGCAGCCGCCACCTGCTCATTCTTGACGGCCCTCCTGTGGAATTGACAATCGGAGGGCGGACCTCAGTGCTGAATACGGACCTTGGCGCTCCCGCGCACGAGGACCCGGAGCTTGTGCTGAAAGAAGCGTCTGCCCGCCGGGCTCATGAGGATCTGGGCCGCCTGGAGCGCGCACTGTATCCGCTGCTCGAATCCGGCGGAGATTGGGATCTGGCTTCGCGGCTTGGATCGCTGGGCGCAACTATCTCCCGGGATCTTCAACGCCTTCCGGAAACCCAGCAGTTCCTGACGGTCCTCTCGGCTGCGGCGCGGGCCAGAAGCGACGCAAAGGTGATGGCTTTTTGCGAGCAGGAACTTCGGTGGCTGCATGCATGGTGGGGGGAGCAGATTTCCGCCTCGTCGCCGCCTCTTCCCGGCGAGCAGCTCGGGCTGGGGTTCTTCTAAGTACGATATCCTGATCCTCACATGCCCCTCCGAAGTCAAAAGTGGTTCCGTGGACGCGAGTACTATAACTTTTCCCGCCGGGCCAGTCTGCGCGCGGAAGGCTTCAACCGGGAATCCTTCGACTGCAAGCCCGTGATCGGAATCTGCAATTCCTGGAGCGAGTTGAATCATTGCAACCTCCATTTGCGGCAAGTGGCGGAAGCCGTAAAACGAGGGGTCTGGGAGGCTGGAGGGTTTCCCGTCGAGTTCCCGACCATCTCGCTCGGGGAGCAGTTTCTGCGGCCCACTGCGATGCTTTGGCGGAACCTGATGGCGATGGACGTCGAAGAGATGATTCGCGGCAACCCGGTGGATGCCGTGGTTCTGCTCTGCGGCTGCGACAAGACAACGCCGGCGCAGCTAATGGGGGCGGCCAGCGCCGACGTTCCCGCCATCATGGTGCCTGGCGGTCCCTCCATGAGCGGAAACTACCGCGGGCAGGCCTTCGGTACGGGGACTGACGGCCGCAAGCTCTTTGACGAGTATCGCGCCGGACGCCTCACGGAAGAGCAGATGCTCGAAATTGAGGGCTGCATGGTGCGCAGCGCCGGCCATTGCGCCGTGATGGGCACGGCGTCCACGATGACCAGCATTGCGGAAGCGCTCGGCATGACCCTCTCGGGCGCCGCCAGCATTCCCGCTCCCGATTCGCGGCGAATGGCCATTGCCGAACGAAGCGGGCGCATCGCCGTGGAACTGGCGCTCGCCGGTCTCAAGCCCTCGATGATCATGACTCGGGAGGCATTTGAGAACGCCATTACCGTGAGCATGGCGCTTGGAGGATCCACGAACGCAATCATTCATCTGCTGGCCATCGCGGGCAGACTCGGCGTCACGCTGACGCTCGACGATTTTGACCGCATTTCGCGGCGTACCCCGTGGCTTGTCAACGTCCGCCCATCAGGCGAGTTTCTGATGGAAGATTTCTTTCACGCGGGTGGCCTTCCTGCCTTGATGAAGGAGCTCCTGCCGCTGTTGAACGGGGACTGCCTGACAGTTTCAGGCCGGACGCTGGCCGAAGAGGTCGCCGGAGCCGAATGCTTTCGCCGGGAAGTGATTCGTCCGATGGATCAGCCGTTGCATCCGGAAGGCGGCACCGTCGTGCTGTATGGAAACCTTGCGCCGGATGGCGCAGTGATCAAGCAATCCGCAGCCTCTCCTCACCTGTTGAAACATCGCGGGCGGGCGTACGTCTTTGAAAGCCACGAGCAAATGCTCGAAGAGGTCGACCGTGAGGATCTTCCGGTCGACGAGAACACGGTCTTGATCCTGCGCAACGCGGGGCCCAAGGGCGGCCCTGGCATGCCGGAGTGGGGGCACATTCCGATGCCTCGTGTTCTGCTTGATCGGGGAATCAAGGACGTCGTGCGAGTCTCTGATGCACGAATGAGCGGCACGAGCTTTGGTACTGTGGTTCTGCACGTTGCGCCTGAATCGGCAGCGGGCGGACCGCTGGGCGCGGTACGGACTGGCGATGAGATCGTCCTTGACGTTCCTAACCGCCGTATTGATGTCTGCCTTACCGAAGATGAGATTGCCTGCCGGCTAAAAGAATTTACACCTCCTCCGCCTCACTTCGATCGAGGGTACGGGCAGCTTTTTGTGGAACACGTCACGCAGGCCAATCTCGGATGCGACTTCGACTTCCTGATGTGCGCCCAGAGACAAGTCGATGCGAAGGGGGCATGAAGACCGCGCAGGAGGTGTCCGTGCACCGGGCAGCCCTCTCGGAGTTGAGGATTTGAGGCCCACCCGGTCCCGTTGTGTTCGCCTGGTCTAGGCTGAGGAAGCTCTCGTCATCCTTTGCCGCAGGAGCTCCTGCTCCGCCCGGATCCAGTCCTCCTCGGCTGTGCCTTCTCGACGGCCGCCTTCCAACCAGTATTGGTAAGCGAGGGCCGCGATTTCCTCTCGGTCGGGCGGTTGAATTGCCGGTTCGAGTTGCGATCCCGTAGATGCTGCGACTTGCGTGGCCGGTGTGCCGGGCAGCATCTCGGTTTTCGGTCGAGCCTGTTGGGCCATGTCCTCCTCCTTCCAGAATTCTCAACCATGGATGCTCCTGAGAAACTTACGTGACAGAGGAAAGGCAATTTTCTAAACGCGTGACGGGGTCTGGTATAAACGGATTGGCGGCTGGAAGACATGGCGAACACAGAACACGTAGAACTCTTATTGCGCGACGTTGATGAATGGAACCGCTGGCGCGAGGAAGACCCGTCCCTTGTTCCGGAGCTTGACGGCGCTGATCTCAGCGGAGCCGACCTGGCGCTCGCCAACCTTACGCACGCGCTGCTTCGCGGGGCTAACTTCACGCTGGCGAACTTGAAAGGAGCAGACTTCCGTGGAGCAGATTTACGGGGTGCGAATTTCGTTGGAGCCCGCCTGATCGGAGTGGAGTTCGCCGGGGCAGATTTAAGCGGCGCGGACCTTTCCACTGCAGAGGACTTAACTCTGGAGCAGTTAGGAGAGACGTCCGGAGACGAAACTACACAACTCCCTGATGGCTGCGACCGCCCGGCTCACTGGTCAAGTTTACATCGTCTACGCTAGGCACGGTTTTTGATTTACAGATGTAGGCGAATCTTTTCCATCTGTTCGTCTGTTCAGTCATGCCAAGCGACGGTTTAAGGCTGCTGCAGGGAAAGTCCAAACGTAAACCGGAAGCGGGGGGAGTCGTTTCCGAGCCCTTTCCCGGCGCCCGAGCAGAGGAACAGGCTGCGGAACAGGGCGACGCAGGTCCCTACTTCGGCGAGCCTGGAGATTGCCCCCCGTTCGTCTGCTTGCGACCAGACGAGGTCTGCGACTACAAGAAAGCGCTGCGTCAAACGGATCATGTACCCGCCTGAAAATGCATAAATATTCCTCCGCTGCTCTTCCCTGGGCTTATCATTACGAAACCATTCGGCGTTGAAAATGAATCGGGGTGCTCTTTCCCCAGATCCGGCGGAAAGCGCAGTGAGGAACCGCAAGGAGGTATCGTAGCCTTCGGACTGGTCACCGATGGGAAAGCTCACTTTGCCCAGGACCGCGGTCGAAGGAATCAGCCCTTTTTGCTGGTTCAGAGTCCGAAAGAAACCAGCCGTGGTTATCTGTATGGTTCTTTCCGCCGGGCCTGTGAGCCGTAGCCACTCCACCTGAACCTGAGAGTTACCCCACCCGTACTGCAGTTCCGAAGACAGGAGATAACTGTCTTTGTCTCGCTTTTTGTCTCCCTCGTTCACCCGCTTGCGATCGTAGAGGGTGGCACCCTGGAGTGCGAAACCGCGATTGGCGACCGTATCTGTGATTTGAAGAGGGAGGCCTTCTTCGAGATTGAAGATGTTGATTTGAGCGGATAGCGGGGGCAGAGCAGCCAGCAAGGCCCCCAAGGCCAAGCAATTCCTTGTTAGCAAGCCAACCCCGGCGGTTTGACTCCAGAAGGAAGGGCCAGTTACCTCTTTGCGAAAGTCCAGAAGGTGGCTGAATCGGCGACTAACGTATTTACTTTAGAAGGACTTCCGTTTGTGGCCTCCGCAGAGGCCCCTGCAAATTCTCACGCTGCCGCGTAAGTTTTGCCCTCCACCCTGGATCTGCCTCACAAAGACGGATTCCTCCCCTCGCGCAAATGAAGGTCTTGGATTTCGGTCACCGAATTGCGGGATTGCAGCCGAGGAGGACTCTTCGGAGTGAAACCAGGTTTATTGAACGTCTGCCTGGCGCTTGGTTTAGCTGCGTCTCTTCCGGCGCTGGGGCAGACAACCCAGCAACAGACTCAGCAACAGGCCACGCGCGAGATGGCGCGCGGAAAGGTAAAGGGAGACGCCTTTGTTCGACGTGCGGCCCGTGACAATGAGATGGAAGTGCGCATGTCGCAAATGGCGCAGGACCGGAGCCAGAACGATGCCGTCCGTCAGTACGCCCAGCGCTTAAAACAGGATCACAGTGAAGCCAACAAGAAGCTGAAGACGATTGCCAGCGACCTGAATATCCAGTTGGCTCCTCCGGTTGCCGCTGATCAGCGTCAGATGCCCGCGGACCGCGAAATGCAGCGGCTGCAAGGAATGAGCGGCGACCAGTTCGATCGACAGTTTGTGGAGACTCAGATCCGTCACCACCGGCGTGACATCGCTCAATACGAGCAGATTGCGAATGACGCCAACGTAAACCCGGAAATCCGGCAGTATGCGGAACAGACTCTGCCTGCACTTAGGGAACACTTGCAGATGGCGCAGGATATCCAGACTCAATTGAATGCTGCACGCCGGTCTGGAGCCGCCGGCCGCACCGGGCAATAGCGATGATTGCGCGATAGAAGCGTGACAGTGATCGAAAAGAAAGGCATGAATGGCAAAGCGTAAGAAACGTCCCGTCGGAAGAGAAGAATTGAAAAGGAGGAAACAGCAGGTCCTGCTGACCCGGGGCAAGAACGCTGCGGGACAGACGAACGGACAGTTTGAACGAGACCCGCGCCGGCGGACAGGGAACTTTGAAGGAGCAGGTGACCCGCCTCGCATGCAGATGTGAGGGGGTCCTGCGATTGTCTTTGCAGACTACCCTTGTTGGATTTCAATGATTGAGCGGAGGCCACTCGAATCAGGAAGCTCGTAGCGAAGGGAAATTCCGGCTTTAAGACGCAGCCGGCGGAGTTCCGGAGCCGCCTCGGATAGTTCCTGGTCGGCATCCGGTCCCTTGTAAAGGAGAAGCCTGCCAATCTTGTTTTTGACAGGGGCCAGTATGCGAAGCAGTTTTGCCGTCCGGGCGACCGCGCGGGCAATCGCAAGATCTACCCGCCAGCCACGCAAGACATCCTCGGTTCGTTCTGCACGGATTTCCACATTGGGTAGCTCAAGCGCTTGAACCGCGCGGTCAAGAAATGCAGCTTTCTTCCGGATCGATTCAGTGAGGATGAACTGGCGGTCCGGAAAGACCAGGGCTAGCGGAATGCCGGGAAAGCCCGCGCCGCTCCCGATATCAAGAATGGTACGCGCATCTTGAATCCTGGGCCACGGCATTATCGAATCCAGCACGTGCTTGATAGCCGCCTCCCGCGGCGTACTGATGCGCGTCAGATTCATGTATTCGTTTACTTCAGCGACGAGACGAAGATGGAGCGCGCAGGCTTCCACGACGCGAGCGCGATGGCTGAGATCAGCGGGAAGAACCGATTCGAGCTCCGCTTCGAAGACAGCAGTATCCGGAACCATTCCATTTCATGATCCCAGAGACGGGTCCTCGAATGTGGCAGCTACTCGGAATCGGGGCCGATGCTGAGAGGAGGATGGACTTTCCAATCCGCCTCGAGTTCGTCAAGCTCGCGCTGAATAATGAAGCGCTCGATGGACGCGCCTAGCTCGGGAGATTTCTTGCGGAGCCTCCGGCGCCGTATTGCTTCCAGAATCTGAAAGCCTTGCTCCAGTCGAGCCTTTGCGGATTGCTGTTTAGCGGTCACATTATTTTTGACGCCCGAATGGGTGTCCGGGATTCAAGGACCCGGCACCGGAGAGTGAAAAATCTACCAGTTTCAGGTAAGTTTTGGACCCTAGCAGACCTTCTGCTTCTGGTTGTTAGCAAAAGTAGAGAGATTAAGATGAGAAAAGAAACGGGTTCGCGTATGTTTCCCGTGATGTTTCGCTTCGCACTCCTTGCAGTAGTTTTGCCCGCCGTATTACAGGCTCAGCGAGCGATTCGCCCCGACACGAACAATGGCCGCCGCGTAATCGAGGAGTTCGACCGCGCACTCGCGGGCAGCACAGCCGAGAGCCTGGATTGCCGGGTTCAGGTTGGGAAGCCGAGGCTAACGTATTCATTTCGTCACCTCGCAACCTACGAAGCGGCTGTGCCGGTGTCGGAATTGGATCCTGCCGGGACAGTGCTGACTACGATGTTCCGGGTGACGCCGAAGCAAGGAGGGCAGCCGGGTTATTTCCGTCAGACGTTACGAATTGGCAAGATCCCGGCGAAGGTGAATTCGAAATTTCTGGCAGTCGCCGACGGCGGATTCTTTGTTGGCGAAGGGGAATACCAAGTGGACTGGCTGCTCAGAGACCATCGCGGCAGAGCCTGCCGTAAGGAGTGGTCGGTGAAGGTCCGTGCGAAGGATAAGGACCGGCCTCAGCCCCTTGCGCCCGGGACCGTTACCTCGGTGCAGTTGGATCAGTGGGGCGAGACGGCATCCCGGGAAAACCGTCCGTTTCGTGTTGCGCTGATGTTACACGCCGCGCCCACACGCCTGCTCGGACATACGCTGACCCGGGTCGATCAGTCGCTGCTCGTTGGGATGTTGATTTCTCTGCTCGAAGAGACTCCGTTTGTCGAGACCTCGGTCACGGCCTTCAATCTGAATCAGCAGAAGGAGCTGTTCCACACCGAACGCCTCGACATGAAGGAGTTTACAAAGCTTGCAGACTGCCTCGACGAGCTTGAGCTGGGCACGATTGACCTGCAGGTTCTCGAGCGGCCGACCGGCGACGTAGAGCTCCTCGCTAACATGCTGAAGAGAGAATTAAAGTCGCCCGACCCGCCGGATGCGGTCGTCTTCGTTGGACCCAAGTTCCTCGACGAGTCCAACGTTTCTGAGTCAATTCTCGATGTCGTCTCCGAGCCCAAACCCCTCGTCTTCTACCTGCGCCAGGACTACTATCCTCGCCTCTTCATTCAGGACACGATCGAGAAGTTGACCAAGCGTCTGAAGGGAAAGGTCTTCCGTGTCAGCAGTCCCGAGGAGCTTGCAAAGGCGATCCGCGAAATGGAGGAACGCCTGAAGGAGCGGCGCGCGGCGCTCCACCCTGCCGGACCTTCGGGCGAGTAGACCTTTACTCCTCGTCCGGATATTCGAGATCCGTGGTCCGGTTCTCGAACTTGGTGAACTCCCGGAGGAACACGAGCGGAACCTTGCCGATCGGGCCGTTGCGCTGCTTTGCGATGATCAGATCCGCGAGCCCGCGCAGGTCTTCCCTGTCCGGTTTATAGACCTCTTCCCGGTAGATGAAGCCGACGAGATCCGCGTCCTGCTCAATGGAGCCCGATTCGCGGAGGTCGCTCAGTTGCGGTTTGTGATCCCCCGGGCGCGTCTCCGGAGCCCGGCTGAGCTGGGAGAGCACGAGGAACGGACAGCGGAGTTCTTTGGCGAGCAGTTTCAAACCCCGTGATATCGCGCTGACTTCCGCATTTCGATTCTCGAATCGCCCTCGCCCGCTCATCAACTGCAAGTAGTCGATAATCACCAGGCCGAGTCCCACCTCGGCTTTCAGCCGCCGGAGCTTGGAATGAACATCCATGAGGCCGACCCCGGCGGTGTCGTCGATGAACAAGGGCGCTTCGACCAGCTCCGAAGCGGCGACTTGCAAGCGCCTTCGCTCCTCCTGGTTCAAAAACCCAGCCCGGAACTTCTGCTGGTCGACCCGAGCTCCGGCGCAAACCATACGAACAAGGAGGGACTCGGCCGACATTTCGAGTGAAAAGATGGCGACTGGCAGTCTCACCTTGGTTGCGACGTGATAACCGATATTCAGAGCCAGCGCCGTCTTTCCCATCGAAGGGCGAGCCGCGAGGATGAACAGCTCCCCTTCATGCAAACCGCCTGTCATCTCATCGAACTTGATGAAGCCGGTGCTGATGCCTTTAATACGGCGGCTTGGATCGAGGAAGGCATTGATGCCTCCCTGATACTCGTTAATAATCTGCTCGGGGTTTCTGAGCGTGTTCGCGACGCGAGATTCACCCAGTTTGAACAGGTTCTCTTCCGCGCTCGCCAGAATGTCATCCGGATTCTCTTCGCCTACCAGACACCGGTTGATGAGACTCTGCGAGGAGAAGATGATCCGCCTCAGCAGGCTCTTATCCTTGACGATCCTTACGTAGCTGTCGAGGTTGTAGATCTGAGGTAAACCGTCATCGAGCGAGACGAGGTAGGCGAGCCCGTCACAGGATTCCAGCTCGCCGTGGCGCATCAGCTCATTGGCCACGGTAACGCGGTCGATCTTTTCGCCGCGGCCCGCGAGATCACCCATCCGCTCAAAGATGCGGCGATGCTTCTCCAGGCTGAAGTCGTCGGGCTGAAGCATCGCGGCTACCGGGATATAGTTTGAGTCGTCCATGAGGATTGCTCCAAGGACGAATCTCTCTGCATCAAGATTTGCCGGGAGACCCTTCTCAAAGGCCAGATCGAATGACGCCATGGGGAACCTTTTAAGCTACGGCGCTAACAATCGTTTGACAAGCCCGCCATTTCGGCGCGACATATCTGCTACTTAGCCTGTGCATAGGAAGACGCCAAAAGCCGGACTCCCTGTGGATTTCAGACGTACTGAATTCAAAGGGCTTACATCCCCGGAAAGCCGGCCCGTTCGAAGAAACGCACAGGTTTTCCTCAGCAACAAGTAGCCTTGAACTTGTTTTACACCAGGATGAGTGTTGTATGCGAGAATTTTCCGATGAAGCCCATGGCGGAAGCGGGTAAAAAAAGCGGCGGCTCTCGTGGGGAGAAGAGGGGAGATGCCGCCGCTATCGAGGGAAGATGAAAACCGTTAATCGATAGAGATCTGGTGTCGTTCGAGCGTAGTGCCGAGCGCCTGTTCGAGACGCGCGACGGCGCGGTTGTGATCCAGACGCGCAAGGACCACGCGGCGCCGGGACTCCGAATACTCGTTCTGCCGGGTCAGGACCAGAAAGTTGGTGGATTCGCCGTTCTGGAAAAGCCGCGTTTCACTTTCCAGTTTCTCCCTGGCGGCGCGCTCGCTGGCGCGGGCTGCGGCAATGCGCTGGCGGGCTGTCTCGAGCGCCTGCAAAGCATTGCGGACTTGGGCCGCTATCGCCTGCTCGGTTCTGGCTCGCTCCAGCTCCAAGCGCCGGTCGGCAATCGCCGTCTTTGCCAGGTTGGCCTCCGCTGTGCGGTTCCGGATGTTAAAGTCGAACACCAAACCCGCCTGGTAGGTTTGGAAGTTGCCGCCGAACAGGTTTGACAGGGCCGTGCCGTATCCGCCGACAAGCTTGTCAGGTAGCCCGCCGAAAGTCGGGGCTGGCAGCGGGGGCAATCCGGCGGCGACGGATAGCTGATTCAGCCGCTGATAGAGAGCCTCGTTCTGGGCGCTAAACGGGTTGCTCATGGAAGCGACCGTCCCGCCCAGGCCCGAGTTGATGTAGGCGCCCACCAGGTTGATTTCCGGCTTCGTTTGGTTGGAATCCAACTCGCGCTGAATGTTGTTGACCTCTTTTTGCAGTCCTACGGATTGCAGCTCCGGCCGTTTGGCGACGGCCTGGGCGATCGCCTCCCGCAGGTCTTCCACGATCGGCGGCTCGGCGTCGCGGCTGTCGTCGAGCGGCACGATTTCGTCGCTCCAAAGCGGCGAGTCTTTGCCGGGTGCGAGAAGCGTTTTGAGCGCATTCTCCGCCTCGGTTACCATGCCCACGCTCGCGATGTAGGTGTCCAGCCGACGTTCCAATTCAGCCTCCGATGCCGCCAGCTCGACCGGAGCCAGCGTTCCGCTCTCGATCATCCGCCGCGTCCGCGCCAGTTGCTCGCGGGCGAGTTCCACCGCTTCCCCATTCACCTGGGCGTCCTGCCGGGCTGCGACGAGATCCCAGTATGCCTGTTGAACACGAGTCACCACGTCGATGACTCGCAATTTAAACGCAACATCGGAAAGTTCCGCCTGTTTGCGGCTGATCTTGATCCCTGCCCGCCTGGAATCGATCTCACGGTTTCGCAGCAGGGGAAGCGTGAAACCGATATTGAGCCTTGAAGTGAGGTAAGGATTCAGCGAAACGAACGGGTTGTTCGTCGAGCTTCTTCCGTTCTCGAAATCGGCTTGCAGTGAGAGACCGTTCCAGGGAAGCGGCTGCCGGAAGTAGAAGTTTTGGCCAAAGATGCGGTCGACCAGCCGGCCGTCGGCTGCCTGCAGGATCGACCCCGTCGGCGTTGCCCGGTTCTCCAGAGAGGACTGGAAGCGGAAGTTGAGGTCGTATGCGCCGAGGGCCGCCTTGATTCCCTGGTACGTGTCAGCTCGATTCTGCCGCTCAATCTCAATCTCCAGATTGTTCTTGAGGGCCATTTCAATCGCTTCGTCCAGCCCCAGCTTCACCTGCAGGATGCCCACGCCGATACGCGGCGGCCCTTGCATTTGAGAAGTTGGGGAGGCAGCGCGGGCGGCGCCTGTTTCCACCGCGGCAGACTGTACCTCCGCCCCGCCGGATAACGCCGAAATCAAAAACAAGACAAGAGTGCTTTGTCGAAGCATTGTGTTGACACCGCTTACCGAATGAGACCCGTTAGCCCAGTCCACGCTCTGCGAAGCGAAAAGCCATTGCGGAACAAACCTGCGATTCGCGACCAGAGCGGAGAGTGAGCGATATCATCGAACACCGAGTACGCGACGGGCGTCACCAGCAGCGTCAGCAGCAGACAGAGAGTTTGCCCGCCGATAACGACGATGGCAACCGTGCGGCGAGACCCCGAGCCAGCGCCAGTGCCTAGCGCTAGAGGCAACATGCCGGCAACCAGCGCGGCCGTCGTCATCAGAATAGGACGGAGCCTGTCCTCGCAGCCCCGGAGGATCGCTTCCATCCGAGGAATTCCCTGCGCGCGCAGACTCTTGATGTGGTCGATCTGCAGAATCGAGTTCTTCTTCACGATGCCGAACAGCACGAGGATGCCTACTGAGCTGTAGATGATCGAGAAGTTTTCACCCGTCAGCAGCAGCGAGAGCAGCGCGAAAGGCACAGAGAGCGGAAGGCTCAGCAGAATGGTAACCGGATCGATGAAGCTCTCAAATTGCGCCGCCAGAATCATGTACATGAAGAGGATGGACAGCATCAGCGCGATCACGTAGTTGAGCGAAGCCCGTCCGAACTCTTTACTGCGTCCGACCTCGCCGCCGCGGTAGCCCGGAGGCATATTCATGTTCTCCACCGTCTGGTTCACGATCTGGAGAACATTGCTGAGCGATTGCCCTTCGACGATGTTGGCGGAGATCAGAATCTGGCGTTGCCGGTTATAGCGCTCAATGACTGTGGGCCCGATGGACGGCTCAAAGTAGGCTACGTTGGAGACGGCTACGTTCCCCAATTTTGTCGAGGGCACGTAGAGCCGCTCGAGCGCGTTCGGCGAATCCCGAAACTCCTTCTTCACGCGAAGCAGGACGTCGTAGCGGTCGTCGCCTTCCTTGTATGTCGTTGCCTGCTCGTCGCCCCCAACGAGCGTCCGGAGCGCAGTCGCGACGGAGGCTACGTTTACGCCAAGATCGGCAGCCTTGTCGCGATTGATGCGGACCTTGTATTCAGGCTTGCCCGGCTCGTACGAACTGTCGACGTCGACGACGCCAGGAATCTCCCGCAGCTTGGCCTGAAGCTGGTTGGCGTACTTCTCCAGCTCAGCGAGATCGGGGCCTTGCAGGAAGTACTGCAAATCCGCATCCGACGCGCCTTGAATCAACGAAGGCAGCTTGACGGCGATGACCAGATCCCGATACTTCTGCAGGCGTTCGCGGGCCATCAGCATCAGCTCTCTCTGGCTCTCCTTACGTTGATCCAGCGGTACGAGAGTAACCAGCAATGAGCCGCGGTCGACCTGGCGGCGAATGTCCGCGCCAATCGTAGTCAGAATGCTTTTCACGCCCGGCAGCGTTTTCAGATCTTCCTCGATCTGCTTCATCATCTCTTCGCTGCCGCTCAAGGAAGATCCGGCGGGCATCCGGACGGTGACCTCGAATTCGCCCTGGTCGTCGGTCGGCAGGAAGTCCTTGCCGATGATCATGAACAGCGGGCCGGAAGAGAGCATCACCAGCAGACAGACCACAGCGACCACCCAGCGATGGTTCATCGACCAGCGGAGCATCACCCGGTAGGGGTTGGCCAGCATTCGGAAGAGCCACGTGTCTTTTGTGGATTCTCCGTTGTGGCTCGGGCGCAGCCAGCGGGAGCACAGCATCGGCGTGAGCGTGAAGCTCACGAGCAGTGACACCATGATGGCGAAGGCTGCCGTATAGCCGAAGCTCGACATGAAGCGGCCGACAATGCCGCCCATGAATGCCACGGGCAGGAAGATGATCACCAGGCTGAGCGTGGTTGCGAGAACAGCGAGGCCGATATCACGCGTGCCTTGAATCGCCGCCTCCACCGGGTCCAGCTTCTTCTCTTCCATAAACCGGAAGATGTTTTCGAGAACAACGATGGCGTCGTCGATCACGATACCGACCACCAGCGTCAGCGCCAGCATCGTGATCTGGTTGAGCGTGAAGCCCATCGCGTTCATCAGCGTGTAGGTGGAAATAATCGAGGTCGGAATTGCGATGGCGGCAATGATTGTGGATCGCCAACTTTGGATGAAGAGCAGAACGATAATGCCGGCCAGTACGCCGCCCAGGATCAGGTGCTCCTGAACTGCGTGGAACGCCTCGTTGATGAAGCCCGACTGATCCCGGGTGTAGGTAATTTCGAAGTCGGGGGGCAGCAGGCTCTTCAGTTCTTCTATGCGCTCCTTGATGGCGGCGATGATATCAAGCGTGTTTGTACCCGCTTGCTTCCGGACTTCGAGCACCACTGCGGGCTGCCCGTTGAGCCGGGCCAGGCTGCGGGGTTCCTCATAGCCGTCCACCACCTCGCCGATGTCGCTGATACGGATTGGGGTTGTGCCGACGGAGGATACGATGAGCCGCTCAAAATCCTTGGGCTTCTCAATACGGCCCAGTGTTCGAAGCGACAGCTCCCGAGGGCCCTGGTCAATCCTTCCGCCCGGCACTTCAACGTTCTGCGCGGCCAGCGCCGATCGTACCTGATCAATGTTCAGGTTGTACGAGTAGAGCTTGTCGCCGTCCAGCCAGATCTGGATTTGCCGTTGCCGCTCGCCGACAAACCGCACCTGCCCGACGCCAGGGAGTGACTCGATGTTCTTTTTCACCTGGTCATCGACGATCTTTGTGATCTCACGCAGGTCGCGGTTGGCGGAGATCACGACATTGATGACGGGAGCCGCGTCCGTAGCAATCTTGTCGATAACCGGCTGATCCGCGTCTTCGGGAAGATCGCCGAGGATTGTCGAGATCTTGTCGCGCACCTCCTGCGCCGCGACTTCGGCATCCTTCTCCAGAACAAACTGGATGCTCACGATCGAGATGCCTTCCGCGGAGTTGGAACGCAGGTCGTCGATACCGCTGATCGTGTTGACCGCTTCCTCGATGCGTTTCGTAACCTGGGACTCAACCTCTTCGGGCGCCGCGCCACGCAGTGTTGTGGTCACAGTAACGATGGGGAATTCGACTTTCGGAAAGAAGTCGACTCCCAGGCGGCGGTATGAATCCAGCCCCAAGACCACCAGGGCCATGATCAGCATGGTGGCGAAGACTGGACGGCGAATGCAGATCTGTGCCAGCTTTTGCATGGATTAGCCCTTTCCCGCCGCGGTCGTTTCCACCTTGACCCGGGTTCCGTCGACGAGCTGCGACAGCTTGCTGGTCACCACACGGTCACCCGCCGCCACAGCGCCGCCTGGAATCTCGACCCAGTCCCCAAGCTCCACGCCGGGGTTCACGCGGTGCTCCCGCACCTTGTCGCCCTCGACCGTGAACAGCTTGGTAAGACCGGCAACCGAGAAAAGCGCCCTTCGGGGCACCATCACAAACTTTGCGTCTTTTTCGACGATCAGCCTGACCTGAACAAAGCTCCCGGGGCGTAGCCTCTTGTCGGAATCGAGCAGCCTTGCCTCTACGGTGAGCGCTCGGGAGCGAGGATCAAGGGAGGGATTCAGCTCCCGCACAACGGCGCGAAATTCCTTGCCGGGGGCGGCATCCGTCGTAAAGACGAGCGACGTACCCAAGCGTACACTGCCAGTCGCCGGCTCCGGTACGTCGAACCGAAGCCGCATTGGATCCGTCTTAACGACCGTCAGGATCGGAGTGTTCTCCTTGATGTACTGACCCGGCGACACGAGTTTCTCCGACACGGATCCGTCAAACGGCGCTCGCAGCACGGTGTCGCTCAGCCGCTTTTGCGCGAGCCGGACCTCGGCCTGAAGCGCCTGGATGTTGGCCAGTTGCGTCCTCAAGTCGTCCCGGGCCGCTTCATAGGCGGCCAGCCGGGCTCGATACGTCTTTTCGAGCTCTGTGTGGCGCTCTCGTGAAATATCGCCTGTCTTCAACAGCCTCTCGGCGCTTTCAAACTTGAACTTGGCGTCTTCAAGCTGCGCCTGCGCCTGCCGGATGGCAGGAGTCGACTCGGGAATCTTTTCCTGCTCCTTGGGATCCAGTCCGATGCGCGCGAGAGCCTGCGCAAGGGCCGCCCGAGCTCGGTCCAGTTGCAGAGACAGCTCTCGCGAGTCCAGTTCCGCAACAATTTGCCCCTTACGCACGCTTTGACCGAAATCGACATGAACCGCCGTGACGCGCCCCGGTACCTCCGAACTGATGGAAACAGTCTCATCCGGTAGCAGCGACCCCGTCACCGGGATGCTCCGAGGCATTATCCGGCTTTCAGCAACTGCGGTCTGCACTACGACCGGTTCGACTGTCTTCGCTGCTTCGGCCTTCGCCTCCGATGCCGGCGCCTTACTGCTGCAGCCCGACAGGTACATCAGTGCAAACAACAAAGTGAGTGCGAGTATTTTCATAACAAGCTGCTTCTGGAAGCTACTCTTGAGGGTTCCTTATGCCGTCGAGGTAAATATCCACGAGTGCCGGAATCACCGTTGACCGCGTCGCATGCAAATCAACGCACCGAAAGATGACGCCGTTAAGCGCATAGTGCGAGAACATTCCGATAAATGCCCGGGCGGCCAGCTCAGGATCCATAGACTTCAGGACTCCCGCCTTCATCCGGCGCTCGATGTACTCCGCCACGATCCGCAAGAAAACGGTCGCCTGCCGTTCGTAGGAGAGTTCCGCAAGCTCATGCCCCTCCAGCCCGCTGAACAGCAGTAACCGCGAATAGGCCGGATCATCGCTGTACCAGTCGATGATCAGGTCCGCCAATTGGAGAAAGAAATTCCGGTCATCCTCCATCTGAAGGTAACGCTCCACACGCGACCGGAACTTCTCAAGTCCCTCCTGCGACTTCCTATCAATAATCGCGGTATACAAATCGCGTTTGGTCTGGAAATGTTGATACAGGACAGGCTCGGTGACGCCAACGGCGGCCGCCAGTTCTCGAGTGGTCGTTCCTCGGAACCCTTTCTCGGCAAAAAGCCTGACGGCAGCCTCCACAATCGCCGCCTTTCGCTCCTCGCTGCTCATGCGCTGGCGCACGGGTCCCTCACTCGCGTTATTAGCGGACGCTAACATAGCGTTTACTAATATAGGGTCGGCCGGGCCGTAGATCAAGTAAATTTTTAGTGAATGCTAACTTAATCGCCCGTAAAGCGAAGAAACGCAAGTAAATATTTTTAAAATGAGGTGTGTAAACCTGTTCACGGTTGCGTGGTGGCCTACTGGCAGGCGGGGTTTTGCCTGTGGCATGATATCCTGTCTTCTCGGAACGTGTTCAGTCGCCACCACCGAAAAGCCCGGCTCTTGTTCGGCCTTTCTGACGTACTTCTTACGGCGCTGGCGTTCGAGGCTGCGTATCAAACGCGCGTTGCGCTGGAGCTGGAGCGCGATTTCTATATCGTCCCTCCCGTTAAGGCGCTGTTGCTGGGCTTCAGCATCCTGGTCTGGGTGCTAAGCGGCCTCTGGCTGCATGTCTATGACCGGGTGCGTTCCGCTGCCCCCCGGGTCGTCTGCTCCGACCTTGTCCGGCAGTGCGCGGCGGCCGCGGCGAGCGTGGTGATCTTCCAATTTGCGCTCCGTCTGGACCTCAGCCGTCCCTTCCTTGGGTTCTTTGTTGTTTACAACTTCCTTTTTCTCTTGGTCTACCGATTCAGCGCGCGGAGCCTGGGCCGTGTCCTCCGAAGTCAGTTTGGAGCGCCGCACTACGTGATGGTGGTGGGTGTCGGCGACCGGGCCCGGTATATCGGGCGCCTATTGGAGGACGCCGCTGATTACGGCATCCGTCTGGCGGGATTTTTTGCTCCGCCTGGCGTGCCGGTGCAGAAGGAGATCCGGATTGGAGGCAAATACGACGTCTATCCGCTCTCAGAACTCCCGGAGCTGCTGCGCCGCCACGTGATCGACGAGATCATTTTTGCTCTCGATTCGCGGAATCTCTCGGACCTGGAGGATATCTTCCTGCTGTGCGACGAAGAAGGAGTTCGCACACAGGTATCGGTCGATTTCTTCCCGCACATCCACAGCCGCGTGTACCTGGACCGTCTTGGTCCGGCGCCCCTGCTGACCTTCTCAGCCACTCCTCACGATGAAGTCCGCCTGATGCTGAAACGGGCGATTGATGTCGTGCTTGCAGCTTCCGCGCTGGTGCTTGCCGCCCCGTTTATGCTTTTGGTCGCTCTGTTGATCCGGTTGACGTCGCCGGGTCCGGTGATCTTCCGCCAGGTTCGCTGCGGATTCAATGGGCGCCGGTTCGTGTGCTACAAGTTCCGCTCCATGTGCTGGAACGCCGAGGAACTGAAGCCATCGGTGGCGCATCTGAACCAGAAGAAGACCGTATTCAAGATTCCCGATGACCCGCGTCTGACTAAGATTGGCCGGTGGCTGCGGAAGTTCTCGATCGATGAACTGCCGCAACTCTGGAACGTGCTCAAGGGCGATATGTCGCTAGTCGGACCGCGTCCGGCGATCCCGGAAGAGGTGGAGCAGTATCAGAGGTGGCAGCGGCGACGCTTGCGGATGCGTCCCGGGCTCACGTGTCTTTGGGCGCTAGCCGGACGGGATACTCTTGATTTCGAGTCCTGGATGAAGCTCGACATGCAGTATATCGACAACTGGTCGCTGGCGCTCGATTGGAACATCATGCTGCGAACGATTCCACGCGTGCTGACGGGAAAAGGAGCTCACTAAGCCCATGCATCTGGTGCCTACCACCGAAGAGGTCGTCAAGCTTTTGCGGGAGACCGGGGCGCTGCGCGACGGCTACTTCGAATATCCGAACGGGCTGCGGTCCACGCAGTACCTTCAAGTAGCGCTGGCGATGCGCTACTACCAGGTTGCGAAGACGTTAAGCGTGGGGCTTAGCAGGCTGGTGCGGGCGAATCCGGAGATCCGCGCAATCATTCCGGAGCTTTCGATCGTCGCGCCTGCGACCGGAGGGCTTCCTGTCGCCTACGGAGTATGCGAAGCGCTTCAAGCCCGGCAGGTGTACTGGGCAGAACGCGAGGATCCGAATCAGCCTTTACGCTTCCGGCAGTATCTGGAACAGGTCAAGGGCGAGAAGGTGCTGCTGGTGGATGACATTCTGCGGACAGGCAGGAAGATCACCGAGCTTCGCAATCTGGTTGAATCGAACGGGGCTGAGGTGGTCGGGCTCGCTGTTGTCGTTTATCAGCCGGCGCCTAAAATGACCCTGGACCTGAGCTTGCTTCCGTTTCCGTTCTACTACCTTGTTCAGCTCGATGCGCATTACGTGAGTGACGCGGACCAGTGGGAGAGCCGCGGGATTCACGTCGAAAAAGTCTGGGTCTAAATCCCGAGTAACACCGACCTCCGTTCACGGGTATGATGGCTGCTATGCGAAGCTGCCTCGTCGTGCTTTTCATTGCAGCCATGAACGTCTGGTCTGCGGACCCCATCCGCTTCCAGATGCAGGAGATCGCGACCGGACTGGGGGTCGTGTACGCTGTCACAACGGCGGATGTCAACGGCGACGGTAAGGCTGACATCGTTGTCATCAACAACCATCAGCTCCTTTGGTTCGAAAATCCCACCTGGACAAAGCACGTCGTTACCGAACGTGTCACAGAGCGTGACAACGTCGCGGTCGCTCCCTGGGACATCAATCGTGATGGGAAAGTGGATTTTGCCCTCGGTGCGGACTGGCAGCCCACCAATACGAGTTCCGGGGGATCGCTCCACTGGGTGACGAATCAGGGACAGGTTCACAATATCGGCAGCGAGCCGACGCTCCACCGCATCCGCTGGATTGATGTGGATGGAGACCGTCGGCCCGAGCTGGTCGTCGTCCCCCTCCATGGAAGAGGCACCACGGCAGCGGATTGGACGAAGGGCCCGGGTGCGCGAATTCTCGTCTACCGAGTACCTTCGGCCCCGGCAACGGAAGCATGGCCTGTCGAGGTTGCTGACGATTCGCTGCACATCATTCACAACTTCATAGGGGTTGGGCGGGAGATCTGGGTTGCCAGCGCCGAGGGGGTATACGCGCTTGAGCGCAATCGGGAAGGGAAGTGGCTCAAGCGTCTGATTGGAGAGGGAAAGCCTGGTGAAATCAAGATGGGGCGGGTGAAGGGAAAGCGCCATCTCGCCACCGTTGAACCCTGGCACGGAAACAGCATCGTCCTCTATGAAGAGGGCAACACGCCGTGGCAGCGAAAGGTCGTTGAGCAGAACCTGAATCAGGCGCACGCCCTTGGATGGGGCGACTTTGATCGTGACGGCAATGACGAGCTTGTGGTCGGCTGGCGCGGAAAGCCCTGGGGGCTCGCCCTTTATCGTTTCACCGGGACCGAGTGGACGAAGTTCATGATCGACGACGGCGTGGCGGTGGAAGATGTCGCAGTCGAAGACCTGAACGGCGACGGGCTTCCGGAAGTAATCGCCGGCGGAAGAGCGACTTCGAATATTCGAATCTATTGGCCTGGCGCTGCGCCACGGAACTAAGGCGTCCGTTCGAACTGGTACCTTCCCTTCGCGTTAGATTCTCCTAGAAATTTGCCGAAAGATCCGGGTCCGTTGCGAGTCATACGGCATGAGTAAGCCCGGGAGGTGGGGTTAGCGCGCTCTCTTTGCGCGCCGCAGTGGTAATGCGGCCTTTCCACGCCCGTCAGGCGGTTCATGGGGGCAGTATGGCTATTCAGGACGTTGAAACACAACACCGTACGGAAGGAAGAGGCTCCGTCCCGCAGGGGCGCCCGGCCGGTGGCGGGAAAGCGGGCGGGCTGCAAAGAGGACGGTCCGAAAACGACGAATTCGTGGCGCGCGCGCTGGGCGCGTTTGGCGTCGGCCTGGGGCTTGCCCAATTTCTGTCGCCGAAGCGAGTCGGCCGAATGATCGGAGTCGGCAGAGCGCATAGCGCCAGTCTACGGTTGATGGGCGTACGCGAGATTGCGAGCGGCATCAGTATTCTTCGGAGTGATCAGCCAACAAACCTGCTTTGGATGAGAGTCGGCGGAGATTTGCTGGATCTTGCACTCCTTAGCGCCGCCCTGAAATCGCGAGGAACATCCCGTGCACGGGTTGCCGCGGCTACTGCCGCGGTTGCCGGCGTTACCGCGCTCGACCTGCTTTACACCGGGCAGCTGAGCAGCTGGCTGGAGCGGGGGCCGGTCCGGGTGAGCAAGAGCATCGCCGTCAACCGGACGCCGGAAGAATGCTACCGGTTCTGGCAGGACTTCGAGAAGTTCCCAAACTTCATGAAGCACGTCAAGTCGGTGCGCCGGACCGGCAATCAGCGCTCCCATTGGGTTATGGAAGGACTTGGCGGCAGGATCGTGGAATGGGACGCAGAAACAACGCAGGACACTCCGAATCAAGCGATCAGCTGGCGAACCGTCGAGGGATCAAAAGTCCATCATTCGTGCCTGGTGACCTTCCAGCCGGCTCCGGGCGGCCGTGGAACGATCATCCGCGCTGACCTCGAATACGACGTGCCCGGAGGGCGGGCATCCTCCTTTGTCGCCAGCCTTTTTGGCAGGGAGCCGGGACAGGAAATCATGAGGGATCTCCGGCGCTGCAAGCAGTTGCTTGAGACAGGAGAGGTTGCCACTACGGAGGGACAGCCTTCGGGGGCAAGAGTCATCGGCCATTGAGGGATCATCGGGAGGATCACAGAGATGAAAGCGGTATGCTGGCGCGGAAAGCACGACGTGCGAGTCGAGGATGTTCCCGAGCCCAAAATTTTGAATCCCCGAGACGCCATCATCAAGGTCACGTCAACGGCGATCTGCGGATCCGACCTGCATCTCTACAACGGCTTCGTTCCGGGCATGCTGCCTGGCGATATCCTCGGCCATGAATTCATGGGAGAAGTCGTCGAGGTAGGAAGCGTGGTCCGAAACCTGAAGGCCGGCGACCGGGTTGTCGTGCCTTTCCCGATCGCCTGCGGCAGTTGCTTTTCTTGCCAACGAGGGTTGTTCTCGGTATGCGAAAACTCGAATCCGAACGCCTGGATGGCGGAAAAGCTATGGGGACACTCCCCGTCCGGCATCTTCGGCTACAGCCATCTGCTCGGAGGGTACGCGGGCGGGCAAGCGGAGTACGTACGTGTTCCCTTTGCCGACGTGGGGCCGATCAAGGTAGACAGCGGCCTTTCCGACGACAAAGTGCTCTTCCTGTCGGACATCTTTCCCACCGCCTACATGGCTGCGGAAGCCTGCAATATCCAGCGAGGCGACACGATCGCGGTTTGGGGATGCGGTCCGGTCGGTCTGCTGGCGATCAAGTGCGCTTTCCTACTCGGGGCGGAGCGCGTCATCGCCATCGATCACATTCCCGAACGTCTGCGCATGGCGAGGGAACATTGCGGGGCAGAGACGATCAACTTTGAAGAAGCCGACGTTTACGACGTACTGATGCTGGCGACAGGAGGCCGGGGACCGGATGCCTGCATCGACGCAGTGGGCATGGAGGCCCACGTCCACGGAGTAATCGGGAGATACGATCGCGTCAAGCAGGCAATGATGCTCGAGACCGACCGTCCGCAAGCCTTGCGCCAGGCGATCCGGGCTTGCTGCAACGGCGGCACCGTGTCTGTGCCCGGCGTGTACGGCGGATTTATTGACAAGGTGCCGATGGGCTCCGTGATGAACCGGTCTCTCACCATCAAGACCGGACAGACCCACGTGCAGCGTTACATGCGACCCTTACTGGAGAGGATCGAAAGGGGAGACATCGATCCGAGTTTCATCATTACCCACCGCGTTGCCCTCGACGATGCTCCTTGGGCCTACGATACCTTTCTGAAGAAGCAGGATAGCTGCATCAAAGTTGTCATGAAGACCAATGGCCTCGCGAGTTCCCGGCAGACCGGGAGTGAGGTAGCGCCAGGATAAAGCCGCTACTTACTCGAGGGCTTCCACCCCGGCGTCTTGACTCTCAGGCTCCACAAGTTCCCGCCTGCGGTGATGTAGAGGGTCTTTCGATCAGATCCTCCGAACGCGCAGTTTGTCACTTCGTCGTCCGGGATTGCTATGAAGTCGATCTGCTTTCCCTCTGGCGAAAGGATGTAGACGCCGCCCTTAAATTCGTCGACCGTCTCATAGCGGGAAGGCTTGTTGCGTCCTGCCGCGACGTAGAGGAGTCCGTTCTCGTCCGCCTTCAGTCCATCCGGACCTCGCCCGGTCTTCCAGTCAAAGATCATCTTGCGGCTGGCGGGATCAATGGAGCCGTCACTTTTCAAACGGAATCGCCACAGCTTGCGCGCGCCGCCGGGAGTATTGTTGTTGTTATCGGCCACATAGAGGTACCTATCTCCCGCTGATACCAGGATCCCATTCGGACGGTCCACCTCGTGGGCCATGATTCGCGTCACCTTTCCTGGTGCATCGATCCGGTAGACCCCTTCCACCAGTTTCCCGTCCTTGTCCCGCATCTTCATGTCATCGCGGTTTCCGTACCGCGGATCGGTGAAGTAGATTCTGCCCTTGGAATCGATGGTCAGATCGTTGGGGGAGTTGAAAGGCATGCCCTGGTACTGGTCCGCCATTACGGTCGTGCTTCCATCGGGTTCAATGCGTACGACCCGGCGGTTTCTGGCTTCGCAAACCACCAGCCGCCCCTGGTGGTCAAAGAGCAGTCCGTTGGCGCCGGCCGCCGCCTCGCGAAATACGGTCACGCGGCCCGACGCATCGCGTCGGCTGATGCCGTTCTTGCCCGTAAAGTAGAGCGTTCCCTTGCCGTCCCACGCAGGTCCTTCGCCCGCGCCCACATTGGGTTCGCGGGCCGGTTTCTCACCGGGAATCAACGGCGAGTCTGCGGCGTAGAGGGCAATCGAAAGTACGAGAGCAGGGAAGACGAATCGCATAACTGGATCCAAACGCCACGACTTTATCAAAGGCGTGCAATTTAGGCTACACTTTTAACTCGTTTGAATACATAATGAACTGAGCAGAGCAGGAGCGCCTAGTGAGGAAGTATTTTCTAAGAGCACTTATCGGCGGTCTATTACTGGCTGGACCGGGCGCCGTCGGCCTTTGCGCGGCTGATTTCGCCACTGATGTTTACCCTGCCTTAAAGAAGGCGGGCTGCGCTGATTGCCACAACCCAGACGGGGTGGCATCGGGCACGCGGCTAAAGTTTCCGGAAAGAGATGCTTCTAACGCTGCCATCAACGCTTTTGGCCGGTCGCTGCGGAGTCTTATCGATCCCGCCAACCCCGAAAAGTCGGTACTTCTGAGCAAACCGACCCTTCGCGTCGCTCACGCGGGTGGAAAGCGCATCGAGCCGGGCACGCCGACCGAAGAGGTACTGCGCCGCTGGATTGAGGAGCTGGCGAAGTCGAACGATACCGGACCGGCGGTTGAAGTTGCGGAAGCCGTAAAACCGGTGGGGCCGGTCCTGCGGCGTCTCACACACAGTCAATACAACAACACGGTTCGTGACCTGCTCGGCGACGATAGCCGCATCGCCGATACCTTTCCGCCCGAGGACTTTGTGAATGGCTTCCGCAATCAGTACCAGGCGCAGAACACCTCGCCGCTGCTCGCGGAAGCCTACGCCGTCGCCGCTGAGAAGCTGACCAAGAAGGCGCTGGCCGGGACCGCTGCAAGCCGGTTCATTCCTTGCAAGCCCAAATCCGCGGTCGATGCCGCCTGCCGGGATCAGTTCATTACCACCTTCGGGCGCCGCGCTTTTCGCCGCCGGTTGCTTCCCGAGGAGGTGGATCGGTACAGAGCTCTCTTCAACTCAGGTGCGCAGGCTGGCAAGGATTTCTACGAGGGCGTCAGGAGCGTGATGGAGGCGATGCTTCAATCGCCGAACTTCCTGCTGAGGGTGGAGAATGGTCTCGATCCGGCATTCCGGGCGTACGAGACGGCGAGCCGCCTCTCCTACGCACTCTGGAACACCATGCCCGACGAGGAGCTGCTCCGGGCGGCTGAATCGGGCGAGTTGAACACGCCAGCTGGTGTCGAGCGAGCGGCCCGCCGCATGCTAAAGGATCCGCGAGCCAAGCAGGCGATGGATGAGTTTTTGGCGGAATGGCTCCGATTCGACAGCTTGCTGAGTACCATCAAGGATCGCCGTACCTATCCGCAGTTCACGCCCGAACTTGCGCTCTCGATGGCGGAAGAGACGCGTCGCCTGTTCTCGCATCTGGTTTGGAACGACCAGAACTTCATGGAGTTCTATTCCGCCGACTACGGATTCCTCAGCTCGGATCTGGCCGCCTTGTACGGTGTAAACAGGCCGTCGCAGGAGTTTGAGAAGGTGACTTTCCCGGCTGCAACCGAACGCGCCGGCGTCCTCGGCCAGGCCACCTTCCTCACCCTGACCAGCAAGCCTGCTGAAACGTCGCCCACCGCCCGAGGGCTCTTCATTCGGGAACGTTTTCTTTGCCAGGACGTGCCGCAGCCGCCGCCCGGGGTGAACGCGAACCTTCCGCCGCTTGCGCGGGAGAAGCCTCGCACGAACCGGGAGCGTCTGGGTATCCATTTGAGCAATGCGAGCTGCGCCAGCTGCCATACTTTGATCGATCCGATCGGTTTTGGCTTTGAGAAATTCGACGCCATCGGGCAGCGGCGCGAGAAGCAGAAACTCGTATTCCAGGCTGCGCGCGGTGAGAAGGAGACAGAGCCGCTCATCGTTGAGCTCGACCTGGATACTTCCGGCTATGTGGCCGGCATTCCGGATTCAGCCTTCTCTTCGCCGCGGGAGCTTGGTAAGATTCTGGCAGGCAATGCCCAGTGTCAGGAGTGCGTCGCCAAGCAGCTCTTCCGTTATATGGCGGGAAGACATGAAACGCCGGCGGACCGGGTCCTGATTCGCAAGGCTTTTGAGCGTTTTCGCAGTTCAGGGTTCCGTTTTCAGGAACTCTTAGTTTCTTTATCGAGTTTGCTTGTATTCCCGGAGGGAGTGGACAATGCCGTTCGTAGTGACTAAGAAGCAAGCTTTATCGCGCCGGCTGTTCCTGCGGGGCGTTTCTGCGGTCGCAGGAGCTCCCGTGATGGTTGGGCTACCGCCGCTTGCGGCGATGTTCAATTCGACGGGAACCGCGTATGCTGCCGGTACCGAGGCAACGCCGCCGACGCGTTTCGTTCTCTGGTTCAACGGCAATGGGATTCCCGAGAAGTATTGGATTCCGAAAGAGACCGGAAAGAATTTCACTCTGACGCCGTGCCTCGCTCCGCTGGCGCCATTCCGCGACGATATCCATGTCGTCACCGGTTTGGATAACCCGGCTGCGCGCCTCCCGGGACCAGGGAACGACCATCACCGGTCGATGAGCGCCCTGATGACGGGCACTCAGTTCACCGGCCGCGGCGCAGGAGGTCCTTCTATCGATCAGCTGATCGCGGCCCGCATCGGAGGGCAGTCGAGGTTCCGCTCCCTTCAGATTGGCGTCTCCCAGGAGTCCTTTGGCGAGAGCATCCAGCGCAACATGAGCTGGGCCGGCTACGATCGTGCGCTGCCGCCGGAGATGCTTCCGCACAAGCTGTTCGACCGCTTGTTTGGAGCGCGTGACGCCGGCTGGGTGGCGCGGAAGAAGAGTGTCCTCGATGCGGTCCGCGAAGACACACTGGTTCTGCGCAAGAGCCTCGGGCGCGAAGATCAATTGCGCCTCGACGAGCACCTTGCTGCCGTCCGGGATGTAGAGCGTGCGATCGCGAGCCTTCCTCCCGAGTATCGCAGGGTGGATCCGCCCGAGTTTGACGGCGATATGAAGGACTGGCCGAGGATTGCAAAGATTCAAAGCGAGCTGCTGGTCCATGCTCTTGCCTCCGGCCAGACCCGCGTTGCATCGTACATGCTCACAAAGTGCCAGGGCCTTACGCGATTCCCGTGGCTCGGCTATACCGCCGCCCGGCACCATGACTACACGCACGCCGATGGCAAGGCGCCGGGTGCCAACGGTCCGGACGGGCAGCGGATCATGCGCGACATCTGCCGGTGGCACGTCGAGGAGTTTGCGTGGTTCCTTGGCAAACTCAAGGCGACGCCTGAAGGTGACGGAAATCTGCTCGACCGTACGACCATTGTCTTCGTGCACGAGCATGCGGAAGCCAATGATCACAAGAACAACGGCTTGTCTCTGATTGTCGCCGGACATGCCGGCAACCTTAAGACGGGCGTTCATACCCGGGCTACCGGCACCGTTGGCGATCTTTATCTGGCGGTTGCGAATAAGGCCGTCCAGGCTGGCCTCAAGGAGTTCCCGACGGCCTCAAAGGAACTCGAAGGTCTGTTCGGCTAGCCCGCTTTGCTTAACTTACAGGCTCCCACAGGATCGAGCAGTTCGGTTTGCTCTTGCGTAACCGGCTGATCGCCTGTGGGGTCAGGCCTGTTCCTGTAAGATCCACCCACTGCAGCTTCCGAATGCTCTCCAGCGCAGGGATGACAGAGTCGTCCACGCGCTTACAGCCGTAGAGGCTGAGCCGCTCAAGTTCCGGAAGTTGGCTCAGGAACTTGAGGCCAGCTTCAGATAGCTGAGTCTCGCCGAGATCGAGGACCTTCACCTTCTGAAGCGCCGCCAGTTTCCCGCTGCCCGTGTTCGTGATCTTTGCGCCGCGCAGGTACAGCTCTTCAAGTTGCTTGAGCGTGGCGATTGCATCAAGGCCTCGATCCGTGACAGTAGCCGCCCAGAGCCCCGAGTCCGTGCGCTGAGCGCCATTGAGGTCCAGAACGCGCAAGTTCGGCATCAGGCGGAGAGAGTTCAGGCCGACGTCCGTGACCTTGTTTCCTCCTGCCGCCAACTCCTTGAGATTGGGAATGGACGTTAGGGCCTGGAATCCCCCGTCTGTGAACAGGCTGAACCCGACGTCCAGGGACTCAAGCGCGGGGTGCTCGGCCAACTGCTCGACTCCGGCGTCGGTCACTTTGGTTCCGCGCAGGTTCAGCCGCTTGAGGTTGCGCCAGTTCCTGATGACCGCCAGTGCGCCGTCGCCGATCTGCTCCGCGTAGTACAGGTTGAGATCTGTAATTTGCGTGAGCGGCTTCAGCTCCCGAAATCCGAGATCGGTGATTCTCGTGTGCGAGAGGTCCAGACGGTGGAGATCCTGGAACGTGCTCAGCGCTTGCAAATCGGAATCGGCAATCCATGAGCTCCTCAGGCTAACCTCGACGATCTTCCCCCGAGCATCGGCTTTGCTCGTTCCGCCGTTCTCACCAATCCATTGCTGCGGATTCACCAGCGCGCCGGCCAGCGCCACTGCTGGGATGAAAAGGATTGTATTCTTTCTCATTAGCTCTTTCTCCTGTTTGGCTGCGCCGAGTCCTGATCGAAGATGATCTGGCAGTTGGGAAGCGCGGATTTCAAAGTCTCAAACCCTTTCTCGGTCACGAGAGTGTGGTAAAGATTCAATTCTTTCAAACGGCCGAACCCTCTCAGAGCTTCGACGGCTGCATCGGTGATGTTCGCGCTGTCCAGCCGGAGTACGTCGAGCTGCGGAAGCGACTTCACCAGAACAGCCACGCCCTTGTCGGAAACGGAGGTGTAGTCCAGGTTTAGACGCCGTAGATTCTGCATCGAGGCCAGAGCGGGCAGGGAGGCGTCAGTAACCCGCGTTCGCGCCATCTCGAGAGTTACGAGATTCCGCAGAGCGCCGAGCGCCTCTACGCCCTTGTCCGTGTATCGCCCATAGCTGAGATACAGATGCCGAAGGTTGGTAAGGGCGGCAAGGTGCTGCAGCCCTTCGTCCCCCAGATCCGTAGCCGTCAAATCCAGGCGTTCCAGCGATTGCATGCCTTTGAGGTGGGCTACCGCGGGATCGGTGAGGTCTGTATAACTCAAGTCGAGCTCACGCAGTTGCACCGCACCGCGTAGCTTCTCGAACCCGGCATCGTCGATGTTGCATCCCGCGAGCGAGAGAGTCCGCAGTTGCGGGGCTTTTGCCAGGGCGTCCAGGCCAGAGCCCTCCACAAGCGAATGCCCGACCAGAAGCGTCTCCAGACGGGGAAGGGCCGCTAGTACCGTCAGGCCCCTGTCCGAAATCATCGTGTGGTTGAGATTCAGCGTGCGCAGGGACTTGAGACTTCCGAGGGCCCCAACTCCCGGATCGCCGACCTCCGTTGATTCGAGCTTCAAGCTTTCAAGCGAGGCGAGCCCACGCAGATGTTCCAGTTGCGCATCGGTGATCGGAGTACGCGAAAGATCTACTTCGCGGACGGCGCCCTCGCGGACAACCGCGGTGCCGCCCATCTTTTTGATCCACTCCGCAATAGCCTGCTCCGTGTTCGCCGCTGGTTTGCTGCGCCGCAACTCTGCCCCCGCTGCTTGCGGAGTCGAATCCTGGAACTCGATTTCGCATTTCGGAAGCGCGGCCCGGAACTCGTCCACCCCTCCCCTCGTCACGCGCGTATAGCGCAGATCCAGGGACTGCAACTGGCGCAGATTCCGCAGCTTGGCCAAGCCCGCATTGGTGATCTGCGAGCGATACAGGTTCAACTCCTCCAGATTCGGCAGTCCTGCGAGGATTTCTGCACTTTCGTCGGTAATCGAGGAGCCGAGCAGGTTAAGCTTCTTCAGCTTCTTCAAACCGGCAAGCGCCTTGACTCCCCGGTCGGTGATTTTGCCGCCGTACAGGTCGAGATACTCCAGGTTAGTAAGCCCTGACAGATACTGCAGCCCTGCGTCGGTGATCAACGTATCGCGGAGGGAAAGGTGGGTAAGCTCTTTCATCCCCGTCAGATAGCGCATTCCCTCATCCGAGAACGTGGAGTAGTCGAGATTGAGTTTGCGCAGATTTACGAACGGGGTCAGACTCTCGCCCTTTACCTTCGTTTGAGAAATCCGGAGCTCGCGAAGATTCGTAAGGTCTTTCAAGTGCGCCAGACCTTTATCCTGGACGTTGATTGTCGTCAGAAAGTGGAGGCTCAGGTGCAACTTCTCGAGCTTCCGCAGTCCGGCAAGGGCCTTCAGCTCGTCATTCGCATCCAGCCGGCTGCCTGCGCCCGGATTGAAGATCGGACCCGGTAGGAACAGCTCGGTCAATTCCTGCAGGTTGCTCAACCGGTGCAGTTCGTTCGGCTTGATGTCGGTCCCGATCAAATCGACAGTAGCGAGACGGAAGTCACCAGCGGGAAGGTCAGAGAGAGTCTCGATATACGAAGTCTGGCCGACCAGGCGAACTCTGCCGCCGCTCCGGATCACCCACTCCGCAGCGCTGCGGTCGCTGGTCGTCGCAGCCGGGGCAGGAGCCGCCGCGGTTGCAGCAGTGGTCGTAGTGGCGGCGGAGGCCCTCTTTACGGCGTATCCAGGACCATAGAGAATCCGCCCAGGCCTGGCGTTTGTATGTTTCCCGCGCTCCAGGACCGTCTCCCCGTTTACCAGCACATACTCGATTCCGGAAGCGTATTGATGCGGCTTGTCCCAGGTGGAGTTGTCGATGACCGTGTCCGGGTTGAAGATCGTGATGTCGGCCCAGAATCCTGGCCGGATCAGCCCGCGGTCGTAGAGTCCGATCTTCGCAGCGTTTGCCGACGTCATCTTGCGGACCGCTTCTTCGAGCGTGAGGACTTTCTCTTCCCGCACATAGCGCCCGAGCACGCGCGGGAACGTGCCGTAGTACCTGGGGTGCGGATTGCCCCGAGCCAGCACACCTTCGGCCTTCACGGCGCTCCCGTCGGATCCGATCGATACAAACGGCTGCTGCAGCGCGTATCTCATGTCCTCTTCGCTGTGATGGAAGTAGATCGTCGGAATGGATCCGCCGTTGGCCTCGAGCAGCCGGAAAAGCACGTCAAAGGGATCCCCGCCGAGCGCTGCGATGACTTCATTCATGCGTTTGCCTTCGAAGCGCTTGTACTCGGGGTTTGACATGGAGACGAGCAGCATCCCCTCCCATGAACCGGTTGCCGTGTAGTGGTTGTACCAATTCGAGCCCGGAATTCCGTTCTGGATCTGCTCTTTGATCTTTGCCCGCTGGGCGGGATCCTTCAGGCGCGCGAGCATCGCGGCTTTGCCGCCCTCATGCGCCCAGGGAGGCAGGATGGTGGCCAGATTGTTCTGACCGGCGCGGTAGGGATAGACGTTGGCTTCCACCTGCTGGCCGTTGGCTCGCGCCTGCCTGATCGTTGCGACCAGCTCCGGCATGCGCCCCCACAGCTTGTGGTCGGCGATTTTCAAGTGGATGATGTCCACCGGAATCCTGGCCTTGCGTCCGATCTCGAGCGCCTCTGCCACGGCCTCAAACACACCTTGACCTTCCGTCCGCATGTGCGTGGAATATATGCCGCCATACTCAGCGGCAACCTTGCACATCGCGACGAGCGCATCGGTATCGATCCACGAGCCCGGCGGACCGCTCAAGGAGCTGGCGACTCCCAGGGCACCGTCCTCCATGGCCTTGCGCACAAGATTCTGCATTTCGGCGATTTCTGCCGCGGTTGCCGGGCCTGCCTTCGGCCCGCGAACGTAGGTCCAAATCTGGCTCGAGCCCACGTAGGAGCCCACGTTTGTCGATATGCCTTGCTTCAGCAGACGCGCAAAGTAGCCCTTAAAATCGGTCCAATCGGCTGTTGACGGCTTGGCTTCCTGCTTACCGCCAAGCGGTGCGGCCGATCCTCCCTCGCCAAAGATCATGGATGTGACGCCTTGCCGCACCATGCTCTCGGCATTGCCGTCAACCAGGATGGTGTCGTCGGAATGGTTGTGGATGTCGATGAAGCCGGGGGCTACGACGAGGTTCGTGGCATCGATTGTCCTCTTTGCCTGGCGGCCCTTCAGCTCCCCCACCTCCACGATACGGCCGCCACGGATGCCTACGTCGGCGGCCCTCCATGGGTTGCCGGTTCCGTCCACCACCTTGCCGTTGAGGATGAGTACGTCGAAATCTTGCGGAGCAGCTCCGCGCGCAAAAAGAAAGAGAAGGAAAAGGGGCAGAAACCGCATGTCGTCATTCTAGTGCAATTTCTAATACAGTGATCCACTGGAATTGGGATAAAGTAGGGAAAACGCGGAAAGATCGCATGAATCGTCGACGCTTTCTCAGCACGTTCTCCGTCGGCGCCGCCGCAGCAGCGCCCCTACTGGCCGGTCCGCCGGCTTCGAGGCGGCCGAATATCGTGCTTATCATGGCGGACGACCTGGGCTATGAATGCCTGAGCTGTTATGGCAGCACATCCTACCGGACGCCGCATCTCGACGCCCTCGCCGCCTCGGGAATTCGTTTTACGAACGCCTATGCCCAGCCGCTCTGTGCGCCGACGCGTCTCCAGGTCATGACCGGACAGTACAACTGCCGGAACTATGAAGCCTTCGGCATCCTGAATCCAAAGGAGAAGACCTTCGGCCATCTGATGCAGGCGGCGGGCTATAAGACCTGCATCGCCGGCAAGTGGCAGCTATACAGCTACAACCCGCCAGGCTACCAGCCCGAATGGCGCGGTAAGGGAATGCTGCCCAAGGATAGCGGCTTCGACGACTATTGCCTTTGGCACGCCGGGCATACGGAAGACAAAGGGTCGCGGTACGCCGATCCCGTTGTCATGCGCCGGGACGGGCTCCACGAGCTCAAGGGGCAGTACGGAGAGGATGTCTTTGCGTCTTTCCTGACTAATTTCATGGAGGCTCACAAGAACGAGCCGTTCTTTGTCTACTACCCGATGGTGCTGACGCATGCGCCCTTTACTCCGACCCCGCGCAGCGCCGAATGGAATAGCGGCAACCGCCACCGCACCGACCCCAAGTTCTTTAAAGACATGGTGGAATACATGGACGCGACCGTCGGCCGCGTTGTCGAAAGCATCGACCGTCTGGGTCTGCGGGAAAACACGATCATCCTGTTCTTCAGCGATAACGGAACGCCAAAAGAAATCGAGTCCCGTTTAGGCGACAGGACGATCCGAGGGGGGAAGGGACTAACGACGGACGCAGGAACGCACGTGCCTTTGATTGCGAACTGGAAAGGTACTGCGCCGGCTGGCAAAGTGCTCGACGACCTGATCGATTCCACCGATTTTCTTCCGACTATCGCTGATGCCGCCGGAACCAAGATCCCTCGCGAGTTTACCGTCGACGGTCGGAGCTTCCTTCCGCAATTAAAGGGCGCCAAGGGCAAGCCGCGGGAATGGGTCTACTTCTACTACGATCCGCGCCCAGGGTGGGACAAAGAGCAGTTCTCTCTGAAGATCTGCGCGCGCGACAAGCGCTACAAGCTGTACAGTACCGGAGAACTCTACGATGTCGTGGCGGATCCGTTGGAGCAGTCGCCGATACCGGCTGAACGGCAGACGCCGGAAGCGCGGCGCTCGCGAGTCCGTCTTCAGGCAGTTCTGGATGACATGAAGAAGCACACGAAGCGGCCGCCGGTTTTAGCGTCCTGACCTTACGGTGCACATGCCCGCTCTGACTGTGCGGGCCCGTACAAAAGGAGGCGCCGCGGCCTTGGTGTTGTGGCACACTAAGCTGAAGGTTACGGGCGTCCATGATGAACGTTCCCGCTCGATTGCTCGTTTGCGCCATGCTCCTTGTCACCTGCGGGTGGTGCGAGGAGCAAGTTGTGTTCAACCGCGATATCAGCCCGATCCTTTCTGACAAGTGCTTTGGCTGTCACGGACCGGATTCGGCAGCTCTCGGGATCAAGCGCCGGCTGGATAGTGAAGCAGCGGCGACCGCCGATATCGGAGGACGCCGAGCCGTTGTCCCTGGCGACGAGGCTGCGAGCGAACTTGTGCGCCGGATCACGGAAAAGAACCCTTCCGTACGCATGCCCCCGCCGTCCTCGGGACTGTCGCTGACAGCACGAGAGATTGAGCTGCTGCGAACGTGGATCGCACAGGGAGCGAAGTGGCAAAAGCATTGGTCGTTTCTGCCTCCTTCACAGCCTTCACTGCCCTCTGTTCAGTTCAAGGCATGGCCGAGCAACCCGATCGACTATTTCCTGTTGGCACGCCTGGAACAGGAAGGACTGCGTCCCAGTCCAGAGGCCTCCAAAGAGACTCTTTTGCGGCGCGTTTCCCTCGATCTTACGGGCCTTCCGCCGACACCCTCCGAAGTTGACGCCTTTCTTCGAGACACATCGCCGAACGCGTATGAAAAGGTCGTGGATCGCCTACTTGCCTCTCCGCGATACGGCGAGCGGATGGCCGTGCGCTGGCTGGACGCCGCTCGGTATGCTGACACGAATGGCTACCAGACCGACGCCGAGCGGCATATGTGGCGCTGGCGTGACTGGGTAATCGATGCATTCAACAGCAACATGCCGTTCGATCGCTTCACGGTCGAACAGATCGCCGGCGACCTGTTGCCGAATGCCACTCTAGACCAGAAGATCGCGACGGGCTTCAATCGAAACCACCGCGGCAATTCGGAGGGCGGCATCGTTCCAGAGGAGTATCTCGTCGAGTACGCAGTGGACCGCGTCGAGACCATGTCCACTGTGTTCCTGGGGCTCACGGTTGGATGCGCACGGTGCCACAACCACAAGTACGATCCAATCACGCAGAGGGAGTTCTATCAGCTCCTTGCCTACTTCAATAACATCCCCGAGCTTGGCCGCTACCTGAAGTTCGGCAATACACCCCCTTACATCAAGGCTCCGACCAGGGAGCAGCAGCGGCGGTTAGCGGAACTTGAAAAGGCGGTTGCGTCTGCGGACTCGGCTTTTCGAGCCGCTGGCAAGCAGATTCAGGCCGATCAGCGGCAATGGGAACGCACCCTGAAAGCCGGCGAAAACTGGTTTCCGTCACGCGGCCTCGCCGTGCACCTTCCGATGGATGAATCGGGTTCAGGAGTTGTCGGCGGCGCGGCCCGCTTTAACGGCAGCCGCGTAATGGATGCGGGTGACAAAGCCGGCTTCGGGTTCTACAGCAAATTCACTGTCGCTGCGTGGGTCAGTCCGTCTGCTCCCGACGGGCCCATTGTGACGCGCGCTCAGGACAAGCCGGATGGCGAGGGATGGGGAATCTACCTTGCGGGCGGCCGGCTGCAAGTGAACCTGATCAAGCGCAAGCTCGATGATTCCATCCGCGTCCAGTCCAAGCAAGCGCTTCCCGCGGAGGGGTGGCATCATGTGGCGTTCACGTACGACGGCTCGCGGACGGCATCGGGCGTACGGATCTTCGTAGACGGCCGCATGCAGGAAGTCGAGGTTCTTCTCGACGCGATCAACCAGGACTTCTTCACGGCAGAGCCGCTGCGGATCGGCGGAGGCGGCGGTTTCGGACCGCCGTTTCGAGGGCTCATTGACGATGTCCGCGTCTATGACCGGGTCCTTCCGGAAACGGAAGTAGCTGTGCTTGCCGTGACCCGGGATCTTTCTCAGATCGCCGCGCTCCCGGAGGCGAAACGAACTCCCGCGGAACAGCACAAGATTGCGGAGGCCTTTCTCGAGCTTGGAGCTCCCGCTGAAATCCGTGCGCTATGGGAGGCGTACCAAAAGGCAAAGCAGGCTCGCGACGACGCCTTCGAGCAGATTCCCACCGTGATGGTCATGGAGGAGCTTCCTGTCCCCAAAGAGACGTTCGTGCTCATTCGCGGTGCGTATGATCGTCCGGGCGAGAAGGTGGCCCGGGGCGTTCCTGCTGTGCTGCCGCCGCTTCCTCCGGGGAGTCCAAACAACCGGCTTGGCCTCGCGCGATGGCTTGTGGATCCTCAGAATCCACTCACCGCGCGCGTTGCCGTAAACCGGTTCTGGCAGATGTACTTTGGCACCGGAATCGTCAAAACGGCGGAGGATTTCGGTTCCCAGGGCGAATGGCCTTCTCATCCCGAGCTGCTGGACTGGCTGGCGACAGAATTTGTCAAATCGGGCTGGGACGTGAAGCGGCTGCAGAAGCTCATCGTGACGAGCGCCACGTACCGCCAGTCGTCGGCGGTGACGCCGGACTTGCTGGCTCGCGACCCCGAGAATCGGCTGCTGGCTCGTGGTCCCCGCCTGCGTTTGTCCGCCGACATACTGCGGGATCAAGCCTTGTTTGTATCCGGCCTTCTGGTCGAGAAAATCGGCGGGCCTTCTGTGAAGCCTTATCAGCCGGCCGGACTCTGGAGCGAACTCGGTGACCGCGACTACGAGCGTGACAGGGGCGAGGGGCTTTACCGGCGGAGCCTTTATACGTTCTGGAAGCGGACAGCACCACCGCCCTTCATGCTCAACTTCGACTCTGCGACTCGGGAAAGCTGCGTGGTGCGGGAATCACGGACGAATACGCCGCTTCAGGCGCTCAACCTGATGAACGACGTCACCTTCGTCGAAGCGGCACGAAAACTTGCCGAGCGTGTCATCCACGAGGCCCCTCCAGCGCAGCGTCTGGATCTCGCATTCCGGCTGGTGCTCGCCCGCTTGCCAAAAGATTTCGAGCGGACAAAGCTCAGCGCATCTCTTCAGTTCTTTAAAGACCACTTTGCTTCGGAACCCGAAGCGGCGCAAAAGCTCATCCGACAGGGAGACTCCGCTTCAGACCCGAACATTCCAGCGCCTGAGCTGGCAGCGTGGACCGCCGTTGCCAGCCTGATCCTCAATCTCGATGAGACAGTCACGAAGGAGTAGATGAGCATGGAGCGGACAACGACACGGAGACAGTTCTTCAGCCAGTCCCTCGCCGGGCTTGGGACTGCAGCCCTCTCCAGCCTGCTCAGCGAAGACCTGCGCGGCCAGGAGGAGTCTTCAGGTTTACCGGGGCTGCCGCACTTTCCAGCTCGCGCCAAACGGGTTATCTACCTCTTCCAATACGGCGGGCCGTCGCAGATCGACCTCTTCGACCCGAAGCCTCAGCTTGCCAGGATGCAGGGCTCCGAGTTGCCCGGCTCTGTACGGATGGGTCAGCGCCTCACGACAATGACGGCGGCTCAGTCGTCCTTTCCCGTGGCCTCCTCGATATTCCGCTTCTCGCAGCACGGGCAGAGCGGCGCATGGTTGAGCGAACTGCTCCCATATACCGCGCGCGTGGCGGACGACATCTGTTTCGTGCGCTCCTTGTATACCGAGCAGATCAATCACGATCCCGGCATTACCTTTTTCCAAACCGGATTTCAGCTTGCTGGCCGCCCAAGCATCGGCTCGTGGATCGCTTACGGTCTGGGGACCGAGAACAAGGACCTGCCTGCGTTCATCGTCATGACGTCGAAAGGAGGCAAGCTCGGGGACCAGCCCTTAGCGGACCGCCTTTGGGGAAGCGGCTTCCTGCCGACCCGCTATCAGGGAGTCAAATTCCGCTCCGGTGCGGATCCGGTCCTTTACCTCTCCAATCCCGAAGGCTTCAGCACAAAGGCCCGGCGCCGCTATCTGGATGATCTTGCGGATCTGAACAAAGCAAAGTTGGAGGAGGCAGGGGATCCGGAAATCGCCACTCGCATTGCACAGTACGAGATGGCGTTCCGTATGCAAGCGTCCGTCCCGGAGCTGACAGACCTTTCAACCGAACCCGAAGAGACGTTTGAGCTGTATGGTCCCGACTCCCGGAAGCCCGGTACCTTTGCTGCCAACTGCCTGCTGGCACGGCGCCTGGCGGAGCGTGGAGTTCGCTTCATCCAGCTATTCCATCGTGGATGGGATCAGCACGCAAAGCTCCCCGAGCAAATTCGCGTTCAGTGCCGCGCCACGGACCAGCCGTCCGCGGCGCTCGTGGCGGACCTCAAACGGCGGGGTCTGCTCGACGATACGCTGGTCGTCTGGGGAGGGGAATTCGGGCGCACCGTCTACTGCCAGGGCAGACTCACGGAGACGGACTACGGGAGAGATCACCACCCCCGTTGTTTTACGATTTGGATGGCGGGCGGAGGCATCAAGCCCGGCATTACCTACGGGGCCACCGATGACTTCAGCTACAACATCACCGAGAACCCGGTCCACGTGCACGACCTGCACGCCACGATCCTGCATTGCTTGGGGATCGACCACAAGCGGCTTACGTATAAGTTTCAGGGCCGGCGATTCCGCCTCACGGACGTGCGGGGCGAGGTTGTGAAGGACATCCTCAAGGCCTGAATTTCTCTTCGACCGCTTTCCTCAGCAGAGCCGGGGGCAGCAGTCCCTGGCTCAAGATGAAGTCGTGGAACTCGCGCTGGTTGAACTTGGGTCCGAGCCGTTTCTCGCTATCGCGGCGGAGTTCCAACAGGCGAGTGTAGCCGTAGAAGTACGAGGTCGCCTGGGCGGGCGAGCGAAACGTGTACCGGTCCACTTCCTGGGTCGCCATGGCTTCGGAAAGCACGACATCTTTCGTCAGCACATCCATCGCTTGAGACGGTGTGACCTTGCCCACGTGCAGTTCCGGATCGAGGAAAGCTCTCGCCGCACGCAGAAGACGATACTGCAGGGAGATCAGCTTGCCCTCTGCGGGCATGAACGGATACATCATCCACTCTGAGTAAAGACCCCATCCCTCGACGTTCGTGCTGTTGAATGCGTAGATTGCCCGGGCGGTAGAGACGCCGTTCTCCACCATTGCGCTGAACTGCATCTCATGTCCCGGACGCGCCTCGTGAGCGGTCAGCGTCCAGGAGGCGGCTGCGAAAGTGAAGTCGTCCATCCGCTTGCCCTGCGCCGACGGATTCGACAGCGGCAAAACAAACTCCCCGGTTTCCCCTTCGTTATTGATCAGCCGCGGAGGGCGCATATGCGGCGCCGGCTGAGCGGCGGATTCGGCCGGGCTGGCCAAACGCATCCGTGCCGGGCGCTCGGGAAGGGAAACAAGCTGCTCGCGGCGGAGGATCTCCTCGATTTGTCCAATTCGCGCGCGGTAATGATCCACAATGGTGTCTCCCGCGAGCTGCTCCTTCTTGAGCTCTCTGATGACGTCGCGGTAGTCAGACGAGCTGAAGCCTCTTTGTTTGGCGACGTCTGCGGCGACCCGCTGCATTTCCTGCTGGATCTCGTCGAACGCCTTGTGCGCCATGGCTGTCAGTTCCTCCGCCGGGATGTCGACACCGTAGCTCTTTAATCGGTAGGCGTACAGTTCGGGAGGCAGCCGGAAGTCGTCGCGGCTGCGCGGCAGCACCTCGCGCCGTACGAAGTCGTTGTATGCCTCCACTTGCTCTTTCAGCTTCGCGTAAGCCTGCTCATAGCCGGTGAGGTTGTACTTCTTGAACAACTGCTCAATGCCGTCAAGCAGCAGCGGAATGTTCTGCAGATCTTTCTCCACCTGGATCTTGGGCGGTCCGAGGATGCCCTTCACCTTCATGCGCTCGCGAATTCTCTCCTCGGCTAGGACGGTGAGCGGCTTGTATCCCTTCTCCAATCCCGCGTACCGCCGGAGCCGGACCAGCGCCGCGGGACGCCGCTTTGGAGCCACCTGGTCGTCGAGCAGTGTCTGCAGGCCAGCGAAGACAACACGAGGGACGCTGACATAGGGAAGCGAGTAGCGATCGGAAAGTTCGATCCCTCGAATGGAGTTGCGGATCTCGGTGAGGATGATTTCAAGATCCTGCTTCACCCGTGGATCACGCTCGGCAGCCAAACGACGCTGCAACTCCGCCTCGAGGCCCACCAGCATCTTCTTCTTCCGAGCCGAGACATTCGGCTTCATGTCCACAATCTGCTCGTCGAAGGCTTCGAGGCCCAGAGAGGATGCTTCTTCGGGGTCAAACGGCGCTTGCCGCTCGAGCGCCATCCTGGCGTGCTCGTTGCTTCGTGCGACCCACTCTGGAGCGGCGGCCGCGAGAGAAGAGATCCCGCAGATCAGGATCGCGAGACAGCGAAGTCCGACAGGTAGCCTCATCCTTTCAGGATAAACCGCCCGGATAGGCGGTTGAAAGCAAAGGCTTTTGTATAACAACAGGTTGCCCGCGCTACAGAGGGCGAGGCTGGAACTGGAATGCGCTGTCTGGAACGGGGATTCCGGCCGTTCGCAGCTGCTGTGCGCGAGTGATGACCGCAGCGCCTTCCATGAGATTCAGTGCGATCTGGACGACGGAGCGGTTGGCGGGGTCGGCAAGGAAAGACCCCTTCGTCCATGCGTTGAAGGCGCCCATCGCAGGACCGCACCAGATCTGATAGTCGAAGCGGCGGCTTTCGTCGCCACGGATCGACCAGTGGCTGGATTGCCCCACGTACCAGCGGAAGATCAAAGCCATCTTGTGCTTCGGATCCTTGTTCGCCTTCTCCACTTGCTTCGGATCGCGCTGCTCGAAGAACTTCACTGTGTCCCGCCAAACGTCATCCAGCGAGGCGCGGAACAGATCGCGCTCGATGCGCTGCCGCACGTCGGTCGGAATCTCCTCAATGCTGTTGTACTTCACGTAGAGCTCATAGAGTTGCGAGGCGCGCCCGGCGAACATCGTTCCTTTCTTGAGCACCTGTACCTTGACGCCCTGCTCGAACATATCAGGAGCCGGGGCCATAACGACATCCGCCAGTTCGGCTTGCGCGAGCATCTGCTTTACGACGTTCGATGTACCGGCCTCAACTGAGGATTGATTGATTGAGCCGGTAAGAACATAAGCGGCTCCGAGGGCGAAGGCGCCGGCGATCGCGGCCGGAGTACCGAGGCCTCCTCCGACGCCGACACGAATCGGACGTGTGTAGCCGTACTGTGCAATCAACCGGTCGCGCAGAGCCGTGATCGTCGGGAACAAAGCGACGAGCGGGCGATTGTCGGTGTGTCCGCCCGAATCCGCTTCCACAGTGATGTCTTCCGCCAGCGGGACGTATTGCGCCAAGTGCGCTTCGTGCTCCGTCAGCTTCCCCTGCTGCACCAGGGCGTTCACGATGTTCGGAGGCGCTGGCGAGAGGAACATGGTCGCCAGCTCGGTCCTCGACAGTTTGGCGAAGAGATGATTCGTGCGGACGATCTGGCCTGAGGGGTCGAGGCGCAGCCCGCTGCATGCATATCGTACTACCGCAGGCGTAAGCCGCATGTAGGCTGAGGCGCAGACCCTGCGGACGCAGTGCCGCAGAAAGATATCGGCGACGGCGTCCTCCATCCCAGGCTCATTCGGGCTGTGGATCAGATTCGCACCCCAGCTGAGCCCGTCTGGCTCGACTGCTTCGCGAATCTCGACGATGGCCCGCTCGATGTTCGCGGGACTTACGCCGCCCGCACCGTAAAAGGCGAGCATGCGCGCTTGCGCCATCGCAATCACCATCCGTGTGCTGGCGATGGCGTGAGCCATCTCTCCAGCGATGTAGGGAAAGCGAACGTTGTGGATTTGAAGGAACGACTGATCCCCAAGCCATTCCGGATAAACCGGCGGCAGCACCGCGAGTACCGGGTACTGCGGCCGGCCATCAGGGACGGGATTGGGGCAGATTACTCCCGCCAGTCCGACTCCCAGGTAACCGTAGTTGGGATCCCGGATCACGTAAGCAACTTCACGGGTCAAGGAAGCGGCAGCAGCAATATCTTCACGAGTAAAGCACGGTCGAGTGGTGGTTGGGACCCAATAGCCGACGGACATGAGTTCTTAGCATGCGGCACGGATGCCGCGACAGTCAAGACTGCAACAGCGGTCAGGCGAACACCTGGGATAACTCTGGAACTAGCGTCCCATCCAGCCGCCGTCGACAACCAGAATGGTTCCGTTCACGTAGTCGGAGGCCCTGGAAGCGAGGAACACGACGGCGCCCTTGAAGTCGTCGGGCTCCCCCCAACGCCCAGCCGGAATGCGGGACAAAATTGCGGGATTCCTCACCGGATCTGCGCGGAGTGCGGCTGTGTTGTCTGTGTTGATATAACCGGGGGCGATCGCGTTCACCTGGACGTTCCTTCCAGCCCATTCGTTCGCGAGAGCTTTCGTCAGCTGTCCGATCGCACCTTTGCTCGCCGCGTAGCTGGGAACCGTAATGCCTCCCTGGAAGGTCAGCAGCGATGCGGTGAAGATAATCTTGCCCGATCCGCGTTCCACCATTCGCTTTCCCAGCTCCCGGCTGAGAATGAACTGCGAATTGAGGTTCGTTTCGATAATTTCGTCCCAATATTCGTCGGGATGCTCCGCGGCTGGCTTGCGCAGGATCGTGCCGGCATTGTTCACCAGAATGTCCGGGGTCCCCACGTCTTCCTGTACCTTCCGAGCGAGCGCGCGCACCGCTTCGCGGTCCGCAAAGTCGCATCGATAGGCGGTGAAGTTGCGCCCGAGCCCGCAGATTTCACGCGCGACGTCACTGCCTTCCGGCTCCAGCGTCTTGCTGACGCCTATAATGTCGGCTCCTGCTTCCGCAAGCGCTATGGCCATGGCCTTTCCGATGCCGCGCTTGCAGCCGGTGACCATTGCGATCTTGCCATCGAGACGGAAGAGATCCAGGACGCTCATTCCGAACACCTCACCAAAACCTTCATCACATCTCCGCCGCTTTCCATCTCACGAAACGCAGATTCGAGTCCTTCGAGAGGCAGCACCTTCGTGACAACCCGATCGAGCGGCAGATTGCCGCAGGCAGCCAGCGCAATGGCCTGCTCAAAATCCTCGGGTTCGTAGACGCGCGCGCCCAGCAGCTTGAGCTCCCGCCAGAAGAATCGGAACAGATCCACCTTCGGCGGCTCGCTGTGAATGGCCACCATCACGATCCTGCCGCGGACCCTGGGAAGCTTCGTCATCATTTCCACCGCTGCGGCAGAGCCCGACACTTCAAAGACCACATCGGCTCCCGCGCCACCGGTCTGGTCGTTGACGAGCTCCACCAGGTCGGTTTCCCGCGGATTCACGACATCAAGCCCAAGCTCCTGCGCGAGCTGGATCCGGAACGGATTCACCTCGGTTACGATGACACGGGCGCCCGCGCTCCGGGCGACGAGCGCGATGAGCAGTCCGATCGGACCTCCGCCCTGCACCACGGCGTACTCGCCAGCCTTGAGCTCGCCCATCCGGACGTCGTGGCAAGCGACCGCCAGCGGCTCGATGAGCGCCCCCTGTTCGAGCGACAGGCTGTCGGGCAGTCTATGCAGGGTGTGAGCGGGAACGGTCCACAGGCTCTGCATCGCACCCGGAGCATCGATGCCGATGAATTTCAGTTTCTGGCAGATGTGGCTATGGCCATTTTTGCAGGCGGGACATGTGCCGCAGGGATCGAGCGGCCGGACTGTGACCCGGTCTCCGATAGCCCAACCAGATACGCCATCGCCTACAGCCCGGATTATGCCGGACATCTCGTGGCCAAGGACTTGCGGGAAGGTGACGCGGTGATCCATCTTCCCGTGGAAGATATGCAGGTCCGTCCCGCAAATGCCGCAGTGCGACACTTCAATCTGAACCTGCCCGGGTGCTGGCTGCACAGGCACGCACGAACCGATCCGGATGCGCTCCTGTCCTTCGTAGAATGCTGCTCTCATCGCTCCTCCTCCCGCTGACGTCTTAGCGGATGATGATCTCTCTCAGCGGGCGCCAATAAATGTTCTTGAACGCGACCGGCCCGTGATCGCCCTGCAGCATCAGGGGATTCTCCGGCGCTTCCGGGATGTCCATGTGAGCGCGCGTCGGGCCGCTTACCTCGACGTCGTTCTGGACCGACAATCCGTTGTGCAGAACCCGCAGGAAACGGGCATTCTCGATCTTCTTGCCGTTGGCATCGAAGCGGGGGGCGCGGAACCAGATCTGATAGCTCTGCCACTCGCCGGGCCGCCGAGAGGCGTTCCTCGACGGGGCGGATCCCCCGACACCGCGGTTATTGATCCAGCGGTGGTAAATTGCTCCGCCGTCGGAGGTCTTCATCGGCTCTGTGGATCCCCAGCTATCAAAAATCTGGACCTCGTATAAACCGTGCAGGTAGACGCCGGAGTTTGAGCCTTTCGCCAGCATGAACTCCAGATACAGCTCCATGTCGCCGAATTTCTGCTCGGTCACGAGGTTTACGGTGCGCCCCGTCGGGCCATTGAGGATTCTGCCAGAGGGAGCTTTCATCCCGCTTAGCCGCCCTGGCGCCAGCAGACGGTCCCACATCACGTAGGCGGTGGTGAACCACTCGTTCGGCTTGGAGGAATCCTGAGCGCGCCAGCCCTGCAGATCCTTGCCGTTCAGCAACGGCTGCCAGCCTTCCTCGATGAGAAAGGGCGGGTCGCCGTGAGCCTCGCCGTCATTCAGCTCAGGCCGCTTTTGCGCGAACGCTGGTACCCCCAGCAGCCCCGCGCAGCCGAGTCCAAGACCGAGCAACGCTCTTCGAGTTGTCCGCATCATCGATCCTTCTCCAACCTACGCCAGAATGTCTTTTACGACGTCGCCGGACACGCCCGTGAGGCGTACGTCCAGGCCTTGAAACTTCACGGTCAGACGCTTGTGGTCGATGCCGAGCAGATGCAGCATCGTGGCGTGGAAGTCGTGCACGCTGACCGGGTTTTCCGTAGCCTGGTATCCGAGTTCATCCGTTGCGCCGTACGTGATGCCGGCCTTGAAACCGCCGCCCGCCACCATGTAGGAAAAGCCCTTGATGTGGTGGTCCCGGCCGTCGCCCCCCTGGGACATAGGAGTGCGGCCGAACTCGCCGCCCCAGATGATCATCGTTTCGTCGAGCATTCCGCGCTCCTTCAAATCTCTGATCAGCGCCGCGGTCGGCCGGTCTACCTCTTCGGCTTTGAGCGCCATATTCTTCTTCACGCCGCCATGATGGTCCCAGTCGCGATGGTAGAGCTGAATGAACCGGACGCCGCGTTCTGCCAGACGGCGCGCCAGAAGGCAGTTCGACGCAAACGATCCGTCGCCCGGATTTGCGCCGTAGGCCTCCAGCACGTGTGCCGGCTCCTTGCTCATGTCCATCAGCTCCGGAACGCTGGTTTGCATTCGGAACGCCATCTCGTACTGCGCGATTCGGGTCAGAATCTCCGGGTCGGCCTCGAACTTGTGCTGCACTCGGTTCAGCTCATTAATCGCTTCGATGGACTTACGCTGGAGATCAGCGTCGAAGCCCGCCGGGTTCTGGATGTAGAGAACCGGATCACCAACGGAGTTGAGTTTGACGCCTTGGAATTTGCTTGGCAGGATGCCGGCCGACCACTGCCGCGCAGCGATCGGTTGCATCTGGCCGCCTCGTCCTGAGGAGAGGAGCACGACAAAGCCGGGCAAATCCTCCGTCTCCGAGCCTAGTCCGTACAGGACCCACGATCCCATGCTCGGACGTCCTGCGATGATCGACCCCGTATTCATCAGCGTGTGTGCGGGGTCGTGGTTGATCTGCTCCGTCCACATCGACCGGATGATGCAGATGTCGTCGGCAACGCTGCCGATGTGCGGGAACAGCTCGCAAATCTCCTGTCCCGACTTGCCGAACCTCTTGAAGCCGTACTGCGGACCGAAGCAGATGAGGGGCTTGCCCTGGAGCTGTGCGATCTGCTGGCCCTTCGTGAAGGACTCCGGCATGGGCTTCCCGTGCATTTCTGCAAGCTTCGGCTTGTTGTCGAACGTCTCCAAATGGGACGGGCCGCCAGCCTGATAGAGATAAATCACCCGCTTTGCCTTGGCGGGGTGATGGAGCGGGTTCACGACGCCCCGCCATCGATCACCCTGCGCGGGCCCGTCGGCGCCTTTGAGCCTCGACGGAAGCAGGGAATGCAGCGCCAGGAGACCGAGATTGGCGATTCCTCTTCCGAGGAACGTTCGGCGGTGCATCTCAAGAGCCGTCTTATTGATCGAATCCATGGGGGCCTCGTCAGTTTCGAGTGATCGTCTCGTGCAAGTTCAGGATTGCGCGGGCGACGGTTGTCATCGCCGCCAGTTCCGTTTCCGAAATCTCTTGGGGCAAAGGCGCGTCGCCCGTGGCCAGCAGCTTTTTCGCTTCTTCCGGAGACGTGCGGAAGCGATCGCGGCTGGCGCGGTGTAGATCCGCAAGGATTCGCTGCTCCTCCGGCCTAGCCGGGCGGCTCAGTGCGACCCGGTACGCCCAATCGATCTGCTTGTCGATCGAGCTGCCGCCTTCCTTCAAGATCCTCGCGGCGAACACGCGCGCGGCTTCTACGAAGATCGGATCATTCAACAGCACTAATGCCTGCAGAGGAGTATTGGAGGTTACCCGGTTGACCGTGCATTCCTCGCGCGTCGGTGCGTCGAAGGTGAGCAGGCTGGGGTGAAGGAAGGACCGCTGCCAGTGTACGTAGAGGCCTCGGCGGTACAGATCTCTGCCCCGGCTAACGGAGTAGCTGCGTTTGGGATAATTGAGTGCGGCAAGGTACCCGTCAGGCTGGTAAGGCCTGACGCTCGGCCCGCCGAAGCGATCATCCAGCAGACCCGCCACTGAAAGCGCGACGTCTCGTACAATTTCGGCGTCTACGCGCAGCCGCGACTGCCGTGCGAGCAGTCGGTTGTCCGGATCCTTTGCCTCGGCTTCCGGGCTTCCTGCTGACGACTGCCGGTAGGTGTGGCTTGTGACGATGGTTCGGACAATATGCTTCATGTCCCATGCGTGCGTCCCTGGCGCCTGCGGTTCCATGAATTCCGCAGCGAGCCAGTCCAGCAGCTCGGGGTGTGTGGGCCACTCTCCCTGCGAGCCAAGATCGTCCAGGACCTTGGACAGCCCGGTGCCGAAGAAGAGTCGCCACATCCGATTTACGAAGACGCGGGCCGTTAAGGGGTTATCCTTCGAAACCAGCCAGTTGGCGAGGTCCAGGCGCGTTGCCCTGCCGTTTGTCTGGAGCTTCCCGAGGAATGCGGGAATGGCCGGCTCCACAATTTCGCCGCTGTCATCCATCCAGTTCCCGCGCGGAAGAACCCGGGTGATCCGCGGCTCTACGGATTCTGTCACAAGCACCTTCGGAATCGATCCCTCGAGGATGCCAAGCTCCGCTTCCGAGCGGACGAGATCCAGATAGAGCGGCTGCAATTCGGGCGTCGCCCAGGCGAAGTGCATCAGCAGCGCTTCATACTGGCTCGCAGACCGCTTCTCGGCTGGCAATTCAAGCGCCTTAACAATCGCTTCGGGAAGTCCGCTGTGCTTTTTCGAAGGATCGCGCATGCCTGTGGTTTCGCGCCCCGGCCACGAATATTCGCCACTGGAGAGAGCGATCCGGAAGCGCCCGATGGTCGCTTGCCGGTAGTCGGAATCGTGGCGGAGGCGCACCGTAATGACCGAGCCGGGTTCCGTGCGGAGCTTTTCCTGGAAGCGGAGCGCGAGGAACAGATTCTGGCCTTCTCCATACGTGGAAATCCCCCAGCCGGTCTTAGAATCGCCGTCAATCGCCGCCATAGCTGGCAAGTCGGGACTTAGCGTTGTCGACGAGGTCGCCAGTGCGAAGGGCAGTTTACGGCTCTTGCCAGAGGAATCGGTGAGCTCGGCTTCCACTTCGGTCAGCACGAAACGATCTGAACCGCGGGCCACCCGCACGCCGGGTAGCGACTCGTCCTGGATCACCTCGATGCCAAGAGCCGTCCAGGTTCCCGCGACCGGCTTCAGCGTCACCACGTAGGTTTCATTGTCGGGATTCGGACCGGATGCGACGAGAAGCCCGTTGCCTGGCTTCCGCTCCGATACCAAAGATCCGCGATATTCGTATACGCTTTCGAAGGGCTCGTCGTTGTAGACTGTCAGTACGGCTCCGTTCTCCGTCCGCGCGGACGTAGGACGCTGCAACTGCCACGAAAGCAGTCCTTTGTTGTAGTCCTCCAGCACCCGCCGCTCCCACTGCCGCTGCTGTTCTTCCATTGCAAGGAGGCGCTCATCCAGCTTGCGCCGGGCTGCTTCGACTCGCCGCTTCAGCTCTTCGAGGCGTCTCGCCTGCTCTTCGGACGGAAGCATAAGCTTTGTGCCGAAAGCTCGCGGCCCTCTGTCGGGTACAAGACCGGTTTCCTTGATGTCTGCAAAGAAGGCCTTCATCGAGTAGAAGTCCTTCGTGGTGAATGGATCGAACTTATGGTCGTGGCATTCGGCGCAGCCGAGCGTGCTTCCCATCCATACAGCACTGGTGGTCCGCACCCGGTCTGCCGCGTACTTGGCGAGATACTCCTTCGGCTGCACGCCGCCCTCGGCGGAAGTCCGGTTCAGCCTGTTGTAGGCGGAAGCCACGAGCTGCTCGGTGGTGGGGTTGGGCAGGAGGTCGCCCGCAAGCTGTTCGCGCGTGAACTCGTCAAACGGCTTGTTATCCCGGAAGGCCCGCAGGACATAGTCCCGGTAGGGCCAGGCCGGGATCGGATTGTCGCCGTGGAAGCCGCAGGTGTCAGCGTAACGTACGGCGTCCAGCCAGTGCATTGCCTGCTTTTCGGCGTACCGCGGCGAGGCCAGCAGCCGGTCCACGACCTTTTCGTAGGCGTCAGGGGACTGGTCGTTCAGGAACTCCTCAACTTCCCGCGGAGTCGGAGGCAGGCCTGTAAGGTCCAGGCTTAACCGCCGCAGCAGCGTCCTCCGATCGGCTTCCGGCGCAGGCGTCAGCCCTTCTTCAGCGAGGCGGGCTTGGATGAATGCGTCAATCGGATTGCGGATAGGGGCTTTCGCTTGCGGCAAAGCAGGAACGGGAGGACGCTTGACCGGTGCGTACGCCCAGTGTCCTTCATACTCGGCGCCCTCTGCGACCCAGCGCCGGATTGTCTCCTTCTGCGCCTCCGAAAGCTCCTTGTGGGCGTATTTGGGAGGCATGAGCTTCGCCGGGTTTTTGGAGAAGATTCGATCGATGATCGCGCTCTCCTCGGGCTTTCCCGGAACGATCGGAATCACCTTTGTTCGAGTTGGCTTAATGGCCTCTTCGCGGATATCCAAACGGAGCCCGGCCATACGGCTGCTCTTATCCGGCCCGTGGCACCGGAAGCAGGTTTCCGACATGATCGGACGGATGTCGCGATTGAAGCTGACCTTTCCATTAGCGCTCTGAGCCAGCAACATGGCCGGACACATCAGGAAACTTGTGAAACGGAAGATGTCCACGCTTCGTGCGCGCAACGCGTTACCAACCATTCTCTGCCTCTCATTCACTGCCGGCTTGAGCCGGCCCCGGCGGGAATCATGCCGTGCAGACAGCATATCAAGAGTCGCAGCCTTCGGCGGTCCGGCGTTCGCCTGAGAGATCGAGCGTTGGCTGCTCGCGGGAAGCGCCCTCCGGAAGGTGGGGAACAATAGGCCGCCCTACTGCGTACTGCTACATGAAGGCCGCCAGAGCAATTTTTTGCTTCGGCCTGGAGGAAGTGTATGTACTGCGTAAAGTGCGGACGCGAGCTGCAGGAGACAGATCAATACTGCCCCCAGTGCGGACAGAAGCAGGGAGGAAGCCCTGCTCCTCCGAGAAGGCTGACTCGATCGATGGATGAAAAGATGATCGCCGGCGTCTGCGCCGGGTTCGCACGCTATTTCAAGCTGGATGTGACGCTCATTCGGATCGCGTGGCTGGCAGCCATCGTCCTGGCGGGTACCGGGCTGCTGGCATACGTCATCTGTTGGATCGTCATGCCGAAGGAGTACGGGGCCGCCGCGGCATTGAGCCGGCCGGAAGCGCCTTAGATAAGCCCGCTTTGGCGGGCTAGTTTGAGCGCTTCGATAGCAGCGCCCCGCGCCCCTGCGGTGTCGCCGTTCGGCATCACGTAGATAGGAATATCTGCCTGTTCTTCACGCTGAGGGGGCATTCCCGCTCGGATTTCATCCAGGAACCAGCACTGAAACTCTTCCTTCGTCTCCAGCGCCCCGCCTCCAACGATCAGCGCTTCCGGATCGAACGTGTTCACCATCTCATCAAAGAACAGTCCGAGCGCATGCGCCTGAACACGGAAGATTTCCCTGCACATCGGATCGCCCTGCTCGGCCAGCCCCCGCACCAGCTTAGCCGCTTTATCCAGATCGCCAGTCTTGCCAAGCTCATGGTCCGGGTACTTGGGCAGGAAATACGGAAGAAGCGATTTGCCGATCGCGGTCAGCGAGCATAAGGACTCCAGGTCGCCGATTCGGCCGCAGTTGCATTGCGGTGTCAATCCTTCGATCCCTCGAATGCTCTGATAAGGGATGAGGACATGGCCCAGTTCTCCGCCGAATCCCTTCCGGCCTTTAACGACGCCATTGTTGACGATGACGCCCCCGCCGAGCCCGGTACCAATCACGGCCGAAATGGACGTCGCCTGGTTGGCTGCCCCGAAGAGTGCGTAATGGCCCCAAAGAGCGCCGGCGTTTCCGTCGTTGAGGTATGTCACCGGCTTACCTGTCCGCCGGGCGACAGCTTCGCGGATATCGAATCCTGCCCAGTCGGGGTGTGCGAAGTTTGTCGATCCTCTCGCGCTCAGAACCCCCGCCGAACTCGCAGGCCCGGGGGTATCCAAACCGATGACCACTACGTTGCTAAGCGTGAGTCCTACCGACTGGACGGCCATCTTTAGGCCGTCCTCGATCTGTTGAAGGCAGACTTGCGGTCCCTCTTTCGACAGGGCGGGGTATTCGCACAGCCCTTCGATCAGAAACTTCTCCTGCCCGTTCAGCAGTGTGTAGTTGATTGCAGTTCCGCCTAAATCCACACCGGCGACGACGTCCACAGCCATTCCCTCGAAGGTTGAGTTTTCCAGATTCTGACTACCAACGATAGCAGGCTGAGGCGCATCAATTCACCTCCTTGGGGCATCAGGAAGTTGCCGGGCTGGTTACGATTGGAACCTGTCAAACGTTAGAGTTGATGCTCGTTAATCCTTACGAGGACCCTTGCAAATGTTGCAGAAATCCAGCACAGTGAAGAGACCGTTTGGGCGAGCGAAAGGAGATGAGATGAATGTCTCATGGCCCTCCTGGTCGGCGGTAAGCTCCGGAAGGCGACTTCCGGAGTAGACAGG
>CALGAR010000133.1 GCA_937959285.1 uncultured Bryobacterales bacterium
CCGGCGCCGGCTCCGATCAACAACCCCTTGAGAAGCGACCTCTTGTGAGGGGCCGGGAGCTCGACCGAATCCAGAGAGGGCTCAGGAATCGCTGGCGCATCCGCTACAGCCACCGTAGCCATCGTCTGACTGCGGCCAGGAGGGAGAGGCCGCCATCCCTTGGCAGTGTCGCAAGCAGCGTAGAGAGCCTGTATGAACGAGGAGCAGGTTGGATATCTCTTATCGGGCTCCTTTGAGAGCGCCCGCCGCAGGACGGTCTCGAAGGTGGCATTCAGCGTGGGGTTCAAACGCTGCGGAGCAATGGGCTCCTCGCGAACGATGCGGTAGACCAGACCGGCGAGTGAGTCGGCGACGAACGGCTTCTCACCGGTAAGAATCTCATAGGCGATAACGGCAAGCGCGAACTGATCCGCCCGGCCATCGATCGGATGCCCCTGAATCTGCTCGGGGGACATGTAACTGGGGGTGCCAGTCATTGCGCCGGTATGCGTCATCTGCTGGGAGACGATGCGGGCCACGCCGAAGTCCGTGATCTTCGCCGTCCCATCTTCGTCAATCATGATGTTCGCCGGTTTGATGTCCCGATGGACGATTCCCCGGCGATGCGCATAATCGAGCGCAGCAGCAGTCTGACGGAGAATGTCGAGCAGGGTCTTGCGGTCGGGTAGCTGATCCGACGTAATCAGCTTCTCGAGCGTCGGACCATTGACGAACTCCATGAAGACGAAAACCATTCCGTCTTCTTCTGCGACATCGTAGATGGTGACAATGCCCGGGTGAGAAAGCGCGCCCGCCGATTGTGCTTCGCGAAGAAGACGCTCGCGAAGCCGCTCCCGTTCTCCCGGATCCGTCCAGTCGCTGAAACGGATGGTCTTGATCGCTACAGTGCGTCCGATCGCGGGGTCTTCGGCGCGGTACACGACGCCCATCGCGCCACGCCCCAATTCTCCGGCGATTTTGTACCGCCCCACCTGCTCCAGCACTGCGTTGCGATTATAGCATCCGGCTTTCGGGGCTTTGGACGAACCTGAAACAGGACGACCGTTTCTTGTACTCTACAGATCGAAGACCGCGCCGCTACTTCTTGCCGCCGAGACCGGGCACGATGCTCTGCGCAAAGAAGTTCTGCACCTTGGCTTCATTCCGAGCCACCTCATAGTAGGCAGCTTTGAGAAGCTGGTCCTTGCGATTGAGCAACTGCTCGCGCACGCTCTGCCGCACTCGGGGATCATTCAGCTCGCGCTGCCCCGCAGGCTCCTTCGAAATAACCTTCAGGATCCGGTAACCTTCCTGAGTCTTGATCGGACGCGAGCACTGGCCAGGCTGAAGAGACATCACAAGCTTGCGCAATTCTGCGTTGGCCTGCTCAAGCTGAGATTCACTGATGAAGCCAAGGTCGCCGCCATTTGGAGCCGTGTTCGGATCTTCCGAATAGTTTTGAGCCAGAAGGGCAAAATCTTCGCCCTGCTGGATGCGGCCAGCGATCATCTGAATCTTCTTCTGCGCCTGTTCGTCATTCTGCGCCTTATCGTTCTTCAGATTCCGAACGTTCGGGTCGGGGTGGGGCGTCACAAGGATCTGCGCCAGATGAACCTGCGCCTCAGCGAGATTGAACGCCGCCTTGTTGGCGTTGTAGAACTCCGTGATGTCATTGTCCGTGATGTTGATGTGAGATGTAATCTCTTTATTCATCAACTTCTGGATGCTCAGCTCCCGCCGAAGCTGCGCCTTGAGGTCATCGACGGTCATCTTGCGGGCATCGAGCTGCTTCTGGAACTCCTCCTGTGTATACGGAGCTTTCATCTCATTGAACTTTGCCTCCACATCGGAGTCCGTGGCCATCAGGCCGAGCTTCTCGGCCCGCTGCAGCATCACTTCGTTGTCAATGAGGATGCGGAGGACCTCCAGCTTCTGGATGAGCACCTGATCGTCGCTCGGACGATTCGCCTGGGAATAGAACTGGAGCCGGTACTGCTTCTCCAGTTCTTCATAGGTGATAGGCCGGTTATTCACCAACGCGGCCACATTGGCCGGTGGCGACTTCTTACAGGACAAGAATGGGGTCAGGCAGGCCGCCAGGGCAAGGAAGACACTGAAAGATCGCATGCGCTTACATCCCATTTTATGCGAAGGGAGGCAACGGAATCTCAAGCACTTGAGCGGGAATCCGGACATCCGAGGCTCATTCAGGAAAGAAAAGCTTTCACCGCGTCCAGATCCTGCGCCTCTCCAAACCTGATCCCCTTGACGCCGGGGTCGATGCTGCGGAGCAAACCAGTCAAAACGCCTCCCGCGCCCACCTCGACGAAGCGGGTCACACCGCGCGAAATCAATTCGCGGATGGACGAGGACCAGTGCACTGGATTCGGCACCTGCTCATAAAGACCTTGCCTCGCCTCACAACCTGTTCGCACCTCGGCAGCCTTCCAGTTGTTAATGAGCGGATAGGCCAGGTCCCGAAACTCCGTCGCCTCCAGGTCGGGCCTCAGGCGCTCCTGTGCAGGCTTCATCAGCGGACAGTGAAACGGCGCGCTCACCGGCAGCACAACAGTCCGCCGGACGCCGGCAGCCTTGGCTAGCTCTATTGCGCGTTCGACCGCTCCCTTGTGGCCTGCGATCACAATCTGGTCGGGTGAGTTCAGATTGGCCGCCGTTACAACTTCACCCTGAGCAGCCTCGGCGAGGACCCTTTCGAGAATGCCGTCCGGCACCTTCAAAAGCGCCGCCATTGCACCGACTCCCTCCGGAACCGCCTCCTGCATGTAGCGTCCGCGCTTCCGGACCAGGCGAACGGCGTCGGTAAACTCCAGCGAGCCGACAGCCACCAGCGCCGAATATTCTCCAAGACTATGGCCGGCTACATAGTCCGGCGCACAGCCGTGTTCCCGTAGCACGGCCATGGCGGCAGTGGAAACGGTTAGCAGAGCAGCCTGGGTGTTCTCCGTCTTTTTCAGTTCCTCTTCCGGTCCCTCGAAACAAAGCTTTGAGATCGGGAAGTCGAGGGCTTCATCGGCCTGACGGAAGATTCGAGCAGCGGCCGGCCACGTCTCGGCCAGCGTCTTCCCCATACCGGCGTACTGCGAGCCTTGGCCGGGGAAAAGAAATGCAATTTTGGACATAAAGTTTGATTGTAAGCTGTGGAGAGAAGCCGGCGCCTTATTTGCGGGCGGGGTAACCTTTCAACGCGTTACAATCATCTTATTTCGTTGGCGGGAGAACTTCGTGCGGCTATCCGAAATTTGTGTAAAGCGCCCAGTTTTTGCGTTCATGCTCATCATGTTCCTGGTCGTGCTGGGCGTGTTCAGCTTCCTCGATCTGGGCGTTGACCTGTTCCCCAAGAGCGACCCAGCAAACGTTTTCGTTCGGTTCCAGCTTCCGGGCGCAAGTCCGGTTGAGGTGGTTTCACAGGTTGTACTGCCCCTCGAAGAGGCAATCGCCTCGATTAGCGGCATCGACGAAATGCGAGCCGTCGTCACCGAAGGGGGCGGCTTTATTTCGGTAACCTTCGTTCTGGAGCGGGACATAGGGGAAGCTGCCGAGGATGTCCGCGAGAAGGTCAGCGGAGCGATGCGTAATCTTCCGCCGAACCTACTTCCGCCCGTCATTCAGAAAGCGGATCCGGACAGTGATCCTGTCATCACGATCGCGCTGAGCGGAGACCGGTCCGTCCGCGAACTGACCGAAATCGCCGACAAGCAGATCCGCCGGGCTCTCGAGACGGTCGACGGCGTCGGCGGCGTGGACATCAACGGCGGGCAAAAGCGGCAGATCAACATTTTCATGGACCTCAACAAGCTGAATGCCTATAACCTGACGGCTCAGGATGTTGAGAATGCAGTCCGGACAGAAAATGTTGAATCACCGGGCGGCCGCATCGTTCGGGGAGTCAGCGAACTCGGCGTCCGAACACTCGGAAGAGTCGAGAATGTAGCGGAGTTTAACAACATCATCATCAAGAATGTCGGCGGGTCTCCTATCCGGATCAAGGATATTGGCTACGCCGAAGATGGTGTAGCCGAACGCCGGACCTTCGCCTACTACATGAACAAGCCAGCCGTAGTTCTTGAGGTTCGACGGCAGACCGGCACAAACACGGTAAAAGTTGTTGAGGCGATCCAGCAACGGTTGAAGACCCTGCAGGCCGAGCTCCCGGCGGGAATCCAGCTTGCGGTAGTCAAGGAGCAGGCGACTTACATTAAGAAGTCCGTGGAGGCTCTCGAAGAGCACCTGGTCTTGGGAAGCCTGCTCGCCTCGCTGATCGTGCTGCTGTTCCTGCGCGATTGGCGCGCGGTCGTCATCAGCTCCATCGCCATCCCGACGTCGATTATCACAACCTTCACGCTCCTGCGGATGATGGACTTCACATTGAACTCCATGACGCTGCTGGGGCTTACGCTGGCGGTCGGAATCGTGATCGACGACGCGATCATCGTTCTCGAGAATATCTACCGGTTCATGGAGCGCGAGGACGTGTCGCCAATGCAGGCGGCGATCGACGCGACTAAAGAAATCGCGCTGGCCGTGATCGCGACTACGCTATCGCTGGTCATTATCTTCGTGCCCATCGCCTTCATGTCCGGCTATGCGAGACGGTACTTGAACGAGTTCGGCTGGACCATGGCGATCTCGATCATGGTCTCGATGCTGGTGGCCTTTACACTGACGCCGACCCTCGCGGCGCGCATGCTGAAACGCAAAGGGCACGGTGGCGGAGGGCATCACGAACATCATGATTCCTGGCTCGAACGCGCCTACGGCAAAACGCTTGCCTGGTCCCTCGACCATCGTTGGGTGATCGTCACCGTCTGTCTGCTGACCTTCGGCTCAACCTTCATCCTTTATCGGTACATCGGGCGTGACTGGATGCCCCAGGAGGACCAGAGCGAGCTGGGCGTCTGGCTGGAGCTTCCCGAAGGTTCCTCCCTGGAAGCGAATGAGCGGTTGACTCTTGAGGTAGCCCGCAAGCTTGCGGCGATTCCAGGCGTGAGGGCCGTGGTGCCGGGAACCTCCGGGTTCCTGGACCGGGTAACGATGTCTTTCACCACGCTTCTGCTCGAACCGCCGGAGAAGCGCGCCAGCATCGGAGAGATGGGTCAGAAGGTCCGCGCTGTTCTTCGAGACTACGCCGTCGCCCGGCCCCGCGTGACCTTCCCGAACGCACTCGGCGGGCGTGATACCTTCTCCCCAATCCGGGCCATGCTGCTCGGGCCTGATATCGAAAAGCTGGTTGAGCTGGCCCGCGAGGCGAGCGCGGCGATGATGAAGGAGCCCTCGCTCACCGACGTCAAAGCCAATCTCAACCTCAGCAACCCGGAACTGCAGGTCGTCATCGACCGGCCGCTTGCGTCAGACCTCGGGGTCCGCGTCTCCGATGTCGCTGGCGCCGTCCGGCTCCTTATGTCCGGCGAGGACCAGATCTCGACGTTCAAGGAGCTCTCCGAGCAGTACCCGGTCACCATGCGCCTGCTCCCGGGCCAGCGTGACGATCCAAACTCGCTCAGCCGGCTCCTCGTGCCATCCGGCAAGCTGGGCTTGATCCGCCTGGATTCGATCGCGCGGCTCGAGCGCGGGCTCGGTCCCAGCCGCATCGATCGTGTCAGCCGGCAGTTCGCGGTCGGCATCTACGGCAACGTGGCTCCCGGCCATTCTTTGGGAGAGGCCGCAGCCGCAACGCAGGCTATTATCGACCGGATGGGTCTTCCGACCGGATACCGGATGATGTTCTCCGGCCAGGTGAAGATTCTGGAAGAGACGACCGGGAACATGCTGCTGGCCTTCGGTCTGGCTTCGATCTTCATGTACATGGTGCTTGCGGCTCAGTTCGAAAGCTTGGTGCACCCATTCCTGATCCTGCTGACACTCCCGCTGTCGATTCCGTTCGCGCTCCTTTCGCTGATCGCCACGGGCCGGTCACTCAACCTCTTTAGCGCGTTGGGTGTACTTCTACTGTTGGGCATCGTGAAGAAGAACGGAATTCTGCAGATCGATTACATGAATCGCCTAATCGCGGACGGGATCCCCCTCCGGCAGGCAATTCTTGAAGCGAACCGGGTCCGGTTGCGGCCGATCCTGATGACTACGCTCTCGATTGTGGCCGGATTGATCCCCACAGCGGTCGGAATGGGCGCTGGCGCTGGACAGCGATCAGCAATTGCCGTTACTATTATCGGTGGACAGACACTGTGCCTCCTCCTGACACTACTCGTAGTGCCAGTGGGTTACTCGCTCGTTGAAGACTTGAAGGCAAAATTGTCGTCCCGTCAAGTCGCACGCCATGAGGCACAGGCCGGAGCTCTTGGCGATTAGGCACCGACTCCGCAAAAATTACGTCCCTGAGTTCCTGGCGCTTGCCGGTAAGGCATGTGCCGGGATCTCTTGTCCTTAAGAAGTAGGCCTCTAAGAATATTTACGATTCCGACACATCCTTTGGAGGTCTAGTTGCGTCTGAATGAGTACAAGGAGGGGATGACGATGGCGATCGTCACCAAGCCACAGAACAAATTTGAATCGAAAGGATACGTTCACTGTCCGATTTGCACACACACAGTCGAAGCTCAGGTAGTCGTAGCCGGGCGCACCGCACGGGTGAAGCCGGGGCAGAAATGTCCCCGCTGCTCGTCCACGCTCGATGCCGCCTATGTACTGCGACTCGATCGAGCGGCGTAATCGGAGAGCCGGGAATCGCAAGTCGTTGCACTTTCTGCGGCTCTCTGCTCTACTAGAATCGAGGAACCCATGAAGAGGAAGAAAACGGACGATCCGGAGCGGTTGGTTCCGAGCGAACTGTTGGAAAAGGCTAAGAGTTCGCTTGACACGGACAAGCTCAACCGCCGGACGAAATGCACCGTCTGCGGCGGCGAGTGCGCTCCGATATCATCTGAACCACTCTGCTGGGTGTGCCGCCGGCTGAAGATCAGCGCATGGCGGGACGCCGAAAACCAGATGTCCGTTCAGGAGTAGCTGATTCGTCCTAATCTGTTACGCATTCAAAATGGGTACGTCTACACCAAGACCTTCAGCTCTCGCTCTTTCGTAAACATACGCCGCTGCCGCTACGTCCTGAACGGCCAGCCCCACCGATTTGAACACCGTGATGTCCTCCGGGCCGCGCACCGGCGGCTCGGAGGACGCCAATACCTTCTCCAGCGGAACTACCTTTTCTCGCCAGTCATTGTCGTTTAGCGCAAGCACCAGATCTCCTGCCTCGATGCGCGCCTGTTCAACCGAATCAACCACAATTTCACGGGCACGGCAGAGGAGATCTGGCGGTAGCTCCCGGCGCGCGGGGTTGTTGGAGCCAATCGCGTTGATGTGGGTTCCCGGCGCGATCCACCGCGATTCGAGAACCGGCTCCTTTGCATACGTGCTCGTAACAACGACAGGAGCGTCACGCACCGCAGCTTCGGCAGATTCGACGGGATTGACGGGAATCTTCAGCTTTTCAGACATCTGCTCGGCAAAGCTGTTGCGCTTGTTCGCCGAGCGGCTCCAGACGCGAACCTGGCGAATGGGGCGCACCGCGCATACGGCCTCTACCTGGCTCCGGGCTTGAAACCCGCTGCCGATAATTCCGAGCGTGTCGGCATCGGGTGCAGCAAGAAGGTCTGTGGCAAGCCCGCTCGCCGCGCCGGTGCGAATCTGACCGAGATGATCTGCTTCGATGAAAGCGAGGGGGCGCGCCGTCGCGGCCTCGTACAACAGGACGGCGAAGTATGCGCCGCCGCGAGGATTCGTAGAGTAGATCTTTGTGCCGAAATACCCCCGGCAGGAGGCAGCCATTTGATGGAGAATGCTGCCTGTATCGAGGATGAGCCTTCGCCGGGGCTGGTTGATCGCTTCCCCCGAGCCCAGAGCTTGAAACGCCTCCCGCATCAGGCGGATGCACTCCCGCATCAGCAGGAGGCGCTGTACATCAGGCTCTTTTAAAATGAGCATCCGGAAGCGGAATGCCTACGAAATGGCTGGATCCTTCCGCTCCGGATCCAGGCCGAGTTCAAGGATCGCTTCCTTCACCTTTTTCGGATCGTACTTGCCTTCTTTTGAGAGAGCGTACAAAGCGGTGGCAACTACGTTCTCGGCATCAACTTCAAAGAAGCGACGAAGCTTCTGCCGACTTTCACTCCGTCCGAAACCATCCGTTCCGAGTGCCCGGAGGCGGTTCGGCAGCCACGGGGAAAGCTGGTCGAAGACGACCTTCATATAGTCGCTGGAGCAGACAATCGGTCCTTCGGTTCCGCCCAGGACCTCGACTACGTACGGGTTCTTCGGCTTTTCCGTCGGGTGGAGGCGATTCCAGCGTTCGCAGGCGAGCGCATCCCGGCGCAGCTCATTGTAGCTGGTGACGCTGTAAACGTCGGCTGGGATCTGGTACTTCTCCTGGAGGATGCTCTGAGCGCGCAGCACCTCATTGAGGATGGCGCCGGAGCCCAGGAGCTGTACCTTCGCAGGCCCAAGGTCGGAAGATTTCAGCTTGTAGATACCCTTCAGGATTCCTTCGCGAACTCCTTCGGGCATCGGCGGCTGCGGATAGTTCTCGTTCGCCACCGTCAGGTAGTAGAAGCACTCCTCGCCTTCCTGATACATGCGGCGGATGCCGTCTTGAATGATCACCGCAATCTCGTAGGCATATGCAGGATCATAAGCCCGGCAGGTCGGGTAGGTGCTGGCCAGAACATGACTGTGGCCATCCTGGTGTTGCAGTCCCTCCCCGCTCAGCGTAGTACGTCCCGCCGTTCCGCCGACGAGGAAGCCCTTCCCTCGTGAATCGCCAAACGCCCAGATCAGGTCGCCAACCCGCTGGAACCCGAACATGGAGTAGTAAACGAAGAACGGGATCATCGGGACGCCGTAGGTGGCGTACGCCGTGCCAGCCGCAGTGCAGGACGCCATCGAACCGGCTTCCGTAATGCCCTCTTCGATAATCTGGCCGTCCTTCGCCTCCCTGTAGTACAGGAAGTTGTCACTGTCTACCGGCGTATACAGTTGTCCCTGACTCGCGTAGATGCCGTGCTGCCGGAACATCGACTCCATGCCGAAGGTACGGGCTTCGTCCGGAATGATCGGAACAACCAGCTTGCCGATGTTCTTGTCCTTCATCAGAGTGCGAAGGATCGCGACAAAGGCCATCGTGGTCGACACGGCGCGGCCTTGAGATCCGGCAAGCGAATCGGAGAAAGCTTCCAATCCCGGCGCTTTGAAGTCGTAAGGCCGGATCTTCCGCTCCGGCAGGTAGCCGCCGAGCTTCTGCCGACGTTCGTGCAGGTAACGAATCTCCGGACTGTCGTCGGGCGGGCGGTAGAAGGAGATCGTGTGAACCGCTTCGTCGGGGATCGGAATATCGAACCGCTTGCGGAAGTATTCCATCTCCCGCTCATTCAGCTTCTTCTGCTGGTGCGTGATGTTGCGCCCCTCGCCCGCTTCGCCTAAGCCGTAGCCCTTCACGGTCTTTGCGAGAATTACGGTCGGGGCGCCGCGGTGCTCTACCGCTCGCTTGTAGGCGTTGTAGACCTTCACCGGGTCGTGTCCGCCGCGGCGAAGCCTCTCGAGCTGTTCGTCCGTGTAGTCCTCGACCAGCTTAGCCAGCTCCGGATATTTCCCGAAGAATTCCTTTCGGACGTATGCGCCGCCGCGGACTTTGAAATTCTGGAAGTCGCCATCCACGCACTCGCTCATCCGCTTGAGCAGCAGGCCGGACTTGTCACGCGCCAACAGCTCGTCCCAGTCTCCGCCCCAGATCACCTTGATGACATTCCAGCCGGCGCCGCGGAACACCCCTTCGAGTTCCTGGATGATATTGCCGTTGCCGCGAACCGGACCGTCGAGCCGCTGCAGGTTGCAATTGACGACGAAGATCAGGTTGTCGAGATGCTCGCGCGAAGCGAGTGTCAGGGCGCCCAGCGTCTCCGGCTCGTCCGTCTCTCCGTCTCCGACAAACGCCCAAACCTTCCGCGGCGTGACCGGGATAATCCCGCGGTTCTCGAGGTACCGCATGAAGCGCGCCTGATAGATGGCGTTGATCGGGCCCAGTCCCATCGAAACGGTGGGAAACTGCCAGAAATTAGGCATCAGCCAGGGGTGGGGATAGGAAGAGAGGCCCGGGTGCTCCCGCAGCTCATGGCGGAAGTTTTCCAGATGCTTTTCATTCAGGCGGCCTTCGAGAAAGGCGCGCGCATAGACACCCGGAGAGGCATGACCCTGAAAATACACAAAGTCACCAGGCTGATCGCCATAGCTTCCGCGCAAGAAGTGATTAAAGGCAACTTCGGTCAGGGTAGCCTGTGAGGCATAAGTAGAGATGTGTCCGCCAATGCCATCGTCATACTTGTTGGCTCGGACGACCATCGCCAGCGCATTCCACCGGACGAGGCTCTTAATGCGCCGCTCGATCTCCCGGTCCCCCGGATACTCTACTTCCTCTTCCGCGGGGATGGTATTGACGTACGGAGTGTTTAAGCGTAGCGGTGCGGTAACACCGAACGTAGCCGCCCGGTCCATCAGCCGCTGCAGTAAGTAGGAAGCCCGGTCGGGCCCTACTTCGTCAACAATCTGATCGAGTGCTTCGAGCCACTCCGCTGTCTCTTGAGGATCCAGGTCCTCTTGCGGTTCCACTTTGGTCTTCAGCATGGTCCAGGGTCTGTTACCAACATAGCGGAACGGGGTATTCACTGCAACGGTAGAACGTCCTTGACGGCGGCGCCCGCTACGTGAAATAGTCACCCTCAATATGAACCGACGTGACTTTCTCACAGCAGGAGTTGCCGCACAGGTGAGCAGCCGGGCTGCCGTGGGGGCGCCACAGCAGAAAAAACTCCCGCCGGTCCTTATGAAGGTGGGCAATCAGCACACCCACAAGCCGGATCATCTGCGGGCGATGGCAGCCTTTGGCGTGAAGAACATCTGTAGCGGTCTGCCCTCCAGAAAGTTGGACGAGAACTGGTCCGTAGACGGGCTGAAGCGCTTGAGGGAACATGTCGAGTCGTTCGGCATCAGTCTGGACATGGTGCCCCTGCCCCTGAGCTCGCTGTATATAACGAAGGCCGAGCACCCCAACATCATGCTCGGTAAGAGCCCCGAGCGGGACCGGGAGATCGACGACATCTGCCAGATGATCCGCAACGCAGCCGCGGCGGGCATTCCCACGGTCAAATACAACATGTCCATCCTCGGTGTCGTTCGAACGGAGCCTACGCGCGGACGCGGAGGCGCCTGGTACAGCACGTTCGTCTACGACAAAGCGAAGCAGGATCCCCCGCTGACCGAAGCCGGCCGCGTCACCGCGGATATCTTCTGGGAACGCATCGAGTACTTTCTCAACCGCGTTGTCCCAGTTGCGGAGGAGTACAAGGTGCGGATTGCCTGCCATCCGCACGATCCAGGCATGCCGCGCGGCAAGGGATTCCGGGGCGTGGACCGCGTGCTGGGCAGCGTCGAGGGCCTGAAACGATTCATTTCCATCAAGGAAAGCCCGTACCACGGCCTGAACTTCTGCCAGGGCACCGTGTCGGAGATGCTCGAGAATCCCCGGACGGAGATCCTCGATGTCATCCGGTACTTTGGATCGCGGAAGAAGATCTTCAACGTACACTTCCGCAACATCAAGGGGAAGTTCCTGAACTTTCAGGAGACCTTCCCGGATGATGGCGATGTCGACATGCTGGCGGCATTGCGTGTCTACCGGGAGGTCGGATACGACGGAATGCTGATGCCGGACCACGTGCCAAGAATCGAAGGCGACACCGAAGGTCGTCAGGCATTCGCCTTTGCCTTCGGCTACATTCAGGCGCTGCTGCAGGTCTTGCGCTCCGACGGCTGAGATCGCGGCTCAGCCCTCAGCGGCTCTCCGCTCAGCTTCTGCCGCGTCAGATGCGGGCCGGGCAAACTCTGGTACCCTTCGGTCGATGGATGATCTATTTCCAGATCCGGATCCGGTGGAGATTCCGATCACCGACGTCTTCGATCTCCACTCCGTCCCCTCTCGCGATGTTGAGGCCATCGTGGAAGAGTATTTGATCGAAGCGAGACGGAGAGGGTTCAAGGCTCTCCGAATCATTCACGGCCGGGGTATCGGAGTGCGGAGAGAGATCGTAAGAAGCATTCTCGCCCGGACTCCCTTTGTGCTTTCCTTCGAAGATGCGCCGGCCGAAGCCGGAGGCTGGGGCGCGACGATCGTCACCCTCCGATAGCTTCCGGAATGGCTCAACCGAACCTGGCGGATCTGGCAAAGGGCCTCGCCGGATGAGGCGCAAGGTTAAACAGGCAGATGTGGTCGAATGCCCACAAGTTCACCGCAGGAATGCCTAATCCAACCGCGTAATTGAATTCCTTCTCCCACGGATAGCCCGCCCGAAACACCGGAATGAGGTGCCGAATTGATCCTTTCGGCCAGCCTAAGCTGACAGGGAAATGAATGGCTGTCAGCGCCAGATCCAGATTGCGCGACCACGCGCCGAAATCGAGCGCTTCCATCTTCAGGCGGTCAAGACCGCTCGTCTCCTTCGTCTCCCATTCCGCCGGAAAGTTCACGTAGCGATTAAGCCTTCCGCCCAACTGATGCGCTCCCGCAGGAACCGGATGATTGACGTCGTAGGGAAACAGCACCTCGAACTGAGCAGAAGGATGGAGGGTTTTCACATGGGCGATCAGCGAGGCGACATAGTCCCGTAAACGGCTGCGTAAGAAATTGGCGTCTTCGAACCCGTTCACGGACGGGTCGTCGGTAGGAGCCCGAAAGATGTGGAGCGGACGGCCTAGCGCGGCCAGAGCGGCTTGCTTTGTTTCCTCATCGTAGTAAGCCATTCCCCCGCTCGGATTTTCGGATGACCAGTTCGTGAAAAACCACCACAGGAACTCTCCGAACTGCAGTTGGGGTGTCAGGCCGCTTGCCGCCATCAGATCCGCCACGTCGGCGAAGACCTTCTTCTGGTAGTCGAGCATCAGGGAATTGAAAGCGCAGTGCGTCGATCTGAGGGCGCCAAAACCTACCGCCGTCTCGACCGGCTGGCCGTCCGGAAAGACTGCGGCGAAGCCTTGCGGCGGATTCACAAGCTCAAGCGATGCGGCTACGACGATTTCGCGGTTTGTTGCCGCGCACTCCCGAAACAGGTCCGAGTGCCAGGCTCGCGCTCCGGCATTGAGCGCGGGAGCAGCCGCCGCATCAACCTCCCAGACTCCCGGCGATCCCCCCATCAGGCTTCCGCTCACCACGGCTGTTCCGGTCGAACCAGACACGGCTTCTACTTGAGCCGACAATGTAAACGAATAGGCGGCTGAGGCCGAGCGGCTCGTAATGGTGAGAACATTTCCCTGAGCCTCGGCGCGGACGCCGACCAGCGTTCCGTTGATCTGATATTCGAAGTGAAGGGCAATGATCTCCGGTGTTTCGTCTGCGAGCACGGACTTCCCGAGAACCTGGCCGCCGATTTCCACGAAGATCTGGTCACCCGGCTGAAACTGCCCTCCGAACGACACTGACGCCTGAGGCAGCACGGCATTCACGCTCTTGCGCTGATTCCACCAGAAGACACCGAGATACTCATTCAACGGCCCTCCGTAGCCCAGCTGATCAAACATCCAGAGAATCCGCGCGGGCGGCAGCTTGTAGGTGTGGTCCGTGCTGTAGTCGAGCGCCGGAGCGAGATTCGGGAGGGACGGCAAGGGATCGGGAATGTCGGAGGGTACAGCCGCTTCAAGAAAATCGAAGTAAAAAAAGCCCGGCTCCTTGAGACGCAGGTCAACGGTATGCGCGCCCGGTCCCACGCCGCTTCGTATGAGCCGGCGCGTGTTCGTCGCGGGCTCACTGTCGAGCGAGCAATTGAGGTCCGTCTCCTCGTCTCCGTCCAGCCTCACGCCGACTACACCCCGGTCGGTATAGAGCGACGTGCCCAGATAAAGATCGTGAGTGTGGAAACAGCGATAAGAGATGCGCAACGTGTCATTCGCGCTCGATGCGACATGCGCTTGTCCCCCCGAGAAAAACCCGGTCTCAATCGTCCAGTTTCCCGAATACTGGCATCGTGGATCCGTATCCTCGATTCGAACGCTGCCAGGACCGGCGACCTGCAGCATGCGAAGAGATTCGGGTCCCTCCAAGGTCCAGTTGGTGAATTCGGCTTCCCATTCAATCGGAGAGAATGCAGGCTCGTCCGTGAGAGGCGGCGCGAAGGTCAGCCACATCTGCCGGATCTCCGGAATTCCGAGCGCAGCGAAGTCGAGAGTCACACGCCAGGTCGCATCCGAGCTCCCTCCTTCGAACACAGCCGTGCGGTTCTCCGTGCGGAGCCTGTCGTTCTTCCAGTGCGCATACATGCGAAGCATGTTGCCGTCGTATCCGGGGCGGGCAGCCGTAATCTCGATCGTTGCGCCGCTGGCAACCGCCGATAACCCGATCAGAACCTGCGACTCCTCCCAGTTGACGCTATTGATTTGAGAGGCCAGGGCCGCTGCTACCGTTTCCGCGCCGACTCGATGCAGCGTATAGACTTCGCTGCCTGCCGTGGAGCTCACCTCAACCGCCGAGCCATCGACGCCCCTTGCCCTGATGAGTACCTGATTGGCTGGCCCCAGTTCCGGCGACCCATCGCCCTGCCACGCGGTCACATCCGCCGAACCAGCCAGTGCATTCACGATCCCTTGAGCCACGTCTGCGCTCGAATCTCCCGGCTGCTCCTGGTAGGAATAGGTGACGCCAGCGACCGTAACGCTGTGAATCGTACCTGCCCCTGCGCTGTAGAAGTCATACGCGCATTCCACTTTGGGCACCATGTAATCGAAGGCAAAATTCAAGTACCAGAGGGTGAGGCGGTCGAACTCCTTCAAGCCGTTGTCCTGCACGACGAAGCGCGCAGACGCAGGCGTATAGTCTCCATCGACGACCTGCGCGTGATCGAACAGGCGGATGCGAGCCGAGGAGCCGTCCGCTCGTATTACGTCGAGGTAGGGCCAATCGATGGTCGGAAATTTCGGCGAATCGATCGGCATCAGGTTGCTGTACCGGACGTCAAACCGGAGCGTCAGCCCTGCAAATCTCGTGTCGGGAAGATACCGAAGCGAAGGGTGCTCGAAGAAATTGTCAGCATCGTAAAGGACCAGAACCGCGAAGTCCGATGCGTCGCGAAAGACTCCTGACACCTTAAAGGAATCAGCGGTGGCCGAATGCATGGCGGCGGCAGCACCCAAGCCGTCGAAGCCGCGCAGATGCATGGTCCGATTGGGCTGGAGTTTGTAGATTCGTTCCGGCATAGAAGCGTTTGCGCCTTGAACCTCAGTGTAGGAACGTGACAGATTCCACGGCCGATTGGAAACGAACCCACGCTGTTGATAATACAGGGGAAATAATTATCGGGCGATGGTCACCGGCCCTTTGCTTTGACCACAGGACGGCAGGCAGAGAAAGGCGCCAGAGACGGAAAACTGGACAGCGCCGATATCAGCGCTTCCGGGGTGAGGTAGGAAAGGCCGAGAGGGCGGGATACGCAAGGAATGCTGGGTCCTCCGAGAGACCCAGCCGCGGTTTGAATCAGTTACATGCCGTTTTCGTCTGCGGACGGTCCGTAGATCGCCGGAACCGGGATATTGTTCAGACGAAGATAAACGCTGAGCTGCGCGCGATGGTGAATGGTATGGTTCAGCACCCACTTCCGAATCACGCCAACACGCGGCATTGTCAACAGATTCTTACCGCCAGCCAGCAGTGACCAGTCTGCCAGCAAGACTTCATCCGAGGCGCCGGCAAGGCTTTGCCGCGCCGAAGCCACGTTCATGTCGAATAGTTCGAGCACCTCTTCCCTCGACTTAGGCTGAGGCAGGGCGCGAGCAGGTCCGTCCGGCGGCGCCAGATCAAGCGAATCGTGATTGATCGTGCCGCAGACCCAGCTCGGAATGTCTGCCAGGTGGCTTGCTAAGCTACCGAACGACATCGACTTCTCGTGCGGCGCCCAGTTGAACTTGTCGTTGGGAATGCGTTCCAGCGTGAGCCGAGTGGTGCGCATCTCGTGTTCGAATTCAGGAAGCAGGTTAGCGCTGATGCTCATGTTTCCTCCAACAAGGATATTCGCCTTTTATTCGCCTAGAGTCAAGACTTTTTTTCATTGCGCCTTCAAACCTGAGAATGTAGATTGGCTTTGTGCGCGCCCTGCTACCGGCCTTACTGCTTGTCACTGCGGCCACTCTTCGCTCTCAAGGCAAGGCGCAGGATGAGTTTCTGACCTCAATCCGCCCGGTTCTGGCCGAGCATTGCTCCGCCTGCCACAACCATTCCAAACCTGGGAACCGCGTCGACTTCCTGAAGGCCCAGACGGCGAAGGATCTCGAACAAAGGCGGGGGCTTTGGAGAAACGTCGCGGCGCAGATGCGGAACCGGACAATGCCCCCGATGGCGTCAAAGCTGACCGAACAGGACCGGTTGCGCGTTGCAACCTGGATCGATGAACAGCTAAGGAAGACTGCATGTAGCGGCGGAGCGTACGCCGGGCCGCCGGTAATCCGCCGGTTGAACCGCAGGGAGTACCGGAACACCGTTCGCGATCTCTTTGGAGTCGACTTGCCCGTTTCCGAGATCTTCCCCGCCGATGGATCCGGCGGCGAAGGATTCGACACCAATGGCGCGACTCTCTTCATCCCGCCCGTACTGATGGAGCGGTACCTGGAGGCAGCGCAGCGCATTCTCGATACCGCCATCATTACTCCTCCCCTGCAAAAGACGTTCAATCCATGGGAGCTGCAGCCTGCAGTGGCGCCAAGCGGAGGGACGAAGCGTCTCCTCGCACCCGGAGAGGAGCTAACGGCATCCGTTTCAATCTATGTCGACGGCGAGTACGATCTGCGCGTATCGATGGAGCGGCCGCTCGAGCGCGCTGTTGACGTCGCTGTCAAGGTGGACGGAATCGAGGCAGCCGTACTCAGCTTTCAGCGCTATGACTCGCCCGGCGCGGCCACAAGGTCGCGGGCAGTGCGTCTGGGACGCGGCTTGCACACACTGGCAGTCCAGGCTCGCGACGTACCGGTCGAGGTTTTTCACCTCAGTATTTCCCAGCGTCAGACGGAACCGTCGCCCGAACGGAAGGCTCTCCACTACCGGCTCTTCGGCATGGAGCCGGGAGAGGCGCCGCTGCAGCCGCGGAAGGCAGCCGAGAGGCTTCTCAGTTCCGTCGCGCGCAAGGCCTACCGCCGGCCGTTGGAGCCAGGGGATCTCGAATCCCTTCTAAAGCTCTACGATCGCGCAGCAGAGCGAGGCGATCCTTACGAAGAGCGCATCAAGCTTGCTCTGAAGAAGGTCCTGGTGTCGCCGGATTTTCTGTTTTTGATTGAAAGGGGCGCCGGCAAATCCGGCATTCAGCCGCTGAGCAGCCATGAGATTGCTTCCCGGCTCTCCTACTTCCTGTGGTCATCCATGCCGGACGACGAATTGTTCCGGCTGGCCGACGCCGGACGCCTTCAGGATGACCACGTGCTCGCGGCTCAAGTAGACCGGATGCTCGATGACCCTAGATCCCGTGTCTTCGCCAGTACGTTCATCGGACAGTGGCTCGGCACCCAGGATGTCGGAGGACGGGTCGCCCCAACCGTTGCCGAGGTTCAGCACTTCTACACGCCTGAAGTCGCCGCGGATCTCCGGGAGGAACCGGTGGTCCTGTTCCACCACATTATCGAGGAGAACCGCAGCCTGCTCGACCTAATCGACGGGAATTACACCTTTCTGACCGATCGCCTGGTACAGTTCTACCAACTGGAAGAGCACGTCAAAAGCCTTCCGGGCAGCGGTTTTCACCAGGTGACCTGGCCCGACCGCCGGCGAGGCGGAGTCCTTGGGCTGGCTTCGGTGCTCGCGCTGACCTCGCACTTCAAGCAGACCAGTCCGGTCCTGCGCGGGGCTTGGGTGCTCGAAACTCTGCTCGGCACAACGGTGCCGCCGCCCCCGCCCGACGTCCCTCCGCTCGAGACGGGAACGAATGGCAAAGCAAAGCTCAGCGTCCGGCAGAAGTTGATGCGGCATCGGGAGAACCCTTCCTGCGCAGCGTGCCATAACCTGATGGATCCGATCGGCTTCGGGCTCGAGAATTTTGATTGGCTTGGGCGCTGGCGCGACCTGGACAATGGGCAGCCGATTGATGCGTCGGGCAAGATGCCTTCCGGGGAGACGTTTGACGGTCCGGAAGAGCTCCGGCGTGTGCTCTTGAACCGGAAGCAGGAGTTTATCCGGCATCTTACCAGTAAGGTGCTCGGATACGCGCTTGGGCGAAGTTTGCGCGATGCGGATCAGTGCGTCGTTCAGCAAATCGCGGATCGTGTCGAAAAGGACAACTATGGCGCACGAACCCTGCTGCGGGAGGTGGTGCTCAGCGTGCCGTTCCGCAACAGCCAGGAAGATATTGATCATTCAGAAGACGCTCTGGCGCCCGTTCGCCGCCGGCCTCGACCGGGTTTGGACAAGTAAGTTTTCGAAGAGAAATCGACAGCCAGGAGTGATAGTCTTACGGTAACCATGTTCAAGCCACTCTCGCGCAGAACGCTATTGCGAGGCCTCAGCGCTACGTTGTCGCTGCCGATACTGGAAGTCATGTCGAAGGCGGCTCCCGGGACCAGCGCGAACCGGCTATCCGAACCACCCCTTCGGATGGTCTTCCTCTTCATGCCAAATGGGGTTCGCCCCGATTACTGGACGCCTCCCGGTGACGGGGAAGACTATGAATTCACGCCTCATCTGAAACCGCTCGAAGGGCTGAAGGACGACTTCCTTCTGCTCGAGAATCTGTGGCACAAGAACACGGTAGGCCGCAACGGACACTGGCCGAAGGTGCCGGCGTGGTTGTCGGGAGGCTACGTCGAACGATCAACGGGACGCGATCTCAACAGCGGAGGAACCTCTGTTGATCAGGTGGCCGCGCGCTACATCGGAGCCAACACGCCGCTGCCGTCGTTTGAGCTAGGCATTGATGCGCCGAGAAGCGGCATTGATAATATCGGAGGCGGGTTTGCCCGCATCTACGGTTCGTTCATCTCCTGGCGCGATCCTCATACGCCCGTTCCCAAAGAAATCATTCCGCAGCTTGCCTTTGACAGGCTGTTCCGCAACACGTCCGCGCCCGTAGTGTCGAGCCTGAATCCGAACCACCCGTCTGTGCTCGCGTCTCTCCAGCGTGATGACACAAGCGTCCTCGACCTCGTGCTGGAAGATGCAAAGGCTGTGCGGCGGAGGGCAAGCGCGGCGGACCAGGTGAAGCTGGACGAGTACTTCGAGTCGGTCCGGTCGGTGGAGAGACGGCTGGAGGCCGCCTTGCGGCCGCAGAAGCGATGGATCAATGAGGGCAAAATTCCTATGGATCGCCCTGGCCCCGGCATACCCGCATCGCATCAGGAGCATGTGCGCCTGATGCTGGACATCCTGATCCTCGCTCTCTGGACCGACTCGACACGAATCGCCACATTCATGTTCGGCGATGCGCAAACCTCCCAGGACTACTCGTGGCTGCCGGGCGTCAGCGGGAGTTTCCATAGCCTTTCCCATCATCTGAACGAGCCCGTTAAACGCGAGCAGTATGAGAAGATCATCAACTGGCACGTCGAGCAGGTTGCGTATTTCCTTCACAAAGTGAAGAGCTTGAAGGAAGGCGACTCTTCCCTGCTCGACAATTCCATGATTCTGTTCGGTTCTTCCCTGAAGGATGGAAACAGCCACGATCCGGAGAATCTGCCATTGATTCTCGCAGGACGCGGAAAGGGCACTCTACGTCCGGGCAGACGGCTTCGCGCGGCTCCCAAGACTCCCCTTTGCAATCTGTATCTGGCCATGTTGCATCGGATGGGGATTCATGAGAAGTCCTTTGGCGACAGCACAGGGCCCCTCGAAGGACTCGCGTAGGCGTAGGCGTATCCATCTCATACCGCTGAATCCCGGGAGCCGGAACTCCCCGGGCCGCGCGTTACATTGTCACTTACCTTGCTGTCGCGCAACGGAAGATACGTGCCGCGCCATGGGAGAGTCCAGGAACTAGCGGGCCGACAACCGGGCCAAGGTTCCCGCGCCCGGACAAAGCTCCTAAGCAGGCTCATTTGCCCGCTTGCTCCCTGTATCCGTATTGAAGCGGAACCCGTCGAACGTGGATAGAACAAATATCACACTTTTGTAATGTAATGAGTAGAACAAGAAGCGGAATGTCGATGTTAAATACTGCCCGTATCCGGCGCCAGGCACACAGGTTGCCCGGGTGCGGATTCTTCCGACTGTGCGTGCGAATCCTGATTCTTGCTTGGATTCCTTTCTGTTGCGTCCTTGGTCAGACGTCAGGTTCTGACGGGGAGGAGATTTCAGGGGAGGCAGTCGAAGACTCTGCTCCGATTGCCCCGTTTATCAGACCGGCTCCAACCGGTACTGCCTCTTTCACGGCAGAGGCCTCCGCGATCAACTGGTCCGGTCTCATGCGAAGCTCGCTGTTCTTTCTTGGAGTGCAGCACGCGTTCCGGTATTCAACCGAAGAGATGACCAGGAACGTCAAAGGTCCGCTCTGGGACGGCTATATGAAATCGGTCACCAGTCTGCGGGGGTGGAGCGATGGCGATCCCTTTTACGTGAATTACGTAGGCCATCCAATGCAGGGGGCTGTATCGGGCTATCTGTGGGTTCAGAATGACCAGAAGTACAAGCGGGCGGTCTTTGGCGCAAATCCGCAGTATTGGAAAGGCCGGTTAAGAGCGGCTGCTTTTGCCTGGGCGTACAGCGCGCAATTCGAGATAGGACCGATCAGCGAAGCCACAATTGGCTACATTCAATCAAAGCCTCCAGCCACTGGATTCGTCGATCACGTCGTCACTCCGTCGGCCGGGCTCCTCTGGATGGTTACAGAGGACATGTTGGATCGTTACGTAGTCCTGCCCCTGGAGAACAGAACGCGCAATCCTTACGTTCGCATGTTGCTGCGCGGCTGGCTCAACCCGGCCCGAACCTTCGCCAACGCTATGGCGTTCCGAGTCCCGTGGTATCGCGAAACACGAGACGGCATTTTTGCCGAGGAAACGTGGTCGAGCCATGCACGTACTGTTGCAAGCCAGCGCCCGTATGACGCCTCGGAGTACCCGGAGCTCGCTCCCTTCGAATTCATGGCGACGACGCGGCACGAATTTTATACCGGTCCAAACTCTGTCGGCAGTTGCCAGGGAGGCTCTGGCACTGTGGCGTTTCGCATTTCAAATAGCTGGCAGATTGTCGCCGAGGTCGGCGGGTGCCGGGTCACGGGACTGGCAGAAAACTTTTCCGGAGACTCCCTCACCTACCTCATCGGACCGCGTTGGACACCGGCGGCAAACCGCAGATTGAACCCCTATGCTCAGTTTCTGGTTGGCGGCAACAAGATCACCCAGGAAGAGCTGTATCCCGAAAAGAAGCGGGCCCTGGAAGCCCTGGCCATCCAGAATGGCTCCCGCATGCCGCGGCCGGACGAGTATACACGCCTGGAAGAATCGCATGCCCTCGCGCTTTCAGCCGGTACTGGTCTCGACTTGCGATTGAACCGCGCCCTGGCCCTACGGCTCGCAGGCATCGAGTACAAGCGCGCCTGGACCAGTCCGTTGAACGGGATCCACTACGGCACGGGCTTTCAATTCAGCACCGGAATGATTCTCAGAATGGGCACCTGGTAGATGCGGTTCGCACGCGGCCTGTAACCGGGCTGAAACACGAGTCCGATATAATCAGCCATTTATCATGCGAATCGGACTTATTGCGTTTCTGCTTGGATTGGCTGTGTGCCACGCCGAAGTCATAACGGTAGTCGACGAATCCGGTGCGGCGGTCGCTGGAGCCCGCATCTCTGTGCGCAGCGCTCAGCAAATTGTGCTGGCGGAAGCAATTACAAACACTGCGGGACAAGCCGAGATCGGAGAATTCCCTCAAGGCTTGTATGCCGTCGAAGTCAATGCTCCAGGTTTCGCCGCGCGATCACTTCCATTCCGGCCCGGTTCTGAACTTCGCGTCACCTTGAGCCCGGCTCCTGTGGCTGCGCACGTCACCGTCACAGCATCACGCGGAGCCGTGGAAAGCGAGGACGGAGCAGTCCGTCTGGTGTCGATTCTTGATAAGGCCAATCTGGACTCAAGGCCGCTTCCAACCCTCGGCAACGCATTGCAAGACGCCCCCGGAATCCTGGTGCAGCAGACAACCTACGGGCAGGTATCGCCCTTCCTCCGAGGCTTGACCGGCTATCACGTACTGAACCTGATCGACGGAGTCAGATTCAACAACTCGACCTTCCGGTCGGGCCCGAATCAGTATCTGGCGTTTGTTGAGCCCAGCCAGGTTCAGCAAGTGGAGGCGGTGCTCGGTCCGGTGGGAGCGGAGTACGGAAGCGACTCGCTGGGAGGCGCAATTCAGGTGCTAACGCGATCCCCCGGCTTTTCTCAGAATGGGATCGAAAAACATGGCGACGTCAATCTGTTCGCAGGGAGCGCCGACCAGTCCGCTGGAGCAAACGCTCAACTGAGCCTGTCAGGCGAACGGATGCTCGCGCTCATTGGTGGGACCGGGCGCCGGTTGGGAGATCTGCGGGCCGGAAGAGGACTGGATTCGCGCAACGTGTTCCACCGGCTATTCGGCATGGACCGAAGCGCAGTTCAGGATTTGCTCGGAAGCCGTCTCCAGGATACGGGTTTCACACAATACGGCATGCATTCGCGCTTCGCCTTGCGCCTGCCAAACAACAGTCATATGACTGTGTGGTATCAGAACAGCACGCAGCAAGATGTCCGTGGATACAAAGACCTTCTGGGGGGACTCGGTCGCGTGCGTTCCGACTTCGACCCGCAATCCGTTCACTTCCTCTACGCCCGATACGAGCGCACGGCACTTGGCCCATTTGATTCCGTGACCGGGACCTTTTCCTTCAACTCTCAGCAGGACGGTTCAGCGCGACAAGGCCTGAAACTGACGGATGCGCTCACAGTGGACCGGGCTCGGGTGGATGTCTACGGATACTCGGGACAGGCTACCACCCATATCGGGCGGCGCCAGGCGGTGGCCTTTGGTGGGGAAATCTACGCGGAGCGTATCTCGGCAGAGCGTTTGGTCAACGGGCAGCCGGCGCGTCCTCTTTACCCGGACGATTCCCGCTACACGACCTACGGATTATTTCTGCAGGATGCGGTTGAACTGGGGCACGGGCTGCGTGCATCGGCCGGGACACGTCTAACCGCCGTTCGATTCCGCGCCGATGCAGATCCCGTCTTCGGCGTCGCTGCTACATCGCAGACGTTCCACGACCTCACATTCCATACCAGCCTCCAGTGGCAGGCAACCCGCATCCTCGCGTTTCATGGAATCGTCAGCCGGGGCTTCCGCGCGCCGAACCTGAACGACCTCGGCGCAATCGGGCTCAACGACCTTGGTTATGAAATTCCAGCCGCGGAGGCGATCCCGGCCGGCGCGCTGCTCTCAACATCTGCGGGTGAAGGGGCCCTCTCGACCGGGAAGCGGCTGGAAAGCCTGGGACCGGAGCGCCTCTACAACTACGAATTCGGGCTCCGGCTCCAAACGGACAGATTGTATGCCCGAGCGCATCTCTTCGATTCGGAACTGCTAAGCCCGATCGTGCGGCGCACATTGCTGTTCCCGGCAGATCGGATTCCATCCACGCTCGCCGGACTGCCCGTCACTCCTATCCAGCAAACTCCGGAACAGATGCAGCAGGGAGTCGTAGCCGTAGCGACACCGCTCGATCCCCGCGCTGTCAAGGCCTTCGTAAACGACGGGCACAGCCGCTACTATGGGGTCGAGAGTCTCCTGCGATACAAACTGACAGACCGGTGGTCAGTCCGGGCTAACTACACATTCCTGGTTGGCCGCGACCTGAACCCCAACCGTTTCATCCGGCGCTTGCCGCCGCAGCAAGGCTTCCTCGGCCTGCGCTATACGCCTTCCGGCAGACGTCCATGGGTGGAACTCGGAGGCATGTTCACCGGGCCTCAGGAACGAATGAGCGGCGGTGATCTTGACGATGAGCGGATCGGCGCGAGCCGCCGGCGCCGCGACATCATCGATTTCTTCAACGGTACGGTCGTAAGCCAGTACCTCGATTCCGACGGAAGGTTCACGCCCACAGGCGAAACTCTGCCCCAGATTCTCAATCGGGTGCTGCCAATCGGCTCGACCATCAACGGCGTTCGCGTAGTCGATGACAACACGCGCGTTCCGCTCTACACACGCACGGCCGGATGGTTTTCGCTGGACCTCCGCGGCGGCCTGCCGCTGGACGAAAGGCTTCAGTTGAACTTCGCGGTGATGAACCTGCTCGACCGCAACTACCGCTGGCACGGATCGGGCATCGACGCTCCTGGCATTAACGCCTGGATCGGGATTCAGTACCGGTTCTGACTACTCGTTTGGCGGATCCAACAGACCGTACGCTACAGAACGTATTTTCTGTGGCGTACGGGAAGTTATATTGCACGGCGGCAGAAGCAGTGGCGCAAGGCGCGTAAGCCGAATTGCGCCAGCGATATTTCGCTCGCGGTAATCCCTCACTCCTGCCCAAAAAGTGAAATGAAATCCTTCTCCGCAGCATCCATCTTAGTAAGACACAATCCATGCGCCATAAATCGTGCAAGTTTCCGCGCGACGCCGTATGTTGGACATTTCGAAGAGCATTCGTCCCTTAAGCGCCTTCAAGAGAAATACCACCGAACTGCTGCGGCAGCTCATGCAGACATCGCATCCCATAGTCCGTACGATTACTGAAACGGGCAGAGATTGTGGTTCAGGACGTTTCCGCCTGCCAGACCCAACTCGGCAAGATGAGGAGCCTGGAAGATCGCATCGCCTTCTATCAGGAGACAGACACACAGGCAGGGCGCCGGACGGGTTCCGGCGCGTCGGATGCAGCGATAGAGGCTGAAGCGGTCACGCGAAAAATGGCCGGAAAGATTGGCCGATGCAATTTACCAATGACGATGAAGTCGCGAGATTAAAGCGTAGAATCGCAGAGCTGGAGCAAGTACTGGTTCAATGCCCGGCGGTTGCGGATCTTTCGAAGCGGTCTAAGCAAGACAATGAATCCCGCCAGGACGCTCTCTCCTCGACCCTCTGCACCACATTAGCCACCGTTGATGTTCTTGAGAGTCTGGCAGACGGATTTGTCGCCCTCGATGCAAACTGGCGATTCACGTATGTCAATAGCGCGGCAGAACGATTGCTCAAGAAGAGCCGCGAATACCTCCTTGGGAAAGATCACTGGGAGGAGTACTCCTTCGCGCTTGGCACCCGCATCGAGGAAGAGTACAGGCGCTCCATGAAGGAGCGCATCCCGCGCTCCTTCGACTTTGAAGCGAATGGCAGATGGTTCGAGTTTCGCGTACATCCGATCCGCAATGGGGGAATTGCCGTCTACTTTGAAGAAAGTACGCCCCGGAAGCGGGCAGAGGCGGCGTTGCGCATGAGCGAAGAGCGGTTCCGGATGGTGCTGCGAAGCTCGCCAATTCTGGTCTACACGACCGATCTCGACCTCCGAATCAACTGGCTCCAGAACCCCCAGGGCGGTTATACAACGGACGATAGCGTCGGAAAGCGCGTGGACGAGTTCCTGCCGCCGGAGGACGCCGCCCCGATCATGGCCCTCCAGTATTCAGTCCTGAAGACAGGCATCGGGGCGCGAGACGAATGCCGCCTCTACCTGAACGGCGAACTGCGGTACTACGACACAACAGTGGAACCTCTGCTCGACGCGAAAGGAAATATTGCGGGCCTCAACGTAGTGTCCATGGATGTAACCAACCGGTGGCTGGCCGATGAACGCCTGCGCGAGTCCGAAGCAACGCTCCGGATAGCTCTTTCCGCCGGCCGGATGGAAACATGGGACTGGCAAATCGAGACAGGGATCGTCCGGCGCTCCTCCGGATTGAACCCGGAAGAGGCCGCCACAATACGAACCATCGACGACTTTCTGCGAACGGTGCATCCGGACGACAGGGACGCGGTGACGGCGGCAATCCGGCGTACCCTGGAGCAAGACGAGTATTACCAGATAGAGTTTCGTGTCATCGACCCGCAAGGACAGATCCGGTGGGTTTCGCGCCGGGGACAAGTCTTCCGCGATCCCGCAGGACGGCCTGTTCGCATGATCGGCGTCGGTATGGACATCACCGAACGGAAGCGGGCCGAGGTGGAGTCACGGCGGCTTACGCGCGAGCTGCAGCGTCGGGTTGCCGAGTTTGAAACACTAATGGATGTCATTCCGGTGGGCATTAGCCTCGCTCACGATGCGGAATGCCGCCGGGTTACGGAGAACCGCGTCCTCACTCAATTGCTCGGCCCCGCTCCCAGCTCCACTCTCCTGCCCCCAGGCGCAGATCCTCCTTACCGGATCTACAGAAATGGAAAGGAATTGCCCCCGGAAGAACGCCCTCTTCAGAAGGCTACGGCAACAGGACGGCCGGTTCGGGATCAGGAACTCGAAGTCGTACTGCGCGACGGACGAGTCATCACTCTTTACGGCCACGCTGCACCCCTGTTTGACGACGACGGACGTGTCCGGGGCGGATTGAGCGCTTACATCGACATCACATCGCGCCACCGTGCTGAATCGGAGCTGAAGGAGCGCGAGGAGCGCTATCGCCTGTCAGTCAAAGCGGCGGGCGGAGTGATCTGGGACATCCATATCCCAACCGGCGAAATGTTCTGGAGCGACGCGCTGGAGACGATCTTCGGCTATAGCCGGACCCGCGAATTAGAATCCATGGAATCCGGCCTTCGGTGGTGGAGCCACCACCTGCACCCAGAGGACCGCGAACGAGTGACGGAATCCTTTAACGGTGTGCTGAAGAATCGACAAGTTGATACGTGGGCCGAAGAGTACCGCTTCCGCCGCGGTAATGGAGAGTATGCCTTCGTGCTGGATCGCGCTCACATTTCGCGAGACGCCCGCGGCGCACCTGTCCGGATCGTCGGCTCGATGCAGGACATCACGGAACGCAAGCGAAGTGAAGAGGAACGCCTGTACTACCTCGCCGTCATGGAGTCGATCGCCCACAACGCCGCAGAGGCCATCTTCCTGCTCGATACCGAAGGCAGACCCACCTTTGCGAACCCGACTGCGGAAGACCTGTTCGGATGGAAGCTGGGCGAACTGCAGGGGCGCAGGCTGCACGACGTCATTCACTCCCATACCGGCAGTGGAGATCTCCAGGAGCCCGCCTGTCCGCTGGTAGCCGTTTTTCAAAATGGAACGACTCTGCGGAACCACGAAGATACCTTCTATCATCGAAACGGCAGCCCCATCCGAGTCGAATATTCGAACGCGCCGATCTTCAAGGACGGGAAGGTCTCAGCCGCCGTTCTGGTCGTGCACGATATCACCGAGCGCCAGCGTGCCAAGGAGATCCTGGAAGAGGCGAATCGCGGACTCCATCGGATGAACGAGAACCTTCGGCAATTTGCGTACGCGGCGGCGCATGATTTGCAGGAACCCCTCCGGATGGTGAACCTCTACTCACAGATGCTCAAACGTCGTTTCGCGGGTGAGCTCGGAGACCAGGGCCGCGAGTTTCTTGCCTTCATAACAGACGGCGCGCGGCGTATGCAGAATCTCGTGACCGATCTCCTCACCTTCACTCAAGCCGGCGACACCTTGGATTCTCCAACCGAGGAGGTTGATTGCAACCAGGTCCTGAACATGGCGATGAATAACCTCACGGTCGCCATCGCAGAATCCGGTGCAGAGATCACGAGTAGTCCACTGCCCGTGGTGCGGGCTCATTTTCAACCTCTTGTTCAGCTCTTTCAGAATCTCCTGAGCAACGCGATCAAATACCGCAGCGAAGCTCCGCCCCGCATCGACATCTCCGTGAGAGCAGACGGGCCACGCTGGCTGTTTTCCATTCGCGACAACGGAATCGGAATCGCTCCGGATTATCACGAGCGTATCTTTGGCGTGTTCAAGCGTCTGCACAAGGACAAGTATCCAGGTACTGGCATTGGCCTTGCGATCTGCGCCAGAGTCGTCGACCGGTATGGAGGGCGCATCTGGCTCGAATCGGAGGAAGGTAAAGGCTCGACTTTCTTCTTCACGCTGCCCCAAACCCCTAACCCCTGATCCGCGCTGCTGTGGAAAGCGGCAGCGCCGGGCTCGCGCATACACAGTTCAGCTCGGGCAATCTGTACTTTTTTGGCAATTTACCTGCATGAATCGTCGTAGGCGCGCTTCCGAGGACCGGTATTACCGCCCTCGCACTCATGTAAGCGCTGTACTAGGAGGAGATTAGCCATGCAAAAAAGGCGATGGGTCAAAAAAGGCAGCCTCATGGCTGTGCTGGCGATAGCCGGTTTCGCACCGGCGGCCGCCCAGATGCCTCAAGGAACGAGCCGTTCCACTTGGAGCCGGATGGAGGGTACGGTGCGGCTGGAAGAGGCCAGGATGTACCCGCCCTACATGGTGATTGAAACAACGGGCTACCCGAGAATGTACGACAGAGTGGTCACTGTCGAGACCCAGGTACCCAATTCAGGCTACGATTTGATAATTGATGAAGTCCGCGCCGTAGGCGATGAGCTCTGGGTCATTGCCAATCTGCGGCAGACGGAAGGCGTCTATTCACAAGCGCCAACCACCCTTTCGGACCGGATCATCATCCACGGTCCGGATAACATGCAGGTTCGAACCGTAATCGTTGGCGACGTCTCAATGAGTACTGCGGGAGATACGCAGAGGTACGCAACAAGGGCGGACCTGGAAGCCAGCACGGACGTCGACAAAGGGTTTGTGCTGTACAAACGTTTCGGCTGAGCCGATTCAGTCAGCCATCGCAGCGCCGAGCTTTGAAGGGCACAGATGTGAGGCGTGGACGGGTCCGCGCGCCCTCGAAGGTCCTGTCTGCGCCTCACTCGCCCTGCTGCCCGGCTGCCGGATTCCGGAATGGGTCTAGCCGTACTCAAATCCCGCCATGGCAAAAACGGAACCGGTATCGGTCTGGATAGGTGGGGCACCAGGGACTCCGGCACGAGCCATTCTCTCAACCCGTCGGACCGGCCGGAAACCAAGCCTGCGGGCAAGATCTAAAGCAGCTTGATTCTCCAGAGAGACATCCCAAAACAAGCACTGGCCCGGATAGAGGCCGCGGAACCAGTTCATCAGGCGTAAAACCGACTCTTCGTCTTTCGACACACATGGACCGAAATACGGCGCGTTCGAACCCGGCCGCCCCATCGCGAAGGCTTGGTCGCCAATGCACGCAGCGGCTGTTTGTGCCAGATCGGCGAGCAAAGCAGAACGGTCGGCGCCAAACGCCCGCTCGTCGAGATCCTGCAATGGCCGGTACGGGCTGACGGAAGCCCTGGCAGATTCGGGCGGTATTCCGGCCCATCGTTCAATGACGGACTCCGTCTCAAATCCCAGGGAACGGTAGAGAGGGGCGCCCATGTCTGTCGCGTCAAGCTTGATCCAGTGAATACCGGCAGCCTCAAGGTACGACAAGGCGTGTTCCATTAACCGGCGGGCGAATCCACGTCCCCGGAACTCAGGCAGGGTTAGCACCATCCCGATCCACGCAAGACGCTCGTCATAGATCAGCGCCGTCGTTGTCGCAGCGAGCCTGCCGTCACACTCCAGCCCGAAGCACCCGTCGGGTTGCAAGCGAAGAAGCCGGCGCCAGTCCTCCTCGGTCTGGTTCCATCCCGCCGCCTCCTTCAAGAGCATCGCCTGAGGTATGTCTTCGGGTCGAAGGAGTCGAATCTGCATATGACATACGGTAGCGCACCGGTAGGGTGTATGTAGGATCCACAACCGCGTAGCGTACAATCGAACAATATGAAGTGGCTCATATCCCTCTCGGCGCTGTTCGTCTGTTCAGTCCACGCTGCTGACGCCGATCTAATCCTTCACAACGGCAAGGTACTGACAGTAGATGGAAAATTCTCCATAGCGCAGGCGATTGCTGTGAAGAATGGCCGGATTACGTCCGTCGGCACAAATGAGCAGGTGATGCGCTCGGAGCGAGGGGCCCGCACCAGGTTAATGGATCTCGGAGGGAAAACAGTACTCCCCGGGCTCATCGACGCCCATGTTCACACGCTGGGCGCGGGCCTGAGCGAGTTTCGAAAGCCGCTGCCGCCGCTGGACAGCATCGCCGCCATCCAGGACTACATCCGAAAGCAGGCGAAAGAGACGCCGAAGGGTGAGTGGATCATCGTGCCACGAACCCTGCCGCCCCGCCTGAAAGAGATGCGCATGCCGACCCGTCAGGATCTGGACGTTACGACAGATCATCCGGTCGCATTCGACGGCAGTTACGTCTGGTCGGCGAACACGCTGGCGTTGAAGATTAGCGGGATCACCAAGGACACGCCCAACCCGCCGGGCGGCGAGGTCGTGAAGGGACCGGACGGAGAGCCAAACGGAATCCTCCGGAACGCTTCGCAGCTTCTCAAGGGCGCCCGCCGCGCTGAAACGTTTAGCGACGAAGAGAAGCTCCGCGCGGTTGAGAAGATGCTGCATCTTTATGCGGCAGCCGGACTCACCGCTGTCGGCGACAGAGCTGTGACTCAGGAGGACGTCGGCGTCTACGAGAAGCTCAAGGCGCAGAATAAGCTGCCGGTCCGTGTCATCCTCACCTGGAGGCCAGGCGCATCAGGACCCGCTGAAGACTTGATTCGAAAGATCCGTGCTTCGTCCTGGACAACGAACAAGGGCGATGAGTGGCTGAAGTTCGGAACGTTCAAGATCACCCTCGACGGAGGGCAATCGGTCGGAACCGCGTTTCAGCGGATGCCCTACGGTCCGTTCGGGCGGCAACTGTACGGACAGACTAACCCCGACAGCCGCGGGACTCTTTTCGTCGATGCGGAAAAGCTTTACCGCATCTACTCGGCCGCGCAGGCGAAGGGATGGCAGCTCACCGCCCACGCGCAAGGGGGCGGGGCCATCGACACACTATTGGATGTGTTCGAACGGCTGAACCGTGAGAAGCCGATCGCGCCGATGCGCCACCACGTCATGCACGGCAGCTTCATGAGCGAGGAAGCGCTCGACCGCATGAAGCGTATGGGCGTGATTATCGACGCTCAGCCTGGATGGCTGCACTACGACGTACCTGCGCTTCAGAAAGTGTTCGGCCGCGACAAGATGCGCTGGTTCTTCCCTCTCCGGTCGTTTTTTGACAAGGGCATTGTGGTCGCGGGCGGAAGCGATCATATGATCGGCTACGGCAAGGACAACGCCGTCAATCCCTACAATCCGTTCTTCAACATCTGGATGTGCGTAACGCGGCGTACCAGTGCCGGCGAAGTCTTCTATCCGGAGGAGCGCGTAACACGGGAGCAGGCGCTGCGAATGTACACTACGGGCGCGGCGTACCTCCAGTTCAGCGAAAAGAGCCGGGGCTCGCTCGAGGTCGGGAAGTTGGCTGATCTGGTCGTCATTGACCGGGACTTCCTCAACTGCCCCGAAGACGAGTTGAAAGACATTCAGCCGCTTCTCACGATGGTTGAAGGCCGCGTGATCTACGAACGAAAGTAAGAAGCAAAAGAGGAAAATGATCCAAAACGAGCAAGAGCTGGAAGAACTGCTGTCGCGTCCATCGGAAGCCGACGTGCAGGCCGCCGCACAGTGGCGGGGAGATATCGCTGTTCTCGGAGCAGCAGGCAAGATGGGGCCGAGCCTGGTGCGCCGGATTCGCCGCGCCATGGACGCAGCCGGTTCCAAAGTGCGGCTTTACGCGGTAACCCGGACACCTTGCGATTGGGGCGAGGGCATCACGGGCGTCACGGCGGATTTCCTGCAGCGCGACCAGGTACAGGCGCTGCCGGATGCAGAAAACGTCATCTTCATGGTCGGCCGCAAGTTCGGCTCCACCGGCAATGAGCCTCTTACCTGGGCTGTCAACACATACGCCCCCGCCCTCGTAGCTGAGAGGTACGCCAAATCTCGGATCGTGGCCTTTTCCACGGGCAACGTCTATCCCTTTGTGCCACCCGAGAGCGGCGGAGCGACTGAAGCCACGCCGCCGGACCCGGTCGGCGAGTACGCGCAATCGGCCCTCGGACGGGAACGGACGTTTCAGTACTTCTCCCAAACCAACGGAACGCCGGTCTTGATCCTGCGCCTCAATTACGCGGTCGAGCCCCGGTACGGCGTGCTGCTTGAAATCGGCACGAAGGTTTACGAGAAACGCCCCATCGACCTCCAGATGGGACACGTAAATGTGATCTGGCAGGGAGATGCAAATTCGGTCTGCCTGCGCGGGTTTCCGCTGTGCGCTTCACCGGCGAGAATCTTGAATCTGACGGGGCCTGAAACGCTCGCTGTCCGGGATTTGGCGCTGGCCTTCGGTAAGCACTTCGACATCGAGCCGACCTTCACGAATCAGGAAGCCGACACGGCTTTGCTGAACAATGCCTCCGAATGCCATCGCATCTTCGGCCGGCCTTCGATGAGCGTAGACCAACTGATCACCATGATCGCCGGTTGGATCCAGCAGGGCGGCCGGACTCTCGGCAAACCGACCCATTTCGAAACACGGACAGGACAATTTTGATGAGCTGGAAAGAAGTTCTCAAGCGGGGTACTGTCATCCCCGCGCATCCCCTCGCCCTGAACGCGGAACGCAAGCTGGACGAGCGGCGGCAGCGTGCCCTGACCCGCTATTACCTGGCCGCCGGAGCCGGGGGCGTGGCTGTCGGCGTTCACACCACACAGTTCGAAATCCGCGATCCGAAGATTGGCTTGCTCAAGCCCGTCCTGGAGCTCGCAGCAGAAGAAACCAGAGATCACAACGTGGTGCGCGTGGCAGGCATTTGCGGCCTCACGGACCAAGCTGTCAAGGAAGCCGAACTGGCGCGGAGCCTCGGCTACCACGTCGGCCTTCTGAGCTTGAGCGCGTTTCGCAACTCGACCGTTGACGAGATGGTCGCTCACGCCAAAGCGGTTGGAGAAGTAATACCGCTCTTTGGATTCTACTTGCAGCCCGCGGTCGGCGGCCGGTTGCTGCCAGCCGAGTTCTGGAGGCGATTCTGCGAACTGGAGAGCGTTGTCGGCATCAAGATCGCGCCGTTCAACCGCTATCAGACCTTGGATGTCCTCCAAGGAGTCGCGGCATCGGGCCGTGCCCAAGAGATCGCCTTATACACCGGCAACGACGATCACATCCTTCTCGATCTCCTGACGCCCTTCCGGATCAACGGGACGCCGCTGAGGATTGTGGGTGGCCTGCTGGGGCATTGGGCCGTATGGACGAAGCGCGCCGTCGAGCAGCTTCAACGGGTGCATTCCGTATGGTCGGGAGAGTGCCAACTGAGCTCGGACTGGCTAACCCTCGCCGAGGAAGTCACGGACTGCAATGCCGCCTTCTTCGACACCGCCAACGCCTTCCACGGCTGTATCGCCGGAATCCACGAGGTGTTGCGCCGCCAGGGCCTTCTGGCCGGACGTTGGTGCCTCAATCCGAACGAGGACCTATCTCCGGGACAAGCGGCGGAGATTGACCGGGTCTATGCGGCTTATCCTCACCTAAACGATGACGATTTCGTCAAGGAACACCTGGACCAGTGGCTGCGATAGCCGCCAGAGGTTCCCACAACGCGAGGATGAGCTTTGACCGAGGCATTCGGCTTTCATTTCGAAGCTGCAACGCCTCGGGACCGGCGGAGCCTCGCTCAACGATTCGATAGTTAGGGAAGCCGGAACACCGCGAAGACCGGGAAATGGTCGGAAGGCCATCTGCCGTCCTTCCCGTCTGCGATCGTTTCCGCCACAAGCGCCTTCCAGGGTCCCCTCCAGAGGATCCAGTCGATTCTGGATGATGAGGGTTGACCCTTGAATCCGTGGAACGTGCCTGTCGGACCGCTGCGTTTCTCCGCAGACTCCCAGGTATCCTTGTATCCGTTCGTCAGGATCCGATAGGGTTCGTTGCCAGCATTCGTATTGAAGTCACCCGTGATCACTACCGGCACATCCGGAGGAAGCTTGGCCAGCCGCGAACGGATGAGTTCGGCGCACTTCACTCGTGCCGCCTCGTCAATGGGCCTGTGCGGGAAATGAGTGTTGTAGAAGTAGAATTTTTTCTTCGAGGCGTTGATCTCAAAGAGGCCCCACGTCACCATGCGCGGAAGACTCATGCCCCAGGCGTCGCTACCGGGCTTCTCCGGTGTTTCCGAAAGCCAGAAATTTCCGGAATCAAGCAGCTTTAGCTTATCCTTCCGGTAGAAAACGCCCATGTGCTCGTCTTCGTGGTTGCCGCGCCGGCTCAGACCGAACCACGTGTATTCCGGGAGCTTCTCCACGATGTACTGCCCCTGCTCGTAGTACAGCTCCTGCGTACCCATCACGTCGGGGTTCTTCTGGCGGACTGTCTCCACCAGCAAGTCACGCCGGTACTCCCACTGGTTCGGGCCGTCGCCCTTGGACGGGTATCGAACATTGAAAGACATCACGCGAAGCTCTTCTGCCTGGAGGGGAAGCATGAAGAGAACCGGCAACAGGAAGATTGTTCGACGAGACCTCATTGTTTCAATCCTTGTTTCCAATCGCTAGCTGAGATATTCCGGCGGAGCGGCGAAGGGCCCGCGGGCTGCCTCCAGCCGGGCGCCAACCTCAAGAAGAAGCTCCTCGGTCCACGGCGCGCCGACTAGCTGCACGCCTATCGGTAGTGTATCTGACGTAAAAGTGATTGGAACGACCAGCCCGGGCATTCCGAAGAGGTTGAAAGGCGTCACGGGAGCCATTGCCTCGAGGAGTTCGATTTCGCCTTGAGGGGTTTTCCAGCGGCGCTCTCCGTGGCGCCAGGCAGCAACGCCGCACGCCGGAAGCAGCAGAATCGGAAACTTCTCCATCTGGCGCAAGAGAGAGGCGCGCATCTTATCCCGGATCGCCAGTTGCGTGACGACTTCACGCCCCGTGGGCTCCGGACGCCCTTCCGTTCGCCGGAGGAGTTCGACTCCCGTCGAATGACACTCGGACTCGCGCCCCGCGATCATTTCCCTCGTAAAAGGGGCTGGCACATCGATGAAGAAGAACGACCAGACCTCGGTCGCGCGTTCGACGCCATGAGGTCGAAAAGGCTCTACGGGGATTCCGCACTCCTCGAACAGCTTCCCCGCCCTCAGGACGGCCTCGCGCATCTCAGGCTGTACTGGCACATCGTTCCAGTTCTCCATCAGCCCAACTCGGACACCTTCCAGGTCTGGCGGCTGAAGCGGAACAGGAGCAGAGAATGGATCCTCCGGGTCGTAGCCGGAGAGGACTTCGAACAGCACGCGCAGGTCCGCGACATTGCGAGCCATTGTTCCAGCGACCCCAAGCAGGCCGCCTGGATGAGCGATCTCCGGGAAGTGTCCCGCCGCAGACACACGTCCAGGCGTGGGTTTCAGCCCAGTGATTCCCGAAAAGTGCGCGGGGATCCGGATGGAGCCGCCCCCGTCGCTGCCAATCCCTCCTGCTGAGCAGAAGCTCGCAATGGCTGCGGACTCCCCGCCGCTCGATCCGCCTGGCGTCCTCTCAAGATTCCAGGGGTTGTTGGTCCGTCCGATGATCCGGTTGTCGGTCTCCCAGTTGTACAGAAACTCAGGCGTATTCGTCTTTCCGAGAATGATAGCGCCGGCAGCGCGAAGCCGCCGGACAGCCGTCGAATCGCGCGACGCGATGTGCTTGCAGCGAAGGAGGCTTCCGCAGAGGGTCGGCACGCCTTCAATATCAAAGCTGTCTTTCACCGTGACGGGAACGCCGTGCAGAGGCCCAGTCGGCCCGCCATCAACCACTGCCTGCTCTGCTCTCTTCGCCGCGTTTCGAGCCTCGTCTGAAAACAGGCGGACGAAGGCATTAATCGTTCCGTTGTGCTTCTCAATCTGACAGAGGTGCGCCTCGACCAGTTCGACAGGCGACAACTGGCGTGATCGGACGAGAGACGCCATCTCGCGCAAACTCAGGCGGTGTGGCATAAGTTTCAGTGTCCTGCGATTGCACCGGCCTCACAACTCCCCCTCGCTCAGCGCGCTAGAATGGCCTCGTGGCGACGTACCACTTTCGCGAGGCGCGGCAGTGCGTCCTCGAGCAGATTCTGGCAGCGCGAGGCGTACCAGGCGTCGAGAAGGTCCCGCTGATCGAAGCCGCTGGACGGGTCCTGGCTGAGCCCATCCATGCAGACCGCGACTATCCGCCTCTTGCCCGGTCCATTCGAGATGGATTCGCCGTCCGGGCCTCCGGCTTTACAGGATCTGCGTGGGTCGTAGGAGAGGTGCGAGCCGGGGAACAGTTTCGGGGCGAGGTCGGAGAAGGCGAAGCCGTTGAGATCATGACAGGCGCTCCCGTTCCGACTGGAGCCGACGCCGTCATCATGGTGGAGCACGTCGAGCGAAGCGGCGATCGTATCGCCACGACGCGGAAAGTTTCGCCGGGCGATTTCGTCAACCCGCGCGGCTCTGAAGCTGCGCGGGGAGCCGTGATTCTCCCTCGCGGCAAACGCATCGGCTTCGCCGAAATCGCGGCCTTGGCCATGACGGGCGTAACCGAAGTTGCGGTCTATCGCAAACCGCGCGTGGCGATCCTGGCGACAGGAGACGAGATTGTCCCTGTGGAGGCTGTGCCGCAAGAGTACCAGATTCGAAACTCGAACGCCTATTCGCTGGCCGTGCAGGTCCGAAACGCGGGCGGAGAACCTGTGATTCTGCCGGTTGCGCCCGATGAATTCGAGGCGACGCGGAAGCTGATCGAACAGGGCCTCACGTTCGATCTTTTCCTGCTGTCCGGCGGCGTCTCGGCCGGTAAGTACGATATTGTCGAGAGGGTGCTCCTCTCTCTGGGCGCCGAATTCTACTTCGACCGCGTGTTGATCCAGCCCGGCCAGCCTCTCGTGTTTGGCAGTGCCCAGGGCCGCTTCTTCTTCGGTCTCCCCGGCAACCCTGCGTCAACAATGGTAACGTTCGAGATTTTTGCGAAGGCAGCGGTAGAGCTGCTCGGGGGCCAGTGCGGCACAAGCCTTCCGATCCTGTACACAAGGCTTGCTACAGACTTTCGTCATAAGCCCGGACTTACGCGATTCTTACCAGCACAGCTCAGCGAAGACGGCTCCCAGCTCACGCCCGTGCCATGGCAGGGATCGAGCGACGTCGTCGCCATAGCGAAAGCAAGCGCGTGGCTGGTGGCCGACGCCGGCCGCGAAGAATACCGCGCCGGTGATTGGATTCAGGTGCTCCTCCGATGAATCGATTCTCCCATTTCGATGACGCGGGCGCAGCTCGCATGGTCGACGTCTCCGAAAAGGCTTCCACCCGGCGGACGGCTCGGGCAGAAGCGTTTGTGCGGATCCGTCCCGAAGTGCTGGCGAAGCTCCCGGAAAATCCGAAGGGCAACCCGCTCGAAGTCGCACGAATTGCCGGTGTCATGGCTGCGAAGAAGACTTCGGAATTGATTCCGCTGTGCCACCCCCTGGCGCTTACGCACGCGGACGTCGAGGTGGCAATGGAAGCCGAGGGCGTTCGAATCCTTGCGTCAGCAGCAACGACAGGTCCGACCGGAGTCGAAATGGAAGCAATGACCGCAGCATCGGTCGCCGCTCTGACCGTTTATGACATGACCAAAGCCATGGACAAGTCGATCACCATCGAGCACGTGTGTTTGCTCGAAAAGACAGGCGGCAAGAGCGGAACTTACCGGAGGGGCGCCTGATGTACCGCGCGGCAGTACTGACGATCAGCGATTCTGTTCATCAGGGAGTTCGAAAGGATCTCTCCGGGCCGGCAGTCAAGGCAAGACTGGAAGAACTGGGCTGGGTCGTCGAGGACGTCGAGGTGCTTCCGGACGAGGCCCCAGCCATCTCCTCGCGGCTTGTTGAAATTGCCGCTGGCGGCCGGGTTGGGGCGATCTTTACCACGGGTGGCACGGGCGTGGCCCTGCGCGATGTCACTCCAGAGGCGACCCGCGCCGTGATCGATCGCGAAATTCCGGGGCTCGCGGAGATGATGCGGGCGGAGGGACGAAAGCACACGCCGTTCGCGGCGCTCTCGCGGGGGATTGCAGGCAGCCGCGGCCGTGTGCTGATTGTAAACCTGCCAGGATCGCCCAAAGGCGCGGTCCAGTCTCTGGATGTTATTGTGGGAGTAGTACCGCATGTTCTGGACCTCTTGAGCGGAAAGACCGCACATGAGAGTGAATCGAAACGGGACATGGTAGTTTGACGTCAGAAGAAAGGTCCAAAATGCGCGCACTACGTTCTACACTCGCCGCTTTGGTGTGCCTCTCGCTAGCGGCTCAGCAGCCCGCTCCTAACCCTCCCCGGCAGGAAGGCGAGACACCGGCGGACGAGCATGTCATCCGTACCACGGTCAACGTTGTGGTCGCGCCGGTGACCGTGCTGGACAAGAACGGACAGTTTGTCACGGGCTTGCAGCCGCATGATTTCCGTCTCTATGACAACGAGATCCTGCAGGACATTAACGAGGACATCGCTTTCCAGCCGCTGAGCCTCGTCGTCGCTGTCCAGGCCAACTGGCGCGTGGATTCGATGCTCTCCAAGATCCGTAAGGCAGGTCATCTGCTGCAGCCTCTGGTAACCGGTGAGCAAGGGGAAGTGGCAGTGATCTCCTTTGACCACCAGATCAGGCTGCATCAGGATTTCACCTCGGATCCCGATAAGATCCAGGCGGCATTCGAGAAGATTAAAGCCGGCAGCAACACTCATGCCCTCATCGATGCTGTCAGCTACGCTTCCCGTATGCTCCGAAAGCGCCCGAACAATCGCCGTAAGGTGATTCTGCTGATCAGCGAGACCCGTGACGGCGGCAGCGAGGGTAAGGTCCGTGATGCGATCACAGACCTTCAACTGGATAACATCAGCCTGTACTCGGTAAACATCAATCGCGCCGTCGCCGCTTTGACACAAAAACCCGCATACCCGCGGCCCGATCCGCTTCCTCCGACGGCCCGGCCGATGCCCCCAGGAGCAGCAGTGACGCCGGAGACGGTCGCCGGACTCCACGCAGCGCCCGGGCAGGCGGCCAACATCGCCCCTCTGATTCGCGAGATTTTCGTGCAGGTGAAATCTCTCTTTATCGACAATCCTGTCGAAGTCTTCACGAAGTTCACGGGCGGGCGCGAATATGCTTTTGTGACGCAGAGGGATCTGGAGCGTGCGATCCTCGACATCGGCGAGGAGCTGCACAGCCAGTACCTGCTCAGCTACAACCCCAACAACAAGCTCGAAGGCGGTTTCCACGCAATCCGGGTGGAAGTGAACCGGCCCAACCTGACGATTCGAACCCGGCCCGGCTACTGGCTGGCGGCGGTCCCCGAGTAATCCCTCGTTTCGACCCGGCACATTTTTTTAACCAGGTAGAGGGAATACGCCGCCGGCTTCCCACGCATCGAATATGTAGAAAGGTGGGTTGTGTCAAGGGGGGTGCTTGCGAAAGCCATCCCGGCTCTTCTGGGTCTGATCAGCGCTGGCGTCATCATTAAGACTGTGACCGGGGACTCGGCAGGCAACGGTTTTCCAGACCCCGTCGTCAACATCGGAAAACAGACGGAACGAGGGAAGGCCTTCTTTGCCGGCGGGTGCTTCTGGTGCCTGGAAGCTGTCTTTGAGCAGCTTTCGGGCGTTGAAGCCGTGGCGTGCGGTTACGCCGGTGGAAAGCCGCAGGACGCCAGATACGAGCTCGTGCATACAGGACAAACCGATCACGCCGAAGCGATCGAAGTCACCTACGATCCGTCGAAGATCTCCTACGGTCAGCTATTGAAAGTCTTCTTCAGCGTGGCCCACGATCCCACCCAGCTAAATCGCCAGGGTCCTGACTTTGGACGCCAGTTCCGCTCGGCAATCTTTTACGTCGATGCGCACCAGAAGCGGGCAGCGGAAGCTTACATCTCCCAGCTCGAAAAAGCGAAAGTCTATCCGAAGCCGATTGTCACCGACGTTGTGGAGCTGAAGGGCTTTTATCCTGCGGAAGACTACAATCAGGATTTTGTGAAGAAGAACCCGGACCACCCTTACGTCTTGATGCATGCCATGCCGAAAGTGAAGAAGCTCCGCAAGCAATTTCCTTCCCTGCTGAAGCACTAGCCGCCCGGCAACAGTCGCGAAACCCGGTGTTTTCGCCTACCATGCGAAGAGGAGCGACTCACGATGCGGATTGTGCTCGGTGCGGACCATGCCGGCTATGAGATGAAGCAAGGGCTCGCCGACTATGTTCGGACGTTGGGGCACCAGGTGCGTGACGTGGGCACTAACGGGAAGGACCCGGTGGATTACCCGGACTTTGCTGTCAAAGTCGCCGAAGCGATCCGTAATGGGGAGGCGGATCGGGGCATTCTGATCTGCGGAAGCGGCGTAGGCGCGTCCGTAGCCGCAAATAAGGTGCCGGGCATACGCGCCGGCCTCTGCCATGATACCTACTCCGCTCACCAAGGAGTCGAGCACGATGATATGAACGTCCTCGTGATCGGCTCACGCGTGATTGCCGAACACCTTGCCCGCGAGCTCGTGCACGCTTACCTCGACGCAAAATTCAGCGGGGAGGAGCGCCACGTCCGCCGCCTGCAAAAGGTGAAAGCCCTGGAAGACCGGTTCGCTAACTGCCGCTAGGACTGCCAGGACTGCGGTGGCACGTGCCTTCCACATGGGGAGCCAGCCTTTCCTTGAAGAGAAAAACCGAATCTGTGTGAGCCATCCTGATCGAGGTCAACGCCATTACTTACTGGAAGGCGAATGCGGCCGCATCCGACCCGCCAACTCTCAAGGAGGAAGATCATGGTTCACACGATGGGAATCAACGGCGTCGCCGTCGACCAACTCATGCAGCTCGTTGAAGCGGTGAAGGCGCAGCCTGAAATGGGCAAAGTCACATTCCGAGCTGAGAATCAATGGGCCACTTGCGCAAAAAGCTGTACGACGATCGATGACTTCATCGGCGCCGGCTCCGACAACCGCAAACGGACGGAGAAGTTTCGGCTGCTCGCCGACGAACCGCCCGTCCTGTTGGGCGAAGACACCGCGCCGAATCCGGTCGAATTCATCCTGCACGCACTTTGCACCTGTTTGACCACAACCACGGTGTACCAGGCAGCGTCCCGGGGAATTCAGATCGAAAGTCTCTCATCCAAAATGGAGGGCGATCTCGACCTGCGCGGCTTCATGGGTTTAGCGCCCGACGTCCGCAAAGGGTATCAGGAGCTGCGGGTCTCCTTCACTGTCAAGAGCCAAGCCGATGCCGAGCAGTTGAAGGAGCTGATGCAGTTCTCACCGGTGCTCGACATCATCCGGAACCCCGTCCCCGTAACCATTACGGTGCAAACGCTTTAACCACTCTAAGTGAAACAGAAGGGGCTGAAGTTCCAAAATGCTTTGGCCCTTTTCAACCTTCCTGTCTTACTCTTCCTGTCTGGCTCCTTCGCTCTCTCTCCGCTTGCGTTGAAATCTGACAAAACTCTGACAAACAGCCGCTACCCCATGCAGGCCAAGCACTTGCACGCCGGAGTTCGGCAACTTGCAAGATTTCTAGTTGACATTCAGTTGCAAACCGGACTAGTCTAGTCGTACATTGGAGAGCGGCTCTGGCGGAGTGCAAATGCTTCGCAGGGCGCCTATTGAAGCAAGCAATTTTCAAGTTCAAGTACCGGCTTTTTGCCCTGAGGAGGATTACCAGATGGCCGACACGGAGAATCAGGAAGTACCGCTTTACGGCGAGATGATCATTGAGGCGACAAAGAAGAGCGGCAGAGGCAAAGCAGCTCAGAAATACAACTGGCCGATTGCCTACAAATGGATCGCGATGGGAACACTCATGATCTATACAGCCGTAGGGAGCACAACTGTGCATGTTGCGTACGGCCAGGAGCCTCCCACAGTCCCGGGGACTCCTTCCCGATCCAGGCACAACCAGCAGGAACAGGGCGTCAGGCGTTTTGACATCCCTGCAGGGCTTCTGGAACAGGTTTTGGGAGCTTTCGCAAATGAAACCGAGTTGCGCGTACAATTTACGAGCGAAGGACTCAAGAGCCTGTCCTCTCCCGGCGTCTCCGGACTCTATACGCCCGAGGGCGCGTTAGCAAAGATACTGGAAGGCACCGGCGCCCTATATCGTTTCACCGCGCCGAACATCGTCGCAATCGAATTGCGAGGTCCCGATGCGGCGTTGACAGTCACCGAGAGGGCGCCGCTTTCGTCTGTGAAGTACACGGAGCCCCTGCGCGATGTGCCGCAGACCATCTCTGTGATTCCTCAATCTGTAATCCAGGAACAGGGCGCAACGACGTTACGTGACGTCCTACGCAACGTTCCCGGGCTCACGATTGCCGCTGGGGAGGGCGGCGCGCCGGCGGGCGACAACCTGACTCTTCGCGGATTCAGCGCCCGAAACGACATCTTCGTCGACGGCGTTCGCGACCTCGGCCCACAGTCACGCGATCCCTTCAATTTGGAGCAGGTGGAGGTAGTGAAGGGACCTCAGTCGGCCTACACCGGCAGAGGCTCGACGGGCGGCTCCATCAACATGGTGAGCAAGTCACCAACGCTCAACCCGCTGTACGGCTTCTCACTGAGCTTCGGCACTGATCGCACGAAGCGATTGACGGGAGATCTGAACCATCCAATCAGGCAGCTCGGCGAGAGAACGGCCTTCCGCCTGAACTTTATGGTTCATGAATCCGGCGTTGCCGGCCGGGACGTGGTCGAGAACCAGCGGTGGGGTGTAGCCCCCTCCTTGGCCTTCAACCTGGCGCGCCCGACCCGATTCACCGTCAGCACCTTCCATATGCGCCAGGACAACATTCCCGATTACGGAATTCCCTGGGTAACCAACAATCACGAGGTACTCGCCGATTACCGCGATCGTCCCGCCCCTGTCCCCCGGGACAGCTTCTACGGCCTTAAGTCCCGCGACTACGAGCACCTCGGCTCGGACATGGCGACACTCCGCTTCGAGCACGACTTCAGTGATACGCTGAACCTACGCAGCCAGGGACGCTTCGGGCGATCCACGCGCGACTCCATTACAACTGCGCCTCGCTTTGCCGACCCCAACTCGCTAGTAATTAATCGCAACGGACCAGCCTGGCTCACGAAAGACACGATCTGGGATAACCAGACAGACCTCCGCGCCGGCTTCAACACTGGACGGATCAATCACGCCACAGTGACGGGCTTCAACCTTTCCCGCGAGGAGAACGAACGCATCGGACGCACGGTAACCGGCGCGCCCACTACGACGCTGTTGAATCCCGACCCGAACCAGCCCTTCCAAGGCGTTATCACGGTAAACCCGACAGTCGGAAAGGCTACTGCAAATTCCCAAGCCGTCTATGCTTTCGACACAGTCAAGCTGGGCGAACGCTTTCAATTGAACGGCGGAGTTCGATGGGATCGTTTTGACGTCAATGGCGTGAACACGAATGGAAACCCGCTGGTGCGGACGGACAACATGGTGAGCACGCGCGCCAGCGCGGTGTACAAGCCAGTCGCGCCGGGAAGCATCTACGTCTCCTATGGGACTTCGCTCAATCCTTCCCTGGAAGGTCTCACGTATCAGCCTGCTGATACCTCGACCGAGCCCGAGAAGACTTACACGGTGGAAGCGGGCACCAAGTGGGATCTGCTCGAATCCCGCCTTTCGCTGAGCGGAGCCGTGTTCCGCGTGGACAAGAAGAACGCCCGAACGCCTGGTCTGCTTCCCGACGATCCGCCAATCGTCCTGGACGGCACGCAGCGGGTAAACGGCGTCGAACTCGGCATCAGCGGCACACTTCGCCGGGATTTGACACTGTACGGAGGCTACACCTTTATGGACGCCAAGATTGTCCGCTCGAACACTCCGGGGGAAACAGGACGGACGATGCAGAACACACCGAGAAACTCGGTCAGTATGTGGAGCACGTACCGGTTCCGTCGACTTACCTTAGGAGGAGGAATCCGTGCCTTCGGGAAGCGGTACGGAAACAATACAAACACCCGGTGGGTGGACAGCTATTGGACGGCGGACGCGATGGTCTCCTACCCGGTCTCGAGGAAACTCGATCTTCGCCTCAATCTGTTCAACCTCAACGACGCGTATTACTTCGATCGCCTTGGTGGCGGCCATCTCGTCCCCGGAGCCGGCCGGTCGGCAATGATCAGCACTAACTTCCGGTTCTAAGAGTACGAACTATGTTACTGCAAATACCCGACGTACTTAGTCCCGAGGAAGTTGCGGAGTGCCGGAAGGCGTTGGACGCCGCGGAGTGGGTTGATGGCCGGGTTACAGCCGGCTATCAATCCGCCAAGGCCAAGAACAACGAACAGCTTCCGGAAGATCATCCAACTGCAAGGCAGATCGGCGATCTCATCTTGCGGGCGCTTGAGCGCAATCCGATGTTCATGGCTGCCGCCCTGCCCTCAAAAGTCTTCCCGCCCCTGTTCAACCGATACCGGGGCGGCCAGTCTTTCGGCACGCACGTTGACAACGCAATCCGGCAGGTGAACGGCACTCCACATCGTGTTCGCACCGATCTCTCCGCGACTCTGTTCTTTGCAGAGCCCAGCGAGTATGACGGCGGCGAGCTCGTAATCGAAGACACGTATGGAGTTCATACAGTCAAGCTCCCCGCCGGTCATATGGTCCTGTACCCGTCCACGAGCCTGCATCACGTGCGTCCAGTCACACGCGGTGCGCGTGTCTGCTCCTTCTTCTGGATCCAAAGCATGGTAAGAGACGACGGCAAGAGGACCTTGCTGTTCGACCTCGACCTGGCCGTGCAGCGCCTCAGCGAGGACGTGCCGGATCACGCTGCAATCGTGCAGCTGACAGGCGTCTATCACAACCTGTTACGGCGCTGGGCCGAAGTGTAAGCCGCTGGGGTGGAGTGGGGATCGCATGCAAATTCGCAAAGTTCTGTTTTGGCTGCATTTGATTCTGGGCACCGCCGCCGGCATCGTCATTCTGATCATGTCTGTAACCGGCGTCGCCTTGATGTACGAGCGCCAGATCCTCGCCTGGGCCGACCGCGGGTTCTGGTCGGAGCCACCTCCCGGAGCGGAGAAACTGCCGATCGAAACTGTGTTAGGCAAGCTAAGCGAGCAGAGGCGGGGAATCCCTTCCTCCATCACTGTCCGCTCGGATCCCGCTGCGCCCGTCGAGGCGGTGTTCGACCGTTCCGCCCCTGTGTACATCAACCCGTACACAGGCGCCGTTGCAGGCGAAGGCTCGAAGGGCGTCCGGCAGTTCTTTCGGCTCATGACCGACTGGCATCGCTGGCTGGGCATGGAAGGAGAGGGCCGGGCGGTCGGCCGCGCGATTACCGGCGCGTGTAATCTCGCTTTCTTCTTTCTGGTGGTCACTGGCTTCTATCTTTGGTGGCCCAGAAAATGGACGTGGCATCACGTCCGGGCAGTGACGTGGTTTCGCGGCGGCCTTACGGGTAAGGCACGCGACTTCAACTGGCACAACGTGATCGGGTTCTGGTCCGCCGTGCCGCTGTTCTTCGTTGTGCTCGGCGGAGTGGTGATCTCCTATCCCTGGGCCACGAGGCTGATTTACACGCTCACCGGCAGCGAAGCTCCCGCACAGCCGCAGCGCCGCCCCGGCCCTCCGCCGGGAGGACGGGCTGCACGCCCGACTGCACCCGTGAACTGGAGCGGTTTGAATGCCGCTTTTGCGGCCGCTGAGCAGGCTGTTCCTGGCTGGGAAACAATCACCCTGCGGCTTTCACCGTCCGGACGCGGTCCTCTCTCCTTCACCGTCGATCAATCGCACCGAGGCCGCCCGGACAAACGTACACAGCTCACGGTCGATCGCCGAACGGGAGAGGTCGTGCAGCGCGAGACATTTGACGATTTCAATCGCGGCCGGAAGATTCGGACCTGGCTTCGCTGGATTCACACGGGCGAAGCAGGAGGGTTCTTGGGACAGACGCTGGCAGGTCTGGTATCCGCCGGAGCAGCTGTGCTTGTCTGGACCGGGATTGCGCTCTCGTGGCGACGATTCCGGGCGTGGCGCTCACGACGAGCGGCGCGGGAAGAAGTGGCTGTAACCACGGCCACGTAGGGAATTTCGGAGGAGGTCCAGCCGGCAACCTCCTCCTCGGACGCTGGCTATCTCAACAGAGAAGCGACTTCCTCCAATGCTGCAAAACACTCACGCAGCCAGGTTCGGCAATACCTGCGCTCGGTGAAACCAAAGTTTCCACCCTGATTCTCCGAGAACGCGGTAAAGGAAACGCTGGCGCGATCTACAGATTGGTAAACCGCAGGGTCGAGCGCAGGGAAGGTGATCTCGCGCGCTCCAATCGCCTGAAGCTCCTCGCGGATCTTAGACTGATCGTAAATCTCAAACTTCGGAGCCACGCCGAGATTCTTCACGATGACATAATCGGCATCGCGCCCAAGCGCGGCGAAACACTCCTTCAAGTGTCCGACGCTGTCAACCGCCCCGCCAAGGACGTACACGACGGTGATGCCGAGCCGGTCCGCTTCAGCTTCCTCCAGAGCTCCGCCTCGATAGAGCCAGCTTTTTACATCCGCACCCGAGCGAGCGCCCAGGTCGACAAGCGCAACGGGCTTCCCTCCCCCATCCATCAGGTAATCGAGCACGGGCGCTACGCTCGCGGCGTCCGACACGTCAACGGGCGCCGTTTCGTTTGGATGGAACCGAAGCAACTGTCCCAGAGGACCTTCGGCGTCGAAAGCGCGGAACTCGATATCGCGAGCATTCAAGAAGTCGGCGATAACCCGGGCTACAGTGGTCTTGCCGACTCCGCCTTTCTCCCCGTGAGTGAGGATCAGGCGCGGTTTGGAAGAGTTGTTGGTGTTCTTCTGTTGATTCATTGGTCAAAGTTCTTCTATTCGGGAAAAAGGATGCGTTCGTGAGGCAACGTATCTGTTTTTGGGATCCGGCCGGTTCAACAGCTTCCGCCTGGCGCCCGGCGTAAGCTGTCCGAGGATCCGGAGCGAAGCAGCTACCCAGCACGGGACAGCGCTCGTGCCGGCAAGCCACGCCTGAACAACCTCGGGCGTATAACCGAACAGCGAGGCGAATTCCGCCTCGGAAACACCGACTCTCTCCATCTCCCGGCGGAAGGCGTGCGGTGGCAGCCCTCTCCTCTGAGCGCCTTCCTGGTGCTGCGCTGCTTCCCGCCCTCGAACGGAGCCGGATCCGGTCCTGATCTTGCCGATCGCAGCTTCCAATGCATCGAGCAAATCCAGAATGGTTTCGTCCACACACTTCTCTGCGTTTGCTTGCCGAACCTGGCTCGATGCCTCAGACCAGTCAGACAGCAGGAGACCCTCAAAGCTGACGGACACCACAGCTCACAGAGGCCGCTGCCGGCAAGACGAAAAGCGCGTTCGCTTCCGGAGCGACGATGTGCGTCCGGGCGGCCCCGCCGCCGTTGACGGTTAAATATCGTTCACACGTCATCTGCATCAGTTGTTGAATGCCTGGGTGTAAGCAATATCGTACCGCAAAGCGGACAGAGGGGCCCCGTCGCGCCCGCCGCCGCTGACGCACTTTCCGGTATTGAGGACTCCGGGGGCCGCGTCTAGAAGTAGAGAGTGAACTATCTCGTACCATCGGAGGCCTTATGGCAAAAGTAAATCCCATCCAAGTGCAAAAATTCCTGGGCGGCCTGGACTATCCCGTGGCGAAAAAGGACTTAGTGAAACACGCGCGCGAACACGGTGCGGATGAAAGCCTCGTTTCGACCCTGGACCGTCTTCCTGAGCAAAAGTTCGAGACACCAGCAGACGTGAGTAAGGCAATCGGACACATCAAGTAGCTAAGCAGCGCTCCACATATCGGGTGGTTGCCCTGCTGGCGCCTATCGCGTCAGCAGGGCATTTCTCCGTCAGCCCAAGTCGGCTATACTCAGGGTCGACAGATATGAGCGGGACGGCGAGCAACCCGAATCCCTCAAGATCCTGCCAAGCAACGCAAGCTCGACCAGTAACGCATCCCAGCAGCGAGAGCCTCAGGCGCGCTGCCGGAAGTGATACTTACCTCTGCCCCGCCGTTACCTGCCGGGGCGACGTCTCGCAACCAGCAAGTCAGAAGGAGCTGATGTGGAAATGAGCGCTTTTACACGCAGCACGGTGCACAATTTGCTGAAGGTTTGTTTCCGCCTCTCAGTCGTATTTGCAGTATCGATGGGTTTATACGCGCAAGCATTGATGGAAATTGAGGTTTCGGATCACCGTCCCCTCGCCGCAGCGCTGGAGAAGCTGCAGGCGCTGACGGGAGTGCCAATCAACTACGAAGATGTTCCCTACGAGAACGCTGCCGATCTTGAGGACGTGTCGACGCCCGAACAACGCCTTCAGCATCCAGGCTACCGTCTGCTGGTGCCGCGCAAAGGTCGCATCCAAGCAACCGTCGACGCGCGCCCGCAAGCATCCCTGAGCGAAACGGCAGGAAGCGTACACGCGCTCCTCGCAAGCTACAGAGCGGCTGGATTGCCGGGAGACTTTCAGGTAGAGCAGGCCAACGGGATGATCTACGTGACTCCCGCCAAGGTCCTCAACCGCGCAGGAACTCTGCAAGAGGTCCAGCCCCGGATGGACACAGTCGTAACCATTCCTTATGCCGAAGGAACAGCAATTGCGTGTGTCGAGGAGATTACCCGCGCCGTTTCGGCTGCGACAGGGGCAAAAATCGCGGTAGGAACGTTTCCTTTTCTGGCTGCCACAAAGCGGGTCGCCTGCGGGGCGAACCGCGAGCCAGCACGCAACGTGCTGGCGGCGCTGCTGTCAAAACTGGCCGACACCCCTGCGTCCTACGACCTGCTGTTCGAACCCTTGACTGGCTACATGCTGAATCTGCGGTTTCTTGCGAGATCTGAGGAGCATTCCGCAGCAGCCGCGCCCGCGCCAGCACCTCCGAATACTGCTTCACGCTTTTTTATAAAGCAGTGAGCACTGTTCAGGAGCGCTTCTTACTTCTTCTCAAAGCGGAGGGCCGCCGAGTTCACACAATAGCGCATCATTTCGCGGCGACACGCAACCAGAGTTGGACGTTGAGAGGCTACCTGCTCTGGCCCACCCAAGTGCAGAATTACTATCCTGATTTGGGTCAAATCAGGTACGGAGTGCTGTCATGGTGATTCGAATGGCTGCTGCCACAATAGCACTCGTATCGTTGGCGATAGTGGCCTCGCCCTCGGCCGAGGTGCATTGCCGGGCCTGGGCTGTTATCTCCGACGCTCTTCAAAACGGTGAGCCCGAAGACCGGGCCTTCGCTGCCCAAATGCTTGGGCGCGTTGACGCCCCCGAAACCGTAGGACTGCTGTGCGAAGCTCTTCGGAGCCCTTCCCCCACAATTCGTGCGGCGGCCGCCAACGCATTTCGCACCACCCGACAGCCCGTTCCATCGGAGGTACTGGCGGCTTCCCTTATGAGCGAAACTGACCCCTGGGTCCGAATCCTGCTGGTCGAAGCGATTGCGCGTTCCACAGGCCCGCGGCGCGGGCAGATGATCCGGCCCGCGTTCCGCGATCCGGACGAGCGCGTTCGCCAGGTCGCCTACTCGCAGATATGGCTGCTGCCAAAGGAGGAGGCGCGGCAAATCCTCGAAGCCGAGTTGACCGGCGAGTTGCCAGAAGATCGTCTCAGGACCGCGGAGTTCCTCGCCGCGATCAACGCGCCCAATGCTGCGGCCCGACGATCGCCACGTACTTCCATCCCTGATCCGAAGGCATCGCCGCCTGCACACGCGACGGCCGACATGTTGCGCGACGAGGATCCGCAAAGGCGAATTGCCGCGCTCCAGGCAATGGCCCGTTCCCGAGACTCCGGACTCCTCAGCGATGCCGAGAAGGTGTTCCTGGCCCCAGGGGAACACCCCGAGGTGACTGTTGCTGCGGCATCAGCAATCGCGGAAACGGCTGGCAGCAAGGCTCTGCCGCTGCTTGAGGCCGCTATTGACTCGGATCGAGCGGCTGTGCGCATTGCAGCTGCGGTCGAGCTGCTGCGGGATGTCCGCTTCCGGTCGAACCAGTAAGGATACGGGGCTTTCTGCGATGTGATGACCCGCCAGTGGCAGGGACACACCGGAAAATTCATAAAGCAGTGAGCACTGTTCAGAACCGCTTCTTACTTCTTCTCAAAGCGGAGGGCCGCCGAGTTTACACAATAGCGCATCCCCGTAGGTTGCGGTCCGTCCGGAAAAACATGCCCGAGATGAGACTCGCACCGCTTGCATAGGATCTCGGTGCGGACCATGCCATGAGAAAGGTCCGTTTCCGTTTCGAGGCTATCCTCCGATGCCGGCGCCGTGAAGCTGGGCCATCCGGAACCGGAATCGTACTTCGTGGTTGAAGCAAAGAGGATGTTGCCGCAAGCGGCGCAACGGTAGATCCCCTCCTCGTAATGCTTGTTGTACTTGCCAGTAAAGGGCGGCTCCGTACCTTTTTCCCGCATGATCCGGTAGGTTTCCGGATCCAGCTCGGATCGCCATTGTTCTTCGCTCTTGCGGATCTTCTCCATAAGGCCTCTCATTTCGTGGTGGTATGAATACCGCGGAGACTCCGGCTGTTCCAGGTTTGTGACAGCCGGATGGTCCGCAAACGGCTACAATGTAATGGTACATCTGAATATCCTCCTGCCTTCCGGAGCAATATGAGTACAGCAATAAGGCGGCTGACACTGACTCTGTGGCTGCCGCTTCTCCTTTGCGGACAAAGCCTCCGCGAAAATCTCAAAGAATTCGAGAAAAACGTTACCGAGTTCACGCTGAAGAACGGGATGCACTTCATCGTGCTCGAACGGCATCAGGCGCCGGTCGTCTCCTTTCATATGTACGTAAACGCGGGCGCTGCTAACGATCCCGCCGGGAGAACCGGGATCGCGCATATGTTCGAGCACATGATTGGCAAGGGCACAACGACGGTCGGCACCAAGAACTGGCCCGAGGAGAAGAAGGCGTTGGACCGGGTTAACGCCATCTATGCGCAGCTCGAGGAGGAACGAAACAAGGAGTACCGCGCGAATCCGGAAGTACTCAGGAAACTGCAAGACGAGCTTACAGCGGCGATTGCAAAAGCAAATCAGTTTGTTGTGCCGAATGAGTACGTTCGTGTCATCGAGGAGAACGGCGCGACGGGCTTCAACGCGAGCACGGGTCTCGACGCCACGCAGTATTACTACAGTCTCCCGTCCAACCGGGCGGAGCTGTGGTTCCTCTTGCAGTCCGAATGGCTGCGGCAGCCCGTTTACCGCGAGTTCTACAAGGAGCGCGACGTAGTGCGCGAGGAACGCCGCATGCGCACCGAGTCGAACCCGGTCGGCAGGCTGCAGGAAGCCCTGATCGCCACCGCCATCACGAGCACGCCCTACCGGACTGTCGTTGGCTGGGCCAGCGACATCGAGAACCTGACAGTGCAGGACGCCCAAAATTTCTTCAAAACCTATTACGTGCCCGGTAATATCACCGTTGCGATCGCGGGAGACATTACAGGCGCCGAAGCCCGCCGCCTCGCCGAGAAATATTTCGGCCCATTGCCTGCCGGCCCGCTTCCTCCGCGGGTGCGCACCACGGAGGCGAAGCAGGAGGGTGAGAAGCGCGTGCAGGTCGAAAGCCCTTCACAGCCATATGTGTTCATCGCATGGCAGCGCCCAGACCAGCACGACAAAGATGATGCCGTGTTCGACGTCCTCGCCAGTATCCTGAGTAGCGGCCGTACTGGCCTGCTTCACAAAGACCTGGTTGAGACCCGGAGGCTGGCGCTTGCGGCAGGCGCGGCCCCCGCATTCCCAGGCGGAAAGTACAACAACCTGTTTCTCGCATACGCCGTGCCAGGACCGGGAAAGACAGTCGAGGAGAACGAGCGGGCGATCTACGAGGTCATCGACCAGTTGAAAAAGGAGAAGGTCGACGAGACAACGTTGCGGCGGGTAAAGACCAAGCTGCGGGCCGGACTCATCCGGCAACTGGACTCAAACCCCGGCCTTGCGAGTCAGTTGGCCTTCTATCACGTCAACTATGGAGATTGGCGCGTCTTATTTACCGCCATTGACGAGATTGATAAGGTGACAGCGGAGGACGTCCAACGCGTCGCACAGCAGTATTTGAACAAGAGCACTCGAACGGTCGCATACATCGTTCCACCGTCTGCGAAGGAGGCAGGTAAGTGAGACTCAGATTCCTACTCACCGCGATATTGAGTACCGCGCTTCTGGCCCCTGCTCAAACGGCTCCTCCTCCGGCGAAGCGCGCCGCCGCTTCGAAAGCAGCTCCCAGCGCCGTTCCTCCCTACAAGCGGCTCCAATTCCCGCCAATCAAAGAGGTGAAGGTTACCGCAATCGCCACCTTCACGCTCTCAAACGGGATGAAACTCTTCCTGCTTGAGAACCACAGTCTGCCCCTCGTGAGCGGGTTCGCTTTGGTCAGAACCGGCAACCTCTTTGATCCGCCGGACAAGGTGGGACTGGCCGAGATCACGGGTACCGTCATGCGAACAGGCGGTACGCGCACAAAGACCGGCGATCAGTTGAACGAGCAGTTGGAGAACATCGCAGCGTCCGTCGAGAGCGGGATTGGAGAGACGAGTGGATCGGTCCGGTTCAGCGCTCTCAAGGAGAATACCGACGAGGTGCTGGCCGTCTTCAAAGACGTCCTCACTCAGCCCGAGTTTCGCCAGGACAAGATTGATCTCATCAAGATGCAACTGCGCGGCGTCATTTCGCGCCGCAATGATAACGCGAGCTCAATCGCGTCGCGCGAATTCAACGAGCTGGTTTACGGCCGCAACAACCCCTATGGCTGGCGGATGGAGTATGAGCATCTGGACCGCATTCAGCGGGATGACCTTGTGAACTTCCACAAGCGTTACTTCTTCCCTGCTAACACAATGCTTGCGATTCAAGGCGACTTCGACACCGCGGAGATGAAGTCCAAAATTGAAGCTTTGTTCGCCGACTGGAAGGTGCAGCAACCTCCTGTGCCCAAGTTTCCGGAAGTCACCGCCAAGCCTGCTCCCGGCGTCTATCTCGCCATCAAGGACGACGTGAACCAGACCTTCTTCCGCGTGGGACATCTCGGCGGCACGCTCCGCGACAAGGATTACCCGGCTCTCGAAGTTGCCGTCGATATTCTCGCTGGCGGCTTTTCCAGCCGTTTGTTCCGGAAAGTGCGTACCGAACTCGGCTACGCCTATGGCATCAGCGGAAGCTGGGCGGCGCAATATAACCATCCCGGCGTCTTCGTGATTGGGGGCAGCACAAAATCAGCCTCGACCACCGATACGCTTCAGGTCATTCGCGAGGAGATCGAACGGATTCGAACCTCGGAAGTAACAGACCTGGAACTGCAGACAGCCAAGGAAACAGTGCTCAACAGCTTCGTCTTTAATTTCGATCAACCTGCGAAGACGCTGAACCGGATGGTGACGTACGAGTATTTCGGCTACCCAAAGGATTTCATCTTCCGTTATCAGGACGCGATCAAGGCCGTTACGAAGGAGGACATCCGGCGGGTCGCGCAGCAGCACTTGAAACCGGAGGACTTGACCATTGTCGCTGTCGGAAAGCCGTCGGATTTCGGCAAACCGCTGACTGCGTTGGGACTGCCAGTTAAAACGATCGATCTGACGATTCCTGAGCCCAAGGAGCAGCAGACAAAAGTGGATGCAGCTTCGATGGCTGCCGGAAGGAAGCTGATGGCGCGTCTTCAACAGGCTGTTGGCGGCGCGAGCAAGATCGAGGCGGTCAAAGATGTAGTCCGATCGGCGGATTCGGCTGTGAACAGCGGGCAAAACCAGCTGAAGATCAGCCAGACCCTCTTCTGGATCCGTCCCTCCCATCTCCGGCAAGAGCAGATTCTACCGTTTGGGAAGATGGTCGTTTACTCGGACGGAACGACGGGATGGATGCAAGGCCCGCAAGGGACACAGCCTATGCCTGCTGTCGTCATCAACCAGGTGAAAACCGAACTGTTCCGGTTCCCCTTCCTTCTGTGGCTGAGCGACCGTGATACCAGCCGGACCGTCAGCGCGTCAGGAGAGAACGTCGTCGACATTTCCGGACCAGGCGTCTCAACCGTACGCCTCACTATTGACGCGCAGACAGGACTGCCTAAAGAGGCGACTTACCGCCTGGGCGCGATGGAGAACCGCGATGTCTACGAAGACTGGAAAGAGACGGACGGGCTGAAGCTGCCGTACAAGGTGACCACCTACCAGGGCGACCGCAAAGCAGTCGAGATGACCGTCAAAGAATGGAAACTAAATACAGGGCTGACGCAAGAGGAGGTCAGCAGGAAGCCATGAAGTATATCCTGCCGGCTTTGCTGCTCATTGCCGGCGCTGCCGTTACCGCTCAAACGACAGACGAAATTCGGGGCAAGAAGGTTGTCGACGAGGCCATACAGGCGCTCGGCGGGGAGAAGTTCCTTACGATGCGTGACCGCGTCGAGACAGGCCGTGCTTATTCGTTTTACAACCGGCAACTCTCCGGACTCGCACGCGCCACCATCTACACGCGCTATCTGACCCCGCCGGATCCGCCAACGCCGGGTTTCGTTGGTGTTCGCGAGCGTCAAGCCTTCGGCAAGGACGAAGACTGGTCCGTGATCCTCAACGAGAACGGCGAGGGCTGGGAGCTCACGTATCGCGGCGCGAAGCTGCTGCCCAAGGAGCAATTGGAACGCGCACGCGAGTCTACCTTGAGGAACGTCTTCTACATCCTCAGGATGCGACTGAAAGAGCCGGGTATGATCATCGAATCGCGAGGGTCGGATGTCGTCGACAATCAGCCGGTCGAAGTCGTCGACTTTACGGATTTGGAAAACCGCGTGGTCCGTGTCTACTTCCACCGCTCCACGAAACTCCCGGTAAAGCAGCTCACCTACCGGCGCACCGGTGGCGAACGCTTTGAGGAGGTCACCTACTTCTCCAAGTACCGCGACGTGGGGGGAGTGACATGGCCGCTGGCGATCCGGCGCGACCGCGACGGCGCCAAGATTTTCGAGCTCTTCTCAGAGAGAGTGGAAATCAACAAAGACCTGACGGATAACCTGTTCACGCTGCCAGCGAATGTGAAGATCCTGGACGAAAAGAACTAGCCGCGGAATCACGGCAAAGCGATGCTGACTTCCAGCCCCGGTTCCGCATTGCGGGCCTGGATGGAGCCGTGATGCAGATCGACGGCACGGCGCGCGATCGCCAGCCCGAGCCCTGCACCACCGCCACCGCGGCTGCGGTCTCCCTCGACGCGATAGAACGGCTCGAAGATGCGGCCTAGTTCTTCTTCCGGCACGCCGGGCCCGTAATCGCGTACTTTAATCGTGACCGGGGCCTTTTCGAGTGTGATCTGCACGGACGTTCCTTCGGGCGCATACCGAATCGCATTGCGCACGACGTTTTCAATCGCCCGCCGCAGCAGCTCCGGGTTTCCCTCCAACGTAACCTGATCCTGTGCCGTTACAGACACCGATACGCCGCGCGCTTGCGCCTCGAGCTCAGCATCGGACGCCACGTCTTCAATCAGAAGATTGAGATCCACCGTCTCAAAGACCAGCGAAGACGGGTCGCTCTCGGCACGAGTCACCTGGAGGAGTTCGCCAACGAGCTGATTCAGACGATCCGCCTCCTTCTGGATGCGGTCGAGAGCCTTCTCCCGATCGCTCCCGGAGCGTGCCAGCTCGATGGCGACACCCAGACGAGCCAACGGGCTTCTCAGTTCGTGCGAAATATCACGCAGGAGGCGGCGTTCGGCCGTAAGGAGCGTTTGGATCCGGTCGGCCATTTGATCAAACGCGCGCGAGAGATCTCCGAGCTCATCTTTGCGGTCAGAGCCGGCGCGGGCGCTGAAGTCGCCGCGCCCGAATCGGTCGAGAGCGGCCTGCAGCTTGCGCAGCGGCTGTGTAATCTGTCGCGCGAACAGATAGCACAGAAAAATCACCAGCCCGATCACCCATAGAAACTGCGGATGGAGGAACCACGAATAAAATCCTCTTCGAGGAAGCTCGAGCAGGAACCAGTAGTGCCCCCCGCGATCCCGCCGCGCCAGAACGAGATTGCCCCGGCGGAGGAGCGGCTTACGCGGATTTTCCAACGCTTCCCGGATCAGCTGGCTTCGATCTTCCCCCGTCAGGAGATCCACGCCATGAGCGTCTGTAAGCGCGCCCTTCGCGCCTAACACGCGCTCAAAGTACCGGAGCCTGCGCGCCAGAGCACGTGGTCCGCCTTCCTCCCAGGCCTCCTTCGCTTCTGCGAGCTGCAAAGAGACCAGCAGCCCGAGCGGAGATCGTCGCGCCTGCGGCTCCGAATACATCAGCGCCGCCGTCAAACCGAGCCCGAGAGCTGTGAGAAGAACGGTAGCCAGAAACCACAGGAGGATCTTGGCGAAAAGAGACCTCAACCAGCGGCCTCCTCACTGGTCCGGCAGAACTGGTATCCGACTCCCCGAATAGTCTTGATCAGCTGCTGGTCACCTTCAAGCTTTCGGCGCAGGTGGCTGATGTGCATGTCGATCGACCGGTCGTAGGGAGTGGCTTTGCGGTTATAAAGACTCTCCATCAACTGGTCGCGGGACAGAACGCGCCCGGCAGAGCGCATCAGCATTTCGAGGATGTCGAACTCGAACGTAGTGAGCTCGATTTTGCGGCCGTTCTGATACACCTCGCGGGAAGCAGGGTCCAGCCGCACGCCATTGACTTCGACAGGGCTTCCTTGCGGACCCGCGCGCAGTTCCAGGCGGCGCAGGATCGCACGAATTCGAGCGGCCAGTTCACGCGGATTGAACGGCTTTGGCAGATAATCGTCGGCCCCCAGCTCCAGCCCGACAATCCGGTCCACGTCCTCTCCTCGTGCCGTCAGCATCAGGACAGGAACATTGCTGCGAGGCCGCAGACGGCGCAAAATTTCGAAGCCGTCCAAGCCCGGCAGCATGACGTCGAGCAGTACGAGATTTGGAGGATCGGCGAGAACCCGGTCCAGCCCGCGGCGGCCATCATGCTCGCATTCCAGCCGGAATCCCTCCCGCTCGAGAAACTCCTTCAGGAGGGCGCACATCTCGACGTCGTCGTCGATTAAAAGGACTCGCACAGCCTATATGTAGCATGCCCGCGCGGATCACTCCCCGCAGTCTTTACATTCATTTACCATTCTCACAAACACCGCTTACGATCGGCCTTCATGATTGGGTCCAGGAGGCAATCCGAAACACATGAACCCCAAGAAGAAAATCGTAGCGGCTCTGGCCGTTTTGACAATCGCTGCAGGAACCGCGCTGGCGCAGAATTCGGCGCCCGCTCCGGAAGGTAAAGGCCACCGGGGCAAGCACAACCGAATGGAACGCATCGCCAATTACCTGGAGCTGACGCCAGCTCAAAGAGAACAGGCGAAAACAATCTGGCAGCAAGCCCGCCAGGAAAGCAAACCCTATGTGGACCAGCTTCGCGAGGCGCGCAAAGCGCTCCGTCAGGCGATCAAGACAAACCAGCCCGAATCGGAGCTGCAGCGTTTAGGAGAAGCTCAGGGCGTGGCAATTGGTAAGCTCGCAGGCATCCGAGCCAAAGCGGCCGCAGACGTCTACGCCTTGCTTACTCCTGAGCAGAAGCAAAAGGCAGACAAGCTGCACGAGAAGTTCATGAGCCGGATGAAGGGCCGTCACGCACGGTCGTAACGGGCAGGTGAACGCGAGGGCCGGCACGCAGCCGGCCCTCCTGATAGAACAGCGGCTTAGACCGCTGCGTATGCTTTTTCTGCTGCCGGCCTGCCACTATCCTTCGTACGAAATCCTTCCGCCCGAAGAGCGCGCTCGAGAGCTTCCAGAAGCAGCAGAATATTTTCCTGAGTGGAGCCTGCGCCCATCGTTCCGATGCGGAACACCTTTCCTGCCAGCGGGCCGAATCCTCCCAGTATCTCGATCCCTTCTTCTTCCAGCAGACGCTTCCGCACATTGACATCGTCGATGCCCTCGGGCACGAGCGGCGTATTCAGGGTCCACAGGCGCTTGCCTTCCGGCACCAGCATCTTGAGGCCCATCGCCTCGAGGCCGGCTACAAACGCCAAGTGGTTGCGGCGATGCCGCTCCCAGCGGTTTTCGATCCCCTCTTCCGAGATCTCAACCAGCGCTTCCCGCAGCGCGTAGAACATCGTGATAGGTGCGGTGTGGTGGTATCGGTGCGCCCCATCGTAGTAGTCGTCGAGGAGCTTCAGGTCGAAATACCATACCGGCGGAGAAGACTTGCGTGCCCGGAGACGTTCCATCGCCCGAGGCGACACAGTGATCGGCGCCAATCCCGGCGGGCAGCTCAGCCCCTTCTGCGAGCAACTGTAGGCGATATCGATGCCGGTCTCGTCGACGTTGACCGGCATTGCGCCGAGCGATGTCACGCAATCGGCGATCACCAGCGCGCCTACCTCGTGAGCCGCCTCGGAAATGGCCTTTCCATTATTCAGTACGCCGGTCGATGTCTCCGCGTGCACAAAAGCGACGGTGTGCGGCTTCTCGCGCAGGATGAACTCTCGCGCTTCGTCATCGCCGAAGGTCTCGCCCCAAGGCTTCTCAAAGCGCACGACCTGGGCTCCGTTCCGTTTGCCCATCTCGGTAATGCGGTCGCAGAAGTAGCCGTTGGCGAATACCACGAACTTCGAACCGGGCTCGACAAAGTTCGAGACTGCTGCCTCCATGCCTGCGCTCCCGGTGCCGGAGATTGCCATGGTGAAGGGGTTGGAAGTACCAAAGGCGACGGCGAGCAGCTTGCGGATGTCCTCGACCACCTGAAAGAAGAACGGATCGAGGTGCCCCACGATGGGCTTTGCCATTGCCTCGTACACCCTTTGGGAAACCGGAGACGGGCCAGGCCCGAGCAGGAGCCGCCTAGGCGGCTGGAGTGGTGCAAATGTTTGAGGCATAAGCATACAACATACCAGACCTGATTGATGGCCGATATGTCTTCTCGATTACTCTGAAATTGTGACCGCTCTTCCCGTCGATTCTCTGATTCCAGAGATCCTCAACACGCTGCAAAACGGGACGAATCTTGTCCTTGAAGCTCCTCCCGGCGCCGGCAAGACGACGCGGGTTCCGGCCGCCCTGCTCTCTCTAGACCTCGGCGAAGTGCTGGTGCTGGAGCCCCGAAGGCTCGCGGCGCGGATGGCGGCGCGCCGCGTAGCCGCGGAGCGAAACGAGCCGTTAGGCGAGACCGTGGGGTATCAGGTACGCTTCGAGAATGTCGGCGGTCCCCGCACGCGCCTGCGATTTCTTACCGAAGGCGTCCTCGCGCGGCGGCTGCTGTCCGACCCCTCACTGCGCGGGGTTGGCGCCGTCGTGCTCGATGAGTTCCATGAGCGGAATCTGGAGGGCGATCTGGCTCTCGCTCTCCTGCGCCGGCTGCAGACGACACTACGCCCGGATCTCCGGATTGTCGTGATGTCCGCCACTCTGGACGCGGCCCCGATTGCGGCATACCTCGGCGGCTGCCCGGTCCTTCGGTCCGAAGGGCGGCTTTTCGATCTTTCCATTACTCACACCCCGCATTCCCCCAAGCCCCTTGAAGAGCAAATAGCGGAGGCTGTCGAATTACTGCTTCGCGAAGGTCTCGCTGGCGACATCCTCACCTTTCTACCGGGTGCCGCGGAAATCCGGCGAGCGGCGAAGCGGTGTGCACCGATTGCCGAACGAGCCGGACTTCTTGTCGTTCCTCTGCACGGAGACCTGCCTCCCGCCGAGCAGGATCGCGCTGTCCAGCCCGCAGACCGCCCCAAGCTGATCCTGTCCACGAACATTGCTGAAAGCTCGATCACGATTGAGGGTGTGCGCGCCGTCATTGACTCGGGCGTCGCGCGCGTCGCCGTAGATTCGCCCCGCACCGGCCTGCCAACCTTACAGGTGCAGCGCATCTCGAAAGCGTCCGCGATCCAGCGTGCCGGTCGCGCAGGACGCCTTGGACCGGGACGAGTCATCCGGTTGTTCCCTCTCGATGATTTTGTGCGGCGTCCCGAGCAGCGGAGTCCGGAGATTTTGCAGCGGGAGCTGTCCCAGGTAGTGCTGGATCTTACGGCGATGGGAATTCAGGACCCACTCGCCCTCCCCTGGCTCGACGCACCGCCTCAGTCAGCCATCGATCACGCGACCGAACTCCTCCAACACCTCGGAGCAATCGATGGCAATCGGACTTTGACGGATGTCGGCCGGAAGATGGCCGGCCTTCCCCTGCATCCGCGCCTGGCCCGTCTCATCGTGGAGGCCGAATCGCGCCGCGTTGGCGAGGATGGATGCGCCGCTGCTGCGCTGCTCAGCCATGGAGCCAGGCTGAACCACGAACGTCACGCCACGGGCCCCTCCGATCTTCTTGCGCTCCTCGATAGCGAATGGGATCCGCAGGCGCGTAGGCTTTACGACCAGATCCGCCGCGTTGCGGGCGTGCGGCGGCAGTCCAGCCATAACGAAAAAGCCTTACTCGCTGCAATCCTCGCCGCCTTTCCCGACCGTGTGGCCCGAAAGCGAGGCGCTGACCAGGTAATCCTTGCATCAGGAGGCGCGGCGACGCTGTCAGAAGCAAGCGTCGTTCGCAACCATGAATGGCTTGTCGCAGTGGATATTGAAGAACGGCGGGAAAGAGGCCAGCCGGTTGTGCGCCTCGCAAGCGGAATCGAGCCCGATTGGCTGCTCGATCTTTTCCCGGAGAAGATCACAGAACGCCAGTCTTTGGAGTGGAACTGGAACGCCGAGCGGGTGGAAGCGGTCAGCGCGCTCCTCTACGAGAACCTCGCCATCGAGGAGAGCCGCGACGCGAAGCCCGACACCGAGCAGGCAGCGAGACTCCTTGCGGAAAAAGCGCTCGAAGCAGGTATCGAGCGGTTTGTTGATATGGAAGAGCTGGAGGCGTTTCTTCGCCGTATTCGATTCGCTTCGCGCCACGCTGCCGTTGATGCCCTCGGCCAGGAGGATGTTCACGATTCTCTCCGATCGTTGTGTTACGGACTTCGCAGTTTCGCCGAACTCAGGCAAGCCGCCGGGGACGGAGGGATCTTGCAGTCGCTCGAAGCGAAGCTTTCTGCGGCCAGCCGGCAGATCCTGGAAAAGATTGCGCCCGCCAAACTCCGCCTTCCCAGCGGACGCCAGGCGCGGGTTCACTATGAAGATGATCGCCCGCCCTGGGTCGCCTCCCGGCTTCAGGACTTCTTTGGAATGCGCGAGACGCCGCGTGTTGCCGGAGGAGCAGTGCCGGTTGTTGTGCACCTTCTGGCGCCCAATCAACGCCCGGTTCAAATGACCTCGGATCTTGCAGGCTTTTGGCAGAGGCTATATCCGCAGGTCCGTCGCGAGTTAAGCAGGCGCTATCCAAAGCACTCCTGGCCCGAGGATCCGACCGCTCCGCTGCCAAACGCCCGCTGATTTACGCGCTTCTGTAAAGCTGCAAATTTACTTTACACACACTGCAAGCGCCAGTATCATACCGGCTGCGAGGACACTCAATTTGTGTCCATTCTCTTGCGGGGGTAGAAAGTGGACTGTTCACGTCGCACGCTCCTGGCCTTCCTTGCCCCGTGTTTCCTGATTGGCTGTTCCAGCGCATTCGCCCAGAATGGCACAATCCACGGAGTAGTACTGGATCCTCAAGCCGCGGCTGTTAGCGGCGCACGCGTGACCGCCTTTGATGAGGCCAAAGGCCAGGTCATTCGCGAAACGGTTACCGCTGCGGACGGCGCCTTCCAACTGCTTCCGTTACCGCGGGGAACCTACACGGTCAAGATCGAGATGAGCGGGTTTAAGACGACGGAGCGCACACAGCTCACACTCGATCCAAACCAGATTATGAATCTCGGCGCAATTACGCTCGAGCTCGGGCAAACCGCCGAGTCGGTCACGATTCAGGCTGAGGTACCCCTCGTCGAAACCACTACGGCGAATAAGTCTTTTGTTTTGTCCTCCCGTCAGGTGACGGAGCTGAGTATCAATGGCCGCGACTTCCAGAACCTGATGCTGACGCTGCCCGGTGTCGTATCGAACAACGCGTCGAGCTTCCGCCTGGCTTTCAACAGCACCGATCAGTTCAACGTCAACGGCATGAGAGGCAGCGCGAATAACTTCTTCCTGGATGGCTCTATTAATACCGACGTCGGCGCGAACGACGGCCAGTACACGCAGCTAAGCATGGATGCCGTGGGCGAGTTCAAGGTACAAACTAGCGTCTTCTCGGCAGAGCTGGGCCGGAACCCAGGCATCCTTCTTTCCGCGACAACAAAAAGCGGCGGCCAGGAGTTTCATGGGACGGTCTACGAGTTTCTGCGAAATAACGTACTGGACGCACGCCTGCCGCTCGACCGCACCGGCAAAGTCGCTGACCTCCGATTCAATCAATTCGGAGGGAATCTTGGCGGACCTGTGATCCTGCCTAAAATTTCTCCGGCCAACAACAAAAAGGTGTTCTTCTTTTTCAATTACGAGGGCACGCGCGCCAGCCGCCCCCGCGGGAGCAATTTCCGTGATTTACCTCACCCTGACCTCCTGACGGGTGACCTGTCCCGGCTGCTCCGACCGCAGCGTATGCAGTTTGCTCCGAACTTCAACGTCGGGACTGTGTTCCAGCCGGGTACGATCACACGCGACTCTGCTGGCCGTGTGACCGGAGGACTTCCTTTCCCCAACAACATCGTGCCGCGTTCCATGTGGAGCCGGAATGCGGAGGCGTTTCTTCGCGTCATCGGGTCTTTCCCAACCGCTGGAGGAACCGTGCTTCCATCGAGTCCCGAGCTGATTCGCGTACCGTATCAGGAGATTTATCGCTTTTATAAGAATCAATACGTGGCGCGCATCGACTACAGCATCAGCCCTAAAGCAAACTTCTTTTTCCGGTGGGTCCGGGATGATCAGAACGAGGAGCAGCCGACAGGTATCTTCACAAGCGCCCCCTTCCCTGTGTTTCCCCAATTTCGAGAGAAACCAGGCCGGAGTTTTTCCTGGAATCTGGTCAATGTGATTTCACCTTCAATGACCAACGAGGTGATCGTAACCTACAACGATCTGGATCAGCTGGTCGACGTGACGCCTGGAACCGATTCGAGCATGTATGACAAAGACGCGCTCGGCTTCCGTATCCAGGAACTGTATCCGCAGGTGAATGTGCGCAACCGGTTTCCGCGTTTCAGTTGCGGCGTGGGCAACTGCAACTTTTCGAACTTCCCGGCCAACTGGCGCAGCGAAGCTACGACCTACGCCTTCACCGACAACTTCACTGTCGTTCGCCGATCGCACACGTTCAAGTTTGGAACCCTGATCAATCGGAACGACAACGCCCAGCAGCCCTCGTGGACCGATGCCTTGAATGTAAGTTTCAGCCCCAGCTTCATCAACCCGAACGATACAGATCAGACCTTCGCCAATATGCTTTTGGGTAACTACACGTCGATTAACCAGAGCGATGGGATTTACTACGGTCGGTTCCGGTTCTTCGGGATGGAATTTTATGGACAGGATAGCTGGAAAGTGAACCGGCGTGTCACGCTCGAGCTGGGCGCTCGCTACGTCTATCTTGGCCCAACCTGCACGCTGGGTAAGTTTCTGATGTACTACTTCGATCCCGCGCGCTACGATCCCTCGCAAGCCGTGCAAATTGAGACTGCGCGCGGCGCAACGCAAGGATCGATCATTCCGGGCTCCGGGGACCCGTTCAACGGCATGGTGCAGGAAGGATCGCCGGGCGTCCCGAAAGGCTTCAGCAAGCACCGTTGGAATCAGGTATCACCTCGCTTCGGCATCGCCATCGATCCCTTTGGCGACGGCAAGACCTCGATCCGCGCCGGCGGAGGCATCTTCTGGGAACGCATCCGGCAAAACAACCCCAACTTTGACGGTTTGGGAAATCCTCCGCTCGCTTTCAACCCCAGCATCTTCGCCGGGAAGATCGACGACGTTTCTCCGGCGCTTCTTGCCGGGGGCGTGCGGTTCCCGCAGGGAATTCGAGCGTGGTCTGGCGAGGGTAAAAATCCAACCATTTACTCGTGGAGCGTCAACATCCAGAGGCAACTGCCGGGACAAACGTCGGTCGATATCGGCTACATCGGGAATCTTGGGCGGCACCTGATGGACGTCCGGGACATTAACCAACTTCCGCTCGGCACGACGATAAACACGCCGATCCTGAGCGACGCCAACGGCGTCGCCAATGCGGTGTGACCTTACCGGGGATACAGCAGCATCCTGTTCACCGACTTCGGCTCGAACAGTAACTACAATGCCCTGCAAGTCCGCGTGAGCCGGCGCTTCTCCGCGAACCTCACATTCAACATGAACTATACCTGGTCCAAGGCCCTCGGTTACACAGAAACCGACACCGAAGATATCGGCTACTTCCTCGACCGCCGGCGCAACTATGGCCCGCTCGACTATGACCGCACGCACGTATTCAACATGGACTACGTGTACCTTCTGCCACGGTTCGGCAGCCGGCTTGGGCACCCCGTCGCCAGGCTCATTTTGGACGGATGGCAGATCAGCGGCATCACGCGGTTCTCTTCCGGGCGTCCGCTTGCGGTGACGCTCGGCTGAAACCCGGGCACGCTTGGCGGAGGCGTCCGCGCGGATTATTTAGGCGGCGACATTTTCGAGGGTGCAGACCAAATCTCGACCGCCAATCCCATGTACTTCAATCCGTTCCGTTTTGCCCGTCCGCCGGAAGGCACGCTCGGCAATACGGCCAACGGAATCTTCCGGGGACCGGGAATTAACAATTGGGACATGTCGCTGTTCAAGAACACGCGTATCTCGGAGCGCGTGACCGCTCAGCTCCGGTTCGAGTTCTTCAACGTGTTCAATCACACGCAATGGGACGGCATCAACACGAGCCGGACTCTGCCCAATCCTGGACCGGTAACGGAGGCGACGCGCGGCCAACTCGGCGAGATCACTTCCTCGCGAGACCCGCGCAACATTCAGCTCGGTTTGAAAATCTATTTCTGAGCGGCGCAGCTCCCCCCGCATTCGCGGGGAGGGACAGCCGCGGCCGGCTCCCGGAAACCGGGACGAAGCACGAAATGCGCGGGAACTTCGTCCCGGTTATTCTTGTTACGCAATGCCGCTCCTCCTCGTATTCCTTCTGCTGGCATCAAGCGAGTCCCCTCGCCAAATGTTTGACCGGGCCGTTCAGGCGATGCACGAGGGCAACTACACAGCCGCAGAGGAAGCCCTTCAAGAGTTTTTGAAGGTACGGCCAAATCATCCGGGCGCCCTCTCCAACCTCGGCGTCGTGTACTCCCGGATGAACCGGCCAGCGAAGGCGATCGAGGCGTACCGGAGGGCGCTCGAAATTGCGCCGAAAAACCCAGCGCTGCTGCTGAATCTTGGCCTCGCCTATATCAAGCTGGAGCAGTACAGCAACGCGCTGCCCCTGCTCACCGAACTCATTCGCCTTCGGCCCGATCACCTGCAAGCAAGAGAACTGGAAGCGGCCTGTCTTATTTATTTAGGGCGGGCCAGCGAGGCGATTCCCAAGCTGGAGCGTCTGCCACGAGATGGCGGTGCGTTGTATCTCCTCAGCCTAGCGTACTTACGTGAGGGGAAGATTGAGCAGTCGCGAGCCGTGATGGACGAGATGCTGGCAAAGGTCGGCCCCGGCCGTGCAGCCCTGCTGACCGGTAAGGCCCTCTACGAAGCGGAGCGCTTCGACGAAGCGATCGCGGCGCTCGAACGGGCCCGGGCGCTGGAGCCGCATTTAGCCGATGTACATCTGGCATTAGGTAAAGCCTACATCAGTTTGCGTCGCAACGAAGAGGCTGAGATGGCTCTGAAACAGGCGCTGTCGCTGTCTCCGAACGACGCCGAGGGCCACTATTTCCTGGGCGCGCTTCTATTTCAGCAGGAGCGGCTCGAGGAGGGGGAGAAACACTTGCAAAAGGCGGCAGCCCTCCACCCCGACCTATGGGGACCGTATTATTATCTCGGCCGCCTCCCTTTGAAGGAGGGAAAGGCAGCGGAAGCGGTCCGGCTGCTGAGGAAGGCAGCGCAGCTGAAACCCAACGAACCTTCCATCTTTTATCAACTTTCCAGGGCCCACAAAGCGGCTGGGGACGATGCCGCGTCGAAGGAAGCCATGAAGCAAATGGAACAACTGCGCCGGAATGAGTCAAACGTAACACTCGTGAAGCCTTGACACGCCCCGGGGACAACTTACGCCGTTCGTTCGATTCAACTTAATCCTGCTTGCGAAAATTCGGTCTGACACCGTTCAAACTCTCTTGACTTTCCCCCGGACTCACGATACCTTTCTACAAACTGTAATCTCGCACATGATTCAGGGACCGTTCCGTCATTTCGCTCAAAGGGGGAAATGTAAATGAACATCAGAAGGACCTGGGCGCTGTTGGGCTTGATCGTTTCGCTTTGTACGGTAGTTTGGGCCCAAGGTGATCGAGGCGCGATATCCGGGATTGTTACCGACCCGTCCGGTTCAGCCATCCCGAACGTTGTAATCGAGGCAGTCCATCAGGGCACAAACGTCCGTATGGAGACGGTCACGACGAGCACGGGTGCCTACCGTCTTCTGGCGCTGCCTGTTGGTACGTATGTCCTTACTGCCAAGGCATCCGGCTTTCAAACTTACACCCGTACTGGCATTCAGATCCAGGTTAATCAGACGGTCAATGTGGATATCCAGCTCAGGGTCGGCGAAGTAACCGAGACCGTGACGGTCGAGGGCAGCGTGCCGCTGATCCAGACTGAAAGCGCGGATGTCGGCATGGTCGTCGAGTCAAAAACGTTTCTCGATCTGCCGCTCGCTCTCGGTGGTGGGATCCGCAACCCCTCCAGCTTTATCAAGCTCTCCCCGGGAGTCGATCCAAGGAGCACGTGGAACAAATCCATCAGCGGCGGCGGCTCGTTCCAGGACGCGACCTACTACGATGGCATCTCGCTGAGCCGCGGTGATCTTTCAAACGATGGCGAAGTGAACCCGTCCGTGGACGCGATCGCCGAGTTCAAGCTGATCACGAACAATTACTCTGCTGAATACGCGCACGCGATGGGTGGAATCACGAGCTTCACCATGAAGAGCGGCACCAATGACATTCATGGGACGGCTTTCCACTTCCTCCGCAATGAGAAACTGGATGCGCGCGGGTTCTTCTCTCCTTCCCGAGCACCGGCAAAGCAGAATGAATGGGGCGGCACCATCGGAGGACCGGTTGTACTTCCGAAGATCTATGACGGCCGCAACCGCACATTCTGGTTCTTCTCGTTCGACCAGTTTTATCGCCGTGGGGGGCAGTTGGCAGGGCTGAACACGCTGCCGACCGCGCGCATGCAGGAGGGCGATTTCTCCGAACTTCCCCGTACGATCTACGACCCTGCCACCACGCGCATCGGACCTGACGGACAGGCCATTCGCGACCCCTTCCCGAACAACTTCATTCCGCAGAACCGCTGGAGCAAAGTTTCTTCGGCGATGCTGCCGTACCATCCGAAACCGGAACTCCCCGGCATCGGCGCCAATAGCGTGGCTCCGCTGGACAGTCCATTCGCCGACCAGAGGACCCTTGGCGTGAAGATGGACCATAACTTCAACGAAAACCATCGAATCAGCGGAATGTTCAATTACACGGACCGGCCCTCCGAGAAAAGCCCGGGCCCGTCTCGTCTGATTCCGGTTGGAGACACGACAGCGTTGATGAATTACAACCTGCAGCGCGTCACGACCCGCGTCTTCCATGTAAACATCGATTCCACGATTAGCCCGACCACTCTGAACCACATCGGCCTCGGCATTTCGCGCTTCCGAAATCCCAACTTCACTCGCAGCCTGAACCAGGGATGGTTGCAGCCGAATGGAGGCAAGCTAGGGCTCACCGGTTTGCAATACGATATCTTTCCGACAGTTCTTTTCGACACGGAAGGATATACACGCTATGGCGATGACATCGCCTCCGATAACTTCTTCACGACGTTTACCGCTCTTGATACGCTGACCAAGATCAAAGGAAACCACACGATCAAGATCGGCGCAGAAGTTCAACACCATCGCGACAACTATCGCGAGTTCGGCAATGGTGGCGGCACGTTCCGGTTCCGTCGCGAATCTACCGGCTTGCCCGGGGTTTCCAACTCGGGCGATGCGTGGGCCAGCTTCCTGCTTGGTGAAGTCTATTCAGGCAATGCGGCCTTCCGCGCTTCGCTTCCTGGAGGACGGTACACCAACTGGGCCTTCTTCATCGACGACACGTGGAAGGTAACCTCCCGGCTGACCCTGAACCTCGGCTTCCGCTATCAGCTCACAGTGCCGCACAGCGACCCGCTCGGCCGCATCTCGTATATGGACATCACGAAGCCGAATCCGGGCGCCGGCGGTTTGCTTGGATCGATGGTATACGGGAACCAGGACATTGGAAACCGCTATCTCAACATCCTGGCCTTCAATCCCGCTCCGCGCTTCGGGTTTGCCTACCGCCTCACGGATAAGACCGTAATCCGTGGCGGCACAGGTATCTTCTACGCCGACTACATCAACCAGGGACTTGGAATGCCGGCATTCGGCTTCTCGACCAACGCCAGCTTCTCGACTGGAGATGCAGGTGTGACGCCAGCCTTTAACTGGGATGGCGGATTCCCGCAGAACTTCCCGCGTCCGCCGATCACCGACACGACTGCAGCTAACGGCCAGGGTGTCACAACCGTCCTGCCATCGGACTACAAGCTTCCGAGGAAGCTGCAGTGGAACTTCCTCATCGAACATCAGTTCACTCGCGACCTCTCTATGAGCTTCGGGTACGTAGCGAATGTGGGGCGGCACTTGTACGAAAGCCAGCAATTGAACCAGCTTCCGCACGAGTACTGGAGCCTGCCGGATTCCCTGCTCCGGGCGCACATCACGTCTCCGCAAGCACAGGCTGCGGGAATCAGAGAACCCTTCCCCGGCTTTGCCCAGCTGTTCGGAGGACGTGCCTCCGTCGCCCAAGCGCTGCGGCCGTTCCCGCAGTACGACGGTGTGTCTATCTACGGGTCGACGTATGGCAACTCCAGCTACCAGTCCTTCCAATATAAGCTCGACAAGCGCTATGGCAACGGTTTGACAGCAACGGTTGCCTACACCTGGTCGAAGTTCCTGACAGATGCCCGTCAATTTGACGACCTTTCAGGAAAGCAGGACCAGCTCCGCCGTGAAAAGTCTTATCACCCGACGGACCTGACTCACATTCTGACCTTCAGCGCGGTTTACGAGCTGCCGTTCGGACAGGGTAAACGGTGGCTCAGCTCTCGAGGTGTGGCCAGCAAAGCCTTCGGCGGATGGCAGGTTGCCCTCGTCAACAGCTATTCGAGCGGTACACGTTTGCCGATCACAACCAACAACCCGCTGCCGTTCTTCAACGGCTCCCTTCGCCCGGACCTCGTTTCAAGCGATATTCGGAGCGACATCGGGCTCGGTGAGTTCGATCCGGCCAAGCACTACTTCCTGAACCGGAGCGCCTTTGCTCAGCCCGCACCCGGCAAACTGGGCAACGCGCCGCGCTATCTCGACCAGCGCGGTCCAGGACGGCTCGACGAGTCCTTCGCTGTTCTGAAAAACACTTCCATCGGAGAGAAGGTGACGCATCAGTTCCGGATGGAAATCATGAACCCGCTCAACCGAGTCGTGTTCGGCAATCCGGTAACCAACTTCTCCGACGTGAACTTCGGCAGAATCACGAGCACTCAGATCGGCCCGCGCAACATTCAATTCGGCATGAAGCTGATCTGGTAGCAGTAACTCTTACCGGTCAGGTTCTCGAACTCGCAGAACCTGACCGGTTTTTACATTTTCCAGGACTTGTAGCCTTCCGCTTGGCCAGCGAATCTCCACCCTCTCGATCTTCTCCGCCCGTCCCAATCCGAAGTGCACGCCCGCGTGGCTCGACGAAGCGTAGCCGACTGCTGAAGTCATATGATTCTCTTGCTTCCCCACTGAAATCCGTGCGCCAATTCCGTCGCGGTTGCTTCGGACTCCCTCCAGCTTGAAGATGATCCAGCTTTGCGGCTCCGGGCTCTCGTTTCGCCACAACTCCGCGGGGCCGGACAGAGAAGACACAGCAACATCGATCCTGCCGTCGCCATCAAAATCGGCGTAGGCGGCGCCCCGATGAGCTGCGGGCATTGTAAATCCCGCCTCGGTTGACACATCACGAAATGTTCCGTTTCCCAAATTGGCGAAGATACTGTTCGGCTGCCGGTAGACGTAGCTCGAAAAGACTGCAATGTCGTCCGTAACGTGGGAGTTTGCCGAGAAGAGGTCCTTCCAGCCGTCGTTGTTGAAGTCGAAAAACCCGTTGCTCCATCCGCTACGGCGGTTGCTCAGTACGGCAACACGGCTAGAATGCGTCGCGTCACGAAAGTAGCCGTTGCCCTGATTGCGAAACAGCGGGAAGGTTTCGCCGGCCAGGGCTGTGATGGCGACGTCCGGCAATCCATCATTATCGTAGTCCCGAAAATCGACCCCCATGCTGGAGACCGCCTCGCCGTCATCGGTGAGCGCGACCCCTGCGGCCAGTCCCACCTCTTCGAACGTGCCATCGCCACGATTCCGGAAGAGGAAGTTAGGTAGCGTGTCGTTTGTAACAACGATATCGATGAAGCCGTCCTGATCGTAATCGGCGATGGCCACACCCATTCCCTTCCCCACATGACGCGAAATGCCGGACCTTTCGGATACGTCCTCAAAGGTGCCGTCGCCGCGGTTTCGGTACAAGGTGTTCGGAAGTCCCTCAAAGTGCTTCGGGTGGCAGTACACACGAAAGTTCTTCTGCTCATCGCCGCAGAACAGGTCGAAGGCCGGCGACCATTTCACGTAGTTCACAATGAAGAGGTCAAGCCAGCCGTCGTTATCATAGTCCACCCAGCCCCCGGCCACCGCCCAGCCGTGGCTTCGAATGTTGGCCTTTTCTGAAACTTCTTCGAATGTTCCGTCGCCCCGGTTTCGGAATAGGAGGTTACGGTTTACGCCCGCGACGAACAGATCGACGTCGCCGTCGTTATCGTAGTCCGCCGCCGCTGCGCCCATGGAGTATCCGGAGCCCGCAACACCCGCTTCAGCCGTCACGTCGGTGAATTTCAGGCCGCCCTCGTTCCGATACAGGCGATTGAAGTACTTCGGATCGTCCTTTTCGAGCGATGGGATGCTCGCCCCATTGGTAAAGTAGAGGTCCGTGAGCCCGTCGTTGTTGTAATCGAATGCCGCCACGCCTCCGGCCATCGTTTCAATCAAATGCTTTCGGGGTGTAGGGTGATTCTCGAGCACGAACGTAATTCCGGCTTCCGACGCCACATTCCGAAACCGGACAGGCGGAAGATCAGCGGCCTGAGTAGAAACAGTGGACGGACGCCATCCTCCCGAACGTAGCTGCTCCAGTAGACGGCGTGCCAGCTCGTGGCCGGCGCTCGCTGCCTGCGCCAGGTCTGCCGTCGCGGAATCCGCCTGGTTCAGCTCAAGCGCGGCGCGGCCGCGGTGATACAGGATCTCCGAGGAAACAACGGAACGATTCTTCGCCCGTGTCAGCAGCTCGAACGCTTCGCGCGCTCGGCCTTGCTTCAATAAAAGTGCACCTGCGTTCGCGTAGGCGTCCGGGAACCGTTCATCCGCCTTCATCGCCTTGCCGTACGCTTCCAGGGCCTTCTCTGGCAGGTTCTTTTCCGTCAGAATCAGCCCAAGCAGATCGTACACGCGCGCCGGGGGCTCCTTGAGTTCGAGAGCGCGATTCGCACTGGCCTCCGCATCGTCCAGTTTTCCCTTCAGGAACTGTACGCGCGCGAGATAGAAATGCCCGCGTGAATCCCGCGGCTGGAGCCGGATTGCCTCGATGAACGTTTTCTCCGCCGCGTCGCGATCGCCCGCCTGCTGTTGACACAACCCGAGCAGGAGGCGCATCGGCAGATCGTCGGGATGCATCGCCAAATGCTTCGCCAGTGCGCGGGCGGCTTCACTGAATCGTTTCTCTCGATAGAGCTTTAGCGCATCCTCTTTGTGTCCGCCTGGAAGGAGCTCGATTGTCAGCAGCAGGATCGTGGAAGCGACTGCGACTCGAATGAGAGCGGCTCTCATTGGTCCAACCTCGGATCGATGCGCTGCGGCATGAACTTCCGTAACCGACTGAGGGTTTCCTTCCGCAAAGCCTCCTGCCCCATCCGGCGGTACGTCTCCGCCAGCACCCAGTACGCCTCCTCAAGTCCGGAATCAATCTCTAGTGCCCGTTCCAGGAACTGAACCGCGCGAGCATAGTTGCCTGCGGCGGACCATGCCACGCCCAAGTTCAGTTGATGCATTGCGTCGTCCGGCTGCACCCGCGCTGCCGATTCGAAGAGCCGCGCCGCTTCAACGTACGCTTTCTTCCGAATCAGCACCATGCCGAGAGCCGTATCGACCGCGGGATCGGGAGAGGAGCGCTTGCGGTACTCGGCCAGGAGCCGGAAGCCTTCGTTCAATTGCCACGCCGATTGATTTCGTTCTCCCGCGCCGACGTAAGCCAGACCCAGGTTGCGCTCTCTCAACGCCTCCGGCGCTTCGCGCCACGCCACTAGCCTTTCAGACTCCGATGGTTTGTGCACATCTTTTGCAAACCGAACAATGCGGTGATCCGTGAAGGCGCTGTGAGGGGCATCCGAAGCAGGCTTGCTCGGCATGTGGCAACCAGTACAATCCGCCGCCGAATCTTGATGCGCCTTACTGCTTCCCTTACTCAACGTCGAAGCGTGGCATTCGAGGCATTTGTTGCGGTAGTAAGCGCGGGCGTCGGAAATGACAGTGTGAGGATTATGGCAGGAGCCGCACCAGAAGCGCTCTCCGCTTTGCGTGGCGCACCGGCTCATCGCCAGTTGCTCCGCATGGCTGACCACTTTGATGGCCGACCCATCGCCGGCCGCCTCCCGGACATAGACGGTGAAAACACTCTCAAGATCCATCCCCGGCTGAAAGTCTGCAAACTGACGTCCCGGATTGACGATTCTCGCCTCACCGGAAAGATGGCACTGCTCGCAGACACTGTCGCGTGCACGTGCAGGAAGTTTGCGGGGATTGATTATATTTCGCGCCAGCGGCTTCTGCAGATGTTCCCTGACGGGTCCGTGACAGCGCTCGCACGACATTGGCTGCAGCGTGCCGACGTTTTGATAGCGGTTGATGGTGCCCGGTACAGGTTGGGATCCCCCGGTATGACAGAAGAGGCAGTCCGCAGTGATGGGGCGCTGAAAGTCAGGGTGAGCGTCACCTTCATAGCCGGGAGACATGTCCCACACCCGGCGCTTCGAATAGTACGAAACGGGAGACTGAAACAGGCGGCCGCCAATTTGCACTAGATAGCTGCGGCCTACGTTCCCGGACCCGATGAAATAGCCAATCTCGTACTCGGCCGCGCGAGCAGAGCGCTCCATCCTCTGGCGCATCCCGCCATGCGTGGAAGTGACGACGTAGCGCGTGCCGGAGAGGCGATGGAAGAACGAACCGCCAGGGTCCGCCTTCGGCCTGCCGAATGAGTTCCCCATCGGACTCGCAGCGTAAGCGCGCACCTCTGCCGGATGGCACTGCACGCAGCGCTCGTTCCCGAGGACCGGCAGCGGGAGGACGCCGAGGGCGAATAAGGCAGCAATTCGCACAAGCTTCCTCCACATCTTACCGCTCGAGGTCCGATGACGAACCCTTCGCGTTCGCTATTCGTAGGTGCTGAGTAGAGGCGCTGCGAAAAGACCAATTCCGTAATGACATCCGAGGCCGGCGAAAACGGGCCCTTTTACTGGCTCCCGGAAACGGACCTCCACGTGGTAGCGGGGATAGCCGTCGAGATGCGCCGGAACCCGTATCTGCTTCGCTCCTCCCGTGCCCGCCCAGAGCGGCGCTGGCTGAAACATCAAGGTTTCGATTAAGTCCGTCTTCACGCCGCCGATCTCAAACGCTCGAAGGAGCAGCCGTTCGGTCTTCTGAATCGAGATTTTGCCCCGGGTTGCATTATGGCCGTGCAGAACCACCGGTGTGACGCTCCTCCACACTTTCGCTTGCACAAAGTAGCGGCTGGTGACGAAATCGTCCTCAAGCGGTGCCAGCATGGCGGCCGCTTTGCCGTCTTCATCTGTTACCACTTCGCGCGACAGTCTTGCTTGCAGGAAGTTCACTACCCTCCCGTCGGCGTTGGCAGGCTCCACGATCACGGCTCTCCGGATTCGTCCATCCGCATGCTGGTGTCCGATCGAAGGCAGCGGAAGGTAGGACATCCGTTCGCGGCGCTCGCCGGGCTGGCCCTCGGTATGCCCGTAAACGTAACTTTCGATATCAATTCCAAACTGCTCTTCCTGCAAGACCTGCCCGCACGCATGACGCAGCCAGGCCGCAACCTCCATCCCCCGGTGCCAATCCCAGGAAAGAACAGACGCACCATCGAGACGCCGCAGAGCAAACGACGCGGCAGGCAGCTCTTCCTGCCCCTGACGCTCGTACCGCTGCAGGCGGTACACCGTAGGTCGCGTATCCGCATCTACGCCTGCGCCGCTGGCCCTGCGGCAAAACCGCTCGTACGTCGCCAACAGGTCATCCAGAAAACCCGGCACCGGTAGCCTGAGCAGAGATCTGCCTTTCGCCGAAGGAGACCACTCCTCGTACCCTTCCCCAACGACGTCGTCCTCAACGGTCACGTCCGCGAACGCCATGTCCACTCCCCATCCAAGCGAGTAAAGGCAGTGACAGGCAGGCTTGAGCCGCGCTGCGATCGCATTGGCATCTTCCCCATCGCGCAAACGGTAAATGTAGCGCACATGCGGCTCCTCCGGATGAATGCGCCGCGGGCGGACGGTCTTCATCGTGCGCAGCTTCGTCGGGTCCGCCGATCTTCCCGCAGCGAGCTCCTTCGCCACAACGTCCATATCGTTGTTGGGCACGGACAGGCAGTAGGGTGTCTGCTGTTGCACTGGCTTGGCGAGAATCACCGGCGCCGGCTGCTGTTCCAGCCATCGCAGGCCCTCCTCAACCTGTGGCCACAGCGTCCGGTTCGCCCCGGTCTTCGCGCTTGCCACGAGCGCCTGCACCAGACGGGCCGGAGCAGGAGGCCACTCTTTCCCGTGATAACGTCCTGTCAGGAACGTGGTCGAAATGCAGATCGCAGCAGCCATTACTATGTTTTTGCCCTCTTGCTCTTGCCTTCGTTGCTCTTCTTCGAGGTCCCGGCCACCGCTGCCACTGCGTCTTTGTCGAAGCTGGCCTCCCATGCCGAACCGACACCAAAGGCAGCAGCCGCAGCCTGCGCATACTGCAGAGCCTCGCCGGTGCTTAGCTGGAAGTCGGTCCGCTCGCCTTGGCGACTAACGATCTTGCGAGATGCGGGCTCCTCACGAGACGGTACCAACAGACAGCCTTCGCGGAGGAAGAGTTCAAGCGGTGCAGTGAACGCCACCAGCCCCAGACCAAGGACATAGCGCCGAAGGGCGAGGGTCTCCGCGGCGTCGGAACCTGCCAGGGCGCGCAGCGCCACGAGATTGAACACCGCCTCCCGCCGAATGCCCCCTTTCACCAGCACGCCGCCCAAGGTCCGTCCTGCAGGCGCATCCGACAGTCCTTGCTCAGACAGGAAGTCCTGGTTCTCCCCAAGGTCCTCAACGTCCTCCTTCTCAAAGACGGAGAAGAATTGCGCAGCACGCGTCAACGGCTGAACATCGTGAGCGCGAATGGTAGCGCCGAGCAACCGGGGCAGCTTTACCTGCGTGCCTCTTGAATCCCACACTCCAAACAGCAGCGATGTTGGGGACAGCTTCGCCAGGGGCACCGCATTCCCTGTCTCCGCAAGACTCCGGAAGGCACAGGAGAATGCTTCGCGCTGCGTCGAGAATCGAACCACGGCGTCTGCAGCCCGGTGCCCCGCATCGAGCACATCGACGACGCGGTTTCCTATCCGGACCGTCCCCTTCGGCACGAGCGCCGAGTACGGTTCTTGCTTAAAGAGCGGTTCCAGCCGGTTCGCCTGCGAACCCACCGAGTCGAGGAGCGCGACCTTGGATCCGCCCACGTCATCAATCACGTAGTAAGGCCCCTCGTTGCTCTTTTGGGGAGGAGCAAATGTTGGCGGGAACACCACTCCGTCTGGACCGAGCACGGGTTCCAGAGGATCGATCGCTGTGATGGCAACCGGACCATCGGGTCCAAACCAAGAGTCGAATTGCGAGAGCAATTCCTGATTGTTCATTGGTAATAACTCTTCCTTTTCACGTATTCTGCAGGGGAAAAATACTTGTAACTCTGACCACGCTTTAAGATCGAATAGGAATAACGGCGCAGAGGAAGACCTTTCCAGCCCTCAGTCCCCGCCAGCCTCGCTACCGCCAGAGGTAGCGGAATCTCCCAAAGGTTGTAGTAAACACGGTCTCGCTGCTCAGCCTGCGGGCGGAACGCCTGCAATCCAATGGCGCCCAGGATCTCGACCGCCGGGTAAGTAGCCGCGTCCTTGTTGTGCTCATTGGGCGAGTATCCGAAGTCGAGGGCATTCCAGGCTGACCTGGGATCGATGCCAAACTTGGACTTCGTCATCGCCGCCGCCGTCATTAGTGTTTTCTCGTCCACGTCTTCGGACAGCAAAGGAAGCAGCTCTTGAAAGAGTTTGGTCGTAGTCACCTGCCCGGCCCAGCACTTCAGATTCGTTGTCTCTTGCCGAAACTCATCCAGCCACCAGTCCAGTTCGAGTCGCCGGCCCGCTATGTGCAGCGCAATCGGGCGGATCGATTCCTCAGCGTGCTCCAGCCGCTCGACACCGGCTTCGCGAAGAGCCGTCAGGATGACCTTTAGCTCCGGCAGGGCACGTCCGCTGATGACGAAGAGCGCCCTTCTCGGAAGAAGCTCATCGCCTTCAAACCACGCGCACGCTTCCGGATCGTGATGCGCCGCCAGGTCGAACAGCCCGCAGCAAGCGAAAAATTGCCCCGGATTGAGCGGATCAAATGGAACTCGAATCTCTCTCACTTGCCTTCCTTCTGGTTTGAAGCATCGCCGTCAGCGGCGCGGAAAAGCGCCTCAAGATACGCCAGTCCCCATGGCCCCCAGCGGCTCTGCAATTCTCCGAACCGCCGGGCGGCGGCGAACGCGGCACACTCACTCGCGCGGAGCCGTTTCGGATCGTACGCCTTGTGCTCCCAGAAGGGCCGCGCCCATCCGTGGTGGCTGGCGATCAGATGCAGGACAAGCGGATCCGCGTCGCCAGCGTTCAGGACTGACACAAGCTCATGACGAAATCCATCCAGCATCCAGGGGTTTGCAGCTCCGGCGGTCTTTGCCAGGGGCTTGTCCGGGTCTCCGCCCATTGCGGTTTGCCACAGCGCATGCGCCTTTCCGCAGTCGTGCAGCTTCCCGGCCGTGCGATAGATTCCTTCAAAACCTGGCCCGAGCAGACGCAACGCCAGACAGGCTGCCTTCTCAGCAACAGCTTTCGAGTGTTCCTCAAGCTCGATTTCGAGCTTTCGCTGATTCTTCCGGAGCGCGCCCGGGAAATACACGAGACAGCGCTGCGATTCTTCCGCATCGCCATCCTCATCCTTCGCCGGCACTTGAAACACAACCGGCGGAGCGAGCCCTCTCTCTGCCGCAAACTTTACGACCTCCCGCCGCGCCGTCGGATCCACATCAAACTCTGGCTCCTCGACGTCCTGCCCGCCAATCCGCGTCCACTTCCACCGGCCGTCAGAAAACTCCACCACGTAGCGGCGGCGTCCAGACTCCTTGCGCTCCGCATCCCTCACTTCATCGGCGACATCAAAGCGCGTTTCGCCAGGGTCCGCACTGCCCGCCGCTTGCAGCATGCCTTTGGAGAGTCCTCCGCATCCCGGCGGCAGTATAACGCGGCAATACGCCAGATCGACGTCGTCACCCGTCAACTTGTTGAGTGCATGCACCTCCGAACTGCCGTCGCGCCGGACGACGACCACCTCCAGTTCCGGAACGCCCTCCGCAACTTCCGCAAGCTTCTTCCGAAGCCGGCTCGTAGGCTCGCGGAGAACTTCATGCGGCAGCACGAAGTATTTCTTCAACGCCTCGTCACGGTCTTTGTCGCGCAGCCTTGCCAGGTGCTCGACGTCAGCACGCCAAAGCACCTCCGTCTCCGCGTATCCTTCCTGCTTTCCGTGCAGCCAGAGCTCTACGTCCGGCATGCCGCCGCTGGCGCTCGTCTGTGACCATAGATCGATCACGCGATCGTCCAGCCGGCACATCAGCGGATCGGGCTCTCGTGTTTCGGGTCCCGGCGGTGATTCCGTGAGTGCGCGGCAGGAGACGTCAAAAACGCCTGGTGCAAGAGCCGGGAGCGTCTTCAAGTAGTGAAGCGTAGCCTGGAGCGCCGCCTGATCGCCCCGATCAGAGGACTTCGGCGGAATATACAGAACATGCGCAACGCCCACGCGGTGCGGTTCACCGTCCTGATCGCCAAACCGGTTCAACCTCCCGAGCCTCTGCTGCAGGTGGTCGGACTCCCGCAGCATCGTGATCATCCGCTCCGCGCTCAAATTCACCCCTACTTCAGCGGCAGATGTGGCCACCAGCCAACAGGGATCACCGGGCAGCTCGCGGCGTAAAAATTGCTGAAACACGGGATTTTTCACTAGCTGGTCCCGTTCCCATCCGCGCATTGTTCCGGTCAGGAGGCAGACCCGGTCGCTGCCAGCCTTCTTTGCAACCCGGTCAGCGAACTGCGCGGCGTCTTCCGGGCTCTCGATAAAGATGAGCGTTCGCAGCGCGCCCGGCTCCAGCGCAAGCTCCAGCATCTTCGATTCCGCGCTGCGCTTATCCGCGCATTCATGCAGCATGAGCCGCTTGTCCGCTTCGTAAACCCGCCGGAATCGCTCGTTATGCTTGAGATCCTCTTCCAGGGAGGCGGGAAACGGATGCTCGCCTCTTCCTCCGTCCGTTGCCGAAACGAGAAGAATCCGGAACGTTTTTCCTGGAATTTTCGCGGCTGGCTGCCGGCGCTTCAGTTCCACCAGAAGTTCTGCAAACGCGGGTGTGAGGTGCGATTCGTCATTTACAATGAACGTATCGACTCCGAGCAATCCCGCATGCTGAGGCCGCCAGTACTTACCATCTCCGTAACCCCGGAATAACAGGCGGCTGCCAATCATATCTACCGTTCCGACGACAATGGCCGGCGTCGAGGGATCGTCGCTCCACTCCCGGTTATCCGCTTTCTGGCCGCGAAGAGTACTTACGGCCAGCAGTTTACCGGATTGAGAGTAAGAGCGAAGGCCGCGAATTAGCGGATCACTTGGGTCCTGGTTAGCAATTCCCTCGATGGCTCTAACAATCCCCTCAGCTTCCTCCGTCGCCTGATCCACAACCACCCGCCGATTGACTACCCACACAAGACGTCGCGGAATCGGCACTTCCAGAGCATGCAGGCCTTTCCATCCGAGTGCCAGGAGCCAGATCTGTAAGATGGAGGTTTTTCCCGAGCCGGTCGGCAACCCGATTGAGTCGTACTCTGCGCCATTGATAAGAGACTCGAAGTACTGGAACTGCCAGTCATAAGGTGAGTCAGCTCCAGTAATAAGGGGAAAATAGGAGGAAAAATACTTCCGGCAATCTTCGCGCATGGGCTCTGGGATTTGAGGCACGATTATATCAAAGCAACATCCGACTGCTGCCATCTTTTGGGGGAGTCGATATACTCTTTTTGGTTTAGGCGAGTGCCGCAGGAATCAACTGTGCCCGCGGCCACAGTTGATTTGATATGAGGACCCCTGAAACACCATCAGACCTTATGTCACTAAATAAAATGAGCTAGTCCGTTCCATGCGCGATTCCTACCTGATCTGCTACGACATTTCCGACGATAAGCGGTTGCGCAAAGTCTTCAAGACCATGCGCAACTACGGCGACCACCTGCAGTACTCGGTATTTGAATGCCAGTTGACGCCGAGCGATTTGGCCAGATGCCGGCGCGATTTATCGGAAATCATTCATCACGAGGAGGACCAGGTGCTCTTCGTGAACCTCGGCCCCTCGGAAGGCCGGGGCGACCGGGTTATCACCGCGCTGGGCAGACCATACTCGGCTGTCGATGCCCCCTGCATCGTCGTCTGACCGGGACGAAAGGGCGAAGCGGAGATGGGAGCGCTGCCTGTTCTTCCGGAATCTGCAAGAAGTTCCTTGCCGGACTACCTGCCGGCACGGATGGTCAACGAGTTTGTCTACTGTCCCCGCTTGTTCTTTTACGAGTGGGTGGAAGGGGTTTTCCGGGACAGCGCCGACACTCTGGAGGGCAGATTTGAACACCGGCGCGTCGATGCGGGCAACGGTTCCCTGCCCGGCCCTGAGACTGAGACGGACGAGAAAATTCACTCCCGCTCTGTGACGCTCTCGAGCGAGCGGCTTCGTGTGATCGCCAAGATCGATTTGATAGAGATGACCGGCGCCGTCGCCACCCCGGTTGACTATAAGCACGGCCGGCCGCGTGAAACGGAAGAAGGGCTTGACGTCTGGCCTGCGGACCGCGCACAACTGGCGGTACAGGCCCTGATCTTGCGGGATAACGGGTACCGCTGCGACGAAGGGATTGCTTATTACGCCAAGACGCGGCAGCGTGTCCGGGTGCGAATCGATGAGAGCGTGGTCGCGGAGACGGAGGAGGCGATCCGGGCCGCCTGGGCGACAGCGGCCAAAGGAAGCATTCCCTCTCCTTTGGTCGATTCTCCGAAGTGTCCCGGCTGCTCCCTGGTCGGCATCTGCTTGCCGGATGAAACAGCCATTCTCCGAGAGACAGCGTACGAGGAACCGGAACAGTTGAATCTCTTCGAGGCCGGGCCAATCCCGAGGAAACCGGCAGCGCGCG
>CALGAR010000134.1 GCA_937959285.1 uncultured Bryobacterales bacterium
CACTACGGAAAGCGTCGCGCCGCACTCGTCGCACGAGAGCACGTCACCTTCGTCCAGGTCCTCTTCCTCGACATCAATTGCGGAATCGCACATCGGACATTTCACCATCGTTTATCCTCCAGATCGCTTCGCAAACCCAATTCTTAGCTGAAACGTGCGGGGCAATGCAACCACTCGCCATTAAAGAGGCTATTTGGCCGGATCAATTGGCGCTTTGAAGACGCTCGCCATGGTTCTTTGGGCTGCCATGGCGGCTATTTCTTTGTCGCAAGCCGGAACACCCTGAAGTTGAGAATACGCGGATCGTCCGGCACAGGTTTCCGTGGGGAATCCACCGCGAGCCGGTATCGTCCGGGTTTCGCAGTTGGAAGCGGTAGCGTGACCTGTTGCCGTCCAGCGACAGGTAACTCAATGATTCTGCGCCCTTGATCGTCGCCGACAGCCAACACGAAAGAGTCCCGGCCGAGACTGGGACCGGCCTCTACGTCGAGTGTTACGGCACCTCCTCGCTTCACTTCGAACTCCGCATTCGTATCCACCCACCGGAAAGTCTGACCGCCGAACCGTTCGAGCGGATACCATCCCTTGCCCAATTGGATTGGTTCGCCTCGCGGAACGATTTCACTGATTTCCGCTTCAGTGATTTCAGCCCCCGGCTGAAAGCCGACGAATTGCAGCCGTCCCGCGACCGGACGCCCGTCCGGGGCAGGGAGCTTTTGGAGAGCGGAGAATTGCAGTTCGACACGTCGCCGCCCCGGGGCGTAAGGAACGTGTGCATCGATCCGGAATTCTCCGGGCCGGATGGTGCGCCGGTGTATTTCCTGGCCATCGATCGATACTGTCACCTCGGATTCCACTTCCTCGCTGCCGATTTTCGGAAACATGCCGTACACGGACAGGTTTGTCTGGTCCGGCTGCTGCCCGAGCCATAGAACCGAGTGTTCCGAAACCCACCCGTCTTCGTAGATGCCGGAGTATTCGAGGTCGGGGTGCAGCAAACCGTTTGGGAATTCGGATATTGCGGCGGGAGGCTGAAGCTGCCGGTATTCCTCCTCGGAAATGTAGGAGAGATCCCGGCTGAAGCCGGTGATTCGCCGAATATCGAGCAGGATCTTGTTGCCGAACAGCGCCATCAAGCCGCGGCGGGGCGGACGGAACGCCTTCCCGTCCCGCCCCATGTCGATCGCCAGGAAGTCCACGCCCTCAATCCGCTGAGGGACGATCGGAGGAGAGATCACCCGAGCCGAGCCTCTGCCGACCAGTGGCAACCGCTCGCGAGTCTGCCCGATCACGGCAGCCGGCGGCAAGCTGTTGTCGCCGTCTGAGTTCCAGGTTGCGGTGAAATCCATGACGATCCGGCCGCCGGCGGAAGGCTGAATCACCTGGAGCAGGATATGCCGCCCCGTGCCCGAGACGGTTCGATTGGGGTAAATCGGATCGGGCTCCAGTTGGTAGAACGCAGCCTGGCGCCGGTCCTCCAAATAATAGCTCTGGCCGAGACGCGATGAGACGAACACAAGGTGATTGCGTATGGATTGCCAGGGAACGAGCAGAAAGTTTTCCCTCATGTTCGGGTCAAAGTGGCGACGGTTCAGGAAGTTCTGAGACGCAGTCGAAATCAGGAAGCAATGCTGTCTGGCGCCGTCCGGCTGTGCGCGCAGATCAAGCAAGAACTCATTTCGGGATTCGGGCGCCTGCGGATCCTTTAGATCGAAAGAAACTCGCCGCGTCAAAGCGAGACGTTCCTCTAGAAGGAACATTGCCCGATTGGCCGACTCTTTATCAAAGACGATAGGCCGGGTGCGAGCCAAGTCCTGCCAGGATTTGGTGTAGGTGAACTGCGGATAGAAGTCGCGCGACGGGAAGTCGATCCGCCTCGGCCTCGCATACAGGCTTTGAATCTTGGCTGCGATCACGTTTGCGGTATCGGAGGTGATGCGGGCATCCGGCGGAAGCTGTTTCAGCGCCGCTGTCTCGTCGAGCAACCGGCTGCCGGGACGCATCGGAATCTCCACGAGGCCGCCATGACTGCCCCGGCTGCGATCGACATAATAAAACTGCGCCAGCATCGAGACAAGCGCGAGTGCGAAGGGAACGACCGCGAGTCCGCGCCTGATACTCACGCAGCCGAGCACGAAGGTTCCGATGAGAAAGGGCTGGATGAACATCGCCAGCTTGTAGAGACCGAAATTGCTCGACTTGGCCGCGAGCACGACTGCCACGAGAAACATCAGCAGGCAGGTGACGGCCGCGGGCTCGAGCCGCATCGCCCAGCGAACGGCGAAAGCGGCAGCCGCCAGTGTGAGCAGAAAGCCGGCCAGAATCGTGACAGAGATCCAGAGGTCGGAGGCGGGCTGGGCAATGGCGAGAAGGCCCCAGAGGTTCGCAAACCCGCTAGGCACCAGATAGAAGGGGAAGAGGGTTTCCGTCGGGCTGAAGCTCCGGTCCGCCTGTAGCGTCTGTTCGTAGAGAAAGTTGATGGAAGCCTGGAAGTAGTTGCCGAGAAGCAGCGGTATCCCTGCCAGCGCAATACACCACGCAGGCAATGCTTGGCGGATCCGGCCTTCCCGTTTCAGCAGTGCGATGCCTTGATACAGCAGGAAGGTCAGCACAAGAAAAGGGACGATCTCGGGATAGATGATCGCGAGAGAGGACAGAACCGCGGCCAGCAGGAGTCCGCGCTTCCAGGCAGTCTTCCACCGGGTTGTGTCCGGCTGGCGAAGCACGAGCGTTGCCGCCAGACACAGGACCGTCATGCCATATACCTGAGCGATCAGCTGATAGAGAGTTCCGAGCGTTATCAGCGCCGAGCAGGCCATCCAGAACATCGCGAAGGCTGCGATCCTCCGGCGCCGCCTGTGGGTCAGCAACAGGCCTCCCGCGGCCGAGATCAGCGCCATGTGCAGCGCCAGCATCAGCGGCATATAAACCCGGAATCCGTCCTTCCCGAGCGTTCCCACCACGGAAGCCAGCAGCAACTCCGAGCCCGGACGCGCCCCGGCGACGGCATGCATGATCCAGTAATGGAGCGTTGCGTCCCGATTCTCCGCAAACGTCTTCGTATCGGGGATGTCAAAGAATCCGTAGTCGACCAGACGCTGCGCGGCCAGGACGTAGTTCGTCATGTCGTTGTTGCCGTAGCTGAGCCAGTTATCGCCAAACTCGAAGATTGGAAAGCCGGTCAGCAGAAGTGACAGAACGAGGATGGCTGCATAGGGCAGGGCGCGGCGCCAGGGAAGCCGCGGCCGGATCCACCACAGCGAGACTGTCGCGAGGAGCCCGAGTCCCGCCGCAAGGACTACGCCAAAATCCCGGATCGGAAGACCGCGGCGGTTCAACCAGAAAAACGGCAGCAGGACAGAGGCTGCTCCGGCTGCTGGAGCGAGCAGCATCGTCCGTAGAAGGTTTCTTCTGCTGTCAAGAGCCAGGAGAAGGGCAAGGCCGAGGAGGGTCCAGTAGAGAAAGAGAGCAAACGACAGTCCGGCGGCAATCATTCGTGAAAATCTCAGCTTAGCTGGTCGGTTACGCGAGCTCCCAGCTTTCCTCTTGCCAGCCGCACGCGGATTTCAGACCCGACCGGCGCCGCGGAAGCGTCCCTCACGACCCCTGTTTCGTTCTCGACGATCGCATAGCCGCGCTCCAGTACCCGAAGCGGGCTTAGCTGCTCGAGCTGCGCAAGCAGGGGCTCGAGGAGGCGCTGTGCTCTGAGGAGGCGAAATCGACCGAGCTGTACGATCTGCTGCTCGGCTGTGTCGAGACGCTGGCGGGCTCTCGCAAGGCGCAGGCGGATGTCGAGCTGCCTGAGCCGCGCGTCGGCTTCGGCATAGCGGCGGTGCGCCCGGGCGAGGATCTCGCGAATCCGGCTGCGCAACGTGTAGTCCAGTTCGTCGACGCGCTGCAGGCTCCGTCCGATCCTCCGGTGCAGGATTGCCGTCGGCCGGTCGATTGCCTGCTGATGGAGCCGGCGGGCCAGTTGGGCGATCCGCAAGTGGATACCGCGCTCCATTCGCTGCTGGAGCGACAGAATCCGCTCCAGCACTTCCTGGCGGGTACAGATGACCTGCTCGGCGGCCGCTGAGGGAGTCGGCGAACGGTGATCGGCAACAAAATCGGCGATCGTGAAATCGGTCTCGTGGCCGACGGCGGAAATGACGGGAATCGGACTGGCCGCGATCGCCCGAGCAACCGCCTCCTCGTTGAAGGTCCAAAGATCCTCAATCGACCCGCCTCCCCTGCCAACGATGATCACGTCCGCCCATTGGGACTTCGCAAAGTACTCAAGGCCGCGGCAAACCGATTCCACTGAGCCCTCCCCTTGTACCTGAGCGGGGTATAGGCGGACGTGGATCCCGGGAAACCGGCGCGAGAGGATCTGAATCATGTCGTGAATCGCCGCGCCTGACGGCGACGTAACGATCCCGATCCGGCGCGGGAACCGGGGAAGCGGCCGTTTCCTCGCGGTGTCAAACAAACCCTCGGCTGCCAGTTTTCGCTTGAGCTGTTCGAACGCCACCTGAAGGGCGCCGTGTCCCTGCGGTTCGAGGGACTGTACGATGAACTGGAGATCGACTCTCTTGGGGTACAGATCGAGGCGGCCCCGCGCATTGACGGCAGCACCGTCCTGTGGCTTGAAGCGCAGGTAGCGGAGATCGCTGCGAAAGCAGACGCAGGACAACTGGGTGTCGCGATCCTTAATCGTGAAGTAACAGTGGCCGCTGGAGGCAATCTTACAGCCGGAGATTTCGCCTGCCACCCAGATGTCGGTGAAGTCCCCCTCCAGGCGGTCCCGTACGGCGGCGCCCAATTCGCTGACGCTGTATATGCGCCGCTGCGGGCCCCAATCGATACTGAGCTGTCCCATTAGCAAAAGAATTGGCAATGGACGCCATAAGTTCTTTCTATTGACGCCCTTGCAAGGCCTTGGATATGCTGGCCTTGTCTCCAGAATCTTTCGTTATTGTACCCGCACTGAGGGGAGGTTTATGAGTCCGAAAGAAGTTTTAGAATTCGCCAAGAAGAACAACGTAAGCCAGTTGGATCTCCGCTTTACTGATCTTCCCGGCCTGTCGCAGCACATCTCTTATCCTATCAGCCAGCTCAAGGAAGATTCGTTCGAAGAGGGATTCGGGATTGACGGTTCGAGCATCCGCGGCTGGGCTGCGATCAACGAGAGCGACATGCTCTTGATTCCGGATCCCACGACCGCCTTCATTGATCCGTTTTACGAAACGCCGACGCTGGTGATGACCTGCACGGTAATCGATCCGATTACCCGTCAGCACTACGAGCGCGACCCACGCTGGATCGCTCAAAAAGCGGAGTTGTTTCTGCAGAATTCGGGGCTTGCGGACACGGCTTACTTCGGTGCGGAAGCGGAATTTTTCATCTTCGACAACATCCGGTTCGATCAGAATCAGCACTCCGGTTTCTATTTCATAGACGCGGAGGAAGGCCGTTGGAACTCCAGCCGTGAAACCAACAACCTCGGTTACCGTCCGCGATACAAGGAAGGCTACTTCCCGACTCCCCCGACCGACCATTACCAGGACCTGCGTGCTGAGATGGTCGAGACGATGATCAAGTGCGGGCTTAAGGTCGAGTGCCATCACCACGAGGTTGCCACCGGCGGCCAGTGCGAAATCGATCAGCGCTTCGACACGCTGGTCAAGTCCGCCGACAACATGATGATCTACAAGTATGTTGTCCGGAACGTGGCATACCAGTACGGCAAGACGGTTACCTTCATGCCGAAGCCGATCTTCGGCGACAACGGCAGTGGCATGCACACCCACCAGAGCCTCTGGAAGGGAGGGACTCCGCTCTTCGCCGGCGACTGCTACGCGGGCCTCAGCCAGATGGCCCTCTGGTATATCGGCGGTCTGCTGAAGCACGCCCGGGCGCTGTCCGCCATCATTGCGCCGACTACTAACAGCTACAAGCGCCTGGTGCCGGGCTATGAAGCGCCGGTCAACCTTGCCTACTCCCGCCGCAACCGCTCGGCTGCCGTGCGCATTCCGATGTACTCGGCCAGCCCGAAGGCAAAGCGCGTCGAGTTCCGTCCGCCCGATCCGTCGGCGAACCCGTACCTGGCCTTCGCCGCCATGCTGATGGCTGGTATCGACGGCATTCTCAATAAGATCGATCCGGGTGAGCCGCTCGATAAGGATATCTACGATCTGTCTCCGGAGGAGATGAAGAACGTCCCGGCAATGCCGGCTTCACTGGATGAGGCGTTGAACTGCCTGGAAGAGGATCACGCCTTCCTGCTGAAGGGCGACGTCTTTACGGAGGAGTTGATCGAAACCTTTATCAACTACAAGCGCAAGGCGGAAGCCGATGCTGTCCGGCTGCGGCCTCATCCCTACGAATTCGCCCTCTACTACGACATCTAGTCCTGCAAACAGTCCCGGACTTCAGCGGGGGAGCATTGCTCCCCCGTTTTTTTCGCGTCACCTGTTCCTGCTTTTGTTACTATCATTCCGAAGTGACGGAGCTAGAACGGCGACAGCTTGACGACCAGGGCTGGATCGTGCTTCCGGCCGTGATGGAACCCGACTTCCTGGAGGAGGTGAGGGCACGCTGTGAGGATCTGTGGGCTCTCGAGGGGGAGAATGCCGGCTCGGAATTTCGAAAAGAGCCGGGAGCCCGGCGGCTTGCGAACCTCGTGGACAAGGGGGAGCCATTCGAGCGTGTTGTCTCCCATCCCGCCGTGCTTGAACGCGTGCGGCACGTGCTCGGCGAAGACTTCAAGTTGAGCAGCTTGAATGCTCGCTCGGCGAATCCGTTCACAAATGACGCCCAGCCCCTGCACGCCGATGCCGGCGCCGTTGCCGACGACCGGGGCTATTGGGTCTGTAACACCATCTGGCTGCTCGATGATTTTACTCCCGAGAACGGTGCCACTCGCGTCGTTCCGGGATCGCACAAATGGCGGCTGCTTCCCCAGGAGGCACTGGCTGATCCAACGGCGCCTCATCCCGACGAGGTGCTGATCCTGGGCTCTGCCGGGTCTGTGGTCGTCATGAACACACACGCCTGGCATGGCGGCACCGCAAACCGTACGCCGTATCCGCGCCGCGCGCTGCATGCCTTCTACACCCGTGGCGACAAGCCGCAGCAGCAGTATCAGAAGCAACTGCTCCGGCCGGAAACGCAGGCGCGGCTGTCGCCGGAACTCCGGAAAATCCTCGCTCTCGATGACCCGCGGAATGATGAGCTGAGCAGCCGGACAACGTGTATGAGCGGGTTTCTCCGGTAGCGTATTTATGCCAAGAGCTGCATCTGCAATTGCCATCGCATTCGGCGTAGCCCTCGGTTTGGGATTCTCCAACCAGGGAGGGCGGATAAAGTTCGAGGCGTTGAAGGATGCCGGCGTTCCCTTTGTCTTGCGCAATGCCGCGAGCGCCGAGAAGCATCTGATCGAAACGATGGTTGGCGGCGTCGCCGTGTTCGACTTCGATAATGATGGCCGTCTCGACATCTTTTTCGCCAACGGCGCCCGCCAGCCAGATCTGCAAAAGGCAGGCAAGGAATACTGGAACAGGCTCTATCGGAACCTGGGGCAGGGCAAATTCGAGGATGTCACGGAGCGTGCTGGCCTGCAGGGGGAAGGATTCAGTATCGGTGCAGCCGCGGCCGACTTCGACAATGATGGCTTCCAGGATCTTTTTGTGGCCAGCGTTAACCGAAATCTCCTCTATCGAAACCGCGGCGACGGGACATTTGAAGACGTCACGAGTAAGGCCGGAATCGCGGAATCCGGACCGCAGCCGTGGGCTGTGGCGGCCGGCTGGTTCGATTACGACCGCGACGGCGACCTTGACCTGTTTATCGTGAATTACGTCAAGTGGGATCCGGCGAAAGAGCCTTTCTGCGGCGACCCGAGAGGGACCTATAGAACCTACTGTCATCCGCGGTTCTACGAAGGCTTGCCGAACGCCCTCTATCGCAATAACGGCGATGGCACCTTTTCGAATGTCTCAGGTCCTTCCGGGATTGGCTTTCATATCGGAAAAGGCATGGGCGTCGCATTCGCGGACTACGATGAGGACGGGGACCTCGATGTCTTCGTCACCAACGACACCGTCCCCAATTTCCTGTTTCGGAATGAAGGCGGCCGCGCTTTCCGTGAGGTCGCGTTAGAGGCGGGCGTCGGGTACAACGACGACGGCCGCGCGATTTCTTCAATGGGTGTCGATTTTCGGGATATCGATAATGACGGCAGAGAGGATCTCTTTATCACTGCCCTCTCCAACGAAACCTTTCCGCTATTCCGAAATCTGGGGAAAGGACTCTTCGCTGACGTCACTTACCCCAGCAGGCTGGGGACTCTGACTCTTCCTCTCAGCGGCTGGGGGACGGGCATCTACGATTTCGACAACGACGGCTGGAAGGACATCTTCGCTGCGAATGGGGACGTGCAGGATAACACCGAGCTGTTCTCCAGTCGAAAAAGCAGGCTGGCCAGCACCATCTTCCTGAATCTCGCGAACGGGAAGTTCGAGATGATCGAACTGGGCAAGGCTGGATTGCATCGGGGGGCGGCCTTCGGCGATTTAGATGGAGACGGTCGCGTGGATGTTGTTGTGTCGCGGATTCAGGACGAAGCCGCAATCCTTCTAAATCGGTCGGGGGAAGGGAATCACTGGGTGGCGTTCCGGCTGCGCGGAACGAGGAGCAACCGCGACGGGATCGGCGCGAAGGTAAAAGTTGCCTCTCCTTCCGGAACTCAGTGGAACACGTGCACGACTTCGGTCGGTTACGGAAGTTCGAGCGATCGCACGGTGCATTTCGGCTTGGGGAAGGACGACATTGTGAAGGAAGTGGAGATCCGCTGGCCGAGCGGCGTGGTGCAACGGCTGACCAACGTGAGTGTTGACCGTTACCTCAACGTGACCGAGCCGGAGCAGTAAGCCGGCCGTCTTGCTCTGCAGCCCGTCCCAGGCGCGTGTGCTTCTCGGCTTTGTCGTGCTGGCCCAGCTGCCGGTATACCTTGCCGAGAAGCAGGTGGGCGGCGGCATACTTTGGATCGAGGTCCACCGCGCGTTTCAGGCTCCTGGCGGCGTCTTCGGGCTTCTCCAGCTGAGCAAGAGCGCGCCCGAGTTCAAAGTGGGCACGCGCAGAATCAGGGCGAGCTTTTGCCGCGTCTTGAAACTGTCGCACGGCTTCTTCCATCCTTGCCTGCCGGAACAAAAACACCCCGTAATGAATTCTCGGATCATCCTCGGGGCGTCCCTGTTCTCTGTGCTCTCGTATAGACTGCTGGAAATGCCGCTCTGCCGGCTCGGCTCTGCCCAGCGCTTCCATCGCCTGCCCCAGGGCGAGATGAATCCTCCAGGGCTTCGCGTCATGGGGCAAAGCCGCTTGCAGGGACGCAATGGCCGGTTCGAATCGATTGAGCGCATAGAGAGTTCTGCCATGGTAGTAGCAGGCATGCTCCAGCTTCGGATCGAGCTCACACGCATGCCCGAGGAACGGCTCTGCGAGTTCATACTCCCCAAGCGCCGCATACGCGACTCCAAGCGCCTTGACGTAGGACAGCGTATCGGGGGACAACCGGACTGCCGTCTCGAAGTGGGCAATCGACTCGCGAATCTTACCGCGCTCGAAGAGCGCAGCGCCGGTCCGGAAGGCTTTCTCGGCGTCCGTTTGAGCTGCTGCGGTTGAGGCGAGCAGCGCGGCTAGCAGGAGCGCAACCACAATGCCCCGTATCATACCGCGCTGCCGGGAAGAAAGTTACTGCTTGATGATCGTGCCGTCGCGTTTGCGGATTTCGCCCCAGCCACCGTTGTACAACTGCCTCTCACCGCGCTCGAAGCTGCCGAACGGGTACTTCTTGGCGGCCTTCTCATCCACCTCGATGCCCCAGCCCGGCGCCTCGTTCGCATACAGGTAACCGTCCTTCATCTGCGGGCAGCCGTGGAAGACCTCCTGGACCCGCTCGTTGAAGGGCGAGTATTCCTGGATTCCGAAGTTCCAGCACGCCAGGTCGAGGGCGATGTTGCAGGCATGTCCGATGGGGGAAACGTCGCCGGGACCATGCCATGCCGTCCGGACTCCGAACGCTTCGGCGATCGCGGCCATCTTGCGGCAGGGCGTCAGTCCTCCTGCCTGGGAAACGTGCACGCGGATGTAATCAATGAGCCGTTCCGTGATGAGGGGCGTCCACTCGTGCGGGCTGTTGAACAGTTCGCCCATTGCGAGAGGTGTTGTGCTTTGCTGCCGGATAATGCGGAACCAGCCAATATCTTCCGGCGAAAGAGGATCTTCGAGGAAGAAGAGCTTGAACTGCTCCACGTCCCTGCAGAATTGCAGCGCCTGAGTGGGCGTGATTCGCTCGTGCACGTCGTGCAGCAGTTCAATCTCGTCGCCGAGCTCCTTGCGGCATGCCTCGAAGAGCTTCAGGGCTCGGCGGATATAGGCGGCAGGCTCGAAGACAGGTTTGTCGTGGAGCGCCTTCACCGTAGCGCCGCTCCGGCTCGAGCCGTAGCCCGCCATTCCCGGGATGCCCACCTGGACCCGGACGTGCCGGAATCCCTGCGCAATGTAGCGCTTCGCGCTTTCAATCACCTCGGGAATGTCCGCGCCGCTTGCGTGGCCGTAGCAGTCCGCCGCTTCACGGCACTTGCCGCCCAGCAGTTGGTAGACGGGCATTCCCGCCTGGCGCCCTTTGATATCCCATAGCGCCATGTCCACGCCGCTGATTGCGTTGTTCAGCACAGGGCCGTTGCGCCAGTAGGACGAGTTGTAGCAGGCCTGCCAGATGTCGTCGATCCGGTCGGCGTGCTTCCCGACGAGAAAAGGCTTTAAATACCGTTCGGCGGCGGCGACCACCAGATCGGCGCGTTGTGTGTAAGTGGCGCACCCATAGCCGTACAGCCCGTCCTGGTCAGTCAGGATCTTGATCACCACCAGACGCAAGCCGGCCGGGGCAGTCGCGATCACCTGCAGATCCTTGATCTTCGGGGAGGGCATGGCCCTTACGGCGCGGGCCGCCTGAGCCTGGGCAGCGGCTTGCCGTTGCGCCAGCGGCAACATAGCTCCGGCAGCGACAGCCTGCAGGGCACGACGTCGGTTCATTTCTGCTATCTCCTTTCTCGGTCTTCCACTAGTCGGCGGACGTCTTCGATGCGCTTCTGAATCCGCCGCTCCCGCGCGGCGAGTGACACAACGTAGACGATAAGGATCAACCAAGCGGCTAGAAAGCCGTAGAACATGTAGGTAAAGTTACGTGCGTCCATCGTCGGGGCTCACGCTATTCTACTGCAATTGCTAAAGATGTATAGCAATGCGTTTAGACGCTCTCGCCTCGTATCAGATCCTTGAGCGTCTCACGCTGCCGCACCATGCGCCATTGCGAGCCCTCCACCAGCACCTCTGCGGGGCGCGGCCTGGAATTGTAGTTGGAGGCAGCGACGAATCCGTACGCTCCCGACGTGCAGACAGCGAGGAGGTCTCCGGGAAACACATTCGCGATTTGCCGGTCCTTTGCGAGAAAGTCGCCACTCTCGCAAACCGGACCGACGACATCGGCTGTGATCGTCTCCGACGTGCGGCTTCGGAGAGGGATGATTTCGTGGTAGGAGCCGTAGAGGGATGGCCGGATCAGGTCATTCATCGCAGCGTCGACAACGATGAACTCCTTGCGGGGCGTTGTCTTCCGATACAGGACGCGCGTAAGGAGAACTCCTGCTTCGGCGACAATCGACCGTCCCGGTTCGAGCATCAGCTTCAGATTCCGGCCTTCGATTCGCTTGCGAACCTCCCGTACAAAGCCTGCAATGTCCGGAGCCGGATCGGAACGCTTATAGGGGACGCCAATGCCGCCTCCAAGATCCAGGTGGCGGATTTCGGTCCCTTTGGCGCGTAGGCGATCCACGAGCGCTAAGAGCCGGTCCAGCGCCTCCAGTAGCGGGGCGGGATCGAGGAGCTGAGAGCCGATGTGACAGCTTACACCATCAAGCTCGATGTTCCGGAGCGTGCGGGACCGATCGTATATTGCCTCCACCAGCCTGATGTCAATGCCAAACTTGTGTTCGCTCAGCCCGGTCGAGATGTAGGGGTGGGTAGCTGCATCGACGTCCGGATTTACGCGCAAAGCTACTCTGGCACGCTTGCCAAGCCGGCCGGCGAGCGAATCGATGAGCGCCAGTTCCGGCTCTGATTCGCAGTTGAAGCTATGGATTCCCTGTTCGAGTGCATACTCGACTTCTTCCGCCGTCTTGCCGACTCCCGAGAACACAACTTTGCCCGGAGAAGCGCCGGCCTTCAGGACCCGGTAGAGCTCGCCTCCCGAAACGATATCGAAGCCCGCTCCGGTCTTGGCGAGAAGCGCGAGTATGCCCAGGTTGCTGTTTGCCTTCACGGCATAACAGACGGCGTGGGGGATACCGGCAAGGGAATCCTCGTAGGCGTGGAAGCGGTCCAGGATCGCCTTGCTCGAGTAGACATAGCAGGGTGTGCCTGCGCTGGCAGCGATGTCGGCGAGGGGCACTCCCTCGCAGTAGAGCGTTTCACGCTCGTATCGAAAAAGACAGTCCATGAGTGATGTCAAGTAACCTTCAGGGCGATGAGAGTTTGATCGTCTAGGGGCGGACGGCCTTCGCCGTACTGATCGAGGTCGCGAAGCACTGCGTCGACGATTCCTTGGGCCGATTCGGCGCCAACTTGTGTGAGGAGCTGGGCAAGGCGGCACCGGCCGTATTCTTCGTCGGAGAGGTTGGCCTCATCCTGGATTCCGTCGGAATACAGCAAAATGATGTCACCGGGCTGCGCTTCGAACCGCACTTCTTCATACTCCCGGCCCTCTAACAATCCGAGCGGGACGCCAGCGGCGTTGAGTCGCAGGATCTGCCCGTTCCGCGACACCATGGGCGGAATCGCTCCCGCGTTCGCAACCGTGAGCAATCTTTCCCTTGGCTCCCAAAGCATCAGCAGGAGTGTGACGTACTGCGCGTCCACTTTGCGCTCTAAGAGCGCTTCGTTGAGAGCCCGCATCAGGAGCGCCGGGCCGCGCCGCCGGGGAGCGAGCGTCCGCAGCAGCCCGCTGACGAGCGCGCCGTAGAGGGCTGCGGCCGCGCCCTTGCCGCTGGAGTCGCCGAACGCGATGAGCGCGTACTCGTCGCCGTGTTCGAAGAAGTCGTAGAGATCCCCGCTGATTTCGTGGGCAGGACGGAGACCAACGCCGATCTCCAGGCCGTGTACCTCCGGCGCCTTTCGCGGAAGGAGCACGGACTGCAGGTCGCGTGCTGCTGCCAGGTCCTGCTCCATGCGCTGCTCGCGCTGCGCGAGCTCCTGATAGAGACGGGCATTTTCGAGCGCGGTTCCGACCGCCGGCGCCAAAAGCGAAAGCGTGCGGACATGGTCTTCAGAAAAATAGCCAAGCCTTTCGCTTTCAAGATCCATCACTCCGATGACCCGATCTTTCAGCACGAGCGGGACAGCGAGCTCCGACCGGATGCCGACGTGGGCGTCAATGTACCTTTTGTCCGCCAGCGTATCGGGCACCAGGATGGGTACACCCATCTCCGCTGCGGCTCCCACAATTCCAAGGCCGACCGGAATGTTATCCAACTCCACGCGCTTATCGTAGCGGACGCTGAACCGGTGCTTCAGCGTCTTCTGATTCCAGTCGAGCAGAAAAATACTGAAGGCGTCGTAGTTGATGAGCGTCCGGATGGACTTTCCGATTCGGCTGAGCAGCTCGTCAAGATCTAGTGTGGAAGAGAACTCCTGGGATAGCTGCGTAAGAGTTCTCAGCATCCGGTTCTGCCGTTCCAGCCGCCGGTACAGCCTGGCATTGTCAATGGACGCGGCCACGCGGGAGCCAACTAGCATCAGCAGCGCGCGATCCTGCTCGCTGTAGGCATTCTGTTGTGTCGACTGGACGTCGATAACTCCCACAAGCTTGCCTCGGGCTATCATCGGCACTGCGAGTTCGCTCCGCACGGCGTCCATCGCGTTCAGGTATCTCGGATCGCTGCGAACATCGTTTACAAGGATCGGCTGCCGTGTCTGCGCGGCCAGGCCGGTAATCCCCTCGCCGAGCGGCACGACCAGATTCTTGACGATTTCATCGCGGTGTCCGCGAGCATGCCGAATAACGAGGCCGCCCTGACGTTCGCTGTGCAGCAGGATCGCGAACAGGTCATGCTGGATCACCTGCGACACGATCTCGGCGACGTTGGCCATGAGTTGATCGAGGTCGAGGGTGGCGGACATGACGGCCGACACCTCGAGCAGGAAATCCAGTAGTTCCGCACGCTCGCGGAAGTGCACTTGCGATTTGTTGCGAAGGGCAGACATGACTTAGGCTGCCGTTTCCTGGATGATTCTGACGCTCGCACTCGCGCCGATTCGGGAAGCGCCGGCGGCCACCATGTCTTTCAAATCGCTCAGACTCCGAATCCCGCCAGAAGCTTTTACGCCCATATCCGGTCCTACTACTTTACGCATTAGGGCGACGTCACGCACGGTGGCGCCGCCTCGGCCGAATCCCGTCGAGGTCTTTACGTAGTCGGCTCCAGCTGACTTGCTCAATCTGCAGGCGAGGGATTTTTGCTCGTCGTTGAGAAGCGCCGTTTCGAGAATCACCTTGACGATTGCGCCCGCGCGATGAGCGAGCGCAACGACTGCCTGAATATCCACCCTTACGGCGTCGAACTCACCGGATCGAAGCGCTCCGACGTTCATCACCATATCCACCTCCCGCGCGCCGTTCCGGATGGCCAGTTCTGTTTCGGCGCATTTGACCGGCGTGCCAGTAGCGCCCAGCGGAAATCCCACCACGGTGCATACCTTGACGGCAGATCCGGCTAGTTCTTTCGCCGCCACCGGCACCCAGTACGGATTTACGCACACGCTCGCAAAATTGTACGTGAGGGCTTCGCGGCAGACTTGCACCACGTCCTCACGCGTTGCGTCCGGCTGCAGGAGGGTGTGATCGATGAGTGCGGCGATGGTCCGATCGATCCGGGGTACGATGAGGCTTGACACGTGCAGGTTCCAACCCTTGATGGGATCGCAGCCGGAACGGGTTCGAGTCCCTAAACTCTGACTCGCGGGAATATCCTCGCCAATCTGTGCTACGGGTTGTTCAGGTTCCGCGCGATCCAAGTTGAACTTTCTGCTCGACCGTGGAGATCTCTTGTACCCCGCCTACGTGCAAGACTCCTGAAAGAGGAACAGCCGGCCGAAAAGGAAGTGCATCCCCGGCCCGCGGTGTGCCAGCGACAACTGCCGCAGGTCAGACCCCATGGGAACAATGCCCGGCCGTCGCGGCTGAAGCCCCATCATAGCATAGCCTCATCGGCCCCTGGCCTGAGCCAGTGGTTACCCTCGCCGGTCAGGCCGGAAGGCGGCGCTTGCGTAGCTCGTCTACGGTCACTGCAAGGATGATGACGCCGCCGATGATCGCCTGCTGCAAGTACGGCGAAATTCCGAGCAGATCGCTACCGTTGGCGAGCAGGCCCATAATGAACGCGCCAACCAGCGTGCCGATCACGCTTCCTTCCCCTCCGCGCAGACTTCCGCCTCCGATCACAACGGCTGCGATGGCTTGCAGTTCGTAGCCCTGTCCGGCTGTCGGCTGGCCGGTCATCAGCCGTGACGCTTCCACCATGCCCGCCAGGCCGGTCAGCATCCCGCCGATGGCGTAAACCGAAGTTATGTGGAAAGCGACTGGAATGCCGGCGTAGAAGGCTGCGTCCGGATTGGAGCCAATGGCGAAGGCGTAGCGTCCAAGGCGCGTATGCTCCAGCATGACGTGGACAGCGGCAGCCGCGACCAGCAGGATCCATAGCACGAAGGGCACTCCGAACAGCGTTCCCTCACCGAGAAATGAGAAATCGGCCGGAAGCTGATGGACCGGAAGACCGTTCGAGATGATCAGGGTGAGGCCTCGCACGATGCCGAGCGTGCCGAGCGTGACGATGAAGGGATTGATCTTGAGCCGGGTGGTGAGGAAGCCGTTTACCAGGCCCCAGAACATACCAGTGACAATCCCGATCGAGATTCCAACCGGGATCGAAGCGCCCCGCTCCATCGCCATGGCGCCCAAGAGCCCGCCCATCGCGAGAATGGCGCCGACGGAAAGATCGATTCCCCCTGAGATGATAATGAGCGTCATTCCGAGCGCCATGATGTTGATCACCGCTGTCTGGCGCACGACGCTTGAAAGGTTCGTACTTGTCAGGAAATGGGGCGAGGCGATTGCCAGGCCAACGAACAGAGCGATTAGGGTCAAGAACGGCAGTAGCCGCTGAATCATTGCACAGACTCCTGGGATGCGTTAACGCTACCGGCCAGGGCGGCATAGCTCATGATTTCCTCCTGGGTCGTCCTGCCGGGAAGTTCGGCCACAATTCGGCCCTGACGCATGACAAGAATCCGATCCGCAACCTGCAAAAGTTCGGGCAGCTCCGAGCTAACCATGAGGATGCCGGCGCCGGAACGGGCCAGCCGGTCCATTACTTCGAAAACTTCCACCTTTGCGCCGACGTCGATACCTCGCGTCGGCTCGTCGAACAGGAACACCTTGGCCCCGCGCGCCAGCCACTTGGCGATCACGATCTTCTGCTGATTGCCCCCGCTCAGGCGTCCGGCGAGTTGTTTTGGAGACTCCGCCTTCACCCGTAGCCGCTCCATCTGCCTGGCAATCACTTCCCGCTCCTGCCGGCCCAGAATAAAGCCGAAACGGCTGACTGCGGGCAGGCTGGCGAGCGTGATATTCACGCCGAGCGGGAGGCCTGTGGCGAGTCCTGTCTTTTGGCGATCTTCAGGAACAAGGGCGATTCCCTCCCGGACCGCGTCGCGCGGCGAGCGAATTCTTACAGGTCTGCCGGAAACGAAGATCTGGCCGGAATCGGCCTCATCCAGGCCAAAGATCAACCGGCAGAGTTCGGTCCGCCCCGCTCCGATCAGGCCCGCTAAGCCAACAATTTCCCCGGCACGGATCTGCAGATTGATGTCTTGCAGCAACGGGCGGCGGGACAGGCCTTCGAGCCGGAGCAGTTCGTCGCCTGGCGGAAGGGGCTCGCGTCGGTAGATTGCGTTCACCTCGCGACCGACCATGTACTGAATGAGCCGGTCTGTTGTCAGCTCGGCGATGTCACTTGTGTGAACGGTTTCGCCGTCCCGGAGGACCGTGACGCGGTCTCCCACCTCCCTCAATTCATCCAGGCGGTGAGTGATATAGATCACGCCCGTGCCGCGCTGACGGAGGGTCCGGACGATCTTGAACACTTCCGCCGTTTCCGCGTCCGAGAGGGAGGAGGTCGGCTCATCAAAGATGAGAAGGCTCGAACCGTGCTGAATGGCACGGCAAATTTCGACTAACTGTTTTCCTGCCGGGCTGAGACGTCCGACCTGCCAGTCCGCCTGCAGCGGGAATCCATGTCGCTCAATGAGTCTTGCAGCCGCCTCCTGCATTTTGCGACGATTGACGAAACCGAACGGCCGCCGCTCCTCGCGGCCAAGAAAGATATTTTCAGCAACAGATAGGTGTGGCGCCAGCAGGGACTCCTGGTGAACCATCGCGATTCCATTGGCAGCGGCTTCGGCCGGGCTCCGGAAATTAACAGGCTGGCCCTGCCAGAGCATCTCGCCGCCATCGCGGGCCTGCATGCCGGCGACGATCTTCATCATCGTGGACTTGCCCGCGCCATTCTCGCCCATTAGCAGGTGTACCTCTCCTGCACGAACTGAGAGGTTACCGTTTCGGAGAGCAACGACGCCCCCGAACCGCTTTCGGACGGACTTCAGCTCAAGAAGCATCAGAAGGGTACAGTTTACACTGCGCAGGCGGCCTCCTGCTGCCAGTGGATCTCAGCTCCAACGCATGAGGGCAATGGCGCGCCCTAGGCGGGGGTGAGCCATACTACCTGATAGGGCTTTAAAGTAACGTTTCCGTGGCTCGCATCTGTTTTGATTTGCGTTCCCGAAACCAGATCCCGCCAGACGCCGCATTTCAGACCAATCTCGCCGCACCGCCAGGTGAACTGCTGCGATTCTGCCGTCACGTTGGTGAGCGCAAGAACAAATTGCGATCCGTCTTGTGCTTCGCGCACGACGGAAAAGACACTGTCGTTCTGCATGAGCACCTGCTGCCGGGCGTTGGGGTGAAAAGCCGGGCAGGCAATCCGCACGTCGATGAGGTGGAGCAGCCGTATGGCTGTTTTGTAAGCCGCGGACTCAGGATCCATCAGCTTCTGGTACAGGGCCTCTTCCTCGACGACGCGCCTGTTGATCGCTCGCGGCTCGGAGCCGGGTGGAAGAGGCGGGTAATCGAATTGCCCTCCAAAGATGCTGGGCAGGTAGATTGCGGGCACTCCCATGAGAACCAGCGCCAGGGACCGTGAAGCGACAAACCGGTCCACCTGAATATCCACCGGCTCGCCTGAGTCCTTCCGGTTGAGCGCCTCCCACCAGGTAATGTTCAGCTCATAGGGGACTTCCTGACCGGTCTGATCGGTCCGGTAAGAGATGAGGCCTCCGTTTCTCAATGTCCGGCGAACCATGTCCTGAATCTCGTCGTCGTTGAGGTAGTCGCGAGCCCCAAGCAGGCCGATGCCATCGTGAGAATCCAGGAAGTTGAAGTAGGTGGCCTGATCCGACGGCCGTTCCAGGGAATTGGCCCACTGCGACAGACGCTGGCAAGAGCCCGTGCGCATTGCGCGCAGCACCAGCGGAGGGAGGGCAAAGTTGTAGACCATGTGAGCTTCGTTCGTGCCGTCGCCGAAGTAGCTGATGTTATCGCGATGCGGAACGTTTGTTTCGGTCAGAAGCGCTACCTGCGGCGCTACAACGTCAAGAACTGCGCGAAACAACTGCACAAGCGCGTGGGTCTGGACGAGGTGAGCGCAGGAGGTGCCCAACTCCCGCCAAAGATACGTAGCGGCATCGAGCCGGATGATATCAGCCCCTCGGCGGACATAGTACAGGAGTATGTCGAGCACCCGGATCAAGACTTTGGGATTGCGGAAGTTCAGATCGATCTGATCCGGGCTGAACGTGGTCCAGACGTAGGATTCGCCGCGGAGAGTCCGGAATGGAGTGAGGAGGTTGCTTGTGCGTGGGCGGAGAATCAGCTTCAGGTGGTCTTCGCTGATTGCATGTTTGGTCGAAAAGCTTACGAAAAAGTCCTGATACTCGGGATTCCCGTTCAGGAACTCCTGAAACCAATCGCTCTTCGAGGAGACGTGGTTGATGACGCCGTCGAACATGAGCCGAAAGTTTAGGCTTAACTCCTCGATGTCCTCCCAGGTGCCCAGGTTGGGGTCTACCTCTCTGTAGTCGATGATGGAGAACCCGCGATCGGACGAGTAAGGGAAGAAGGGAAGGATGTGCAGCGTGTTGATGGTCCCGCGAAGGAGGGTGGTCGCGATGTCGGAGAGGGTCCGCAGGGGAGGCTTCCTCGGGTGGCGAAACAGATCTCCGTAGGTAATGGCGACGACATCGCGCTGCGTGAAGCGGTCCGATCGGTTGAACACCTTATCCGCCTCGATCATTTCCGGCGTCTTATGAGCGTAGTAGACTTGCATTACGCGCTCGACCTCGGCCAGCGTTTCCTGGCCGCGGACCTCGCCGTAGAGGACTTTGAGTTTGTCGAGGATGACCTCCCGCTGTTCCGGCGTGAGTTGGAGCAGCGGGCGGGTATAATCCGGTTCCTTACGGTGAACACGGAGCTTGGATCGAGGACGGAATTTAGCGAGGCGCGCTTCAAGGGGATTCGGAATACCCATACAGTTCATCCTATAGACGGACGCGAGGACGACGGGTGGTTGCGTCTTCTAACCGAAAGGTTCCGTGCGCGCCGGAAGGGAGTATTGAAACGAAATGCCCTGCCTGCTCGGGATTCTTGCCTTGGCCTTTCCACGGATTGTATTGATACTGGTTTTTCTTTTCTCGAATTATTTGGATCGCGCCTACCAAAGTATCATTTGGCCGGTGCTGGGTTTCGTGTTCCTGCCTCTGACGACTCTTGCTTATGCATGGGCAATTAACACGCGAGGGTCCGTGGATGGTCTTCAACTGGCCGTGGTGGTGCTCGCGGTGCTGATAGACTTGGGGCTGCTTGGGGGATCGACTCGCGGTCAAAAGCGGGAACGCTTACTCTAGCCGGCGGGCCGCGAGTTGTTAGTTTGCGAGGAGTTGTTAAAATGACAGCGCATGTCCGTGCCTCCTTCTCAAGACGTGACCCGACTGCTTCTCGATTGGAGCGGCGGAAACCGGCAGGCGCTCGACGAGTTGATGCCGCTGGTGTACGACGAGCTTCGTCGTCTTGCTGATCTTTATTTGAGCCGGGAACGTGTTGACCACACCCTGCAGGGAACCGCGCTTGTGCACGAAGCGTACATGCGTCTCGTCGACCAAAACCGGGTGAAGTGGCAAAACCGCGCGCATTTCTTTGGAGTCGCGGCGCAAATGCTGCGGCGCATTTTAGTAGATCACGCGTGGGCTCATAAGACTGCAAAGCGCGGTGGGAATGCGCTTACACTTGCCCTGGACGAGGCGCTGGCCACGCCGGAGCAGAAGGATCTTGATCTGGTTGCGCTCGACGATTCGCTGGAGGCGCTGGCCCGTATCGATCCGCAGCAGAGCAAGGTGGTGGAGCTTCGCTTCTTTAGCGGGCTCTCCATTGAAGAGACAGCCGAAGTGCTGGGAGTCTCACCGGCTACCGTCAAGCGCGACTGGGTGGTTGCCAAGGCATGGCTTCATCGGGAGATGCAGCGCGGCAGGACTGCGCCTTCGTCTTCGGAGGCTTCTTCGAAGAGCTGAGCAGCCGCTTCTCTTGACGCCCAGCTCTTCGTTCAGATATGTTTCCTGGCGTTACTCCTGACTGTGAATCTGCTGGGCCAGGTAGTTCTCGTACCCTATTTCACCAATCAGGTGCAACTGGGCTTCCAGGAAGTCGACGTGACTCTCCTCGTCCACGAGGATCTTCTCTAACAACTCTCGAGACCCGTGGTCGCCCGCTTCGATCGCCGCCTGAATCGCCGCATTCAACCGCGGAATGGCTTCCATTTCCAGAGCCAGATCGTTCTCGATTTGAGCTTTGACATTCGATCCAATTCGGAGCGGAAAAAGCTCGCTCATGTTGGGGGACCCGTCGAGATAGAGAAGACGTTCGATGACGGCTTCCGCATGTTTCATCTCATCGATGGATTCCTTTTTGATATGCGCTGCCAGGCGCATGTAGCCCCAGTTCTCACACATTTCGGCGTGAAGGAAGTACTGATTGATCGCCGTCAGCTCCGCCTTCAGGACCTCCTGCAAATAGTTCATTACCTTCTCGTTTCCCCGCATGAACTTTCTTCTCCTTTATCTCATCCGGACCAATTGGTCTAAACCTAGAATTGTAACAGGTCGAATTTCACCAATCGGTATTCAAAGCGAAGCCATAGGGTGAATGCTCGGGAGACATACTGATTAGGTTGGGGTAACATCCTAAAGAATGCAGAAAAGATCTTACGGCCCGCAGGGCGCAAGTTACAATAAATGGTAATGGGTACACTCGCCTCCTCAAACACAAGGGTCTTGATCGTGGATGATGAGGAGAACCAGCGGACCGGGCTTGCGAGTATGATTTCGTCGTGGGGATTCACGGCGGAGACCGCTGCCGACGGTGTGGAGGCCTTGGAAAAGCTGTCGGAGATTCCCGTTCATGTCCTCGTGACAGATCTTATGATGCCGCGGATGGATGGCTTCGAGCTCCTGCGGCGCTTGAGCTCGCAACCCTCCATGCCCCCGTCCATCGTTCTCACCGCATTTGGAAATATTGAAACTGCAGTCGCCACTATTCATGACCTCGGGGCCTTCTGGTTTCTGGAAAAGCCGATACAGCCAAATGCGCTCCGCATATTGTTGGAGCGCGCCGCATCCCAGAGCAAGCTGGCGGAAGAGACGGAGCGGCTGCAGCGGCAGCTAAGTTATCAGGGGGTGATGGGTGCTCTGGTCGGCACTTCTGCTGTGATGCAGCAGGTGTTTTCATTGATCCGGCAAGTAGCGCCTAGCAAAGCTGCGGTTCTCGTAACGGGAGAAAGCGGCACAGGCAAGGAACTGGTAGCGCGCGCGATCCACGACTTGAGCCCGCGGCGCGGAGGTCCCTTCGTTGCAATCAACTGCGCGGCGATGCCGGAAACGCTAATGGAGAGCGAGTTATTCGGCCATGAGAAAGGGGCTTTTACTGGCGCCGTGGAACGCCGGGCGGGTTGTTTCGAGCTAGCCCAGCATGGAACCCTGCTGCTTGACGAGATTGGCGATATGCCAATCGGGACCCAGGCCAAGCTTCTACGTGTTCTCGAGGATTCCCGAGTCAGACGCCTCGGCGGCCGGAGTGAAGTTACCGTCGATGTTCGCGTCATCGCTTCCACTAACAAAGTGATGGAGGAGGCCCTCAAGAAGAACGAAGTTCGTGAGGACCTTTACTACCGGCTGAACGTTTTTCACATTGCGCTGCCTCCGCTGCGCCAGCGATTGGAAGACCTTCCCGTGCTGGCCGATGCACTGCTTGCTGACATTAACCGCAAGCACGGCTGCCGCGTTACAGGCGTGGACAATGCCGTGATGGAGATGTTCAAGCGCCACCACTGGCCAGGGAACGTGCGCGAGCTGAGGAACGTCATTGAAAGAGCAGTGATTCTGGCTGGTGAGGGACCGATTCTCCCTATGCACTTGCCGCATGACTTCGGTGCAAGCGGAGGCGCCCAGGCGCGACATGCCACTCAGGAACTGGAATCGGTTCGGCTTCGCGTTGGCTCAACGGTAAGCGAGGCGGAAAAGGCTTTGATTCTTCTTACGCTACAGCATACAAAGAACAACAAAACCCGTGCTGCGGAGATCCTGGGCATCAGCTTGAAGACACTGTTTAACAAATTGAAGGAGTACGGGGCGGCGGAAAGCGAAGCGAGTTCGTCCTGACCCCGGGCTATATTCTGTCATGCCCGTCGGATCCATTTGGCAGCGGACTTCCCTCAAAGCCCGCTTGCTGAGCGCCATGCTGGCGCTGGTTGGGGTGCTCGTGGCGGTCAACTCCGCCCTTCACCTGTACTGGCGGGTTCAGGAATTTCTGCGAGATGCTACGGAGCGCTCGATAAACAACGCGCGCGACGTACAAAGCTTCGTCCTGGAGCGGGTTGCCGAGCGCACCGCAAAAATCGTTCCCCCGCCTCAAGACATCGACGAGAGCGCTCTTCTATGGGCCGACATCCTAAAAAGCGATCCAACCATCCGTCATCTCATCCGAAATATTGTCGTCAACTCGAAGCTGGTGACGGATGTCTACATCACCGATGCGTCCGGTAAGATCCTGAACGCCGTAAGCGAAGATCAGATCGGCCAGATTTACCGGCCGCATCCCAACCTGGCTCAGTGGCAGGCCGGCAATGTCTTTGAGAAGCTCCAGCAAATTCTTTACAACGGCCGGGATTACGAAATCGTGATTCCGCTCGGTGTTGCTGAACAGAGCACTCCTTTGTTCATGATTCGGGCGGTGGTGTCCTCGGCGATGCTGTGGGCCAGCCTCCGGCCAGAGCTGTTAACGATTGGTATTTCATCGGCCGTTGTCCTGATCGCTTCCATCCTGCTCGGCGGGTTCCTGGCAAACCGCATTCTCCAACCTCTGAAACGGCTGACCCAGGCGATTGATCAGGTCAGTCTAGGCGGCAACATGGAGATAGAGCCGAAGGAGACCAGGGAGTTCGCAACTGTCCAGAGCAAGCTCTATTTGCTGGCGCAGCGGTTCCGCGGAGCGCGTGAGGACGTGGTGCAACTCCGCGCCAACATTGAGCGCATGCTGCAGCGGCTGGAGGAAGCCGTACTGCTGTTCGACGGAAGGGATACGCTGATTGTCGCTGGGAGTCCTGCTGAGCGCCTCTTGGGCCGGGAGCGTAGAAAACTCGTCGGGGCGCGGTTGGAGGAGCTCTTCCCCGCTTCTACGTCGATTGGCGCCGCGATACAGACGGCCCGGCAGTTCCGGCAGCATCTGCGCGACTACCCGGTCGAGATCCCTCGCGAAGGCGGACCGCCTCAACACCTGCTGCTGAACGTAGACCCGTTTCACGAAGAGGACGGTTCGAAGGGAACGCTCATTACACTGCGCGATGCCGAAACGCGAACGCAGCTCGAAGCGCAGTTGGATGTCTCGACCCGGCTGGCGGCGATCAGCCGGTTGACCGGCGGAGTTGCGCACGAGATTAAGAATCCTCTCAACGCCATTACCCTTCACCTCGAGGTACTGCGCGCCCAGATAGAGAAGGAGATCCCCGCAGCGATTCCCGAAGTCGACATCATCGCCATGGAAGTGGAGCGGCTGAACCGCGTCGTGAAGGCATTCGTCGAGTTCACCCGTCCAATGCCGCTTGATTTGCGTCCCGTCGACCTGCTTGAAATTACGACCGAATGCGTGAATCGCCTCCGCAGCGAAGCGGCGCGCCGCGGGATTGAGATGGATCTCAAGTCGGGTCCGGAGCAGGCGATGATCCTCGGCGACGCAACCATGCTGAAGCAGGCCGTTTTGAATGTTCTTGTGAACGCGATCGAAGCCATGAAGGACGGGGGCCGGATTGAGATTGACGTCAGTCAGTCCCTGGGAGACTTAGTGCTCACGATCTCAGACGAAGGCAACGGCATTCCTGCCGAAATTCGGGACAAGATCTTCAACCTGTTCTACACCACCAAGAAAGCAGGAGCGGGTGTCGGGCTCGCTATCGCTTTTCAGGTCGTGCAATTGCACAATGGATCGATCGATTGCGCGGACCGGCCAACCCAAGGAACGACGTTCCGTCTGCGGTTCCCTTCGATGCGGGAGCCAGCCCGCCGGGCTCTGGGAGCAGAGGGCGGCGGCCGTTAGAGCGGGTTTACCTCGCTGGTCGCTGGTACGTCTTGGCGAGGTTGCACTGAGAAAGCAAGATCGGGAAACGGCAGGGCCTTCAGGGAGAACAGGTATCCGATCGAAGGCTGTTGGGGACTCGACGATTGAGCACCTCCAGGAGCAGCGCTTAGCTGCTCCTGTGAGCGTGCTTCAATACAGAGTGCGGCTGCTACCGCGTGGAGGGGAGAGATCCAGTCTGTACCTTCGCGGCTGCGCTTTCCGGAGCGAAGACACGAATCTCAACTTTCCGCGCCTGCTTCCGGGCTTCGAGCGACCGGTCCTCGAGTTTCAGCGGTCCTACGCCGAGGACGTGAATTCTCCGGAGAGGAATCTGATGCTCGGTCGCCAGGTAGCGAACGACTGCCTGAGCGCGTTCCCGGCTCAGGTTAAGGTTGTAATTCGGGTCACCGGTGGGGTCCGTGAAACCCTGTACTTCAATCGCGTAGTGCGGCAGCGCTGCAATTGAGCGTGCTGCGTGATTCAACTGCTCCTTCGCCTCCGGCGTGAGCTGGCTCCTGCCGAAACGGAAGAGGACGTTTTCTTCCAGCACAAGCTTGTAGTTGGCCGGGTTCAGATCGCGTTCCACAGCAGCTATGTTCTGCTGGGTTTCGGTCCGCAATCCCTGCAGTTCCTGGCCAACTTTGCCGACATCGCTGCGCACGCTAGCAATTTCCCGATTCGCTTTCGCCGCTTCCTCAGCGGCCGCCGCCGCGCGCTTGTCAGCAGCCATCGCCTTTTCGTCCACTTGGGACACTTCGTTTTCCAGCTGGCTGATTGCTGTAGCCTGCTGGGCGTTCGTCTTCTCTACTTCGGACACCCGTCCGGCCACAGGATCGACCTGGTTCCTCACGTACTTCTTGGTCGCGCACCCGGTGCCTACCAAGGCCATAAGGGTAATTCCTGCTGCCATGGCTGGCTTGCGAATGAACGAAGTAATCATCTTGCCTCCTTCTGTCCGAACGAGTCTCCTTCAACGCGGCGCTGAGGTGCCGCTTGGGTGAAACCCATGTTTCTGAACCGATTCGGATTGATCTGTGAAATGTAACTACTAATGGCTCTCATTGCGTAACTATTACCGCGTGCAAACTCTCTGGTTTGACACTCTTTGAAAACGCTTGTTAGATTGGGTCTTTCATGAACCCGTCCGCCGCGCTCAAACAAACTCCGCTGAACTCCGTACACCGAAGAATGGGAGCGAAGATGGTGGACTTCGGAGGGTGGGATATGCCCGTCCAGTACACCAGCATCCTCGAAGAGCACCATGCCGTTCGGACGTCTGTTGGTCTGTTCGATGTCAGCCATATGGGCGAAATCGAGATTCGAGGCCCCGAAGCGCTTTCCCTGGTCGAGTATGTGTCCACTAATGCCGCCGCGAAACTGAGAGAAGGTCAGATTCAATACTCGGCATTGCTTTACGACCATGGTGCAATCGTAGACGATATCTTGGTACACAAAGTTTCCCCGTTAGAATTCTTCATATGTGTGAACGCAGCGAACCAAGATAAAGACTTCGAGCACATCCGCTCGCTAAATCGTTGGAAAGCCGAGGTTGAACTGGTGAGCGACCGTTATGCGCAGCTCGCGCTGCAGGGTCCGAAGGCTATAAATACGCTCCAAAAATTAACACCTGCTGATTTGAATTCCTTGCGGTACTACTGGTTTGTCGACGGGCAGGTTGCAGGTATCCCCGCACGCATCGCGAGGACAGGTTACACAGGTGAAGACGGTTTCGAATTGTATGTGCCGCCCGACAGAGCAGAGAGCCTCTGGCATGCTCTGCTGGACGCCGGTTCTGAGTTCGGAATCAAGCCTTGCGGTCTCGGTGCTCGTAACACGCTTCGGCTCGAAGCGAAGATGGCCCTCTATGGTCACGAGATTCACGCTTCGACATATCCCTTCGAAGCGGGCCTCGGATGGATCGTCAAGATGGAAAAGGGCGATTTCGTCGGGCGGGCAGCGCTTCAGAAGGCGCTCGAGCAAGGCATCAAGCGGCAGTTGGTTGGCTTTGAAATGCGTGGCCGCGGCATTGCCCGTGACGGCTATGAGGTTTATGTCGACGGCCGCCCGGCAGGCTGGGTGACGAGCGGCGGGCCTTCCCCGACGCTCGGCAAGAACATCGGGCTCTGCTATCTTCCTACGGCCCTTTCGACAATCGGCCGCACAATTCACATCATGATCCGCAATCAGCCGGTGGAGGCCGTTACCGTTCCTACACCGTTCTACAAACGAGCGAAGTAATGTATCCGGAAAATTATCGTTATACGAAGGAACATGAATGGGTGCTAGTGGAAGGCGATAGGGGAACTATCGGTATTACCTTCCATGCCCAGAAGGAACTTGGTGACATTGTTTACGTCGACTTGCCCAAAGTGGGGACTGTGGTCGAACAGGGGAAAGCGCTGGGTTCGGTGGAGTCGGTGAAAGCCGTCTCCGATATCTATGCACCGGTCTCAGGAGAGATCCTCGAGGTGAACACAGCTCTCGCTGACGCTCCCGAGAAGCTGAATGAAGATCCGCATGGAGAGGCGTGGCTGGTGAAGATCCGGCTGAGCCACCCCGACGAAGTGAAGGATCTCCTCTCCGCTGCAGACTACCAAAGTTACGTGGGATCATAGTTGTAGGGAGGCCGGGCAGAGTTCCCGCCCCGCTCACTACAACTCAGGGCAGAACAATTGCGCTATCTACCGAAGTCCGATTCCGAACGCCAGGAGATGCTTGCCGTCTGCGGCCTGCAATCTCTTGAGGAGCTCTACCGTCAGCTTCCGCCAGACGTGCTTCTCGACCGCCCGCTCGCGATCGAGCCAGGGAAGTCCGAATACGAAATTGTGGAGTACTTCCGCGCGAGGGGCGCTGAGAACGCCAATGGATATCCCTCGTTTCTCGGAGGTGGCGTCTACTACCACTACCGTCCGGTAGTTGTCGACACCGTCGTTTCTCGCGGTGAGTTCCTTACGTCCTACACGCCGTACCAGCCGGAAATCGCGCAAGGAACACTCACGACGATCTTCGAGTTCCAGACCATGATTTGCCAGCTTACGGGCATGGACGCCGCGAATGCCTCCATGTACGACGGCTCGTCGGCCGTTCCGGAAGCGGCGATGATGGCGGTTCGCATTACGGGCCGCAACAAGACGCTGGTGGCGCAAAACGTCCACCCGGAGTACCGGCAGGTGCTGCGAACCTACGCGATGCACCAGGGGATGCCGATCGAGGAATTCGCGTTCGACCAAGCCGCGGGAGCAGCGGACCTCGAGGACCTGGAGCGGCGGCTGGACGCGGATACGGCCGCGGTTATTATCCAGACCCCCAACTTCTTCGGCGTTATCGAGAACGTAAAGGCAGCCGCGGAGCTCGCGCACAAGCAGGGCGCACTGCTGATCGTCGTCTTCACGGAAGCTGTATCGCTCGGGTTGCTCGAACCGCCAAGAGATGCGGACATCGTCGCCGGCGAACTGCAATCGTTCGCGATTCCTCCCAGCTACGGGGGGCCCTTTGCAGGCATCCTTGCGACCAGGGAGAAGTATCTTCGACAGTTGCCCGGCCGCCTGGTCGGTGAAACCAAGGACTCGGAGGGAAGGCGCGCCTTCTGCCTGACTCTCTCCACCCGCGAGCAGCACATCCGCCGTGAGAAGGCGACGTCCAACATCTGCACGAATCAGGCGCTGATTGCTCTGATGGCGACCGTCTTCCTCAGCCTTTACGGGAAGCGCGGTCTGCGCGAGCTTGCCGAGCAGAACCTGGCCAAGGCGCACTACCTGGCAAAGGACATGAAGAGGCGCTTTAGCGGTCCCTTCTTTAACGAGTTTGTCGTGCAGTGCAACGGCCGGACGCCGGAGGCTGTCAACGAGGCGCTCTTGCAGCGCAAGATCATCGGGGGTCTGCCGCTCGGCCGCTGGTACCCGTCGCTTGCGGACTGCATGCTCCTGTGCGCTACGGAGATGTCGCGCCGCGAGCACATGAACACGGTGAGGGAAGTTCTTCAGAATGTGCCGGAGGCAGCGCACGTAAGATGATTCGGAAGGTTTCACGACATATCACGCAAAACGAGCCGCTGCTTTTCGAAAGTAGTTCGCCCGGCAAGAAGGGGTATCAGCTCCCTGACCTTGACGTTCCGGCAGTGGACCCCGCCGAGGCGCTTGGCGCGGAAAACGTCCGTGGAGAGATTGAAGACTTTCCCGAGGTGAGCGAGGTCGAAGTCGTACGCCACTTCACACGTCTGTCGACGTGGAATTACGGAATTGACCTGGGGCTGTTTCCTCTCGGCTCCTGCACCATGAAGTACAACCCGCGGGTGAACGAGGCGGTCGCCCGGACCGAGGGGCTACTGTGGGCTCACCCGTACCAGCCGGAGGCGCTGTCACAGGGCGCAATGGAAATCATCGCCCGCCTGGAGGCGGCTCTGGCGGAGATCACGGGCATGGATGCGGTAACGCTCCAGCCCGCGGCCGGAGCCCATGGCGAAATGACGGGCATCATGCTCATTCGCGCCTACCACGAATCGAAGGGCAACCCGCGGAAGAAGATTCTCATTCCGGATTCTGCCCACGGCACAAATCCCGCGACGGCGACGATGGTCGGCTATACGGTCCAAAACATCAAGTCGAATGATCGCGGGATGGTGGACGTCGAGTCGCTGGCGTCAATCGTCGATGAGGACGTCGCCGGCCTGATGGTGACAAATCCCAACACGGTGGGCGTGTTTGAAGGCGACATTGTCCGGATTGCAGGCATCCTGCATGAAAAGGGCGCGCAGGTGTACATGGACGGCGCGAACATGAACGCGCTTGTGGGCATCACGCGTCCGGGCGATTTCGGCATCGATGTCATGCACCTGAACCTGCACAAGACGTTCTCGACGCCGCACGGCGGAGGCGGACCAGGCGCGGGACCGGTGGCCGTAAAGAGCCATCTGGAGCCTTTCCTGCCGATCCCCCGGCTTCGGAGCGAGAACGACCAGTGGCGCTGGGATTACGACCGGCCGCAGACGATCGGACGGGTGCGCGCTTTCTATGGCAATTTCGGCGTGCTGGTTCGGGCCCTGGCCTACATCATGGCCCACGGCGGCGAAGGGCTCCGAAACGCTACGCTCGATGCGCTGCTTAACGCCAACTATATTCGGAAGCTGCTTGAGCCCTACTATCAGATCGCGTATCAGGCTCCGAGCATGCACGAATGCGTCTTCAGCGACGACCGGCAGGCCAAGCGCGGCGTTCGCACCGGCGACATCGCCAAGCGCTTGATCGACTACGGATTCCACCCCTATACGGTCAGCTTCCCGCTGATTGTCCGCGGCGCGATGATGATCGAGCCGACAGAGACCGAGAGCAAAGCCGAGCTCGACCTCTTCGTCGATGCGCTGATCTCGATTGCGAAGGAAGTGGAGGAGAATCCTGAGCTGGTGCTCAAGGCTCCTCATAGCACGAGGATCAGCCGCGTAGACGAGGTGACGGCGGCGCGCAAGCCCATCCTTCGCTGGAAGCCCGCTCCAAAGGCGAGCCAAGCCGCGGATTAGTATCATTATCGCGTGCGGCAAATTCTTGCGACGGTAGCCCTGGTTCTGCTGATTCGCCTGCCGTTTCTGAATCAGCCGATCCAGGGTGATGACGTTTATTATCTGGCCGGAGCTCAGCACGCGCAGATTGATCCAGCTCACCCCAGCCACGCCCGGTATGTCTTCCTCGGCGATGAGGTCGACATGCGGGGCCATCCGCATCCGCCTCTGAATGCCTGGGTTCTCGGCGCCATTCTGGCTGCGATTCAAGACGTCCGGGAAGTTCCGTTTCACGGCGCATACATTGTCTTCTCTCTAATCGCCGCGCTGGCCATGCTGTCCCTGTCGCGGCGGTTTGTCCCGGACCGCCCGCTTTGGGCTGTCGCCCTCTTTCTTGCAACCCCTGCCTTCGTCGTGAACGGCAACTCGCTCGAATCGGACTTGCCGTTTCTGGCATTCTGGATGGCCGGCATCGCGTTATTTATACGCTCAGCCGACCGCCAGTCCGGCCGGCTCCTGCTCGGCTCGATCCTGTGTCTGGCCCTGGCTGCGCTCGCCGCATACCAGTCCGTTGTGGTCGTGCCGATCCTCTGGCTTTATCTGTGGGAGCGAAAGCGTAGCTGGAAGCCGGGCTGGGCAGCCGCTCTCACTCCTCTGCTGGTGCTTGGTCTTTGGCAGGCTTTCGAAAGACTGTCGACGGGCGCTCTCCCAGCCCAGGTTCTAGCTGGGCACTTCCAAACCTACAACCTGCAATCTGCTAGCGCGAAGCTGAAGAATGCAGCGGCCCTGACAGGTCACCTTGGATGGGTTGTGTTCCCCGCTCTGGCCATTGCAGCTTTTGGGCGCCGGTGGATACCCGCGGCGGTTGCCGCGGCTGCCGGCGCATTCATCGATCCTCACCCTCTCTTCTGGACATCGTTCGGAGTGGGAGCGCTCGTGATTGTCTGGTGCATTGAACACTGGCGCGACTTCCTGGCCCGCTGGGTGCTGATCTTCTTCGCCGCGGCGCTGGTGCTGTTCTTTGCGGGTTCCGCGCGCTATCTGCTGCCTCTCGCAGCGCCTGTAGCGATGCTCACTGTCCTGAAAGCGCCGAAGAAGCTGCTTGCTCCGGCGTTCGCCTGCCAACTCGCATTCAGCCTGATGCTGAGCTGGCTGAGTTATCAGCATTGGGACGGCTACCGTCAGTTCGTGCGGACTCTGCGGCCCGAGCTCGAGTCTAAGCGCAGCTGGATCAACGGCGAGTGGGGTTTGCGTTTCTATGCAGAGGCGGAGGGCGGTCTTGCACTGCGCCGCGGACAGGCGGTCCAGCCTGGAGACCTTGTGCTTTCCAGTGCGCTCGCCTATCCCATCCCGTTTACTACCGGCGGAGGCCGCCTCGTTCCTTATCGGGAGCAGGAGATCCGGCCCACACTGCCGTTTCGCTTGATCGCTCTTGGCACGCGATCCGGCTACTCTTCGGTGGATTTCGGACTGCGCCCGTTTGATATTTCCTGGTCGCCTGTCGACAAAGTGCGGGCTGAAATCGTCGTGCAAGCTCAGCCGGAGCTCGAATTCCTGCCAATGAATGCCCCGCAGGCGTCGAACCAGATCGTAAGCGGCGTGTTCGAGCTGGAAAACGGTCAATGGCGGTGGATGACGGATCGAGCCTCATTTCTGCTGAAAGCGCCAGCGCAGCCGAAGCCGGTCCGCGTGGAGTTCTATATTCCAGAACCCGCTCCAGCCCGTCTTGTTGAAGTAACGTTGGATGGCCAGCGCGCAGGTGAGCTATTAGTCGACAAAAGCGGCCCCTACCAGATCACGACGCCGCCGCTGAAAGCCGCTGGCGACACGGCAACGCTCGTCATCACGGCGGATAAGACCTTTTCTGTTCCCGGTGACCACCGTCGATTGGGCGTCATTCTGTCGGCTGTCGGATTTCAGTGAGGACAGCGCAGAGGACCTCATCCACCGAAATGTTGTTCATGGAGTCCCCACGGATCATCCTCACCCGCGGACCGCGCGGAGCCCAGGTTGCCGGGTCGGTGGGTCCGAAGAGCGCAATCACAGGAGTGCCGGCGGCTGCGGCAAGGTGAGTGATTCCGCTGTCGTTGCCAATGTAAATGCGGGCGCCGGCGAGGTTGCATGCGAGTTCGTAAAGATCGTCGATTCGCGTCGCTCCATCAAGTGGATCCTCCGGCCCTGCGAGCCACTGCACTGGCAACTTTGGCTTAAGCCGTTCCGCCAGCTGCCGGTAACGCTCAAGGGGCCAATTCTTCTTCTGGCTCCCTGAGAAGGGATGAATGACAGCGAAAGCCCTTTCGCGCGGAGGACAGTCGATCCGGGGGAAGGGCGGAAGCGGCTGACCGCCTGCCTCCAGAGCGTGTCTCAGGAAGAAATCTACGGCGTGGATGCCGCCGTCAGGAGGAGGCAGGGCAGGGAAGAACCGGAACGGAAGACGGAGCGCTGTTACTCGTTCGATGAATTCAGCGCGATTTGACCCGTACCAGGAGATGATGCTGTCAAAGCTGCGGAGCCGTTCCAGCAGCCGTTCCGGGAGGGCAACGTCCGGCAACTCGAGAAGGTTGAGACCGGTAGAAACGATGGAGGACGTACGGTCGGCGAAGCGAAACAGCGGAAGCACGGCCTCGGGCGCCCAAACTTCCGTATAGCTTGCGCGCAGAGATTCGAGCGCGGGCAGTGAAAGAATGCAATCGCCGATTGCCCCGGGGCGGATCAGCAGTCGTCGCAAGCTACTGGATGATGACCGGAAGCTTCACTTCGATGGTCTTCGGCGGCAGACACGCGGTATCCGAGCAGGCCTGGTACCGCAGCTTCGCTGTAACGATGTTGGGACCAGCCGGTGCGGTCGCGGGTGCGACGAGCGTGGTTGCGATCCGAAAGTTGCCCGCGAACACGGACATGGGCTTCGGGTTGAACTCGAAAGTCTGCTTCTGCGCTTTGGGGTACTCGACTTTCTGCACCTTAACGACGGACTCATTCCATGTCAGCTTTAGCGGGATCAAGTACGGATCGTCCGGCATGTCGCTGTTGACGTGGTAGCCGTCGCGGATGCTCAAGTCCAGCTTCACTACCATCGGAACGTCCCGCCGTAGCGTCACCTTTTGCGGCTCTGCAACGGAGAGAACGTTACTCCCCTGCGCTGGCAGGCTGTGCGGAAGCGTCAGAGCCATTAGAGCTAACGCCGGCAGAACTCTGAAGTAGTTGGATAATCTCATTCTGGTAATTGCTCTTGCTAACTAGTCCGACATGGACCGAGGCAATGCGCCCGTTGCGGTCAAGAAGGAACGTTGTGGGGAGGGATTCGACGCCCCCGTACATCTGTGCTGTTGCGTCGTCGCCCAGTAGAACCCGGTAGTTCACCTTCTTCTCGGCAATATACGGCCTTACAACGTCCCAGCCTTCTTCATCGAGAGCGACGCCGAGGACAGCGAACCCCTGGTCCTTGTATTGATTCTCAAACTCGATGAACCAGGGAATTTCCACTTTGCACGGGCCGCACCATGTCGCCCAGAAATTCAGGAGAACAACCTTGCCCCTGTAATCTGACAGCTTCACGGCTCTGCCGTCGGCGTCTTTTAGCGTGAAGTCGGGCGCGACCTTACGATCGCTTTCGGCTTTCAAATCCGCCGCGCTGACATTCGTCGCTTTCCTGTTACATCCCAGCGGGAATGCCATAGCAACTAACGCCAACGTCAGCAAGCCTCGTGAAATTGGACCTGGCAAAGGAAGCTCCTCTCTCAATTATATGGGGATCGGGCCGCCGGCAAGGGTATCCCGAAACCAGCGCCTGCGACGCTCCCGAAACAAGCGCGCGAGCGAGTATTCGCTGTGCCGCCGCTGGTTCGAGTATATCCGCGCCGCCGAGTCACAGAAGCTTTCGCAGACGTACTCCCTCCATCTTCTCGGATGTGTGATCGGATCCCCGGGATGCAAGAGCGTTTTCCGCATTTCCGCCGACCATCCCAGTTCACCCCGCGCGCGACGACGGATTTCCGACGCCAGCAGCGCACCAAACGATCTCCGGCGGGCGTTGCCCAGCCGCAGCCAGACAAAGTGAAAGAGTTCATGCACAAGAATCCGGGAAAGATTTCTTGGGTTCCGGAGGAGACCCGCTTCGAGCACGATACGCCGCTCGCGAAGAAACGCCGCGGCATGAACGCCAGTGCCCTTTACGCCGGCTGAGAGCAATTTACCCCGGTAGGCGCGCAGCGCCGGTAGAAACGACAAAGCAATCGGTTTCCCTTGAAGCGGCGGAAGGCCGGCAAGCGCGGTCGCGAGCAGCGGCCTGTACTCATCGAGATCCGGTGCAAGCTGAAGCTCGAATCCCGGCGTATCCTGCAATGTCGACATGGATCTCATTGCCGGTCGATCCTGTTGTCAGCCGCGCCCGTCTTCCGCAATTGCCCGCTGCTCCAGAATGAATCTATCTAATTCTTCGGCTCCTGGGCTTTCTGCGGCGAGAAGTACGAGGGCGTTTGAATTTCGACCTTCACCTGCTTGCCGAGGGATTCCAGCCATGCCTGCATCTGTTTATCACGAAGCTCCGTGGAAATCGCGCCCGCCGCCTGCTCATAGGTCTGCGAACCTGCCTCTTCTGCCCGGAAAATGTAGAAGCCGAACGGCTGGCGCACCGGATCGCTCACTTCGCCCGTCTTCAAGGCAAAGATCACGGCCTTAATGTGGTCCGGAATCCTGTCTCCCTTCTTGAACGTGCCGAAGTCGCCGTCTTTGGCTACAGAGTTCGGATCCTGGGAGTGCTCCTTCACCAGCTTGACGAAATCCGCTCCGGCGCGTGCTTCCTTCACGATGCTCTTCGCCTTTTCCAGAGCTTCCGCTTCCGTCAGCACCTTCTTTTCCTTTCCGTCCTGAGGAGGCGGCGAGGAGCTGAACGGAATGTAAATGGCTTTGATCTTGACGAAGGTGTACTTATCCTTGTTGGCTTCGTAGTACTTCTTCACTTCTTCAGGCGGGACGACAAACTGGTTGTACTTGTGGTCCAGTTCGGCCTGATAAAGTACCTGCATCTTTGCATACTCGATCCGTTCCTTAAACGGGCTGACCTTCTCCAGACCTTGCTCTTCCGCCATTTTTGAAAGGGCCATTAACAACCCGTACTGCTGGAGGAACTCCTGAGGGTTTGAATTCATGTTCTGCTTCAGCACGGGAAAGGAGCTCGCAAGCACATCTAATTCACCGGCGGTGAACTTGCGCCCATCGACCGTTGCCACCACAGTGCTCGGAGTGATGAAGACAACCGGAACGGACACACCCTGAGATTCCACAGGTTTCGTCTCAGCTGGTTTCGGAGCGGGCGGTTCTGCCGTGCTGGGAGCCTGCGCAAAAACAGCGGAGGCGAGAGCGATACCGAAACAAAAGGGGAGTTTCATAGGCTTGCGGTAAACGCTCCGATTTTATCATGCGGCCTTGACCACCCTACATTTACAAGCGCTACATCGCTTACCTGGTGTCCCCGGCGGATTTGACACGCGCCTTGCGAATCCCTTGGGAAGCCCGTTCGCGCCCCTCTTTTGACACCTGGATTTTGTTGATCACCTGCCGCGCTCCCGCCGACTTGGCCATCCTTGTGGCAGCAGCCTTGCGCTGGACGACATCGGTCTTTCCAGTGATCGTTGCGGTTGTGCCCTTGACGTATACCTGAAACCCCTCGGAAGCTACTTTCGACTTCGAAAACCGTTCCAGGATTGCTTCTCTCAGAGCCTCATCGCGCAAACCGGGATTCGCCGCATTCTGCTGCGCCTGACCCGCCGCAGCGAGCAGTGAAGCAAGCAAGCACACGATAAGCACTGCAGCTTGTCTCATACCGGCATTGTGTTCAGACGCGCCGAAACTTCTCGTGTATAATTCGCTCATGCAGAATCCGGGCGTTGGTCGGCGGTCCTTCCTTCGCGCTGCCGGGGGAACCGCCATGGCGATGACAGCGTTGTCCTATTCGCAGGTTCGTGGAGCCAATGATCGTATACGCCTCGGCGTCGTTGGGGCGGGAGATCGAGGGCGTCACGTGATGGGTCTGTTTCAGAAGGTGCCGCAAGTAGAGGTCGCCGCCGTTTGCGACATATACGCAAACAACATCGACCTTGCGAAACAGAAGGCTCCGGCAGCTCAGGGGTTCAGTGACCATCGTAAGCTGCTCGAAATGCGCAATCTGGACGCGGTGCTCATTGCCACGCCGGATCACTGGCATAGCCGGATAACGATAGACGCCCTGAACGCAGGCAAGGACGTCTATGTGGAGAAGCCCCTCACCCTCACGATCGAAGAAGGACCCGAGATCGTCAAGGCTGCGCGCGTAAACAACCGGATCTGCCAGGTCGGGATGCAGCAGCGTTCAGGCGCGCATTACATTCTGGCCCGCGACCAGTACATCCGGCGGCTGGGCCACGTCACGCTCGCGCGAACGTGGTGGCACGGAAATTCGTATCACTTGCGCCGCGCGCCGGCGTCGCTGCAGACTCGCCCCAGTAATCTCGATTGGGCCCGCTTTCTCGGTCCTCTCAAGTGGAGGGACTACGATCCCCAGCAGTATTTCAACTGGCGCGCTTACCTCGATTTTGGCGGCGGACAAGTGACAGATTTGTTCACGCATTGGATCGACGTGGTCCACATGTTCCTTGGCCATGACATCCCCACATCGGCAGTTGCCGCAGGCGGTGTCTATTACTACAAGGACGGAAGAACCGCTCCCGACACCATCAACGTGCTGCTGGAGTACGGCGACCACTACACCGCTACGTTTGAAGCCACACTGGCGCCCGGAATTCGCGGGGCGGCGGTCGAGATCTGCGGTACGGAAGGCCGGCTCTGGATTGACCGCAGCAAGATGGAGTTTTACACCGCCGAGCGGGGAGCGAAACCCGAAGTTGTGCAGGGTCCGGATTACGACTTTACGCTGGACCACGTGAAGAACTTCCTGGATTGCTGCCGCAGCCGCAAGCTGCCCAACGGCGATGTGCTCATCGGGCACCGGTCGGCGCAGGCCTCGCACCTCGGCAATATCGCCTATCTGCAGAAGCGGCGGCTCAAGTTCGATCCCGAGCGGGAAGAAATTCTTCCGCTCTAAGGCTGCCGCCCCAGGCCGGAGGGACAGCTAGCCGAACGCCTGGGCCGGATTCACCTCCAGCAACTGCCGGACGATACGCTCTTCGAGTCCTTGAATGAAGTGCGTGTAGATGTACGAATAGTCGCGGAATTCTCCGCCGTCCGGCTCGCCGACGTGATACCATCCGGCGTCCTGTGAGATGAGGGTGCGGCTCAGGAGATTCTGTTCGGCCATATGCACGATGCATTCATGGTGCCAGCGCGCAGTCTTGGGGCTGATGCCATCGAATTCCACCCATGCTCCGGCGCGCGCCACCTGCTCGTGTATGCTGTGATCTTTCTCGCTCTGCGCGTGTACCCACACGAATTTGGACGGCTTGACCCGTCGTGACTGGACAACTTCGAGCTGCTCTAAGGCTGCCTGTCCGTTGCCGGTGTGGGAAGCGATGGTGAGACCTGTTTCCGCCGAGGTGATCGCGGCGGCTGTGATCAATTTGCGGTCCAGCGGGTGAAGGGGGTTGCTCCCGCTGACGCCAATCTTGATAAACCTCGGCTTCACTCCGTCGATTCCGCGCTTTGCCTCCTGGACCCACCGCGCGGCAAGCTCCTCCGGGCTTTCCGTCATTGCGTAAGGGGGAAGGTACCGAAAGTCCTTGCCGGCGCCGTAGAGGCCTGTGTTTGTCCAGATCTCGATCCCCGTTTCCTCCGACAGCTTTTGAAGGAGCTTCGGGTCGCGACCAAGATAGTTGGGAGTGCATTCCTGGAGCCGGCGGCAGCCGTGGCGCTTCAGATCCTCGAGGTACGGTTTGACGATGCGAATCACTTCCCGGGCATCGTACCGGCTTCGCGAAACTTCGTCTGCTCCAATAAAGTCAACGAGGATGTGCTCGTGGACCAGGATGGTTTGGAAGGCTGCTCCTCGCAGTGCTGGCGCTGCAAGAAGACTGAGTGCTTCGCGTCGTGTCATCGCCATCGATCCAATCTTACTGCCGGAAGAGGACGGCTATGGGACGACGAGGCGATCGGGGTCGATGATGTGCTTGAAGCGTCCGTCGAGGCGCACGCGAGCGATCCGCCAGGGAACCGGGTTTTCGGGAAGCGCTGTGATTTTATTTATGGGGATCGGGACGACTTTGGATACGCGATCTGCCAGCAGCGCAACCGGCCGGGGTAAGGTGTCAGCAGCTCGAACGGCGATCAGGATGACGTATCGTCTTCGCTGCCTTCGGGAGTCGCTGGCCGACGGCGATCCGCAGGAGACGATTGGAATGGACTGGCCGCGTACAACGATGCACTGCGCAGCGAGCTGGGTTCCATCATCATCGCGAATTGAATGGATCTCCAGGACGCGTTGTGATGGAACCGCAAACTCTTCCTTGCCGCTTCGGAAAATGAGATAGGGCCGAGTTGCCGCCCGGTGTTCGTCCAAAACTGGGGAGCGGACCATTCTCACGGCTCAAACTGACCGCATCCCCGCCATCCAGAAACGCGAGTGCGCGGTCTTGCCGTCCTCATTCGGAGCGAGGCAAACCTGCACCTCGATGCGCTCGTCGTTCCAGAAGAACGGAACGCCAACCCACTCACTGTTGCCAACCGTGCGCGTGATGAAGTTCCTTCCGTAGATTACGGTCGGGATGCTCAAGCCCATCGGCCCGAACTGTTCCTCGAGGCTGGTCTTGACATTCCCGATGATCATGTTCGTGACTTCCGCGACCGCGTCGAGCACCTCGGAATTTACTGCCGGGTAGTCGTTCATGAGAAAGCCGGCGGCAATCTTGCAGGCCATCTCCGCGCTGCAGAAAACGCTGCCTGTTCCGATCCAGGCGCCTGCCAGTCCGATGAGGGAAACTACTCCTTCGCTGGGGCCGGGATCAGAACCGCCCAGATATGCCTCACCGCTGGTAATTTCAGTCCCGAGCATGGTCGAAAAGACATGCCCGGTGGCCTCCTTTACAAGTTTTGCCAGTTGCTCTGTGCTCATGGACATCTGGGATCTCCTAAATCAGGCCGGCGAGCTTTTCCTTGATCTGGTCGGCAGTAAATGGCTTGCGTACGTATCCGGAAGCTCCCAGTTGCACAGCTTCCATGACCTTGTTTTGGCTGCCTTCCGTTGTGATCATCACAACAGGGACATCCTTCCAGGCCGCATTCGCTCGTACGCGCCCAAGGAATTGCAGGCCGTCCATGTTCGGCATGTTGATGTCGGAAAGTATGAGCTGGACTTTTTCCTTCTGCAAAAGATCCAGCGCTTCATTCCCATCCCCCGCTTCCAGGACACGACCGACCGGTACGTCGGCTTGAACCAGGACGCGCTGCAGGATCTTTCGAATGGCGGCTGAATCGTCGACGATCAAAATATCAAGAGCCATCGTGTCTCCTTAGACAAGAGGCTCATCGGCAAAGCTTAGAAGGGCTTGAGGAAAAGCGGCGATCTATGCCAGATGGCGGAGCACCGCCTCCGTGACATCCGAGGTTCCGCTAGTCCCGCCAAGGTCCGGAGGCAGCGTCTTCCCCTCGGCTAGTACTGCCGCGACAGCCCGTTCTATTGCCTGCGCAGCCACCGGTTCGCCCAGATGCTCGAGCATCATGCCTGCCGACAGGATGGCGGCCAGAGGGTTGACGATCCCCTTGCCCGCAATATCCGGGGCAGATCCGTGGACTGGCTCGAACATGGAGGGATATCGACGCAGCGGGTCGAGGTTTGCGCTCGCCGCGAGGCCGATGCTTCCGGTGAGGATCGCCGAAAGATCGCTGAGGATATCGCCGAACAGGTTGGACGCCACAACGACGTCGAAGCTCTGGGGACGCCTTACGAAGTTCATGGCGGCCGCATCCACGAGCAGAGATTCGGTCTTAATGTCCGGGAACTCCGCCGCTACGCTCTGAAACACGCGGTCCCATAGCACCATGCTGTAGGCCTGCGCATTCGATTTCGTAATGGACGTGACCGTCCTGCGCTTGTTTCTACGCCGCGCAAGCTCGAACGCAAAGCGGATGATCCGTTCGACACCGCGCCGGGTGAACACGGAGGTCTGAATGGCGACTTCGTCGGACTGCTCGTGATAAACGAAGCCGCCAATCGGTGAGTACTCACCTTCCGTGTTCTCGCGAACGACAACCATGTCAATGGAGCCAAACTCTACGTCTCGAAGCGGGGAGCGGACGCCCGGATAGAGCACCGCTGGCCGGACATTCGCGTATTGATCGAAGGCGCGCCGGATAGGGAGCAGCAGGCCATGGAGCGTGACATGATCCGGTATCGAGGGATGCCCGACCGCGCCCAGCAGAATGGCGTCAAAGTCGCGCAGCACGTTTAGCCCGTCCTCCGGCATCATCCGTCCGTTGCGGAAGTAGTAATCCGAACCCCAGTCGAACTCCGTGTACTTCAGAGTGAAGCCGAACTTTGAGGAGACCAGATCAATGACGCGACGCGCCGCCGGGACAACCTCCTGCCCCACGCCGTCTCCAGCAATCACAGCGATCGAATAGCAAGCCATTGGAAAAGCTCCTATCATAACAGAGTGGCTGAAGTGAACCTGTTCTCGTTGCGCGGGCGCACGGCTCTGGTCGCCGGGGCGAGCCGCGGTATTGGATTGGCGATTGCGCGGGCGATGGCCCGCAGCGGTGCAGATACGATCATGGCTGCGCGTTCGACCGAGGAGCTCGAGAGTCAAGCATCAATGCTTCGCGAGCAGGGATTTTCTGCCCGCGCGATGTATCTGGACATCTCCGATCCGCACTCCGTGCATCAGGCGGTGGACGGGCTCCCCGAGATTGACATTCTGGTGAACGTGGCGGGTACGAACATCCGCAAGCGATTCGAAGAGTACACGCTCGGCGAGTATGAAAAGATCATGCGCGTGAACCTCGACGGTATTTTCGAGTTGACGCAGCAGGTCGGAAGCCGCATGATTGCGCGCGGCAAGGGCGGCAAGATCATCCATGTCGGCAGCCTCATGTCGCTGCTCGGCCTGCCTTACGTGACGGTCTACGCGATGACGAAGAGCGCGATTGCCGGCTTGACGCGGTCGCTCGCCGCCGAGTGGGGCAAGTACGACATCCAGGTCAACTGCATTGCGCCGGGCTTCATTCTCACGGATCTCAACCGGAACATGTGGCAGAGCCCCGTCATGGACAAGTGGCGGGAAGGAGTGCAGGCGAACCCGCGCATGGGCGTCCCCGACGACATTGCACCCCTGGCGGTCTTCCTTGCCGGGCCGGGTTCGGACTATATTACCGGTCAGGTGATTGCGGTCGACGGCGGCTACACGACGACTGCCGTCTGGCCATTTGAACCGTGAGGTCTCTGGTTCTCATTCTGGGGCTCCTGACGTTGGGGGCCGCGCAGTCTCCCACGGACAGTTTTGTCTGTCCCATGGATCCGGATATTCGGTCGTCGAAGCCGGCCCGCTGTTCCCGCTGCGGCATGAAGCTTGTGCCGGGGATTCCGGATCCGGTCGAATATCCGGTCCGGATCTCGACGCGGCCCCGTGTCATCAAGCCGGGGCAGACGGTCGAGCTGGCGTTCGAGATTCAGGATCCGAAAACGGGGAAGAGGACGGGCCGCCTGGAGATCGTCCACGAGAAGCTCTTCCACCTGTTTCTCATCAGTGAAGATCTCCGTTACTTTGCACATGAGCATCCCGAGCCGGGGAAGGACGGAATCTTCCGCTTTCCCACTGTCTTTCCCAAACCTGGCTTGTACCGGGTTCTGTGTGACTTCTACCCTTCCGGGGGGACACCGCAAGTCGCCGTCAAGACGCTGATCACCGCCGGGTATCAGCCGCCCGAAGTCCTGGAGCCGGCGAAATTGACAGCAGACCTGTCGCCCAAAACATCGGAAAACTTAACCGTGGAACTTACAACGGAGCCGGCCGAACCAATCGCGGGATTGAAGACGCTGCTGTTCTTCCGCCTGACACCATCGGAAGGACTGGAACCTTATCTGGGAGCCTGGGGACATCTGCTGGCGGCGAGCGGCGACCTCGTCGACGTGATTCATACGCATCCGTTCATCGCCGATGGCGGGCCGCAGGTACAGTTCAACGTGATTTTTCCGCGGGAAGCGATCTATCGGGTTTGGGTACAGTTTCAGCGGGAAGGGAAGGTGAATACAGTCGCTTTCAATATTCCCGTGAAGAGGCTGCGCTAGACCTTAGGACGGGCGAGCCGCGCATCGACGAAGGACTTGACGCAAAGGGCGACGAACACTATCAGAACGACCGCCATTGCGCTTTGAGCCGCGACAGCGCCGGGCCGGGCAACTTGCTCTCCTGAGAGAAGCGCGGGCAGCTTCGCCAGGCCGCGTGCCGAACCGAGAATACCCAATACGCCGAGCATTGCGGCAGCGTGCATTGCATGCTTGCGCGAGTTGGGATTGCGGGCGATCAAACCCAGGATGAGAAACAGGACGCCGAAACCGGCGGGGATCAGAGCAGTCAGGCTGGTGCGGGTGGCAAGATAGCCGCCGACTCCCAGCAGGATGAGCAGAACGCCGACAGCGATAGTGATTCTGTACATGCTCTACGCTTCCAGCGTAGCATGGCTGCTTCCCGCCTCGGACAGCTTATAGCCCTCCCATTTCGCAATGACCGCTGTCGCCAGGCAGTTTCCGAGCACGTTGACCGACGTCCGCGCCATATCCATCACAGCATCGATGCCGAGTAACACGGCCGCGCCTTCGAGCGGGAGTCCGAAGGTGGCCAAGGTGCCCGTCAGGATGACCAGCGCGGCGCGAGGCACGCCCGCGACGCCCTTGCTCGTCAGCATCAGAGTCAACATCATGATGACTTGCTGGCCGATCGAAAGCTCGATGCCGGCTGCCTGGGCCACAAACACGGAGGCGAGGGAGAGGTAGAGCGTCGTGCCGTCCAGGTTGAAGCTGTAACCGGTTGGCATCACGAACGCAACAATGTGCTTTGGAACGCCGAAGCGTTCCATGTTCTGGAGCGCACGCGGAAGCGCCGCCTCGCTCGACGCAGTCGAGAAGGCAATCAGGAAGGGCTCCTTCGCGGCCTGAAGGAAGCGGCCCATGGGAATCCGCAGCGCCGCGATCACTCCGCCCAGGACCACCACGACGAACAGCGCCTGCGCGACGTACATCGTGAGAATCAGCTTACCGAGGCCGAGTAGCACGCCCACGCCTTTCGTGCCCACGGTCACTGCCATGGCCGCGCCCACGCCGACAGGGGCCAGATACATCACATAGCGTGTGTATTGAAACATCACCTCGGCCAGGGACTCGGCGAAATCGACGACGGGCTTGGCGCGGCTTCCAATTGCGGCGCAAGCCCCGCCGAACAGGAAGGCGAAGACCACAATCTGCAGTACCTCGCCGCGCGCCATAGCGTCGATGATGCTGGCGGGAAACGTGTGTTCGAGGATTGCCGTGAGGCTGGTGGAAGCCTTGGGGAGAGCGGCTTCCTCGGCGGTCATCTCCAATCGCATGCCGTCGCCCGGCTGGGCCAGATTCACCGCCGCGAGACCGAGCACGAGCGCGATGGTGGTGACGATCTCAAAGTACACGATGGCCTTCAGGCCAATGCGCCCCATCGTCTTCACATTGCCGGCCCCGGCAATCCCGTAGACAAGCGTTCCAAACAGAAGGGGCGCGATGATCGACTTGATCAGGCGCAAAAAGATGTTGCTGACAGGCGAGAGTTGACCCGCGATGTCCGGCACGGCGAACCCAAAACCGATGCCGGCAGCCATGCCGATGAAGATCCAAGCCGTCAGCGAAAGCTTTTTCAACGCTCGCCCCATTTAAGCTTTTCCCGGAGAACGTCGAAGAAAAGCATCTTGGGCGGGCGGATGAGACGCACTTGATGCACCGAACTGTGGCAGACAATTCGATCGTTCATCCGCAGCGGCTCACCAACCTGCCCGTCCACGGTGAGGTAAGCTTCCCCATCCTTGGCGCCTGACACGACCTCGATCACTGCTGTGTCCGGGACCAGCACGGGACGAAATGTTAGTGTATGGGGACAAATCGGTGTAATGCAGATGGCTTCGACGGACGGGAAGACAATGGGGCCGCCAGCCGACAGGGAATAGGCCGTGGAACCCGTAGGAGTGGAGATGATGAGGCCGTCCGCCTTGTAGCTCGCCATCGGGTGATTGTCAACGAAGGCGTCGAGGTCGATCATGCGCGCCAGAGCCGCCTTTGTAACGACGACGTCGTTCAAGGCTTCATATTCGGCCACGACTTCGGTGCCGCGCTTCAGCTCGCAGTGCAGCATCCGCCTGTTTCCGATACGGTGCTCGCCGAGAAGCGCGCGCTCCAGCTCCGGAAACACCTCGTCCACCGTGATCGCAGTGAGGAAGCCGAGCCCGCCAAGATTCACGGGGAGAATCGGAATCTCCCGGCTTCCGACAGCCCGGGCGGCGGATAGCAGCGTACCGTCGCCTCCGAGCACGATCACGAGCTGCGTGCCATCAGGAACCTGCGCCCGCGGGATTCCGTTCCTGGCGCCAAGATACTCTGCGGTCGTTTCGTCGTATCGCGTCTCGATGCGTCTCTGCTTCAGCCAGTCGATCAGTTCAGGAACGAGCCTGGCCGCCTTGTCGACGCCCGGCTTCGTGATAATGCCGACCGTCCTAATGGTATCCATGCAGCAAGAACTCCTTGTTGCCCTCCGCGCCGAGGATAGGACTTTCCATCAACTCCGTCTTGAACCCAAGTTCGCGGACAGCATTCTCCACCCGCTCACATGCCTGGCGATGCAACTCCGGATCGCGTACGATACCGCCCTTTCCCACTTGCCCTCTTCCCACTTCAAATTGTGGTTTGACGAGTATAACCAGCTCTCCCTTCTCATGCAGCACCCCCGCCATGGCGGGCAGTAGCAGCGTAACCGAGATGAAACTGACATCAGAAACGGCAAGGTCGACGCGTTCGCCCAAGTCTTCCACGGTCATGTAACGCGCGTTCAGCCCTTCGCGTACGACCACCCGCGGATCGTTTCGGAGCCTCCAGTCAAGCTGCCCCGTACCGACGTCTACCGCGTACACGCGCAAGGCCCCATGCTGAAGCAGAACATCCGTGAACCCGCCGGTTGAAGCCCCGACGTCGACGCAGACACGGTCCCGCACATCGATATGAAACTCTCGAAGCGCCGCTTCCAGTTTGAAGCCGCCGCGGCTGACATACGGTATGCGTTCGGTTATTTCGATACGGCTATCCACCGGCACTGTTTGTCCCGCCTTATCCACGCGCTGGCCGTTGACAAAAACGTAGCCGGCGAGAATGTAGGCGCGAGCGCGCTCTCGCGATTCGACGAGTCCGCGGTCCACCAGGAGTTGATCGATCCGCTGCCGCGCTGCCTTCATGCAGTCCGGCTGACAATCAGATCCGCCAGCTCGCGCAACCTCTGCGCTCTGGGGCCGAACTGCTCCAACGCCCGGTGTGCGGCCTTGCGTTCCTCCTCTGCCATGAGACGAGAGCGCTCGAGTCCATAAACGGCAGGGAACGTAATCTTTCGCTGAACGGCATCTTTGCCGGCTGTCTTTCCCAGAGCCTCGGAGGACTGCTCCACGTCCAGGATGTCGTCCACGATTTGAAACGCGAGACCAATCCGGTCGCCATAACAGGTAAGACTGGCAAGCTCGGCCTCGCTTGCGCCTGCGTAGATGGCGCCCATTCGGACGCTGGCTTTGAGGAGCGCTCCGGTCTTTGCCCGGTGGATTGATTCGAGCAGTTCCTTCGTGGGTTCTTTGCCTTCGCCTTCGAGATCGTGCACCTGTCCGCCGATCATCCCGCCGACGGTGCCGGAGGCGGTGGAGAGCTCCTCAATGAGGCGGATCTTTCTTGCGGGATCGAGGCCGGGAAGCTGCGACAGGACCTGAAAGGCCAAAGTCAGCAACGAATCGCCCGCCAGGATCGCCATCGCTTCCCCGAAGACTTTGTGGCAGGTGGGGCGGCCGCGCCTCAAATCATCGTTGTCCAGCGCCGGCAAGTCGTCATGAATCAGGGAATAGGTATGAATCAGTTCGAGAGTGCAGGCGGCCATCTCGATGCCATCGACATCATCGGAGATGGTACGCGCGGCTGCGATGCACAAAATCGGCCGGATGCGCTTCCCACCGGCGAAAAGGCTGTAGCGCATGGCGCGATGAATGATTTCCGGCGGGACGGACTCCTGGGGAACGCACCGGTCGAGCGCTCCTTCCACCAGTCTGGTCTGCTCGGCGAGATACTCGCTCAGTGTCATGGTTTCTCTGGCCGGAAGGGCTCGGGTTGGACAGAGTTATTCTTTCGGACTAGAATTTCGATGCGTGTTTCAGCTTCTTCCAGCTGCTTGCGGCAGCTTTCGCTGAGTTGCATGCCTTTTTCGAAGAGCTCCAGGGCCCGGTCCAAGGGGAGATCGCCCGCTTCCAGTTCTCTTACGACAGCTTCCAGTTCCTCCAGTCTCTTCTCGAAGCTTACGGCCTGATCTTGCTGCTCTTCCGGCATCACATTCATTCTATCGTGCTGTCTTCGAACAATCGAAATTACGTGAGAGCGGCGGATTGACTTTCCGGCACGGGGACGCCGAGGCGGTTGGCTGCCTCCACCAGCTTGGCCCAGTTGCCGTCAGGAATCGGAATCCCTTGTGCACGCCGCACTTCTTCGGTCCGCCACTCGGGCTCGCCTGCCACCAGGACCTCGTCGTATCCGGGCGCCGGTGCTGCCGCTTTGACGTGGGCCACCAGTTGCTGCATCCTGGCATCGAACTCCTCGAGTGGCAGGAACCGGCTGACATCGATGGCGAGGAAATTCTGGCTGGTTCGTGTGCGTGTGCCTCGCCAGCGAATGCCGCCCAGTTCTGTGCTCACAGCGCCGCCGCTGAGCACGCCGCAGAGGATTTCCACCAGGAAGGCTAGCCCGCTGCCCTTGTAGCCGCCCAGAGGCATTAGCATTCCCTTCATCGCCTCGGCTGTGTCGGTCGTCGGGATGCCGTTCCGGTCTAAGGCCCAGCCGGCGGGAATCGTGGGCTGCCCGTTGATCGATGCGCGGAAAATCTTTCCGCCGGCGACGGTGGTTGTCGCCATGTCGAGAAGCCAAGTGCGAGAGCCGGGCAGAGACATGCAGATCGGGTTGGTGCCAAACCGGGGCTCCTTGCCCTGCCAGGGCGGAACGATCGGCGAGGCATTGCAGGTCACAATGCCGATGAAGCCCGCGGATGAGATCCTTTGCCCCCAGTAGGCGGCTGCGCCAAAGTGATTCGATTCGCGCGCGACTACCATCGCGAGCCCGTGCTCGCGCGCGAGCCGCACCGCGTGGGCGCAGCAAATCTCCGAAATCCGTTGCCCGATCCCGTTCTGTCCGTCATAGAGGAGGCAGGCGCCGCCTTCTGTAACGACGCGTCCCTCCGCAGTGGGATCCATATCGCCGCACTCGAGTTGCTCCAGGTAATAGGGCAGCAACTGCACGCCGTGAGAGTCGACGCCCCGCAGATTCGACCACACCAGACAGTCGGCCGTCAGTTGCGCCTTCTGCTCATCCACTCCGGCTGCTCTCAGGAGAGCGGTGCTAAATTCGCGAAGACGATCGTGCGAAAGGATCACTTTACGCCTCCCATCAGACGGTTCATGGGCCGGACAAACACGGCCAGAATGAGGCCCGCGCCGATGGCAAATGCCGCGATGACTCCGAATAGTGCGGGAAGCGGCAAGGCCTCGTAGAACGAGGCCAGCCGTCCGCCAATGTAGTTGCCAACAGCGTTGGACATGAACCAGACACCCATCATGAGCCCGGCAACGCGGACGGGAGCAAGCTTCGTCATCGCGCTCAGGCCGACGGGGCTCAAACAAAGCTCCCCGATGGTATGCAGCAGATAGGTGACAATCAGCCACATCGGGCTCACCTGCTCGCCGCCAAGGGTGTAAGTGGCGCCGAGAGCCAGGACGGCGAATCCGGCGCCAAGGCTGATTAGGCCAAGGGAGAACTTCGCCGGACTTCCGGGTTCCCGCCTCCCGAGTCTCACCCACAGCCAGGCGAACACAGGGGCGAGCAGGATGATGAACAATGCGTTGACCGATTGCAGCCAGCTGGCCGGGAAATCGAAGCCGAAAATCCGTGTGCGTGTCGCGCGTTGGGCGAAGAGATTCAATGTGGAACCGGCTTGCTCAAAGGCCGACCAGAACAGACTGGCAGCCAGAAATAGAACACCGACCACGACCAGCCGCTTCCGTTCCACCGGCGACCAGTCAGCCGCAAAGAAGAGCCATCCGAAAAGAGCCGCCACCAGGATCAGCAGCGCCGCGCCAAACCCGTTGGCGATGCCGACGGTGCTCGCCGCTCCCGATAGCCCAAGAGCTGCTACGAGCGCGAGCACGGCCGCTAAACCCGCCAGCCCGTAGCGGAACTGCCGATGCCACACTTGCTTCTCTTCCGGAGTCCGGGGTTCGACGGGGCGTAGGCCGGCATTCCCGAGTGCTTTGCCGCCTGCCGCGTATTGAATGAGCCCGAGCGTCATCCCAATTCCGGCCAGTGCGAAGGCGAGGTGCCAATCCACCCGCTGTCCCACCCAGCCCACGACGAGCGGGGCAAAGAATGCGCCGAGATTGATTCCCATGTAGAAGATCGAAAACCCGGCATCACGGCGCGGATCCCCCGGCGCATACAGTTGTCCCACCATCGTGCTGATGTTCGGCTTCAACAGCCCGGTGCCAAGGACAATGATGAGCAATCCTGAATAGAAGAGCGCAGGGGGGCCCGGCACGGCCAGGCAGAACTGCCCGAGTGCAATGAGCACGCCTCCCACAAGAACGGCTCGCCGCTGGCCGAGAATCCGGTCCGCTACCCACCCTCCCGGGAGGCTCATCATGTACACACCGGAGGTGTAGAGCCCGTAGATTGCTCCGGCGACAGCGACGTCCAGGCCCAGCCCTCCTGTTGCGGCGCTTGCCGTCATGAACAGGATCAGGATGGCGCGCATCCCGTAGTAGCTGAAGCGCTCCCAGAGTTCGGTAAAGAAGAGCGTGGCCAGCCCGCGCGGATGCCCGAAAAAGCTCCGCTCGAGCGGCGGCGAAGCGGGAGGTGCGGGGATCGAGCTCGAGGCGGATTCAGAAGGCCGATCTTGAGGCATGGGCAAGGCGGATCCTTTTATTTTTCCCGAATTGATCTGCCACGGCGCTACCGCGGCAGGAGCTTCTTCAAATCCGGCGAAAGCAGCTTTTGCACGGCCGGGTCTTCCAAGTCTTTCTTGGTAATGACTCTCGCGGGCAAATCAATCCGCTTGGGAGGGTTGCCGCCCTTGATCTTCTCTGCCAGGGTGCGGACCGCTTCGAATCCGATCCTGAATGCGTCCTGCACCACCATTGCGTCGATCGTCCCGCCGCGCAGATCCTCAACCATGCTATCGCTCGAATCAAAGGTCACGAACTTAACCTTCCCCGAAAGCCCGCGCGCTTTAATTGCGAGCGCTGCACCTACCGAGCTGGGCTCAGAAGACGCAAAGAGCCCGTCGAGCTTCGGATGCGCCGTGAGGATGTTTTCTGCGGCCGCCATCGCCTTTGCGCGATCCGACTGTCCGAACTGCCGGGCCACAATCCGAATCTTCGGGAACTCTTTCTCGATTACTTCGACGAATCCCCGTTCACGGTCCATTGTGGAGGCGCTGCCCGGGGCGTGCATGATCATGGCGACGTCACCCGCTCCTCCCAGCAACTCCGCCAGCGTACGGGCAGCCAGGCGCCCGGCCTCTACGTTATCCGTTGCCACGTAGGACATGTAGTTTTCGGAATCGAGGCCCGAGTCAAAGATCGTGACCGGGATTCCCGCGGCGGTGGCACGATCGATCGATTGCACGAGCGCTTTCCGCTCCGCAGCCGCGACGGCGATCCCGTCGACACGCCTGGCCACCATGGAATCCACAATCTGTATCTGGCGGCTGTACTCCGTCTCCTGCGTGGGTCCGTTCCACAGAACCTCGACTCCATACTGTTCGCCTGCGGCCGCCGCTCCAGCCTGTACGGAAAGCCAGAACACATGGGAGGTCGCTTTGGGAACGACTGCTATCAACTTCTTCTTGCGCTGATCGCAGCTCGCCAAAAGGGCGAGCAGACAGAGCGCAATGAACAACGGCTTCTTCATTGGGCGCACCACCCGCCGTCAATTAAGATGTCCGTTCCTGTGATGAACGAAGCGTCGTCGGAGCAAAGGAACAAGGCAAGCTTGCCGATCTCTTCGACTCGTCCCCACCGCCCGAGCGGAATGTTGGCGACAAATTTGGCGTTCAGTTCCGGATTCTCGATCAGCGGCTTGTTCATCTCGGTGGCGAAGGGCCCCGGACTGATGCCCACCACCGTGATGCCTTCCGGAGCAAGCTCCAGGGCGAGAGACTTGGTAAGGCCCAGCAATCCTGCTTTGCTTGCGGAATAGGCGGTCCGTTCCGGCAGCGAGATGTGAGACATGATCGACGTCATGTTAATGATCCGTCCGTAGCCCGAGCCCTTCATGTGCGGCACAAAGGCGCGGCACATCAGGAACACACTGACGAGGTTTGTATCGATGACGCTGCGCCACTCGCTCAGGGTAAAGTCGGTAATCTTCTTGCGGATGTTGATTCCGGCGTTGTTCACCAGGATCTGCACCTTGCCAAACCGCTCCGCCACTTGCCTCTCGAGCCGTATGACCTGCGCTTCGTCGGTGACGTCCGCACAAAACACCTCGGCTTCCGCGCCACGTTCGCGGGCAGCAACGGCTGTCATCCCCAATTGAGCGGGATCGCGTGAGACGAGCGCGAGGCGAGCTCCCGCTTCCCCCAACGCGAGCGCCATCGCCTTTCCGAGGCCCTTGCTCGCACCTGTAATCAATGCAACTCGATTCGCCAGCGGTTTGTGATTCATCGGTTCAATCCTTTCCTCTCAATCTGCGCGGCCTCAAGAATCTGCCCGGCGATTCGATGAGGCTCGTCGACATCCTCCATGGAAATGCGGCTGGTTTCGCCTGCGGTCTCCACGCTGATGGTTCCCGTCTTGATCAGGCGTTGTCCTAGCGTCTGGTCCACGCGCACATCCTGTACTTTGCTCAACTCCATCGTCCGCGTGGATTTCGACAGGACGCCCCTCTCATACCGCAGCTTGCCGTCGCCGATATGCAGGGCGGTGAATCTGCGGATCAGGTGAAGCCGCAGCGGCCAGAGAAACAGAGCCAGTGGCAGCAGCCCCAGCCAAGCGGGTGCATCGCCGGACAGGTAACGCCAGTACAGCGCCGCGAAGCCCAGGACCACGCCAAGCACCAGGGCGTAACGGAACCAGATTGTCTTCAGGCTTGGCCGTACGACGACGTTCGACACAGTTTGCCCCCCAGACGCCATTCAATGCGGGCACTGACCCGGATATCGGTTGACACGAATATCCTACTATGCGGCAGCGGCGGCGGCCGATTCAAGCAGTCATACCTTTGTCTACTTCACGCATCGATGCGCCAGGCGCGCGAGGGCGGGGCCGAAACGTTTCCTTGCAGCGGGTAGTCCCATGAACAGATCTACACGGGAGTGCCTAGGCCTTCTTGCGGTCCTGGTGTTCCCCGTGGATGGCGCCTGGCTTCTCGATCGGGGCAATCGACAGGTGGCGCGGGGAGACAACTTGTCCTTGGATTATCTGGTGGTGGGGGCCGGATTCGCGGGCAGTGTGATTGCCGAGCGGTTAGCTCACGTCTACGGAAAGCGGGTGCTGGTGGTGGACCGGCGGCCGCATATCGCCGGCAATGCCTACGATCACTACAATGACGACGGCATCCTCGTCCACAAGTATGGCCCGCATATCTTTCATACGAACTCCAAGGAAATCTTTGACTACCTCTCGCGGTTCACGGCTTGGCGGTCCTATGAACACCGAGTACTCGCAAGCGTCGACGGAAAGCTGGTGCCCATCCCTGTCAACCTCGATACCGTCAACATCCTGTACGATCTGAACCTCTCTTCCGAAGAGCTTGAAGACTACTTTGCTTCCGTAGCAGAGAGGCGCGAGTTTGTTCGAACCGCCGAGGACGCGGTAGTGACCAGGATCGGACGCGACCTCTACGAGAAACTGTTCCGCGGGTATACACGAAAGCAGTGGGGGCTTGACCCGTCGCAGCTTGATGCTTCAGTGACGGCGCGCATCCCGGTTCGAACCAATCGTGACCCTCGCTACTTTACCGACACCTATCAGGCGATGCCGCGAGATGGCTATACCCGCTTGTTCGAGAACATGCTGGATCACCCGAATATTCGGGTTCTGTTGAATACCGACTACCGGGATATCCGCTTCAAAGCGAGGAGCGTAGAAGTAGTGTACACAGGGCCGATCGATGAATTCTTTGGTTACTGCTTCGGACCGCTTCCTTATCGTTCGTTGCATTTCGAGCACGAGACGCTCGATTGCGCCGTCTTTCAAAGTGCGCCTGTAGTTAACTATCCGAACGAACACCCATACACTCGCGTTACCGAGTTCAAATATCTGACAGGGCAGAAGCACCCGAAGACGAGTATTGTGTATGAGTATCCGCGGGCTGAAGGAGAGCCGTACTATCCGGTGCCAAGACCAGAAAACACCGACCTTTACAAGCGATACAAGGAACTGGCGGATGCGATGCCAGGCGTTCACTTTGTAGGCCGCCTGGCCACGTACAAGTACTACAACATGGATCAAGTGGTTGGCCAGGCTCTGACGCTTTGCCGCAAAATTGCCGGGGCTTCCCATCGCACGACCGTGCCGTTCAGGGAAGCCTCGTAAGTTTGGAGGGAGCTTTATGGAGGAGAAAAACCAGGAACAGCAGAAGCAAGGGCAGCAAAAGCCCTGCAAACCGGAAGAACTGCGTCCCATTTCCCCTGATGAGCCGGCCGAGGGAGATCTCGAGGTAGTGGAAGAATCACTGCGGATCCACGAGAAGGCCGAAAAGAGGTAGCCTCAGAGCACGTTCGACAGCCACTCCGAGTCTCTGCGTAGCTGCTCGCAGGCCAGCCGGGCACTTTCCCGAAAGACCCGGCCCAGCACCAGATCCGTCTCAAAAGCTGCTCGCATCCGGCGCCCGATGGCGTCGCCATCCCGCGCAGCGAGGGGACCGGTCCAGCTCTTGCGGCCCCCCTTCAGGTAGGCTCGAAACGTGCCGTTCAGGAGCCGTTCGATGATCAGGAGAGCCTGGTTCTTCTTGAGCCCCGCGCCTTGAAGGCAACACAGGGCAGCGTCGATAAGAGGAGTCGTCAGCGCTGTCGCAAAGGAGAAACCGGCAAGACAAAGGCTCTTCCCGTTTGTACTGATCTCGAGCAGCCGCCTCCGGTCCAGAAGTTGGCGTAACTCCCGGATAGCGTGCCTGTCTCCTTCTACGAGAAACCGCTCTGGTTCAATACTCTCTAACGGGCAGAGCGATGCGGCCGCAGCTCCGCAGTCTCTCAGGGCTTGCAATGCGCGGCTATCCAGCTCGCCGCTACAAAGAACCACGGTCTTCCCTTGTACATCGACTGGCGAAGCAGCAAGCTCAGAGACAACCTTTTCCACGGCCCGATCGGGCAGACACAGCAGAATCATCCGGCTGTCTCTCAGATCTGAATAGTGACGAACCGGGTAACCGCAGCGAATCGAGTTTGCGATCCGGCTTGCCAGCCGGAAGGACGAGGCCTTCACGGGGCCGATCTGGCTGGCAATGGCTGGCAGACGGACCACTGCGTAGCGGCTAGCCGTCCCGCCGCCCACTAGCGCCAGCGGCCGCTGTTTCCTCATATGCCTTTGGAGCCTTCAGTGCCTTAATGCGGTCTCGGATTTGCGCTGCCTTCTCGAACTCAAAACGTTTTGCTGCTTCACGCATTGCAGCCTCCAGTTCGGCTAGGAAACGCTCTCGCTGCTCGGGGGTCATTTCCTCGGTTTCGTCTTGAGGCTCCATAGGAACGGTAACGTAATCAGCCTCGGCGATTGCTACCAGACTCATGTCGATGGGCTTGATAATCGATTGCGGCGTGATATTGTTCTCCAGGTTGTACTGCAATTGCACGCGGCGTCTGCGGTTGGTCTCATCGATGGCCCGGCGCATACTGTCGGTGATCACATCCGCATAAAGGATGGCCTTGCCGTTGACATTCCTTGCCGCTCGTCCAATGGTTTGAATGAGCGAGCCTGTCGACCGAAGGAAGCCCTCTTTGTCGGCATCCAATATGGCGACCAGGGAGACTTCCGGCAAATCCAATCCTTCCCTCAACAGATTGACTCCAATGAGCACGTCAAACTCACCGCGGCGCAAATCCCGCAAAATCTTAATGCGATCGAGAGTACTGACCTCCGAATGGAGATACCGGCAGCGGACACCGACTTCGGAGTAGTATTCCGCCAGATCTTCGGCCATCCGCTTTGTCAGGGTTGTAATCAGTACCCTCTCTCCCTTATCGACGCGCAGGCGGATCTCGTTTAACAAATCGTCTACCTGCCCTTTGATTGGCCGGACCTCCACCTCGGGATCCACCAAACCCGTCGGGCGGATAATCTGCTCGACGACAACTCCAGCGGATTTCGTCAGCTCATAGGGGCCGGGAGTTGCGGAAACATAGATCACCTGACCTACGCGGTGTTCAAACTCTTCAAACGTCAAGGGACGGTTATCGAGAGCGCTGGGCAGACGGAAGCCGAACTTGACAAGCGTTTCCTTCCGCGAACGGTCTCCGTGGTACATGCCTTGTAACTGCGGGACCGTCTGATGGCTCTCGTCGATAAAGATCAGTGCGTCCTGCGGCAGATAGTCAAGAAGCGTCGGCGGAGGTTCACCGGGAAGGCGGCCGGAGAAGTGCCGCGAGTAATTCTCGATTCCATGACAGTAGCCGATCTGGCGAATCATCTCCAGATCGAACATGGTCCGCTGATGAAGCCGCTGCGCTTCGATCAGCTTGCCCTGCTTTTCGAGCTCGCCCCGCCACCATTGCAATTCGTTCTCGATGCTCCGCAGCGCCTGCTCCTTGGTTTCAGGCGACATTACATAGTGCGTCTTGGGGTAGATGGGCAAGCGGAGATAGGTCTGCCGCACCTGGCCGAGTAGTGGGTCAATCTGCGAGAGACTCTCAATCTCGTCACCCCATAGCTCGATCCGGTACGCATAGTCGTCGTAGGTGGGGTAAACCTCGATGACGTCTCCGCGAACGCGAAACGTTCCGCGCCGGAAGTCCCCTTCATTCCGGTCGTAGAGAATCTCAACCAGGCGCCGTACGATCTCCTCGCGCGAGATCTTCTGTCCCTTCTCGAGCATCAGCAGCATGCCATAGTAGGCTTCGGGGGAGCCGAGGCCATAGATGCAGCTGACGCTCGCGACGATCACGCAATCACGCCGCTCAAAGAGCGAGCGAGTCGCTGAAAGGCGCAGCTTGTCGAGCTCGTCGTTAATCGTCGCTTCCTTCTCGATGTAAACGTCTCCGGATGGAATGTACGCTTCCGGCTGATAGTAATCGTAGTAGCTGACGAAATATTCGACCGCGTTTGTAGGGAAAAACGCTTTGAATTCGTGATAAAGCTGAGCGGCGAGAGTTTTGTTGTGCGCGAGAATCAGTGCAGGACGGCCGCAGGCTTCGATGACCTTGGCCATCGTGAACGTCTTCCCGGAACCCGTTACACCGAGGAGCACCTGGTGACTCTCGCCGTCCTGGACGCCTCGCACCAGTTGCTCGATTGCCGACTCCTGATCGCCTTTGGGCTTGTAGTCGACACCTAATCGGAAGCCCATCTTCTTTTCAGTATAGAACGCACCCTTATGGGTAAATCGTCAGGACGTTGCGGCTAGTCGTCCTCGTTCGGCCTCCGCGTTGTATTCGCATCCGATCAGCGCGATCACGGCGAGCAAATACATCCAGACGATCAATGCGATGACTGCTCCGACGCTTCCGTAGAGGACATTGTAGTTGGCGATGTTGCGGACGTACCATGCGAAGGCCTGTGTCGTCACCAGCCAGAACGCGGTTGCCAGCAGCGCGCCAGGCCAGAGACGCCGCAAGGATTGCTTGCGGTCGACGCCAAAATAGTAAAGGAGCACTGTGACGAGAACTACTGTGCTTAGAGCGACCGCTGTCCTCATCACGTAGCTTGCAAGGTCGAGCCACCCGGCAAGTTCAGCCGATTCCGGGAGCAGGCCGAGCTCGTGAAATACGAATCGCTCCACGCGCTCACCCATAATGACCAGCGCCGCGGCCATCAGAGAGGGCACGATCCCGGAGAATACCAGCATCAACGAATCGACTCGTTTTCTGAAGAACGAGCGTCTGTCGGGAATCCGGTAGGCAGCGTGGAAGCCTTCCATGAGGCTGAGCGTAGCGCCCGATGCAGCCCACAGGGAAAGAATCCCGGCGCCGACCAGAAGAGCGGCGGGCCGGGTGCCTCCCAGCAGGAAGTTGAACATGATCAGTTGCTCTGTGCCTGGAGGTACAACTTCGAACAGGAAGTTGGAGATTGCGTGGGAGACAGCCTGCGCGTTTGCCTGGACCAGAATCGTCGTCGTGGTGGTCAGCAGGGGGAAGAACGACAGCAGCGCAGAATACGCGGCAGCCTTGGCATAACCGAGGCAGCCGTCACGATAGGTAGCCCAGCAGGCACGGCCCAGCCTTCGCCAGAACTCCCTCCAGTATCCAGCCGTCCACTTAAGGAGCCTGACCGTGGTCAGTCTCCGCACGCCGCCTCCGGAACGGAAATAAGCTGCTCCAACGCCTCAGCCTCCTCGCGCTGGCGCTTGGCATCCCAGCCCAAGAGGCTGCCCATCAGTTGCGCATACGGAGCCAGTGACTCGGCCGTCCACCGGTGTTCATAGCCCAAATAGCTCGATATCAGCAGTGCGTCTGTGAGCCGTTGTGCCATCTCGCTGTTCACCGCCTGCCGCACGGCGGCTTCGGGCGTCTGCGGTATTGGAGTTCGAGGTAGCGGCGTTTGCGCGGTGACGTGAACGGAAGTCAATGCCGGCGCAATCTCCTTAGTCACGAGGTCGGCCGCTTCCTCGCTCATCGATCGGTACGTCGTATACTTCCCTCCGGCGATATGCAGGATTCCTTCGGGCGAATTCCAGATACGGTGTTCGCGGCTGGTGCTCGTTGCGGAATCCGATTCATCGCGCACGAGCGGCCGCAGCGAGCTGTAGGAGGAGATTGGCTGAAGGCTCCGGGCATCCGGATAGAGACGGCGAATGATGTTCAGGAGATAGCTGATTTCGTCGGGCGAAATGCGAACGTCATCGGGCGAGCCCGTATGATCGACGTCTGTAGTGCCGACGAGGGTTAATTGCCGGTGTGTGCCCCACGGGATCAGGAAAATAATCCGCCCTTGCTCATCGAAATGAGCGATTGCATGGTCGCTTGAGCCGATGCGCGGAAAAATGAGGTGCGAGCCGCGCACAAGACGTAGCGGGCCGGATTCGGCCCAAGGACCTCGCGCATCCACCAGCTTTCGCGCGCGTGTCTCGAAGCGTTCGCCGGATAGCGTGTCGCGAAGAGTAATCTTCCATACACCGTTGTCGCAAACCCGCTCCTCCGATTCCACATAGTTCACTGCGACGCCTCCGTTGCCCACGGCCTCGAAGATGTTCTCGAGCACAAACCGGGCGGAATGAACGGCACAGTCGAAGAAGAGAGCGCCTGCCACCAGTCCCTTCGAAGAGATTCGCGGCTCCAGCACCAGCACCTCGTCTCGCGATAAGCGGCGATGCCGGGCGATGTTTCGAGCGCCGGCCAAAGCGTCGTAGAGCCATAAACCGGTCCCGTAGAAGAGCGACGAGAACCAGTCGAACATGGGGATCAGGAACGGCAAGGGCCGGACGAGGTGAGGCGCGATTTCGAGTAGCGTCGAGCGTTCACGCAGCGCTTCCCGGACGAGGCGGAACTCCAGATACTTCAGATAACGCAGCCCGCCGTGAATGAGCTGCGAATTCTTCCCGCTGGTTCCCGAAGCGAAGTGATGTTTCTCAACGAGGGCCGCCTTAAGCTCGACACCTGCAGATTTTGATCGGAGAGTGAGATCCCGCAGTACCCCAGCGCCATTGATCCCGCCGCCGAGAATCAGCACATCGAACGTTTCGTGGCGTAAGCGGTTCAGGCACTGGCTGCGCGTCTCCCGAGTAACGGGGTGACTCATTCTCTTTCTATGATAGTTGCCGGGCCAGACCGTTTGCCTTCCATCCCGGCCCTGCGCATGCGCCCGCGAAAGGCGAGCAGCAGGATGAGTGCGGCACTCGCGCCCGTCACTCCGCGGCCAACGATATTCTCGAGCGGCAATTCGAACTCCAGGCGAATCTCATGATCGCCGGGCGGAGCTTCGACGAGCAGGAAGTTTGAAACCGGGTCCTGATGAATGCGCAAGCGGGCGGTTCCGCTATAAGCGCGCCATGCGGGATCGAATGATTCCTGCACCAGGACTGCCTGTCCGGGCTCCAGGCTCACTCGGAGGCGCATCCGGTTGGGGTGATCTTGCGAGAGCGCGACACGGCGGTCCGGTCCCCTCTCGATTGCATCGACGTATGCTTCGAGACTGGGCCGGGCGTCAACCGATCGAACGGGCGGAAGGGAGAGAATGCGGGATGCCTCGACGACGCGCGCCCTTTCGGGAAAGCGGCGAGGGACCCGATAGATCCGGTTGCCTGCATTGTCGTCGAAGATCTTCTCCAGCAGACCTTCAAACTTCCTTGGGTGCACGTAATCGTTCCAGATCTCTTCCGATTCGGGGTCGAACACGACTACGGCATCCGCGCCAAGCGCCTGCAGCCATAAGATGCTCAACTCCGGATCGGCGCCGCGGGTGATCTCCCACTCAGGTAGAACGAGCGCTTGATTCAGCAATCCCTGCTGCGATCCTCCTCCGACTTGCTTGACGTCGTGCCACGCGTTGAACCAGAGGCGGATCGAACCGGCGGCGTGAATTCGGGAGCCGGGCATATGGCGTGACAGCCAGTCTGCAGTTTTGTATTCAATCCGCAGATCCGGCCGGAAGGTGGGCGGGAATAGCGTCCACGCATGCCGCAGGTATTGCCGGGAATCGGCGAAGGCTGCCAGCAGCAGAAGAATCACGGCGGTTTTCGGAAGCCACGGACGCTGGCGGAGCCACAAGGGGCCAATGCGATTCGGGTTCCTCCAGATCCATCGGGCCGCGAGCGCGCCAGCCAGGATCATCGTGAGATCGAGTTCAGGCACGAGCCGGTGCGGTTCGCCGATCACCCGGAATCCGAAGTATGCCTTCCCAAGCACGTTCAGTGAAAAGAACAACAGCGAGCCGCAAACGAAGGTGCCCCACGCTCTCTGCGGCTTGCCGCGGACATAAGCCCACGTAACGCCGCAGAACAGAATCGCCGCAAGAGCGGCGAGCGCGACCGACCAGGAGTTGCCCTTCTCCGCAACCAGCCTCATGTTTTCCAAGGTGATGCGCACGTAGGAAGGAGTCAGCCAGAAGGAAGTAAGGCCATAGGCCAAAGCTGCGATCAACGCGGCGCGCAGCCAGATCCAATAATCCTGAAGCGCCACCCACAAGGACCAGCACAGCAACGGGAAGAAAATGACGAGGGCAGTCGCGCCGTAGAAGTTGTTGGAGACGACGAGCGCGCTGCCGACGGCGGCTGCGAGGAGCATGTAGAGCCGTCCCCGCTGAAGCCCGCGCCAGGCTGCGGCGAGCGCGATCGGGATCAGCGCGAAGGACGACATATGCGGTCCTTCTCCATACTTCATGAGGACATGAAGACGCATCGGCGCGAGGTGTGAGGAAACGGCGTCATCGCGAAACTCGGGCAGAAACCAGAAGGAGGGAGAGATCAAGGCAGCAGCCGCGGCGCACAGCCATGCGGCCCGGCGGGAGCCGGAGCCGGACCGGACAAGAAGATAGACGCCCGCAATGCCAATGCAGTAAAAAAAGGCCGTGTACAGGTGATAGGCGCGCGCGGGCACGACCTTCGGTATCAAAGTCAGCAACGCGGTACCTATCCGCAGCGCCGGCGGGTAAATGTAGTCGAAGCGCGTGCCGCAATACCATGCAGGCTGCCATCCGTTGAGGTTCCAATGCTGCCGGAGCATCCTTGCGTCGGCAATAAAGGTACTCTCGATGGAGCTCCAGTTGTCTAGGTATTTCAGCCGAAAGAGCGGCCAGATGAGGATTACTGTCAGGAGGAAGATTGCGCTTGCGTCAATGATCCAGGTTCTTCGAAAGCTCATGGTCGCGCGCGCCGGCTTTCGAGAGCGGCTTCACCCGTATAGCGGCGGCGAAGGCTTTCAAATTGACGCTGCCGCAAAATTCCGGCCGAGTGGAGCAGGTAGCGCGCCAGAAGCCAGAGGATGGAGAGCCCGTAAACCGTGCTTTGGAAGAAAGACGCGGAGGAGGCTTGCGGGAAGTATCGGGTCGGAACGGGAACTTCCGCAATTCGCATGTTCACCTCAACAAATTGCGCAATGATCTCCTGGTCAAAGATAAAGTTGTCGGAGTTCATCTCAAGGTTTACGGATTCGAGGGCTTCCCGCCGGTAGGCTCGGTACCCGGTGTGGTATTCCGCAAGCTGGAGGCCGAAGACTGCGTTCTCCAGCTTTGTCAGGAAACGGTTCGACACATACTTCCACCAGGGCATTCCCTGTTTCACAGGGTTTCCGCCAAGCAGCCGAGATCCAAGCACGACGTCAGCACGCCCTTCTTGAATTGGCCGGATGATCTCGGGCAAAAGCGTCGGATCGTACTGGTAGTCGGGATGAACCATCACAATGATGTCGGCCCCGGCACGCAGCGCCTCGCGGTAGCAGGTTTTCTGGTTGGCTCCGTATCCGTAGTTACGGTTGTGAACGAACAGTTCCAGGCCCAGTTCACGCGCGATCGCCGCGGTCTCGTCGCGGCTGCCGTCGTCGACGAGGATTACCAGATCCACCACGTCGTGCGGCAGCTCCGCGTAGGTCATGCGGAGGGTTTTCGCCGCGTTGTAGGCCGGCATTACGACTATGATCTTCGGCTTTTTCACATCCGCTCTCTCTGTGTGCGGCGCGCTGTCACAATAAACTGATAGGCGAAGAGCCGCTTCCACAGCCGCGCTGCATCATAGCAAAGGCGCTCCGCGAATCGCACAGGGAGCGTTCCGTCAAGCGAAGGCAGCGCGAGCCCAACGGGTATTCCGCTCGGGCGGCAGGTCTCGACGGAATAGCCTGTCGTCCGTAACAACTCCACCCAGCCATCCCATACGTAGAAGTGGAGGTGAGTGCGGTCAAACAAGCCCTTGTCGTGTTTAGGAAACCGCCCGAAGAGCACGTTCAGACGGAAATACAGGTTGCCACTGTTGGGCAGGGAAGCGATCAATTGTCCCTGCGGTTTCAGAACATCGCCGATTTGCCGCAAGATCTGAGCGGGGTTGCGGAGGTGCTCCAGGATATCGGCGCACAAGACGTAGTCGAAGCGGCCGGCCAAGGCAGGAATGCCGTTGTCAAGATCTGCGACTACGAGCTTGACGCGCGGAGGGAAGTCATCAGTGAATCCTCCCGGACGCTCAACCCCGGTGACTTCGTAACCTCGCTCTGCAAGGATTGCAGCAAGATATCCGTTGCCGCATCCGAGATCCAGCACGGTGCGGCCGCATCCGCTTTCTGGAAAGCTGCCGATCACCAGGCTGTGGCTGCTATACGGGCTCGTCTTTAGCTCGTAGTGCACGTCCACGGCTGCCATTGAGCTTCCCAATATTGTGCATTTTGTCACAAACAAAACAAGGGCACCTTGAACTGTGTCCGCGCCGCAGTCTAATATTGGCAAAGAAACGGCGAAGGGTGCATGCAGGATATCCAGGAACAGCTAGCCTTATTGCGACGTCGCATCGCCCGGATTGACCGCAAGTACAAGCACAAAGAGACGCCGCTTCCGCCTCCAAAGCCTGATCCTCGGCCGGCCCGTTACTTTATCGAGGAATGGTACGACGGCACAGAGGTAGAGACGGCCTGCGGACGACACTTCGAAACGGAACGGCTGTACGAGAAACACCGGCGGCATGGGAGTGTCGACATCTCCAATCTCTGTGACCTCGCGCCTGATTTTCTGGGGGCTATCTCCGAAGGAACCGTGCCTGCGTGCCCGCCCTCGCGGTGGGCCTTCCTTGATACGGAAACGACGGGACTTGCCGGAGGTACGGGCACCTATGCCTTTCTTGTAGGCGTCGGGCGGATTACTCCGGAAGGGTTTCGCGTCCGCCAGTTTTTCATGCGGGATCACGGCGAGGAGGCAAGCATGCTGACGGCTCTCAACGAGCACCTCTCCGGCTTCGACATCCTCATCACCTACAACGGCAAGGCCTACGACCAGCCGCTGCTTGAGACGCGCTTCCGCCTGGCCCGCACGCGGCCTCCCTTTGAACGCCTCCCGCACCTGGATCTTCTGTTTGGCGCCAGAAGGCTCTGGAAGTTACGTTTCGAGAGCTGCCGCCTGGTGGATCTGGAAAATCAGGTTCTCGGCGTCGAACGGCAGGGCGATCTGCCCGGGGAGATGATTCCGTACGTCTATTTCGAGTATCTTCGAACGCGGGAAGCGGCCAGGCTTGCACCCATCTTTCATCACAACTCGACGGATATTCTGACGCTGGCCTGCCTGACCGGCGTCGTTCCGACTGCCTTTCACTCGCCGGACGATGCTCCCTTGACACACGGCGCGGAGATGGTTGGCCTCGCCCGGTGGCTTCAAAAGATGGAGCGTTATGATGACGCCCTTGCACTGATGCGCCGGGCGGTGGATCGCGGATTGAACGACAATCTCTTGTTCCGCACGCTGTGGGACATCGCCGCGTTGGAAAAGAGGCTGGGACGTTCCGAGCTGGCCCTGGCCGTCTATGCCGACCTTGCCGAATCCAGGAACCCCTATTGTGTGGCCGCACTGGAAGAGCTGGCCAAACACTACGAGCATCGCGAACGTAACGTTGGCATGGCGTTGGAAATGACGCGAAAGGCGCTCCGCATTCAGGAGACTCCCTCGCTTCTCCACCGGGAAGCGCGGCTTGCGCGACGCGCGGCCGCACCCCTCACGCGCCGGTTGCTATAGCTTCCGGCTAGCCAAACAGAGGCAGGGGCCGTAACGCGGCAGTCGGGTGGGCGTCCATCTCCAAGGGGAAGCGCCCTCACAAGGGCGGAACCTGCCAGGAGGGCTCATGACTATCGCAAGACATGATCGCGTCCCGGTGCGAAATGTCGGTGATGTAGAACGGTTCGCATCTGCGATTGCAGGGGGAGGACTGATTGCTTACGGCATACACCGCCGCTCGTGGGGCGGACTCGCCATGGCGGCATTCGGGAGCGAGCTCATCTACCGTGGTGTTACCGGCTACTGTCCGGGCTACCAGTTGCTTGGGATCCATACCGCCGAGAGAGATGCCCATATCGCCGTGCCTTATGAGACGGGACTTCGAGTGGAGGGTACCGTCGTAGTCAAGCGGCCGGCCGCGGACTTGTATCGCTACTGGCGTGATCTCCGTAACCTGCCGCAAGTGATGAAGCATATCAAGTCGGTCCAGGTCCTGGACGGCCGCCGGTCCCGCTGGGTTTCGAGAGGGCCGCTGGGAATGGACGTCACATGGGACGCCGAGATTCACCACGAAGAACCCGACAGGATGATCGGATGGAGATCGTTGCCGGGTTCGCAGGTGGAGACTGCGGGGTCGGTACGGTTCCGCGAACTGCCAGATGGCAGCGGAACGGAAGTTCATGTCGTTTTGCAGTACAATCCTCCGGCTGGATTCCTGGGAGGGTTTGTCGCGAAACTGCTGGGCGCATCGCCGGAGCGGCAGATCAGGGAGGACCTGCAGCGCTTTAAGGAACTAATGGAGGCAGGCGGACCCCGTCTTGCTGAACGATCCGCAAGGCGTTGGGGAGCAGCAGATCAATTTCGGGAGGCGGATGCTGTGCAAGAGGCGTCGGAAGAAAGCTACCCGGCCAGCGATGCGCCTGCGTGGACGCAGGGAAGAGTGGGCTCGTAATGTTGTTGGCGCGGAGGCCCGCTTGCCGCCGCTCTTCGTCGCGGGCCTCAGCGGGCGAACGGTAAGCGACAGAAACCGCTCGCCCTCGCCTTGCACTCAGTCTAGCCCCGCATTCGAGCGCCGGCAAGAGTAAAAGTCTATAAGATACAGTTACTTACGTCCAGGTGGAACTGTTAGGACGGGCTAAACGGCTTGCGCCAGGTCCGCCTTTGCTGAGTTTGATCTACGCCCCAGTATTCGCTCGTAGGCAGTGAGATAACCCAGCGCCATGCGCTCCGATGTGTAACGCCGGGCCATCTGCTCCGCTTTCTCGGAGAGAGTGTGCCTTTCGGCTGGTTTTTGAATCAGCTCGATGATGGCGGCGCCGAGCGCGAGGCGGTCATAAGGAGGGACATAGCGTACCGTATCCTCCCACATATCGCGCATGCCTTCGTTCTCTCCAAGGATGAGAGAACAGCCGGACATCGCGGCGTCGATGGCCGGGAAACCGACGACGTCGTAAGCGGCAGGGTGAATGTAGATGGATGCGCGAGACAGCAGTTCCAGGCGCTCCTTCGCACCGGCAGGGATGAGTCGTATCGCCTGCGGCCGGAACATCCTTTGAATCGCTTCCGGATCCTCGACGGGCACGACGATCGGCCAGGGAAGATGAGCTGCCACGGCGTCGAGGTTCGCCAGGTTCACAGGATCGTCCCAATACGGGCCGAACGCGGCGATCAGGGATTCCTTCCAACTGATGCGGAAGCGCTTGGGATCCCGGCCGCAGCGGACGACGCGGGTCTCCGGAAGCGCCTTGAAGAAGGACTCAAGCTGGCGGCGTAACGCTTCGCTCGGCGTCACCAGGACATCCGCCTTTTGAAGACTTAGGCGAACCTGCAGGTCATAACGATTGAGGACGGCGGGTGACGCCTCCTTCTTATCCGCAAGCCAGCGCGCCAGTTCGCAACTGTAGGCCGAAACAAGCACGGGGCCCTTCCAGGCCAACCCCCCGTTGCGGAAACCGTGAACGTGAACGACGTCGGGCTTTGTCGCCTGCTCGAGATCAACCAGCCATCGGGATGAATTGTCTCTGGGTTCCTCATAGACCCGGACGCGCTCGAGGCCCGCCAGTTCATCGCGGATTTGAGAAGTGGGAGGGGTAGAGGCGAGCATCACCTCAACACCGAGACGAGCGAGCGACTGCGCCAGGTCCAGCACGCAGGGCCATGCCGGCTCCGTTGTTTCCGCGACCATCAATACGCGTCCTGGAGTAATCGCCATATTCCGTTTCACCTCAACTAGCGACATTCTCAAACTCAGCGGATTCGCCGGCTTTCGCCGCCGCTGGTATGCGCCCGGCCTCCACAAGCCAGTCGCGCAAGACCTGCAGCCCCTGTCGCAAATCTACCTTCATCCTCCATCCTGAGGCCTGCTGAAATCTTCGGGTGTCGGACACAAAGTAGACAGCATCGCCGGGACGGGGCGAATCAAACCGCACCTCCGGCCGCTGTCCGGTCAGCGTCTCGACCTGATCAAGCAGTTCGAGGAGGCTGATGCTATTCTTCGGACCGCCGCCCACGTTGTAGGCCGATCCGGTCAAGTCATCGATATGCTCCCAGGCATGCAACAACGCCCCGACCGCATCTTCGACAAAGAGGCAGTCCCTTACCTGCCTGCCGTCACCGTGAATGAGTATCTCCTTGCCGGACAGCGCGCGCCGCATGATATATCCAATCCAGTCGTGCTCGCCGGTTCCATGCTGACGCGGGCCGTAGACAGAACCGAGGCGAAGAACTGTCGCGCGAATTCCCAGGTTCCGGGCGGAGTCCAGTACGTACTGATCGGCGGCACCCTTCGAGCACGCATGCGGCGTGTTGAAATCAAGAGGCCTGTTTTCCGAGATTCCCTTCGCTCTCAGCCCTGCATGTTCGGGCTCATAGCGCATTCCATTCAGTTGAAGCGCGAGGTCGGGCAGACTGCCGTAGACCTTGGTCGTGGACGCGAAGACCACGGAGGGCTTGGGCTCGAGGGCGCGAGCTTCCTCAATCAAGTTCACGGTCCCGCCCGCATTCACTTCAAAATCTTCCCGCGGCGCGCAAAGGCTCTGCATGACCGATACCTGAGCGGCGAGATGGAAGATGTGCCCCGCGCCTCGCATTGAGCGGCGGAGGGCATCGCGGTGGCGGATGTCGGCGACCTCGACGTGCAGATTGTGCTCGGGGTGCCGGTCTCGCAGCCAGCGCAGGTTTTCGAGGCCTCCAGGCGCAGAAAGATTGTCGAAGATGATGACAGGTACTCCCGCGCTTAGCAGGCGGTCGGCCAAGTTCGAGCCAATAAAGCCTGCCCCGCCAGTGATCAGCACCCGCTGGCGGCAGTTGCGTCTTCCGCAATTCGAGCTGTGAAAGAAAGCCACCCGCAATCGCCTCTCAGTTTGATACAGATTCTTGTTTTAACCCGTTACGTTTCGAGTACGAACTTAACGCCATCCGGATATTTGGGGTACGAGCCGCGGTGTCAGGAGGAAATGAACGCCCCGGGGCACAATGTTTCGAGCAACGAACGTGCCAAACGGGAAATTGTTTGTTCTCATCAAGAATCGGCTCCCGAACTTCCCGTCTGGCCTGAGATTTCTACGCTAATGTTGAAAGAATTACACCTCGGACGGGGCGATCAATTGACGTCATGCCCTTCGGGCAACTCCCAGGATGAGGGTGACCAGGAAGACCCCCAGGAACAGGAAGAACAGAATTCTCGCGATTCCGGCGCTCGCTGCTGCAATGCCTCCGAATCCAAAAATTGCGGCGACAATTGCAATCAGAAAAAATAACAGCGCCCAACCAAGCATGTTTCTCCTCCATGGCTCAAGTCGCGCCTCCTTGTTGCAAGAGCACGAGGAGGGCTTACGGAATCAAAGGAGCAAGCCGCAGGCCATCTCATGAATGCGGGCGTCTGCCGCCCAGGAGCCGTCGTGAGGGTTCCATGCCTCGTATTCACGTTTAATATCCGGAAGGGGAAACAGTCTTCAGACCGGGGAGTCCAAAATGCAGTGGGACGCCGCAGCGAACTCGGCCCCCAATACTCACGACGCCGGTGCCGGCGTGGAGAGGAAAAGAAACGATGTTGTGGACGATCTTTGTGATTCTCCTGGCTTTGTGGTTGCTTGGCGTACTGACCTCCTACACTTTAGGGGGATTCATTCACATTCTGCTCATCGTGGCGGTAGCAGTCCTGGTGATCAGACTGATTCAGGGTCGCCGCCGCGTGGTGTAACGATTCGTTGTGTTCCTGGCGGTTTTCTCCGTCCGCCTGCTGCGGGAGGTGCGGGTGGTCGTCGTCAGCCCGGACGAGTTGAAAAGGAAAGCGGCGGATGCGCGAGTAAGGCGGCCCGCCGCGGATAAAAAAAAGCAATGGGCGCACCTTATGGTGCGCCCATTGAACATCACCGGTTGTGCTTGCCCTATTGCCCCATCGCAGTGCCCGGAGGCAAGTACTTCAACAGAGCGTTATAGAAGGGCTGCGTATCGGGAGGCGGGGCGATCCTCCCTCGAAGGATCTGGGGGTGGTCAACCGGCCGGCCGTAGAGCGCAGTATTATCGTCGTTGTCGACCCGGAACGTGGCTCCGGTCACAGTGATACCGGCAAACGCTCCGCGTGATCTTCCATAGGAGAGAATTTCCGATCCAAGTAGTGCATCCGTCTCCGCTCTGCTCACTCGTCCAACTGGTCCAGCCATAACTCCAACATCGCCGCCCATGGTGAACTGGCTCTCCATCAGCCGCTGGACGCCGCGATCGTTCATTACGACGAGGATCAGGTCCGTTTCGCCGGCTCCAATCTGTGGGCCGATGCTGCCGCCCTCGATGCGGACAGCGGACGGTCCGCTCCAGCGGTTGGCCGCAGTCCTGCAGACGACCACGCCTTTTCCATATTGCGCTCCGACGATGAAGCCCGCTCTCTTCAGGCCAGGAATCACCGCAAGACACTTGGCTCGTTCGAGCAAGTCGCGCGGAATTGCTCTATCCGAAGCTGCCATCACTTCATTGAGTATCTGAGCCGATCTGTCCAGCCTGTCCAGGACGTCCTTCCGGTTTGAACGACTCGGAGCAGCGCTCAGAAGGACTGCGGACACCAGTAGTGAAACCACGACACGGAACATAACTTAAGCTCCTATCGGAATACTTGCGAGGGGATGGCTAGTTGCCGGCAGCGGCGTTCACGGGTCGGGCGGCAAGTAGTCGAGGAATCAATGGCCGCCGCACCAGCCGCTTACCGACTGTCCGTCTGGCCCGCAGAAGGCGAATGCGAACCGCCGTTTCAGTCCACCCTTGCTGCTTGGCAATCTCCTGCACCTTGTACCCCTCAAGGTAGTGCCGTTGCAGGACAACGCGATCATTCCTCTTGCAGCACTTCAAGATACGGCGAACGTCGATGGCTGCCAGATTGACTCGTGGAGCGGTAGAGATTTCGGGAAGAGCCTGCAGCAGCGGCTCCCGCCGGATGTAGCTGCGGTGGATATTGAGAGCGATGCTGTTCATCCAGGTAAGAACCATGGACGGATCACGCAATTGACCCAGCCGCTCCCAGCCTTTTGCCCAAGCCGCTTGCGCGGTTTCTTGAGCCGTATCATAGTTGAGCCCACGAGAGACTAGAAAGCGGACCGTCATGTTGAAGCATTTTTGGTAAGCTTGCCCGTATTCTTCTCTTGTCATTGCCCCCACTGCTCCTTGTTTTTTTTCGCCAGGTTTCTTGCGCCAGGCAAAAGGTGGCTGGCGCTCTGAGAAAGGCTTTGTCGGCCCGTACGGCTCCCAGCCGCAACCAAGCATTCGGAAAACAGTCCCAGCGCTCTCGGAAGCGCTGGCCTGGATCTCGCCCTTTCGAACCCGTTCATTGCGTCGTCGCATTCCGAAGAGCGTGTGCGCCGCTCTCCCGAGGGTGTCTTCCCTCGCCGCTTCATACAGCCCTACGGCGCACAAGGGCACGGTACAAGGCGAGAATGACGATTGCGCCGAGCAGGGACATGATGAAGCCGGCGCCGCGTCCGGGGCCGTACAGCCCTATCAGGCGCCCGATAAATCCGCCGAGAACTGCTCCTGCGATTCCAAGAAGAATCGTGATCACGAATCCGCCGGGGTCCCTTCCTGGCATCAGGAGCTTCGCTATAACGCCGACGATTAAACCGAACAGAATCCAGCTCAGTACAGCGAGCATCCATCCTCCTGGTGTCGGCCCGCTGCAAATTGAACAGGATCATCAAGCTGTCGAGCTCGTCTCCGCGTTCCATTCAGGGCCTTCCACACGCCCAAACGTGAAGCACGCCCGATGCCAACTGGGATACCGCGAAGGTTCGCGACATGCTAAGCGACTACATCTGGAAGGATAAGCCCACCGGCATCGCGAGCCCAGAGAATCCATGAAACGTGAGCAAGATTTTCTTGCGCGGGAAAATTTTTCCGCTGAAAAGTGGCCCGGAAAGCGTCCACCCGTTATCGGCAGCGTGAGGAGCCCTGAGGTCTGTTACCGTAAGTAACGAAGAGTTAAGCTACTTACAAAATGTGACAGAAAGTGGAAGGATTCTGGCGCAAGCTGGTTATACAATTGCTTGAACCTTGCGGGAACGTGATCGGAGGTCACGGTAATGACTGGAAGAACTGCTTTAAGGGTCAACGATCATCACGTGCTGCAACTGCCGCCCGAACTCACGCCAGAGGCGGTTCGAGCTCAATGTGAAAAGATGCTGGCTAGTGATTTATTCTCTCGGTCCGAAAGAATGAGCCGCTTCTTGCGCTTTACCGTCGAGCAGTCGCTGGCTGGCAACGCTGCCAACCTGAAGGAGTATTTGATCGGCGTCGAAGTGTTTGACAAACCGGAGACACTGGACCCCCGGCTGGACCCGATCGTTCGCGTCGAGGCGGGACGCCTTCGCGCGAAGCTGCGAGAGTATTACGATACCGAAGGACGTGAAGATCCCATCCTGATTCATTTTCCGCCGAGAAGCTACGTTCCCTCTTTTGAGCGACGCAACATTCCCGCCCTCGAGCCCTTACCACGTGTGAATGTGAGAAAGGCGTCAGACCCGGGAAGTCCTCCTGCCATCGCAGTTCTACCTTTTACGGACATGAGCCGGAGCCGGGACCAGGAGTATTTTTGCGACGGCTTGACCGAAGAAATCATCTGTACGCTCTCAAAACTGAATCCGCTGCGAGTGGTCTCTCGCACTTCATCCTTTCAATTCAAGGGGAAAGCGGACGACATTCGTCATATTGGGGAGCAATTGAACGTAAACACGGTACTGGAGGGGAGTGTACGCCGCGATGAAAAGAAGGTCCGGATTACAGTCCAGCTTGTGGATACAAGTGACGGCTATCATGTCTGGTCGGAAACCTTTGACCGTGTGATAGAGGACGATATTCTCGGCTTGCAGCACGAGATTTCACTAGCCGTCGCAGCCCGGCTCAAGGAGAGCTTAAGCCTCACCTGCGGGGTCGTCCAATAGCTGGACGCATCCGAATCGACCGCTCCGTTTGTATCATCGGACAGGAAAAGCGACCCGGCGGGCGCCCCAGTCGAGTCCTGTGAGTCTTGGGCGTAGATGGGCGGCCCCAGGAATCGACGAGGCCGTCAATAAATTGCCCAGCACCCGGGCGTTACGAGTTCAAGGAGATGCCCGTCGGGATCCCGGAAATAGATGCTTTCGCCCCCGCGCTGCCACCGGACGCGGCTTTCAATCGGAATATTGCGGGCAGCGAGCATTTTTATCCAGGGAGCCAGTTCGTCACGCTCAATGGCGAATGCCAGGTGCAGGCGGCCGTTCCCGTCATGGGGCGGTATGAAGTCGCCGCCCATAGGGATGGCCTCGAGCGACGCTGACCGTAGAAACAGAAGCAGGACGCTGCGTCCGCCGACGTCGTAGGCGCAGGCGCGCCAGTCTGAAAAGAGCCTCGGAAATCCGAACAGATCGTCGTAGAACTTTTCCGCCCGCTCCAGATCGTCGACGTAAATTGCTGTTTCGAGTACCTGATTAACCTTGGGCATCGCGCCTCCCATCAACCGAATGACTGGATCATAAGACGCTGTGCCATCCGGCCGGCGATAGTGAATCCCTTGGTATATTTTTCCTTCGTGCAGGCGTCCCCAGCGTGGGAGCGCTTGCATGCACTGGATGTCGACCCTAAGGACGGCCACTCCGGGGGAGCTGAACCGCCCGATTGTGAAAGGGCTATTCGTAGCGAGTTGCCTTCTTTCTGTAGTCTCGTACTACACGACCCAGCAGGGCATGGCATTGTACCTGTCCGGCTGGTTCTCGGTGCTGGCGTCCCTCGGCATTCAACTTTCTCTCATTCTTGTGGCGTGGCTGATCGGCGTGAGCAAGGGCGGGAGGCTGCCCCTCATTGGTGTTTATGCCATTGGCGCGCTGGTCTCGATCGGTTTCTCCTACGTCAGCCTCTACAGCTGGTTCTCGGCCCGGGAACGGCCTGCTCAGGTTCAACGTGCTTTGTACGACCGTCTGGGTGCCGTCGCGGCACAAGCGGATCAGTTGCTGGCTGCAGCGATTGCGGAAGCGCGCAGGCACGTGCTGGCGCTCGAGGAAATGTCGCTCGCCGAGAAGCAGCACGGTTACATCTCGCAGGCGCACGATACGGATCCTTATCTGTCGGAAGTACGGAAAGCGGTAGCCAGTGAAGCAAAGACCCTGGCAGGAGTCATTCGGGAGGGCTCCGGAGAAGGACCGAGATACACTGCCTTCGATCGCTACCTTAAGATTTCCGAACAAAGCTTAGCTCAAATGGAAGCATCAAAGGCCGCTCTTGCTGCCTGGCGCGCGAAAGCAAGGCCGGTCGATGCAAGCGAACAGCAGTTACGGTCGTTCCATAAAGCCTATGATGCGATCCCATGGCCTGATATGGAGCGCACGTTGCATTCCGGGGCTCTGGAGCGTCCCCAGGTTCCTGCCTATTCGGATTTCGTTGATGTATCGAGCGGCGGTCAGGAGGATCTCCTGCTCGCATTCACGGAGCTTTTCTCGGCTCCGAATTCGAGGCACTCCTTTTCGCTCACGCTCGCTGCCTTCATTGACGTCATCGTCTTCCTCCTGGCTTTTACGTCGGGTCCGTACTTCCTTGGGAATGCCGAACAGCGGTGGTTTGCGGCTGGCGCAACGCTCGATGCAGTCGACAAACAGCTCTTCCTGAAGGCCTTTCTTCGCAAGCTGGAGCCCGGACCTCACGAACTTCCTCGCGTCGAAGTATCGACGCTGACCGCCGGGGAGCAGCAGTTCTGTTTGCAGCTTGCCGCCAAAGGGATGGCTCGCGGCGTTGAGGAGGACGGCAAGCGATACTACGTGCTACATGACGAGGTTCACGAGAATTTGTTAGAGTCTCTCGACGTTCAGGCCTTGCCTTTGCGGGCCGATGCCGACCGCGCCCGAGTCAATGCCTGACGAAGAGCCGGACTCGCGCTCTTACGTGCCGGAATCCCGCCGGATGGATTGCTTCGTGGTTTTGACTGGGAGCTCGCGCTCATCCGGCTCGAGCTCCCAAGGGCGGAACACGTGCTGATGCGCCGCCATGTCGACGCGGGCGCCGCGGAATTGAACCCCTTCCATCTCCAGGCGGGCGCGTTGCTCGAACGCCAGATCCTTGCGGAGCTTGATCTGCCCGCCCGCTCCCAGAACCCGGTGCCAGGGAAGGGAGTTGCCTTCCTTCCTCAGGAGCTGCGCCACCTGGCGGTGATAGAGCGGGTATCCTGCGGCTGCGGCAACCTGCGAGTAGGTGGCTACCTTGCCTTTCGGAATCTGGCGGATGATCCTGCGAAAGGATTCATCGCGCTCGGTGGATGGCGGAAGCCGAAGAAGCCTCTGCCTGAGGCGTTCCGGCGGCTCGGGTTTGCGCTTCACGCTACAATCGCCACGGGCCGGATTGGAGAACCTGTGGCGCCCCGAATTTTCAGCGGCAACGCAGCGAAGACAAACTCGTAGGCCTTCTCTTCCGCCAGTTCTTCCAGGTTCAGCGCCTCAATGATATGAATGCCTGATTCGACGAGCAGGTGAACGTGCACGGGCATCGACACGTCAGGCACACGTTCGAAGGCGACGGTATCCGAGCCTGCGGCGAAGATGCCTCGCTCACTCAGCCATTGCGCTCCGGGCAGCGCCGGTCCCGGCCCGCAGACTTGCGTGGCGCCCGTACATCCGGTGAGATACATGACCGGGTCGTGCCAATACCTGGCCCATCCGGTCCGCAACAGGACAATGTCTCCTTTGCGTACCTGCACATTCTGGATACGCTCGGCTGCCTCGAGGTGTTCGGGCGTGATCGTATAGTCGACAGGCAGCGCATCGCAGCCTTCGAGCTTCGCCAGATCGAGCAGGATTCCTCGACGGAAGATTGGGCCGACTTCGTCGATGGGTGCATGCTGCAAACCGCCGGCGTAGGACTGAGCCGCATTCGCTTCCACTCCGCCGTGGAGAAATCCGCAGCGCGAGACGTGGCAGAGCGCATCGATGTGAGTGCCGACGTGCGTGCCCAAGGCGATGGAATCGGCAGCCGAACTGAATCCGCCGGGGGCAATGTAATCTCCATGCTTCTTGATCAGGCTGTAAAGGAACGGTGGATGACTGGGGTGATGCGGCATCCCCACGAAGTAGGGCTGGGCCAGGTCGTAGAACCGGGCGCTTTGGAGAGTATCGAGTAGTGGATTCATCAACGTGCCTCAATCAATTGGCCCGGGCCGCGAGGAACCTCGGGCAGAAAATAGAACACGATCGCCAGGATCAGGTATACAGCCAGCAACTGGATTCCCTCCATCCAGTTCGACTGGCCATCGCTCGAGATTTGCCCCGTAATCGCCACGGCGGCCACTACGGCGAGAACTTCGGCGGGCGTGAAGACCAAATCCATAGGCCGGGGACCGATGAAAAAACTGAGAAGCACGAGCACGGGCGCAACGAAGAGGGCAATCTGCAGGCTGCTGCCTATCGCGATGCTGAGGCTCAGGTCCATGCGATTCTTCCTCGCCACCAGAATCGCGGTGCTGTGCTCCGCTGCATTGCCGACAATCGCGACGACAATCACGCCCACAAAAACACTGGTCATCCCGAATGCCGCAGCAGCTTCCTCGACCGAGGCCACCAGCATCTCGCTCATCCAGGCAATCAGCACGGTAGCGCCTGTCAGAACTGCCAATGATTTAGCCAAGCTCCACGTATGGTGCCGCTCGCCCTCTGCGACCATGCCAGCCGGGGCCACGGGCGAATCGAAGAAATGCGTGTGCGTGCGCAGAGTGAAAAGCAGGCTCGCCGCATAGGTCAGAAGCAGAACAACCGAGATCTCCGCGCTCAGATCAATCTCGCTCGGCCAGCCGGGAGGCCCGCTGACATAGTGAAACGCAGCCGGCGCAACCAGCGCGGTAGCCGCCAGTGTCAGCATGGTGGACTGAATGCGGGCGCCCGCTGCATTGAACGTCTGCTCTTTATATTTCAAGCCTCCGGCGAAGATGGAGGCGCCGAGGACCAGAAGAGCATTTCCAATGATCGAGCCGGTGAGCGACGCCTTGACAACGGAGTACAAGCCTTTGTTGAGAGCAGCGATGGCGATGATCAGCTCCGCTGCGTTGCCGAAGGTGGCATTCAACAGTCCTCCGATCCCTTCCGACGTTCGTTCGGCAAGGTGCTCTGTCGCTCTGCCAAGCCACCCGGCCAATGGGAGGATCGCCAGGCATGCGGTAGTGAAGATGGCGGTATGATGCTCCGGCGCCATCAGCTCCAGGCCGGCGGTAATCGGAACAAAAATCAGGAACCAGTTGAGGGACGGCTTCAGGAACTTAGACATAGAAGAGCACAGCGCGGGCGGTTCCGGAATCGGCGCCAAGCCTCATACAACGTCCTGGTATCTCCGCAAGCACGCCTGTTCGACTCAACAGTTAGAATAACGGGAATTCTGTTTGGCCGGGGCGTTGGCAGACTAGGGATTGCTGGCGGGAAGCACGCCACCCGTCAACAAGTAGATGAGCTCGAAGGAAATAGCGCCGACGGCGGCCGCGGCCGGGATCGTCATCACCCAGGCCCAGACAATGTTGGTCGCAAGGCCCCAGCGCACCGCTTTCGGACGCCGGATGGACCCGACGCCGGCAATCGAGCCCGCGATGACATGAGTCGTTGATACGGGCTGGTGCAGGACGGTGGAGAAGAGAATCGATATGGCTGCGGCTGTCTCGGCGGCGAAGCCTCCCCGGGGTTTCAAACGCGTGAGACGGGCGCCCATCGTCCGCACGATCCGCCAGCCTCCGCTTAAGGTGCCGAGAGCGATGGCGGCGTGGGCGGACAGGATGACCCAAGTGTCGACTCGAAACTCGGGGATGTAGTGAGCCGTATACAGGACTCCGGCGATAATGCCCATTGTTTTCTGGGCATCGTTAGTGCCGTGCGAGTAGCTGAAGATCGCTGCCGAAGCGAGTTGGAGCTTCCGGAAGTACAGGTCCATCGTCTTGGGAGTGGAGTCGCGGAAGATCCAGTGAATGGCGATCATCAGGACGTAAGCGAGCAGCATGCCCAGGACCGGAGAAATGACTATGAAGAGCGCGATCCGCAGCCATCCCTCTGCCACCACGGCGTCGAAGATGTGGACCAGACCCTTGAGGTGAACGACGTTGGCCATGGCTGCTCCCGCATAGCCGCCAAGGAGGGCGTGCGAGGAGCTGGTCGGCAGCCCGAACCACCAGGTAATCAGGTCCCACACAATTGCGCCCATCAGCCCCGCAAGGATGACGTAGAGAGTGACGTACTCCAGGTTGACGGTGCCTTTCCCAACCGTCGTAGCTACGCCCGTGCCGAAGCTGAAGGCAGAGATGAAGTTCCAGAACGCCGCCCAGACGACAGCCTGGAACGGTGTGAGTACCTGCGTGGCTACGATCGTCGCAACGGAGTTTGCCGCGTCGTGGAAGCCATTGATGAAATCAAAGATGAGCGCGACCCCGATGATAACGACGGCAAGCAGCAGTACAGCGTCCATGGGGCTTAGCTAGCTGTTCTTCACAACGACGTTCTGCAGGGCGTCGGCCACGTCCTCGCAGCGGTCCGTCGTTTCTTCCAGAGACTCGTAAATCTCTTTCAGCTTCAGAATGTAGATGGGATCGGCCTTGCTGTTGAACAGCTCGCTGACGGAACTGCGCACGAGACGGTCAGCCTCGTCTTCCAGACGTCCGATTTCAAGACAGAAGTCGAGCAGAGGTTCATTCTTATTGAGCGCTTCAAATGCGCTGACAAGTGCTCTGGTACAGCTGCGGATGATCTGGCATAACTCGACAGCGTCGGGAGGCAGCGGCTCGGCGCGATAGGCAACGATGCGGTGAACCGTCTCCTCGATCCCGTCGAGCACGTCGTCCAGATGCGACGACAGCGTGTGAATGTCTTCCGGATCAAGAGGCGTGATGAATGTCTGGTTAAGGCGGCGGAAGACTTCGTGGATGAGTTCATCGCCGCGCTTTTCGAGTTTCGCGATCTCCAGCGCAGCGTCCGCAAGCGTGGGCTTTCCAGTGGTCGCCCCATCCAGAAGCAGCTGGGAAGCTTCAGAGATGATCCTGACTTGATCCAGGAAATAGTGAAAGAACTTTTCTTCGCGGGGCAGAAATCTCATAGTTCGAGCCCAAACTGTGGTGCACGGGGAATCATCAGTATCTCCCAAAAGACTGGGGACAGGTCAACCACTGAATTGTTACAGGTCCGTGAATATGGGAAGCAGGACATTTTCGTCGCGCTCCGGCTCGGAAGTGCCTTCCAGGTCCAGATATCGCGGATCCAGCAGCCGGGATGGTTGCAGATTGCCCATCGCCGCCAGCATGTTCTCTTTCAGGTGAGGGTAGTCTTTCTCCAGCTTTGCGAAGAAGCCCCGCAAGGTACGGCGTACTGTTCCCGTTCTCTGCGAGCAACCGCACGGAATCACCGGAGCAGATAGCGACTCGGCGTATTGCCGGGTGAGGTCCTCTGTCACAAAGACCAGCGGCCGGATCAGCCGGAACTCCTTATCGCGCGAGTGTGTCACCGGGGGCAGCGCGCTCATCTTTCCTGTAAAGAGGGCATTCCGCAGGAACGCCTCGCAGAAGTCATCCGCTGTGTGACCGAAGGCGATGACGTTTGCGTCAAGTCCGCGCGCGATTTCGTAAACTGCTCTGCGTCGATAGCGGCTGCAAAGATCGCACCCATGGTCGGGCTGATCTTCGAGCAACTGGAAGGAAGGCGTGTCGCGGTAGTATGTCCAGGCGACCCTCTTCTGCCTGAGATATTCTCCCATCGGTTCAAAGGGCCTAAGGAACTTGCCCTGTTCAACGGTAAACGCACAAACCGAAAACTCGACGGGAGCCTTCTTTTGAAGCAATAGGAGGGCTTCCAGCAGGGTCAGCGAGTCCTTGCCGCCGGACAACGCAACAGCGACGCGATCGCCGTTCCGGATCATCTTGAAACGTCCGATCGCTTCGCCTACCTTGCGCAGAAGAGTCTTTTCGAGTTCCAAGTACCTATTATAGTGTTTGGTGCAAAAGTCCGCCGTAAGTCCTGCCCGCCTCGCTGCTTTCGATGTGCTTCGCCGTGTGGATACGGGTGGCTGGGCTTCGGATTTGCTGCGGTCAAAAACTGCTGCGCTCGACCGCCGCGATGCCGACCTTGCGTCCGAACTGGTCATGGGCTGCCTGCGCCGGCGGACGCAGCTCGACTTCCTGATCCGTCACTATAGCGGACGCGATCCGGCGCGCCTCGATCTCGAAGTCCGTCTCGCCCTGAGGCTCGGCATTTACCAGATCCGGTTCCTGGAACGCATTCCGATGCATGCCGCTGTCGGAGAGAGCGTTTCTCTTGTCAAGCGTGCCCGGAAAGCGTCCGCCGCAGGGTTTGTGAATGCTGTTTTGCGCAAGGTAGACCGTGCTCCGATCCCCTGGCCGGACCGGGCCACCGCCTGCTCGATGCCCGCATGGCTGTTGGATCGCTGGGACCGGCACTTTGGCGAGGACACGGCCACAAGGATCGCCGAAGCCTTTCTGCGCCCGCCGGAGACCTGGGTGCGAGTTCCGGAGGGAACGCCTCTGCCTCCCGGAATTGAGCTCGAGCCTTCTCCCGAAGTGCCGGGTGCGTACCGGGTTGTTCGAGGAGAGCCTGCGGGACTGCGCATCCAGGATGTTGGTTCGCAGTCGATCGTGCCGCTCCTCGATCTGCGTCCGGGATTGACGCTGCTGGATCTCTGCGCAGCCCCCGGCCATAAGACAGCGCAGGCGCTGGAATCGGGTGTAAAGGCGATTGCGTGCGACCTTCACTGGCACCGCCTGCGTGATTTTCAGGCAACAGGGTGTGCCCGAATTGCACTCGATGGGACGCTCCCGCTGCCCTTTCGAACGCGTTTTGACCGCATCCTGGTGGATGCTCCGTGTTCGGGCACCGGCACCCTTGGCCGAAACCCTGAGATTCGATGGCGCATCCAACCCAAAGACCTGGCCGATCTGCCACGTCGGCAGAAGGCTCTGTTGGAGCGCGCGCTGGAACACCTGGCTCCCGGAGGCCGGCTGGTATACTCGACCTGTTCACTCGAACCGGAAGAGAATGAGCTGGTGGTACGCGCCGTGCTCGGAACGGAGCCGCAGACAGAGAGGTATCGCTTACCGGGCCTCCAGCCCGGCGATGGCTTCTATGCCGCTGTGATAACATCTTAAAAGCCCGCAAATGGTTGAGATTCTTCCGTCTATCCTCTCGGCTGACTTTGTGCGACTTGGCGAGGAAATCGCCCGAGTGGAGCAGGGCGGCGCTTCCATGCTCCATCTGGATGTCATGGACGGGCACTTCGTACCAAACCTATCGATCGGTCCACCCGTCGTTAAATCGATACGCAAGGCGACCAGACTCACTCTGGACGTCCACCTGATGATCACCGAACCCGACCGCTACATCGCTCCATTCATTGAGGCGGGAGCGGATCAGATTTCGGTTCACCAGGAGGTATGTCCGCATTTGGACCGGACTTTGCGTCATATACAGAGTGAGGGTGCGCGCGCAGGCGTTGTTATCAACCCTTCAACACCCGTATCGCTCTTGCAGGACGTTCTCGACTTGGCCGACTACGTGCTGGTAATGAGCGTCAATCCGGGTTTCGGGGGGCAGGAGTTCATCCCCGGCTCGCTCCGGAAGATCCGCGCCCTGGACTCAATGAGAAAGCAGTACTCGCTGCCCTTCTTAATTGAGGTCGACGGCGGGGTTACACTGGAGAATCTAGCGGAAATTGTTCGTGCCGGCGCGGACTGGATCGTGGCCGGCTCCTCGATTTTCCATAGCCCGGATCCCTCGGCGACGGTCGCCGAGATGCGGCGCGCAGCGCACCAGGCGCTTAGCGTCCGTGTTTGAGATTCGACATCGGATAGGCTTGAGGTTTTTATGAATCGTTTTCCGAATTGGGGCGGCACGCGAACGACGCCTTGGACCGCCAAGGTCCTGGCGGCGCTGCTCGTACTTACGCTGCTCACCTCGTGTGGCTTCCGTAGAAAGAAGTACGAAAACCCGATTACCAAGGATACCCAGCAGCCGGACAAGATCCTCTTCGATAAGGCAATCAAAGACATCGAGCGGGGACGCTTCGAGGTTGCCCGCCTGACCCTCCAGACGCTCATTAACACGTATGACACGAGCGAGTACCTGGCCAAGGCGAAGCTGGCGATTGCCGATAGCTGGTATCGTGAGGGCGGGTCGCATGCGCTGGCTCAAGCCGAGGCCGAATACAAGGACTTCATTCTCTTTTATCCGACCATGGAGGAGGCGGCCGAAGCGCAAAGCAGGATCTGCATGATCCACTACCGGGGAATGGAGAAGCCTGACCGCGATAACACTCATGCCTTGCGCGCGGAAGACGAGTGCCGTCAGCTTCTGGTTCAGTTCCCCAACTCCAAATTCGTGCCGCATGTCCAGCAGCTTCTTCGCAACATTCAGGAAGTCCTTGCGGAAAGCGAGTTCCGGGTCGGATCGTTCTATCACACCAAGGGCAGCTATCCTGCTGCAGCCAACCGCCTCGAGGCTTTGACGAACCACTATCCGCTGTACAGCAAGGCCGACCAGGCGTTGTGGCGGCTGGGGGACTCCTACGCCAAGATGGGGCCGCGCTTCCGCGAGAAAAGCGGCGCCGCCTACGCGAAGATCGTTCGAGATTACCCCCTGAGCGATCTGGCGGACGATGCGAAGAAGAAGCTTATAGAAATGGAAATGCCGGTGCCCGAGCCGGATCCGGTGGCGATTGCTCGAATGAAATACGAGCAAGAGCACTATGAGAAACCAGGCTTTTTCAGCCCGGTCTGGAACATGATGCGTAAGAGCCCGGACACGCACATGGCCGCGAAATCCGGTACTCCGACGATGACTCCCTTCCGGCCCACGATCCCGGCTTCCGTGCCGCTCCCCGGTCAAGGCGCCGGTTCCGGCTTCACGGGCGACGTGACCGTCTCCACTGTGACTGATTCCACGGCTCTCGACACAAAGCCGGATGCACGCCAGGCAGTGGCGGGGAGCAGCTCGGGCGACGGACAGCAGACGACGTCCGGCGGGAACAGTTCCGAGGGACAGGGAGCACCCGCCGCAGCAGAAGGCGCTGGCAAGACCAATAACAACAAGAACAGCAACGACAAGAAGAAGGACAAGAAGGAAAAGGCCGAGAAGCCGCAAAAGACAGCCAAGCGATGAACCGGATCCTTCTGGCCGATGACAGTCCCCATGCCCAGCGCATGGGCGAGCTTATTCTGCGGGAGGAAGGTTTCGAGGTTGTCACAGTCACGAACGGCGAAACGGCGCTTCTGCGCCTGCAGGATGCAGATCCGGATCTGATCCTTGCCGACATTTCACTCCCGGGCAGATCGGGCTACCAGATCTGCGAGTATGTGAAGGGGAACCCCCGCTTTCGCCACACGCGAGTCGTTCTGACAGCAGGGCTTCTGGAACCCATTGACGAAGCGGAAGCGCAGCGCGTGGGCAGCGACGGCGTGCTGAAGAAGCCCTTTGAAGCGTCGGTCGTAATGGAGACGATCCGGCCTCTGATCGAGGCCGCTCAATGCGACCGGAGCAAGGAATCAGGAGGCGGAGCCGTCCAAACTGCTATCCTGGAAGCTACGGCTCCTGAAGGACAGGAGGCGTCCCGCAGCTCCATACAGGCTTCTCCGGCCGGACCGGATGGCAACGGCGTCGATCCGGAACAGGTCCGGGCTGCGGTCACAATCGCGCTCGACGCCGCGCTGCCGAAGATCATCGACGAGATTACAGAGAAAGTTCTTATCGCGCTAGGACACGAATTTACGCACACTCATGCCCGATAACAGCTTCGATATTGTTTCCAAGATTGACCTGGCTGAGGTTCAGAACGCAATTAACCAGGCAGTGAAAGAGGTCACTCAGCGCTACGACCTCAAGGACTCGAAGTCCAGCATCGAGCTCAACGAGAAGGAGCACAAGATTCTCGTTGCCAGCAAGGACGAGTTTAAGCTGAAGGCAACGATCGACATTTTGCAAAGCAAGCTCGTGAAGCGGAATGTGCCTCTCAAGGGTTTGACCTACGGTCCGGTTCAGCCGGCGGCGGGTTCTACGGTGCGGCAGGAGATTACGCTGCAGCAGGGAATTCCGACCGACAAGGCGAAAGACATCGTGAAGCGGATCAAGGAGAGCAAGAAGAAGGTCCAGGCGTCGATTCAGGGCGACTTTGTGCGGGTGGCTGGCAAAGATCGCGACACCCTGCAGGAGGTGATCCAAATGCTCCGCCAGGAGGACTTCGGCATCGATATGCAGTTCACCAACTACCGGTCCAACTAACGTGCCGCGCCGCATCGAATCCCATTTCATCCAGGGCCCGGTGGGCCGTCTTGAAGCGCTGCTGGAGGAACCCGAAGACAGGGAGCCTATCGAAGCCGCGCTCGTTTGTCACCCGCATCCGCAGTTTGGCGGTACGATGCATAACAAGGTCGTGTACCGTTTGGCCCGCGGCCTGCGGCGTTCCGGTGCAGTCGTGCTGCGGTTCAACTACCGGGGCGTGAACATGAGCGAGGGGGAGTACGATCACGGAATCGGCGAAGTGGAGGATGCGAGGGCCGCTTTGTCCTGGTTGCTAAGCCGGTATCCGAATCTGCCTTATACGCTGGCTGGTTTCTCGTTTGGTTCTCGCATTGTGCTTCGTCTCTGTGCCGATCTTCCAAAGGTGTCCAGGGTGGTAGCCGTCGGGTTTCCGACGGTGTACAAGGACACGAGTTATCTCGACAGGTGCACCGCGCCTCGAATCTTCATTCAAAGCACAAACGATGAGCACGGGCCGCTCCCTGACCTGAAAGCGCTTGTCGACAAGCTTCCGGAGCCAAAGCGGCTCATCACGGTCGAGGCGAAAGATCATTTCTTTGCCGACGCGCTGGACCGGTTTGAAGAGGTCATCGCCGGCCTCGGGCCGGTAAGCTCCGTCGTGCAGTCCGCTCCTTAATCAGCATCACGAGACATCTTCCTATGGTCACGGTTGCACTTCTGTTGGCCTCGAATGTTTTCATGACGTTCGCCTGGTATGGGCATCTCAAGTACCGGCGTGCCCCCATGCTGACTGCAATTCTCGCGAGCTGGGCGATTGCGTTCGTGGAGTATTGCTTCCAGGTCCCGGCCAATCGCATGGGGTATGGCCGCTTTAACGCTTTCCAGCTAAAGATCATCCAGGAGGTCATTACCCTGGCGGTATTCGTCGTCTTTGCCTATGCCTACTTGGGCGAACAGCTACGGTGGAACTACGTCGTTTCGTTCCTGTGTGTGCTTGCCGCTGTCGCTTTTGCTTTCTGGGGTAGAAGCTGACCTCCGTTCTCCGACACGTCTACACTAGAAACAGAGGTTGTTATGTGGCGAGCCATTCTCGCTGCCGTCCTGGCCATCGCCCCTTTGATGGCGGCCAATATACGGCTCTTCCTTACTGACGGCGGCTACCACCTGGTCCGCGAGTACAAAGTGCTTTCCGACCGTGTACGCTACTACAGCGTTGAGCGGGGGGAATGGGAGGAGATCCCGCTGGAACTTGTGGATCTGAAAAAGACGGAAGCCGTCATTCGGGAGCGCGAGGAAGCCCAGCATGAGCAGGCTGCGGCGATGGACGAGGAAGAACGAGAGGAGCGCCGCATGCGTGAAGAAGCGGCGCGGGTGCCGATGGAGCCAGGAGTCTATATGGTCGAGGGCGACCAGCTCACGGCCATCAAGCAGGCGGAATCCAAGATTCAGGCCAACAAGCGCCGCGCGATCCTGAAAGCCCTCGCACCCATCCCCATAGTCTCCGGAAAATCCACCGTTGAGTTGGACGGCGAAAAGTCCCAAACGGTGATCCGCACGGACAAGCCGGAATTTTACATTCGCCTCTCAGCCGACCAGCGCTTCGGCATCGCTCAGCTTAAACCTAAGAAAGGCGCGCGCGTGGTCGATGAAGTCGAGAAAATTCCGGTGTCGGAGGAGATCTTCGAGAAGATTGAAATGGTGGAGGTGTTCCGGCGGCAGGTTTCAGACGGCGTCTATAAGATTTGGCCGGTGAACCCGCTCAAGCCGGGCGAGTACGCCGTGGTTGAGTACACGGAAGGGAAAGTGAACGTCCAGGTCTGGGATTTCTCCTACCAGCCCCTGGGCAAGTAACTCTTAGCGGAAGTTCTCCACCATCATAATGTCCGAGTCGCTCTGATCCACTTGGTTGTACAGCGCCCATTGGCCGTCGGGTGAGATGGCCAGGCCTGCGTTGAATGGCCGCTTATCGAAGGTGAGGATCCGCGAGTCGCGATTTGTGCGCAAATCCCGGAATCTCAGGTAGTACTTTACGCCAACCGACTCCACTTCCTGCTGGTCGAGATAATACAAGCCCTTTGGCGTAATCGCCCAATAGGACCAGAAGCCTGATGGGAAGGTGTCGATGTAGGGCTCCTCGCTGCCCCCTTTCAGCGGCAG
>CALGAR010000135.1 GCA_937959285.1 uncultured Bryobacterales bacterium
GAATCCTTCGTAGCGGCAGGCGAAAGCGGTGTCGGATCCCACACCGACCCGGCTGCCTTGCGTCCGGTAACTGATTTCTTTGGGGGCAACCGGCCGGATGGTCCCTCGTTCACGCACCGCTGGCGGTTTGAGCCAGCTTTGCGAACGGCACAGAGCGCTGCCACCGCGGGCGCGGCGCTCAAGCGCAGCTATCTGGCTGCTGCGGGCCGAGGCGTTTTCAAAGCGTTTCTGCAACCTCACCTGCGCCCCGGCATGGTGGTGGAGATTCAGGAATCACCCAGCGGATTGCCTGGAGGACCGGTATGGATTGGCGGGGTCCGCCACCAGATCGGCTGCGGCGGGGCGCGTACCGCGGCGCGATTCCTTCAAGGAGGCAGCGCCTTCGATCCCGCCGCCCTGCTGGGATCCATGGCTGGCGCCCTCCGAGGATTGCTCTAAGAGGAGAGAAATGCAGCGCGTCGTCCACACCATCCGCCAGATTGCCCGGCACGAGATTGGCCAATACTGGAACCCGGCTGTCGGCGTAGTGAAGTCCGTCTATGGCTCCGATGCAGGAACCGGCTACGCCTGCACGGTCGCGCTGCGCGAATCCGGGATCGTGCTGCCCAAGGTGCCGATCGCCACCGGAGCCATCGGATTCGTGACCCTGCCTCGCGAAAATGACCTGGTGCTTGTGGTCTTTGCTGGGGGCGATTTGCACGCTCCCGTAGTCGTGGGCCGGTTGTACAACGAACAGGTTGCGCCGCCCCAGCACGGCCCCGGAGAGCTTGTGCTCGTCCTGCCCGGCGATGAGACTGATAGCACGCGGCGTCTCGAACTGCGAGTGCAGACGCCAGGCGACGGTACGCGAAGCCTCCAGTTGACGCTCGACGGCGGCGTCAAAGTTTCGCTCACCGTGGACGATGAAGGCATCGGCTTAGAAGCGCAGGAAGCGAAGCTCAAGCTCACGCAATCGAGCAGTTCCAACGGCACGGCGGAACTGGCAGTAGGGGATTCCCGCGTTCGGATTGAACAGAGCGGCAACGTCACCATTGAGGCATCCGGCACCCTGAAACTGAAAGCCGCCCAGATTCAAATCGAGGGCGATTCGACAGTCAAAGTCGCCGGACAAACGATCGACCTGAACTGAGGGAAGGAGTCAAGCATGGGGCAGTCAGCGGCAAAGGCAAACGATCAGGTGATAGCCACCGACACACACATCGTGATGGTACCCGCCGGGCCGTCGCTGGTTCCAACGCCCTTGCCACACCAGTTCTCCGGGAAGATCAGCGGAGGACTGGTTCCCACAGTGAAAATCGGCGGGCAAGCCGCTGCGGTACAGGGATCGACTGCCGACAATTTGCCTCCGCACATTCCCACACCACCGGGCACAAGCTTTCAGAAGCCGCCGGCCAACAAGGCAACGATTCAGATGGGCAGCGCCACGGTGAGGATCGGCGGAAAACCGGCGGCGCGCAACAGCGATACGGCCCTCACCTGCAACGATCCAGCCGACGCACCCGTTGGCCAGGTGGTAGCCGTCGCAACGGTTCGGATTGGGGGCTGAGCAGATGGCGAAGGAGAAGAAGTACACGCGGCTTGGCTCGGATTTGATGCTCACCCGCTACACGGGCGTACCCGCCAGTGTGACGCTCGATTCGGCTGACTCTTGGGGCACGCTCGACTTGGCGGTGGTACCTGGCGGGCGAGGCGGCCTGAAGGGGGTCGGAGATGCAAAGGACCTCGGCGCGGTGAGCGGCCGTGAGAATTTGGCGCAGGCGCTGATTCTGCGGCTGCTGACCCCGCTCGGCTCCCTGACTCCGCTCGGCCATCCGGAATATGGAAGCCGGCTGGTGGAGCTAATCGGCAATCTCAACAACACGACCACCCGGAATCTGGCCCGGTTGTACACCATTCAGGCGCTCACGAGCGAGCCGAGGGTTCGCGAGATTCTCGACCTGACTGTGGATACCCCGGAGGATCAGCCGGACACGATACGGATCGGCTTCTCGGTGCTGCCCCTCGATGATGACCAGCCCTTGCCGCTGGCACTGGAAGTGACGCTGTGAGTTTCGTTAATCGCACCTATCCCGATGTCGTCCGCGACGTTCTGACCACGCTTACCCAGGGCGTTGCTCGCGAAGTTCACCGCGTGGACTACGACCCCAACGCGCGCCCTCTGGTGATTCCGGACATCATACTGGAGCGCCGGCCCGTGCGCCGCGTGTCAGTCGTAACCGGATTCGTCGCGACCGGCGTCGAGGGCGAGGAACCAAAGCCGTACACCTTCACGTTGAACGATTACGAGCTGGTGGCTGACGAGGCGGATCCGCAAGATTTAAGCCGCATCCGCTTCCTACCCTTCGGAAAGAAGCCCGCACCCGGGACAGACGTTGTAGTGAACTACTACCCCCGGGTCACGGACCCGACGCCGCTGACAGACCTCAACGTGGGATCTGTTGTGCGTACGTTGCTGGAAGCTGTAAGCAAGGAGCTGGCTCTGCTCTATGCCCAGTTGAATCTGGCCTACGATTCGGCCTTCCTAGAAACGGCGACCGGATCCTCGCTTGACCGCGTAGTAGCACTGCTCGGCTATCAGCGCTTTCGGGCCGGCCGGCCAATCGGCACGGTTACCTTCCGCCGGCGCGCCGGTACTACCGGCAACATCACAATCCCTGCTGGGACGCCAATTACCGACGCGCAGGACAAGATCCGCTACGAGACCGTTCAGACGCACACGATGCTGGCCGGAGAGACTACGGCTCAGGTTCGCGTCCAAGGCGCTACCCAAGCTACCGAGCCCGTGCCCGAAAATACGCTGACGGTAATCCAACGCGCGATTGCCGGCATCGACAGCGTAACCAATGAACGGCCCACAACACGTGCGAGCGACGACGAATCCGACGAAGAGCTGCGCCAGCGAGCTTCCAGCGCGCTGCTGGCGAGCAACAAGGGGACCGTACCTGCCATTCGCCACGGCTTGCTGCAGATGCCAGAAGTGCGCGATGTCAACGTCATCGAAATGCCCAACGGCGTGCCGGGTGAGATTCGGGTGATCGTCAGCATGGCCGGGCCGGACGCTTCGCTGGACCCTGTACTGGCACGCGTGGAAGAGCTGCGGCCGGCTGGCATCCGGGTGCTGGTCGATGGCGCGGGTAGCGTGGCTTTGCAAGCGAACGTGCAGCTGGTGCTGGCAGGATCGCAAATGCCGGCCGCCGAGATTCAGCAAGTACGCTCCGGCGCGCGCGACCGTCTGATTGCGGAGATCCGGAAGAAGGGCGTGGGCGAAAGGATCCGGATCAAGCCGCTCTTGGCCGCGCTGCTCGCCGACGACCGGATTGTCGACGCTCAGCTTACGATCGGCGTCAAGGGCGGGCCGGTCGGCCAGCCTGGCGAGGACTTCATTCCGGAAGCGCAAGCCGCCGTCTCACTCGCTCCCGAAGATGTCAGCTTCATGGCCGAAACCTTCGATCAGCCACTGCCAGGACCGCAGAAAGTTACCGTCGACGTCCGGGCCAACCTTGCCGTGCAGCCGCAAACCGGCGCCGCAATGGATGCGATTCAGAGCGAGATCACGAGCCGGTTGCAGAAGTTCTTTGCATCCCTCGCCTCAGGCACGGCCATCACCACCGAGATCCTGCTTACCGCGCTGCGAAACGATGCGATGTACGCGATCGATCCGCTGCGCATAACGATCACGCTGACGGCCGAGGATCAGTTCGTGCAGATTCTACACGGAGGGCCCGCCTTCCAGTCCAGGCCGGAGCACGTCTTCCGCGTCGTCTCCGTGGAGGTGACAGTATGAATCATCTGAACCGCCTCCACGAGCTCTTGCCGCCGATCTATACGAGCGCGCGCGACTCGGTACTCAGCCAGCTGCTTAACGTGATTGCCCTCGAAATGGAAATCTTCGAGGAAGATCTCGACCGCATGCGGCAGGCCCACTGGATTCGATTTGCCTACCGCCTTGAGGACGCAAAGAAGATCGGGGCGCTGGTGGGTATCGAGCCGTTTCCCTGGGAAGATCTGCGCAATTTCCGCGAGCGGCTGCTGGCGCTCGTCAAGGCACGGCTCCAAGGAGCGCTTGGTCCGCGTGAGATCCGCGAATTCGTTTATTCCTACCTGGCCGGCGCTGAGCGTGTGACCGGCGCAACGCTCGTTCCAGGCCTGCAATCCGTCACCTTGGACGAGGCTTACAGGCCCCTGGAAGACCGGCCGCGATTTCGTCCGTTAGCTCTGGTGGAAAACCCTCCACGGCGCCGTCGGAGCATGGCTCTTGCCGCACGCGGGAACCGCGTGCCATACCTGTTGACCTGGGAAGACACGAATCAAGGCCTTGATGAGTCCGTCGTGGAGTTCCATCTGTCGGCCATGCCGGGTAAACGCCCCGCCGTCCCTGTGCTGGTAAACCGCACGACAGGCGACCTAATCGGATACGCGGACCGTTTGAACTATGGCGAGAGTCTAAGCGTGCGTGTCTCCCCGGAGGCCTCCCCCGATAAGCCGCGTTTGGCCCAAGCCACGCTCGGCGGCCACGATGTGACCGGAAAGCTATTCAGCTTGAGCGGATTCAAGCTCGGCACCCCCTTCCAGAAAAGCGATCTGGACGCAGAACCCTGTGTCCCGCGACTGGCGCGGGGTGTGAACAGTTGGATCTTTCTCTGCGTCGGCCTCTACGACGTCCCCGGCCTGAACCGTTTCTTCTTTGCCATTGCGGATGAGGATCTGCGCGAGGGCGTTTTCGACCAAACGAGGTTCAATCATTCTCTGTTTCCGTCAGGCACCCTCGCGAAGCTGGAACTGGAGTGGACAGAAATCGAAGGAGCGTCGTTCGAAGTTCACGTGCCGCGCTACCTGGTGGTTGAGCCGGCCGAATCCGACACAGAACCGCTCCATGAACGGGTAGCCTACGCGCTGCGCTCCGCCATTTCGGACCTGCACGCGGCTGGGGTGCGTGCGGAGGTACGCTTCCAACCCTTTCGGGAGTCACAGCCGCAGCAGGTGCGTGTGCAGTTGCCGTGGATGCAGTTCGATCCGGAGAAGGGGCCGTCCGGAATTGAGCAGGAATTGACATTCGGAGGGCGATATGGCGAGTCCGTGCTGGGAGGATCCAGGTTTGAATGACTCAAGGCAGGAACAGATGAGGCGGCCAATCGAAGGAAGAATGAGACTGATGGTCCGCTCCGCAAGCGGCGACCTGGTGGCGGAGCGGCAGGCGCGGAACCTGGTGCTACGCAGCGGTGCGTCCGTCATTGCATCACTGTTTGCAGGCGGTCCGGACGCCGCGCCTATTAATGCAGTGGGTGTCGGCTTTGCGCAGGAAGCAGCTACGCCGGAGACGACGTCTCTGACGCCGCCCGAGGACGGCAACATACCACCGGAAGCGCTGCGCACAGCGCTTACTCCGGATAGTTTTCAGATCGTGACCGATTTGCCGAACGCGGTGCGCGTCTCCATCCAGGCAGTGTTCAAGCCCACGGTTGAGCTGGCAGGCGTGACCGAAGCCGGCCTGCTCGCGGCGGACAAGTTGTACAACCAGGTGGTATTCGAGCCGGTGACCCTACGGCCCGGCCAGGATGTCACCTTCTTCTGGGAAGTGGATTTTCCGTTCGGTCACTAGCGTGGGAGCAAATTACACGCAATAGCAGGAGACAGGCGATGCAGAATCTTACATTGAACATCCTCGGCTTTCCCGCGGTAAACAAGGATCTGACGGTGGAACTGCGGGACCCGGTGACCATGAACGTCGTGCGGGAAGCGAAGCCGTTCCTCGATGGAACAGTCAAAGTAGCCAAGATTGATCCGGGGAGCTACGAGCTCACGGTGCGCCATCCGAACCTGGCTGTCCCCGTACTGCGCCGCCCAATCCGAGTCCTGCCGACTGGCGAAACCAAAATCTCTGTCCTCCTGGATCCTTCAAAGTTTCGCGACACGCCGGTAGAAGACATTCCGGAGGCCAACCTCACCCCGGTGCTCGAAGTTGCCAAGTCAGTGGCCGAGACTGTGACGCCGCTTGCGGCCAAAGTGCCGGGCGAAGCGATTCTGGCCCAGGACTGGAACACAATGGCCGGCGCGATCCGGGATCTGGCGAACGCGGTGGCGGAACTCACCCGCTCGGTTTCGCCCATTGGGCACGATCATCCGGAATTTCTCAAGAAGTTCGATGAGATGCAGGCCAACTTCGAAACGCTGCTCAACGGAGTCACCGCGGCGCTCACCGAACTGCAACGCCAGATCCAAACACAGCGCTTCCGCGAGCAGGTGGAAGGAGTGCTCGACCTCGCCGCGATTGATAAGGCCTCGCCGAAGGGGCGCGAGTTCCTCGGCGTGGTCGAAAACCTGGAGCAGAAGGTGACAGCCACTCCGGCCGTGTTCAGCCGGGAGTTGCGCAACGCTGCGGTGCAGTTAGCCACCAAGTTGGAAGCGCTGATGGACGAGAAGAAAGACGACGTCGAATTCACGGCATCGCAACAGGTCAAGCAACTGGGGATCGCGCTCGATCTTCAGAAGCAAGTGCGCACCACCACGTACGACGCGGAGCTGCAGCAGTTGCGCAAGCTCGACCGCCAGCTTGGACCGAGCGGAATCACAGGCAGGTAGACCATGGCCAGCACAACACAATTGCCGCGAATTTCCAGTCTGGTCGACCGTCTCGCACCCTTGGCGAAGAAGCAGCGCGGAATGCGCATCGAGGCTGAGGACTGGAACACGCTGGTGGACGTCATAAGCGGCATCCTGGAAATCGACCGGGCGCAGGAGCAGGCCGTTTCCGTAAAACTCGAGGAGCGCTTCGCTCCTCGCACGCACGACCACACAGGGCAAGTCACAACCGCGTGGCTTGCGCCCGAACTGCAGGATCTCCTCGGAGGAGGCGGTTCTGGCTCGGTGCTCACCCGCAGTGCGCTCGCCGAGGCGAACCAGAAGATTCAAGGGATGGGCAAGGAGGTCGCAAGACTCACCGAAGCCGTCGAGCGGCAGCAGAAGCTGCTGGATGCCGCGGCCGTGGACGAGTTGGACCGCAGCAGGACCTTGCGCGAGTTTGAGAAACGTTTTGCCAGTGTGGAAGACCTGCGGACCTTGGTGACGACGCTCAACGGCCAGGTGAGCGGTCTGAGCAAAAACGTAGATCAGGTCCTCAAACTGCGCGAAGCCCTGACCGATCCGACCGGCGCTCCCATCAACGTTGCCGGACTGCGGGAGGAAGTCACCGCGCTCAACGAGCTCCGCGAGAACCTGAAGGGTGTTGATGGAACGCTCCTGCGGTTGCGCGATATCGAGCTAAAGCTCAATGAGCTTTCGGACGTTGTGGGCGTCACCGGTTCCGCCAGTTTGGAGACAAGGCTGGCGAGCTTGTCCGCGGACATCGAAACGCGCCTCGACGCCAAGTACAGCAAACTCAATACTGCGCTTCGTGAAGAACTGCTGGCTGCGAATGCGACTTCCGAGGCCAAGCTGAAGCAGGAGCTGGGTGCGCAGATTGCCTCGAACCGCACGGAGCTCGAGCAGATGCTGGATAAGCGGCTTGTGGCATCAGAATCGAGCCTCACTGCCGCGTTCGATGCGAAGCTGGCCGCTACGTCCAAGACCGTGCTCAACGAGGCTGCCGCCGCGACGAAAGCCTCCATCGATTCAGCCCTAGCGAGCATTCCGGGTCAGGTGCAAAAGGCGGTGGATGCCGCGACGGCAAGCTTGCACGCCCAGCTCAGCGACGAACTGCGCACCTTTACCACGACAACAATCGGCGACGAAATCGCCGCGGTGGAAAAGCGGTTGAACCAGCAGGTGGCAGCCATCGACAGCCGTGTAACGGCGATGGACAAGCAGCTTCCAGTGCTCGTGGAGCAAAGCCTGAACGAAGCAGTACGCGGCCTCGAGGAGCAGCTCATGCAAAGCATCACCAAACAGATCGCGACCGCGCAGGCAAGTCTGGAATCTGCGGTGAACGCGCGAGTGAGCGCCACGGTGAACTCGTCGCTTGCCGAGGTGGACGCCCGCATCACCCGGACAGTGGATACGCGCCTGGCGGATCTCGACAGCCGCATCAGCCAGACGGTCGCCAAGGCCGTCAGCGATTTGCCGGATCTAGTGGCAGCCGAGGTGGCCGCGCTCAACCTGACGCAGCAGATCCAGGAATCGGCCCGCAGCGTCACGCAGCAACTGCGTACCGAGCTGTCGCAAGCCATCGCCGATCAGCAGGCGAAGACAACGGCAGCCATCAACAGCACGGTAACGCTATTGCGCGGCGAGATTGCCAGCACCGCCAAGAGCACCCAGGACGCCGTACGCACGGAGCTAAACGCGAACGTCGCCGTTTTGCGGACCGATCTAACCAAAACTGTCAACGACCGGATCCAGGAAATCCGAATCAACCGGCCCATTTCGTAGCCCCTAGAGCATGCTGAGCGAGATCGAACGCAAACTGACCGCAATCGTGGCCGACGGCCTCGCCGACCTCACGCGCTTGAGGGTCGTAGAGGCTCCCGAGCCACTCCAGCCCGCCTCGCCGGGCGACGGGATTTTGCGTGTCTCGCTCTCGCAGATCCAGCCAGATTCGGTCTTCGTACCCGGCGAAGCTCTCGTCAGCACGGCTGGCGGTTCCCCCGTGAGCCGGCGCGTGCTCCCCGTCGGCTTTGAGGCGCTGCTCGAGTTCCGGGTGCTGGCGCCCGATTCCGGAACCAACGGTCTCGCCTCCGCCCGCAGTCTGTTGCTGACCAGCATGTCGCGCGCTGCCCATCTCCTGTCGACCGAAGAAATCCGCAACGGGAAGGGCTTTGCCGTAGCGGCGCCGGACCCGGGCTTTGAGGTGCAATCGTTCGAATTTGCCGAAGGCGCGGTAGCTCAGGAGATCCCGGCCGAAGGGCCTTCCGCGACACTGCGCTATCGGGGAAAGGCCATCATCTGGCCACCCGGCGTGAGCGGACCGGAGGGCGTAATTCGCGCGGTGGATCCGGTAATCGCGGCCCTGCCAGTCGTCATAGAGCCGGATGATCCGGTAGTGCCCGCCGGAGGGGGCACCCGCGTGCGTGTCCGCTCCATCCCCTCCTCGCGCCTAGTGAATGCACAAAACGGGGCGCGGGGAGTCCTCCGTTTGGCGGTCACTGTGCAAAGCGACCTTCCTCCTGGACTGCGCGGAACCATCACGAACGGCGAAGCCGGCGCGATTCAAGGCTTCAGGGTCATCCCCGCAGGAACGGACGAAACTGTCATCGACTACAAGGCCCCCGCAGGTGATCTCGGCGCCACTCGCATGGAATACGTGGCCGTCCATCTTGCAGACCCCGCCAACGGGACCAGTGTGTTCCTTGGCGCAGCCGCAATCCGGCTCGTGGAGGCCTCGTGATGGCTTCTAACACGAGCGCCTTCTTCTATCCTGTCAACCTTGCGCTGAGCGAAATCCAGCAGCTCCTGCGCGGTTACGCCGTCAGCATCTATGACGTGATCGATTTTCCCGACGAAGCAGGAGGCGAGGCGAGCCGCGAATTCGCGGTTCCGCTCCTGCCTGGGATGGATGAGATCGAAGTCGAGGAAGCGCGGATCGTGCTGCGCGCGCAGCCCAAAGACATGGACATCGAGGGCTACTCCGTGCATCCAGGTCCCCAGGGAAAAGGCATTTACCTGGAGCTGGAGAAGCGAGCCCGCCTCCGGAAAGTGGAGCTGCAATATGAAACGCCGAATCTCCCCGGACAGCAGATCCGCGTTGTGGTACGGCAGGCCGAAAGGCGTGGCTCGAGCTTGCAGGCAGGCCCTCCCGTTTTTGCCAGCCCTGATTTTCCCGCTCCGGGTCCGATGTTCTCCCGCGTGCTCACGGGCATGACATTGAACGACTTCGGCGGCGGGCGAAAGCTGCTGACACTGACCGCGCCGCTTTCCTCGGTCTGGCTGATTCAGGTAGCGACGGGCAATGACGCGGCAGCCCTGACCCCGCTGGATCTGCAGCCGCGGGTGAATCGGGTCGTAGTGGAGGCTTTGCCTCATGATCTGGCGGTGACGCTGGATGCTCCAGGCGGAGGAGTGCCCCTGTGGAGTCATCCGGATGTCCTGCTGCCCGAAACCGGCGAGCAGGAGGTGAGCTTTACTCCGCTGGCCGGCAAGCATTTGAATGAAGCCCTGAAGCAGCGCTCGAGCGGCCACACGCTCCCGCTCGTGATCCGTTTCACGACATCCAGCGGCGGGGCCGTGGCGGTCTCAAACAAGACGCTTCGTGCACGCTACGTCGTGAGGCCGATGGGGAATGCACCCACGACCGTGCGCCTGGGCGGAGACCGGACCCCGCTCGTGCTGGAAGCGCCCGCCGGGCTCCGCGCCGCAGGCGCGCTGCTCCGGTTGACCGCGAAACTGCTCGGCCGCGAGCTGAACTCGGCATCGCCGGAACCTCCACTCCACCCAGCGCCGCGCGGTCTGCGAGTCACGGAGGCGCGCGGCGTCGCTGCCAGCGCATCGTTTGCCGGGCCCAACCGGCTAGTGAGCGTTCGCATTCTCGCGGCCATGGAATCCGGTGAAGCGGTCCTTGAGGTACGGGCTGATGCGGCCGGAGCACCGGGAGCGCTGATTGCCCAGCCCGCGATCAAGCAGGTCAACGCGAATCACCAAGGCTGGCTGGAGTTCGAATTGCCTCAGCCGGTGATGCTCGATTCCCAAACTCTCTGGCTTGCCGTGCGCCTGAACAAAGGCGAGCTGTACTGGCTGCACGGTGTCTCCGGCGGGCAGGCGAGGATCACACCCGATCGCGGTCAAACCTGGGCTGCGCCAACGGAAGTGCTCGTCCCGGCTGAGGGATTGGCCGTGCAACTGTTTCATTCCAGCCCCGAGCCCTTCCCTCCGCCTGTCGTG